>NZ_JBSKHV010000011.1:0-221420 GCF_057128725.1 Pseudomonas oplopanacis | reverse complement strand
CGCCGGTTTGTTAGATGTGTTTGCTCGCACGAACATCATCAATCAAATCGGCGTTCTTGTTTCTGTGTTTCCCGGGAATCCGTGAAGAACCTTTTTTTTGCTTACTTTTTTTTTGGCGTTTGAAAAAAAAAGTGAGTCGCCGTAAGGGCGAAACCCTAAGCAGCCGTTACCGCAGCAACGGATATGTACACCCAAACCAACAACATGGTCGGCCCAGAGGCCGCCAAGTCACCAGCACCTGTCCAAACCCTGAACACACAACTTGAAATATCCCGTGCCATTGAAACCGCCCCCCACCTGCCCCATCTAAGACCCATACCCCATTGCGCAGGTGCCCCATGAGCGACCAGCAAGAATTCCCCGAAGACCCGAGCGAGTACGACGAAGCCGAGCAAATCGAACACCACGCTACCGGCAAAGGCCTCGCCCTGCCCGGCCAGAACCTGCCGGACAAGGTCTACATCATCCCGATCCACAACCGCCCGTTCTTCCCGGCCCAAGTCCTGCCGGTCATCGTCAACGAAGAACCGTGGGCCGAAACCCTCGACCTGGTCAGCAAAGCCGATCACCACTCCCTGGCCCTGTTCTACATGGACACGCCCCAGGAAGACCCGCGCCATTTCAACACCGGCGCACTCCCCGAGTACGGCACGCTGGTCAAGGTCCACCACGCCAGCCGCGAAAACGGCAAACTGCAATTCGTCGCCCAGGGCCTGACCCGGGTGCGCATCAAGACCTGGCTCAAACACCATCGCCCACCGTACCTGGTGGAAGTCGAATACCCGCACCAGCCGACCGAGCCGACCGACGAGGTCAAGGCCTATGGCATGGCGCTGATCAACGCGATCAAGGAACTGCTGCCGCTCAACCCGCTGTACAGCGAAGAGCTGAAAAACTACCTCAACCGCTTCAGCCCCAACGACCCGTCGCCGCTGACCGACTTCGCCGCCGCCCTGACCTCCGCCACCGGTGGCGAGCTGCAAGAAGTGCTCGACTGCGTGCCCATGCTCAAGCGCATGGAAAAAGTCCTGCCGATGCTGCGCAAGGAAGTCGAAGTTGCGCGCCTGCAAAAAGAGATTTCCGCCGAAGTTAACCGCAAGATCGGCGAGCATCAGCGCGAGTTCTTCCTCAAGGAACAACTCAAGGTCATCCAGCAAGAGCTGGGCCTGACCAAGGATGACCGTAGCGCCGACATCGAGCAGTTCGAACAACGCCTGACCGGCAAAGTGCTCTCGCCGCAGGCGCAGAAACGCATCGAAGAGGAAATGAACAAACTGTCGATCCTCGAGACCGGCTCGCCGGAGTACGCGGTCACCCGCAACTACCTCGACTGGGCGACCTCGGTGCCGTGGGGCGTGTACGGCGAGGACAAACTCGACCTCAAACACGCGCGCAAAGTGCTCGACAAGCACCACGCCGGCCTCGACGACATCAAGGACCGCATCCTCGAATTCCTCGCGGTCGGTGCCTACAAAGGCGAGATCAGCGGCTCCATCGTGTTGCTGGTCGGCCCGCCGGGCGTAGGTAAAACCAGTGTCGGCAAGTCCATCGCCGAATCCCTCGGCCGGCCGTTCTACCGTTTCAGCCTCGGCGGCATGCGCGACGAAGCCGAGATCAAGGGTCACCGCCGCACTTACATCGGCGCGCAACCGGGCAAACTCGTGCAGGCGTTGAAAGACGTCGAAGTGATGAACCCGGTGATCATGCTCGACGAGATCGACAAGATGGGTCAAAGCTACCAAGGCGACCCAGCCTCCGCGCTGCTGGAAACCCTCGACCCGGAACAGAACGTCGAATTCCTCGACCATTACCTGGACCTGCGCCTGGACCTGTCGAAAGTGCTGTTCGTGTGCACCGCCAACACCCTGGACTCGATCCCCGGCCCATTGCTGGACCGGATGGAAGTGATTCGCCTGTCCGGTTACATCACCGAAGAAAAAATCGCCATCGCCAAGCGTCACCTGTGGCCCAAACAACTGGAAAAGGCCGGTGTGTCCAAAGGCAGCCTGAGCATCAGCGACAGCGCCCTCAAAGCGTTGATCGACGGGTACGCCCGTGAAGCCGGCGTGCGTCAGTTGGAAAAACAACTGGGCAAACTGGTGCGCAAAGCCGTGGTGAAATTGATCGACGAACCGAAAGCGGTGATCAAAATTGCTCCGAAAGACCTTGAAGCCTCACTTGGTCATCCGGTGTTTCGCAACGAGCAAGTGCTGTCCGGCACCGGCGTTATTACCGGTCTGGCCTGGACCAGCATGGGCGGCGCGACCTTGCCGATTGAAGCGACGCGGATCCACACGCTGAATCGTGGCTTCAAACTCACCGGTCAACTGGGTGATGTGATGAAAGAGTCGGCGGAAATCGCCTACAGCTACGTCAGCTCGAATCTGAAGTCGTTTGGCGGTGATCCGAAGTTCTTCGACGAAGCCTTCGTCCACCTGCATGTCCCGGAAGGCGCCACCCCGAAAGATGGCCCGAGCGCCGGCGTGACCATGGCCAGCGCCCTGCTCTCGCTCGCACGTAACCAGCCACCGAAAAAAGGCGTGGCCATGACCGGCGAATTGACGTTGACCGGGCACGTACTGCCGATTGGCGGGGTACGCGAGAAGGTGATTGCGGCGCGGCGGCAGAAGATCTTCGAGTTGATCTTGCCGGAACCTAACCGTGGCAGTTTTGAGGAGCTGCCGGATTACCTGAAGGAAGGGATCACCGTGCATTTCGCCAAGCGTTTTGCGGATGTGGCGAAGATATTGTTCTGATTGGTATGTAGTGCCTGGCCCACCGCTTTCGCGAGCAGGCTCGCTCCCACAGGTTGATCACTGCCCCCTGTGGGAGCGAGCCTGCTCGCGAAGGCGTCGGCATGGCCGACAACTCTGCACCGTCACACTTTGTCTCATCTTCAGTTATGCTCGCCGTTCGTCGTGAACGCCGGAGCCGCTGACCTTATGTCCCCCACTCGCTTGTTTGTCCCCCTCGCCCTTTCTTTGCTGGCCGCCTGCGCCACGCAACCGAAACAAAACGTGACCGTGGAAAAACAAAGCCAATGCCCGGTGAAACTCAACAGCGGGCAAAACCTGATCCTGACCCTGCCGAGCAACCCGAGCACGGGTTACCGCTGGGCAATCCAGGATTCGGCCGGTGGTGTGCTGCATGCCCTCAGCCCTGAGGTGTACACCAATCCGGAAGATGCAGGGATCGTCGGCAGCGCCGGTCTTTCGACCTGGCGCTTTCAAGCCTTCACCGCCGGCTCCGGACGTCTACGCCTGACCTCGCAACAACCCTGGGCCCCGGAAGTGTTGCCGGTGGAAACTTTCGACTGCGCAATCTCGGTTAACTGATCGTGGGCTGGCTGATTCTGGCGCTGATGGGCGCGGTGACCTTCCTGTATGGCGTGAGCGTACACGCGACGTTGCTTTGTCTGCTGGTCAAACCGTTGCCGGTGCTGGCCCTGCTCGGCTGGTTGCATGACGCGCCGCCCAGCGACTATCGCCGCTGGATCAGCCTTGGCCTGATTTTTTCGCTGCTCGGCGACGTGTTGCTGGCGTGGCCAGGGGATCTGTTTGTGTTCGGTCTCGGGGCGTTTCTGGTCGCGCATCTGGCTTATCTCAAAGCCTATTTGAGCGATTGCCGGCGGTTGGCGGCGTTACCTTTGGTGATCGCCTTGATCGTTGGCGCGGTATTGTTGGGAATTCTGATTTCCCACGGCCTCGGCCCGTTGCTGATCCCGGTGATTGTTTATGGGCTGGCCATCAGCGCGATGCTCTGGCGGGCGCTGGCTCGTTTGGGCACTGATGTGCCAAAACGCTCGGCGTTGCTGGCGGCGGCGGGCGCGCTGGCGTTTGTGTTCTCCGACAGCGTGATTGGTATCAGCCGCTTTGTGGCGCCGTTTGATGCGGCGCCCTACGTGATCATCCTCAGTTACTGGCTGGGGCAGTGGGGGATTACGGCGTCAGCGTTCACCCAGAAACCGCGCTGAATTCTTCGCGAGCAGGCTCGCTCCCACATTTGATCTGCGGTGAATGCAATATTTGAGTTCGACGAGATCCATTGTGGGAGCGAGCCTGCTCGCGAAGGCGGCATTACTGACAATGCAGCTCCCCGAGTACCCCTTCCAGCCGGTTTATCAGACAACCCGCGCATCCCCCCGTCAATTTGGCTAAAATGCCGGCCTTTTCCACCCATGCCGCTGGAACCGCCGTGAGCAAAGAATCCGATCGCCTTTTCGCCCAGCCTTTGGCCCAGGTGCCTGACTTCGCCTTTAACGAGGACGTGGTGCGGGTGTTCCCGGACATGATCAAGCGTTCGGTGCCGGGTTATCCGACCATCGTGGAAAACCTCGGCGTGCTCGCCGCGCAATTTGCCCAGCCCAACAGTGTGCTCTACGACCTTGGTTCGTCCCTGGGCGCTGTGACGCAGGCGCTGCGCCGGCACGTGCGCACCGACGGTTGCCGCGTGATCGCTGTGGATAACTCCGCGGCGATGGTCGAGCGTTGCCGCGAATACCTCAATGGCCAGGACTCGATGTTCCAGGAGTTGTTGCCCGTTGAAGTGATCGAGGGCGACATCCTCGCCCTTGAGTTTCAGCCGGCCTCGGTGGTGGCGCTGAACTTCACCCTGCAATTCATCGCCCCGGACCAGCGCACCGCTTTGCTGTCGCGTATCCGCCAGTCGTTGTTGCCGGGTGGCGCGCTGATCCTGTCGGAGAAGCTGCGTTTCAATGACCCTGAAGAACACGCGCTGCTCACCGACCTGCACGTCGCCTTCAAGCGCGCCAACGGCTACAGCGAACTGGAAATCGCCCAGAAGCGCAGCGCCATCGAAAACGTCATGAAGCCCGACAGCCTTGAAGAACACCGCGACCGCCTGCTGGCCGCCGGGTTCTCGAAAGTCGTGCCGTGGTTCCAGTGTCTTAACTTTGCCTCGTTGATTGCCTTGCCATGATTGATCTGTCCCCCCTCGCCCGCCGTCTGGCCGGTACACCGCTGGCCGCCTGGGCCAACACCCTGCAAGCGCAACTCGACAAGAAAATGGAGAAGGGTCACGGCGACCTGGAACGTTGGCAGAGTGCGCTGGATGCATTGCCGAAGATCCAGCCAAGCGAAGTCGACTTGCTCAATGGCCTGATGCTCGACACCGAGTGCGACGACGAAACGCGTGCGCAGATGCGTACCGCGCTGATGGGGTTGTCGCCATGGCGCAAAGGACCGTTTGATTTGTTCGGTGTGCACGTCGACACCGAATGGCGATCAGACTGGAAGTGGTCGCGGGTTGCACCGCATCTGGACCTGAAGGGCAAACGCATCCTCGATGTCGGCTGCGGCAACGGTTATTACATGTGGCGCATGCTCGGCGCCGGTGCCGACAGCGTGATCGGCGTTGACCCGAACTGGCTGTTCTTCTGCCAGTTCCAGGCCGTGCAGCGTTACCTGTCCGAACCTAACGCCTGGCACCTGCCATTCCCGTTCGAAGACTTGCCGCCGGAGCTGGAAGGCTTTGATACGGTGTTTTCCATGGGTGTGTTCTATCACCGTCGTTCGCCGATCGAGCATTTGCTGGCGCTGAAGGATTGCCTGGTCAAGGGCGGTGAACTGGTGCTGGAGACGCTGGTGATCGAAGGCGATCAGCAGCAGGTGCTGGTGCCGGAAGACCGCTACGCGCAGATGCGCAACGTGTGGTTCCTGCCGTCGGTGCCGGCGCTGGAGTTGTGGTTGCGCCGTGCCGGGTTTACGGATGTGCGCTGCGTGGATGTGAGCGTAACCACGGTCGAGGAACAGCGCGGGACGGAGTGGATGAAGTACCAGTCGCTGAGTGACTTCCTGGACCCGGACGATCACAGCAAGACTATTGAAGGGCTGCCAGCGCCGATGCGTGCGGTCATCGTGGCCCGCAAGTAATCCCCCGATCTCACTACCAATGGAGATCAACTGTGGGAGCGAGCCTGCTCGCGAAGACGGCGGCACATCCAGCATTGATGTGACTGACATACCGCTTTCGCGAGCAGGCTCGCTCCCACAAGGGCCGGTGTTTATTCAGTAGGTTTCGCGCGGCGGGCCTTGAAAAACTCACTAAGCACCGCCCCGCATTCCTCCGCCAACACCCCGCCCTCAAACAACACCCGATGATTCAAAAACCCTTGGGTAAAGAACTGCCCCTGACTCTGCACAATCCCCGCCTTGGGCTCCAGCGCGCCATACACCACCCGCGCAATCCGCGAATGCACGATCAGCCCGGCGCACATACTGCACGGCTCCAGCGTCACGTACAGCGTGCTGCCCGGCAGGCGATAGTTGCTCACGGCCAGGGAGGCGGCGCGGATCGCGACCATCTCGGCATGGGCGCTCGGGTCGTTGCCGCTGATCGGGCAGTTGAAGCCGCGACCGATGACTTCACCGTCCTGCACCAGCACCGCGCCCACGGGCACTTCACCCAGCGCGGCGCCTTGAGCCGCCAGGGCCAGGGCTTCGCGCATGAAGTCGCGATCACGGCTGCGGTCGATGATGGCAGCGGGACGAATCTGACGCATCACGCCACCTCGATGGCGGCCATCAGGCCGGTTTCCATGTGATCGATCACATGGCAGTGGAACATCCAGATACCGGGGTTATCCGCCACCAACGCCACTTGCGCACGCTCGTTCTTGCCCAACAGATACGTGTCGGTGAAGTACGGAATGACCTTGTGCCGGTTCGAGGCGATGACTTTGAAGCTCATGCCGTGCAAGTGAATCGGGTGCTGATACTGAGTCATGTTCTTCAATTCGAAAATGTAGCTCTTGCCCTTCTCAAGCTTGGCAATCGGGCGGTCGGCGCAGGTTTTGTCGGTGATGTCCCACGCCTTGCCGTTGATCTGCCACAGGCTCGGCGGTTTGCCGTTATCGACGTTCACCGACACCGAACCCACCCATTCGAAATTGAAGTTGAGTTTCTCGGCATTGGCCAGGTCCGGCTCGGCGATCGGATTAGCAGGCAGTGCTGGCGGCCATGGTGTCGGTGCGTCGGTATTCGCCACTGAGCGCAAAGTGCCCAGGCGAACCGGGCCGTTGCGCAGGGACAATTCCTCACCGGCCGGCGGCGCCTTGATCGCCAGGCAAATACGCATGCCGGGGCCAAGCCAGTATTCCTTGCCCAACGGGCGCGGCTCAATGGGATTGCCGTCCAGCGCATAGATCTGCGCTTCGACGCCGGGGATGTTGAGTCGATAGGTCAGGGTGTTATCGAGGTTGAGCACGCGCACCCGGGTAATCTGCCCGGCGGGCAAGTCGATCATCGCTTGCGAGACCCCATTGATGGTCGACAAACGTCCCGCCGTACCGCCACGCGCCGCTTCACGAGGAATGCTAAACGCAACGAACGCGCCCTCCTCATCGACGTGCCAGCTCTTGAGGCTGAGGGTTTTTTCGTACTTGAAACCGGTCGGCTCACGCTCTTCGATGATCAGCGGACCGACCAGCCCGCGACCGAGTTCTTCGCTACTGTTCACATGCGGGTGATACCAGTAACTGCCCGCATCGGGCACGCGGAATTTGTAATCGAAATACTCACCCGGCAGCACCGGCAATTGCGAGACGTACGGCACGCCGTCCATTTCCAGCGGCAGGCGGATGCCGTGCCAGTGAATGGTGGTCGCCACAGGCAGGTGGTTGATGAAACGCACCCGCAGCCATTCGCCCTGGCGAACCCGCAACTCAGTCCCCGGTGCCGACGGGCCGAATGCCCAGGCTTCGGTCTTGTGCCCCGCGACCAACTCAACGTCGAGCGGCGCTGCGATCAGCTCGTAGTCGTGACCTGCGTCAGCGTCGGCCATCTTGCCCAACCAGTAACGCGACGCGCCCCCCGCCCCGACACCAACGACAACAAGACCGGCCAGGCCACCGAGGATTTGGCGACGGGTAAACGACATGAACTCAACTACCTCACATGAAAAGCGGCAGGGCCAAGGCCCGCAAAAGGCGAATACGATACACCCGCAGTTGTGAAAGAAACAGCAAAGCGCCCGTGACGACGGGACGCAGGCTAGGAATATGACAAAACAGGCCCATGAAAAAAGCCGTGTGAACTCACGTTCACACGGCTTTTTTATCCAGCGATCAAACCTTCAAGGTTTGTGCAGGATCACTCCCACTCAATCGTCGCAGGCGGCTTGCTCGACACGTCGTAAGTGACGCGGGAGATGCCTTCGATTTCATTGATGATGCGGCCGGAAACGGTTTCCAGCAGTTCGTAAGGCAGGTGCGCCCAACGCGCGGTCATGAAGTCGATGGTTTCCACGGCACGCAGGGCAACGACCCAGGCGTAACGACGGCCATCGCCTACAACGCCAACCGATTTCACTGGCTGGAACACCACGAAGGCCTGGCTGACCTTGTGGTACCAGTCGGCCTTGCGCAGTTCTTCGATGAAGATGTGGTCGGCACGACGCAGCAGGTCGGCGTATTCCTTCTTCACTTCACCGAGGATGCGCACGCCCAGGCCCGGGCCCGGGAACGGGTGACGGTAGACCATGTCGTACGGCAGGCCGAGTTCCAGGCCCAGACGACGGACTTCGTCCTTGAACAGTTCGCGCAGTGGCTCGACCAGTTTCAGGTTCATCTCTTCCGGCAGGCCGCCCACGTTGTGGTGCGACTTGATCACGTGAGCCTTGCCGCTCTTGGCGCCAGCCGACTCGATCACGTCCGGGTAGATGGTGCCTTGGGCGAGGTACTTGATGTTGTCCAGTTTGTTCGACTGGGCATCGAATACGTCGATGAAGGTACGGCCGATGATCTTGCGTTTCTTCTCTGGGTCGCTTTCGCCAGCCAGGTTGTCCAGGAACTGATCTTCGGCGTTGGCGCGGATCACCTTGACACCCATGTTCTCGGCGAACATGGCCATCACTTGCTCGCCTTCGTGCAGACGCAGCAGGCCGTTGTCGACGAAGACGCAGGTCAGCTGGTCGCCAATGGCTTTGTGCAGCAGCGCGGCAACTACCGAGGAGTCAACGCCGCCGGACAGGCCGAGCAGTACGTTGTCGGTGCCGACCTGGGCGCGAATGTTGGCGATGGCGTCTTCAGCAATTTTCGAAGGCGTCCACAGGGCTTCGCAGCCGCAGATGTCGAGGATGAAGCGCGACAGGATGCGACCGCCCTGCTTGGTGTGGGTCACTTCCGGGTGGAACTGCACGCCGTAGTAGCCGCGAGCGTCGTTGAACATGCCCGCAATCGGGCAGCTCGGGGTGCTGGCGAGGATGTGGAAGTCCTGTGGCATCTTGGTGACCTTGTCACCATGGCTCATCCACACGTCGAGGCCGAACAGGCCGTCGGCGTCGATGTGGTCTTCGATGCCGTCGAGCAGGCGGCTTTTGCCGACCACGTCAACGCGAGCGTAACCGAACTCACGCAGTTCGGAACCTTCGACCTTGCCACCCAGCTGTTCAGCCATGGTCTGCATGCCGTAGCAGATACCGAAGACCGGTACGCCCAGGTCAAACACCGCTTGCGGGCAGCGCGGGCTGTCAGCGACGTGCACGGACTCGGGGCCGCCGGCGAGAATGACGCCTTTTGGAGCGAATTCGCGGATCGCTTCGTCGTCCATGTCGAACGGATGCAGTTCGCAGTACACACCGATTTCACGCACGCGGCGGGCAATCAACTGGGTGTACTGGGAACCGAAGTCGAGGATCAGGATGCGGTGGGCGTGAATGTCGAGGGCCATGATTCAGTCTCGTCTAAGTAATTCAGAAACAGTCGTGATTCAGAAACAACTCGGGGCTGAATAAAACAGCCCCGGTTACTTAACTTTTTGCTTGAAGCCTCAACCTACGCGGTAGTTTGGCGCTTCTTTGGTGATTTGTACGTCGTGCACGTGGGACTCGGCCATGCCAGCGCCGGTGATCCGCACGAACTCAGGCTTGGTGCGCATTTCTTCGATGTCGGCACTGCCGGTGTAGCCCATCGAGGAACGCAGGCCGCCCATCAGTTGATGGATGATGGCGCTCAGGGTGCCCTTGTAAGGAACACGCCCTTCGATACCTTCCGGAACCAGCTTCTCGGCGCCTGCCGAGGAATCCTGGAAGTAACGGTCGGAGGAACCTTGAGCCTGGGACATGGCACCCAGCGAACCCATGCCACGGTAAGCCTTGTACGAACGACCCTGGAACAATTCGATCTCGCCCGGTGCTTCTTCAGTACCGGCGAACATCGAGCCCATCATCACGCAGGAAGCACCGGCGACGATGGCCTTGGACAGGTCACCGGAGAAACGGATGCCGCCGTCGGCGATCAACGGAACGCCAGTGCCTTCGAGGGCAGCGGCGACGTTGGCGATGGCACTGATTTGCGGGACGCCGACGCCGGCGACGATACGGGTGGTGCAGATCGAGCCAGGGCCGATACCGACCTTGACCGCGTCAGCGCCAGCTTCGGCCAGGGCCAGAGCGGCAGCACCGGTGGCGATGTTGCCACCGATGACCTGCACTTCAGGGAAATTCTGTTTGACCCAGCGAACGCGGTCGATCACGCCTTTGGAGTGACCGTGAGCGGTGTCGACCACCACCACGTCAACGCCGGCACTGACCAGGGCTGCGACGCGGTCACCGGTGTCTTTACCGGTGCCGACCGCAGCGCCTACACGCAGACGACCTTGATCGTCCTTGCTGGCCAGCGGATATGCCTTGGCTTTTTCGATGTCGTTGACGGTCATCATGCCTTTGAGGGCGAATTTGTCGTCGACGATCAGTACGCGTTCGATGCGGTGTTTGTGCAACAGCTCGCGGACGTCGTTCTTGTCGGCGCCTTCCTTGACCGTGACCAGACGCTCTTTAGGCGTCATCACTTCACGGACGGAGACGTCCATGCGGTTCTCGAAGCGCACGTCACGGGAGGTGACGATGCCGACCAGGTCGCCATCGTGCAGTACCGGAACGCCGGAGATGTTGTGCATGCGGGTCAGTTCGAACAGTTCACGAACCGTGGCGTCAGCCTCGATAGTGATCGGGTCCTTGACCACGCCGGCTTCGTAACGCTTGACCTTACGCACTTCGGCAGCTTGCTGCTCGATGGTCATGTTCTTGTGGATGATGCCGATGCCACCTTCCTGAGCCATGGCAATTGCCAGACGGGCTTCAGTAACGGTGTCCATGGCGGCAGAAACCAGAGGAATATTCAGCTCGATGCCACGGGTTAGGCGGGTCTTGAGACTGACTTCGTTAGGAAGTACCTCGGAATAACCGGGCACTAGGAGAATGTCGTCGAATGTCAGAGCTTCTTGGCTGATACGCAGCATCGCGGGGGCTCCCGAGCGGGAAAATGGAAGCGCGCCATTATAGTCAGACACCCCCTCGGGTTCAATGTAAAACTCTGTCTATTATTAGCATTACTGATATACGGGAATTCTCGGGGCCTACAACTCGACTTTGACCCAACTCACCGGCTGATCCAGCCAATCGGCAAATTCGTCGATAAAGTTCTGCTTGAACCCGGCTTCTGCCCAGTTGTTGAAGATGAATCCGAGGTTGGAAAAACCGCACTCCTGCAAGAACAGGAATCCGTTGATGTCATCTTCATGCCCGCATTCTGGACAGGTGAAGTTGTCGGTGCGGCCGGGCATCCAGTCTTCCAGGCTTTCGAACAGCGCTTCGCCGACTTCCTTGCGGCACTCGGCGCAGCCCGCCTCGCTCAGGAAACCTTTGGCCGGCGTGTAGATGCAGCGCTTGGTGATGATCTCCAGGCCATTGACCGGCTCGCCAAATGGCAGCGCTTCGGGGTGCAGCACTACAGCGCGGGCACCGTCGGCGATGGCGTGGCCCATGCGATTGCCCGTGCGGCCGCAGGTGGTCAGTTCTTCCTTGATGATGTTCTTGCGCACCAGCCACCGCACGACCGCCCGGGCCCGGGGTTCGTGCACTGGCAGCGTGGAGATTTTCGGGACGATGATGCTTTGGGAGTTCATGGTGCGGCCCTACAAATTCTGAATGATCACCCTTGTGGCGAGGGAGCTTGCTCCCGCTCGGCTGCGCAGCAGTCGTAATCCAATGCATGCAGTGTGCCTGACACACAACATTGCAGGTTTTGGGGCCGCTTCGCAGCCCAGCGGGAGCAAGCTCCCTCGCCACAGGGACTGCGCCGGGCAGCTTAATCCCTGAGATATTCCGGTCAAGTACTCAGGTAACGCCCGATCAAGGCAATCCCGCTGGCCAGCACCAACCAGGTCACCAACCGCACAAACGCCTCGCGGGATAACCTCATGGTCAACCGCCGCCCGATCCACAGCCCCAAGGCCATGGCCGGCAACAAACACAGGGCCAATACCAACAAGGGTAGCTCGGCATACACACCTGCGACGGCAAACAGGCTCAGGCGCACCACCGTGCTGCAACTGATCAGCGCGCTCTGGGTCGCGCGGGCCGCCTCTTTGGGCAGGCGACTGTTCAAATAGATCGCATATAAAAAGCCGCCACTGCCAAACAATGCCCCGAACATCCCGCCCACCGTGCCCATCGGCACCGCCCACGCGGCGGATAACTGTGTCGGACGGGTTTTGACCCACAGGCTGTAAATCGCATAGGCGCTGATAAACAGCCCCATGAGCAGCAGCAACACGTCGGATTTCAGGTTCAGCAGAAAGATCACCCCCAACGTGCACCCCACCGCCATGCATGGAAGTAACCGCAGCAACTCGGGTTTCGCCACATCACGTCGTGAGGGCAGCAGATTGCCGAACGCGGCGACAAAATCCAGCAGCACCAGCAATGGCACGATCTTCGACAGCGGCATGAACAGAATCAGAATCGGCCCCGCCACCAGCGCGGTGCCGAAGCCGGCGATGCCAAACACGATATAAGCCAGAGCGATGCCCAGCCCGATGATCAGCCAATCCGTTGTGCCGAAGGGCCATTGGTTGAGAAATTCCAACATATTCACTCCATGTCTTCCTTGAATACCGGGGCTGGACTTTACCCCTGTGGGAGCGAGCCTGCTCGCGAATACGGATTGACTTTCAGCATTGCAGTGGCTGACACACCGAATTCGCGAGCAGGCTCACTCCTACAGGGGGAATTTCGTTGGGTCATGGAGATTGATCGCCGAATGCCTTTAAACTGCGCCCCATGATTAAAGATCCCTTTGCAAGACTCGGCCTGGACCGTGAAGTCCTGACTGTCAGCCAGCTCAACGGCCGCGCGCGGGTGTTGCTCGAAGACGTGTTCAGCAATATCTGGGTCGAAGGCGAAATCTCCAACCTCGCCCGCCCGGCGTCCGGCCACGTGTATTTCACCCTCAAGGACAGCGGCGCCCAAGTGCGTTGCGCGCTGTTCCGGCAGAACGCTGCGCGGGTTCGCCAAGCGTTGAAGGATGGCCTGGCGGTCAAAGTCCGCGGCAAGGTTTCATTGTTCGAGGGACGTGGCGACTATCAGCTGATCCTCGACACTGTGGAGCCGGCCGGTGACGGCGCGCTGCGTTTGGCCTTCGATGCGTTGAAGGAAAAGCTCAGCGCCGAAGGCCTGTTCAGCGCCGAGCGCAAAGTGCCGCTGCCGGCGCATCCGCAACGCATCGGCATCATCAGTTCGCCGACCGGCGCGGTGATCCGCGACATCATCAGCGTGTTCCGCCGCCGTGCTCCGCAGATCCAGCTGACGTTGATCCCCACTGCCGTGCAAGGTCGCGAGGCTACCGCGCAGATTGTCCGCGCACTGAAACTGGCCGACGCCCGTGGTTTCGACGCGCTGATTCTGGCCCGTGGCGGTGGCTCGCTGGAAGACCTCTGGTGCTTCAACGAAGAAGCCGTAGCCCGTGCCGTTGATGCCTGCGTCACGCCGATTGTCAGCGCTGTCGGCCACGAAACCGATGTGTCGATCAGTGACTTCGTCGCTGACGTTCGTGCCCCGACGCCCTCCGCTGCCGCCGAACTGCTCGCCCCGGATTCCAGCGATCTGGTGCGTCGGGTCGAAAGCCTGCATCGCCGACTGGTGATGCGCATGCGTGACCGTTTGATGCGCGATCGCCTGCGTCTGGAAGGCATTTCCCGGCGCCTGCGCCATCCCGGCGAACGTCTGCGCCAGCAAGCGCAGCGTCTGGATGATCTGGACATGCGCATGCGTCGCGCCTTCGAGCGCAGCCTCAACACCCGTCGCGAACGTTTGATTCGCCTGGAAACCCGCCTCGCCGGGCAACACCCCGGCCGGCAATTGGCGATGCTCCGCCAGCGCCTCGACAGCCTTGCCGAACGCCTGCCACGTGCGATCCGCGAAGGCCTGAAGTCGCGGCGCCTGCAACTGCAAAGTCAGGTGCAGACGCTGCAAGTGGTCAGCCCGTTGGCAACCCTGGCTCGTGGTTACAGCATTTTGCTCGACGAGCGCGGTAACGCGATCCGCAGCGCCGAGCAAACCCACAACGGTCAGCGCCTCAAGGCCAAACTCGGCGACGGCGAACTTCAAGTGCGGGTCGAAGACAATCACCTGACGCCTGTCACCCTTTCTTTACTGGATTGATCCATGCCGCGTTTTCTAGCTCCGCTGCTGTTGCTGTGCCTGACCTTCAACGCCCACGCCGACAGCTACATCACTCGCCTGTTGAACAAACCGGTGCCGGGCGGCGTGGCCGTGGTGGATCTGGGCACCGCTGCCCAGGCGCCGAAAGCCAGCTATCAAGGCAAACCGGTGCTGGTGGTCAAGGAACAGAACAACTGGCTGGCGATTGTCGGCGTGCCGCTGACCGTGAAGCCGGGCACGCAGCAGATCAGCAGCAGCGGTCGCAGCCTGAATTTCACCGTCGGCAACAAGAAGTACCCGGAACAACACATCACCCTGAAGAATACGCAGCAGGTCAATCCGAACCCGGACAACCTCAAGCGCATCGAAGGCGAACTGGCCGAGCAGATCCAGGCCTACCGCAGCTTCAGCCCGAACACACCGAGCAACCTGCTGCTGGACAAACCGGTCAACGGGCCGCTGTCGAGCAAGTTTGGTGTGCGCCGTTTCTTCAACGGTGAAGAACGCAACCCGCACGCAGGGCTGGACTTCGCTGTGCCGGCGGGGACGCCGATCAAGACGCCGGCCGCGGGCAAGGTGATTCTGATCGGCAACTACTTTTTCAACGGCAACACGGTGTTTGTCGATCATGGGCAAGGCTTTATCAGCATGTTTTGCCACATGTCGAAAATCGATGTGAAGGTCGGACAGCAGTTGGCGCGTGGCGGGGTGGTGGGCAAGGTCGGTGCGACTGGCCGGGCGACCGGGCCGCATATGCACTGGAATGTCAGCCTGAATGATGCGCGGGTGGATCCGGCGATTTTTATCGGGGCGTTTCAACCTTAATAGTTGTTGAGGCTACTGGCCCCTTCGCGAGCAGGCTCGCTCCCACATTTGATCTGTGGTGTACACACATCCACTGTGGGAGCGAGCCTGCTCGCGAAGGCGGCAAAACAGACACCACCTATTCCGCCTCAAGATCCTCGATGCCATGGGCTTCCCGGTCCGCCAAACAATGCCTGACCCACTCCTGCGTCTCCGCCGAAAACCCCGCCAACTCCTCAGCCGTAATCAACTCCCGCGCACACAACCCGAGCAAGTGCGACTGCGCCTCATGCCGTGAAAACCTGAATACACCAAACGCCCAGTACAGCTCCTTTTGCCTGGACTGAAGCAGCTCTTCAGTGGCTTCAATCCGATCATAAGGCTCCAGGCTTTTATCCAGCACCGTGCGCTCGACCTCCTCCATGATCCGGATACACATCCGCTCATGAGCCAACGGCCGCAGCGCGCTATAACGCTTCCAGTCCGACTCGTTCATGTCCGACTCCTGCCATGATCAGGCTTTAAGCATAGCCGTGCCCAAGAGGCCGACGTCGCAATTCTCCAATTGCGCAGTGCTCAAACCTCGCGCAATCATCCAGACAATCACTGCCATTCAAAGCAATAAAATCTCGATAAATTCGGCTTTCCGGGTATTCCTCTCAATTTTTTTCGACTGCTTGCCATCCTTCACCCCCAAGGTTAGGGTTGAAGGCATGAAAACCTTTCACACCCTCATTCAGCTTCGCCAGCACCGCAGCCTGTGCCTCGTCAGCGCACGACTGCCAGGCTGAATCGCGGTGCCTCGCCCCACGCTTTTCCCCAAGAACATTTGATCCACCGGCAGGCCGCCTTTTTTCGGCCAACACAATAAGGATTCCCCCGATGAGCATGCTCAAAGACCCGTCTTCGAAATACCGCGCGTTCCCGACCATCGACATCCCGGACCGCACCTGGCCGTCGAAGACCATCACCGCCGCGCCGATCTGGTGCAGCTCTGACCTTCGTGATGGCAACCAGTCCCTGATCGAGCCAATGGACGCGGTCAAGAAGCTGCGCTTCTGGAAAACCCTGGTGTCGGTCGGCGTGAAAGAAATCGAAGCGTCGTTCCCGGCCGCTTCGCAAACCGACTTCGACTTCGTACGTACCCTGATCGAAGGCAACCACATCCCGGACGACACCACCATTCAGGTGCTGACCCAGGGCCGTGAAGACTTGATCGAACGCACCTTCGAATCCCTGCGTGGCGCGAAGAAAGCCATCGTTCACCTGTACAACGCGACCTCCCCTTCTTTCCGCAAGATTGTCTTCAATCAGGACAAGGACGGGATCAAGGAAATCGCCGTGAGCGCGGCCAAGCTGTTCGTCAAATACGCCGCCCAGCAGCCGAACACCGAGTGGACCTTCGAGTACTCGCCAGAGACCTTCAGCGCCACCGAACTGGAATTCGCCAAAGAAGTCTGCGATGCAGTGATCGAGGTCTGGAACCCGACGCCTGAGCACAAGATGATCCTCAACTTGCCTGCCACCGTCGAATGCGCCACCCCGAACATCTACGCCGATCAGATCGAGTGGTTCGGTCGTCACATCAACCGTCGTGACAGCGTGATCATCAGCCTGCACACCCACAACGACCGTGGCACCGGTGTTGCCGCTACCGAATTGGGCTTGATGGCCGGTGCCGACCGTGTCGAAGGCTGCCTGTTCGGCAACGGCGAGCGTACCGGTAACGTCGACCTCGTGACCGTGGCACTGAACCTGTACACCCAGGGCATTCACCCTGAGCTGGACTTCTCCGACATCGACGGCGTGCGCAAAGTCGTCGAAGAGTGCAACCAGATCCAGGTGCACCCACGTCACCCATACGTCGGCGACCTGGTGCATACCGCGTTCTCCGGCTCCCACCAGGATGCGATTCGCAAAGGCTTCGCCCAGCAGAAACCGGACGCCTTGTGGGAAGTGCCGTACTTGCCGATCGACCCGGCCGACATCGGTCGCAGCTACGAGGCGGTAATCCGCGTCAACAGCCAGTCGGGCAAAGGCGGTATCGCGTACCTGCTGGAACAGGAATACGGCATCAACTTGCCACGCCGCATGCAGATCGAGTTCAGCCAGGTCGTACAGCGCGAAACCGATCGCCTGGGCCTCGAGATGACCGCTCAGCAAATCCACGCGCTGCTGCACAGCGAATACTTGCAGGCCAACACCCCGTACGCGCTGGTCAGCCATCGCTTGCAGGAAGAAAACGGTCACAGCGCCGTGGAAGTGGAAGTCTCCAGCAAAGGTCAGGGCGAAACCAACCTGCACTGGCGCGGCAAGGGCAACGGCGCACTGGAAGCCCTGGTGGCCGGCCTGCCGATTCCGGTGGAGATCATGGACTACAACGAACACGCGATTGGCGCGGGCACCAATGCCAAGGCTGCGGCCTACATTGAACTGCGTGTGAACGGCGAGCGTGCGGTGCACGGTGTGGGTATTGATGAAAACATCACCACGGCCAGCTTCAAGGCCCTGTTCAGCGCGCTGAACCGCTCGCTGAGCCAGCCGGAAGCGAAAGCGGCGTAAGCGTTCGCTGAAATGCAAAAGGCCCCAAGGTGTGAACCTTGGGGCCTTTCGTTTGCCTGTGATTTTTGTGTTGTCTGTCGTGGCCTCTTCGCGAGCAGGCTCGCTCTCACAGTAGAGCTGGGGTGCACATAAGAGTTGCGGTCACACAGATCCAATGTGGGAGCGAGCCTGCTCGCGAAGAGGCTGGGTCAGGCAGCGAAAATCTCAGGTGAATTCGAATGAATCCGCATCCAGATTCGCCGGGAAACGCGTGCGATAAGCCTGCAGATCCGCAGCGTTCAGCACTACCTGAAACACGCCGTCGGCTTCACCGGCACTGAGCAGGGTTTCGCCCTGGAAATCCAGCACCTGACTGTCACCGGTGTAGGCAAAACCTTTGCCATCGGTGCCGATGCGATTCACCGCGGCCACGTAGCAGAGGTTTTCGATGGCCCGCGCCGGCAGCAATCGGTTCCAGTGCTGACGTCGCGCCCCCGGCCAGTTGGCGGTGTACAGCAGCAAATCGGTGTCGTGCGCATCGCGACTCCAGACCGGGAAGCGCAGGTCGTAACAAATCAGCGGCCGCACGCGCCAGCCCTTGAGTTCGAACTGCACCTGACGCTCTCCCGGTGTGTAGTGGTTATGCTCGCCGGCCATGCGAAACAGATGGCGCTTGTCGTAATGCCACACCTCCCCGTCCGGCCGCGCCCACAGCAGGCGATTGCGATGACTGCCGTCTGCGGTTTGAACGATGATGCTGCCGGTGATGACCGCGTCGAGCTTCGCCGCCTGAGCGCGCAGCCACTTGCTGGTCGGACCGTTTTCCGCCTCCGCCAGCGTTTGCGACTCCATGGAGAAACCGGTGGTGAACATCTCCGGCAGGATGATCAGGTCCGCACCGCGCGCCTGCTCCAGCAACTGCTCGAAATGCTCCAGGTTGGCTTGCCGGTCATGCCAGGCCAGCGTGGTCTGGATCAGCGCGACATTCAGGTTGGGCAATGCACTCAGATCACGCATAGTTTTGCCGCTGCTTCACGCAGGGTCTCCTCGCGTTTGGCGAAGCACAGGCGCACCAGGCGCTGGCCTTCGGGTGGGGTCTGGTAGAACACCGAGATCGGGATGCTCGCCACGCCATGTTCGCGGGTCATCCACAACGCCATTTCGACGTCATTGAGGTCCGGGCGGATCTGCGAGTAGTCGACCAACTGGAAATAGGTGCCGGTCACGCGAGTGAAACTGAAGCGCGATGGCGTCAGTAAATCGCAGAACAGATCACGCTTGGCCTGATAGAAACCTGGCAACTCTTCGACGTGTTCCGGGTGCTCGGCCATGAAGTCGGCCAGGGCGAACTGCAGCGGCGTCACGCCGCAGAAACTGACGTATTGATGCACCTTGCGCAGTTCGGCGGTGAGTGCCGGTGGAGCGACCACGTAGCCGGTTTTCCAGCCGGTAACGTGATAAGTCTTGCCGAAGGAACTGACCACGAAAGCGCGCTGATAGAGCTCTTCGTGATTCAACACGCTGACATGCGGCACGCCGTCAAACACCAGGTGTTCGTAGACTTCATCGCTGACCAGATAGATGTCGCGACC
This sequence comes from Pseudomonas oplopanacis, assembly GCF_057128725.1. Classification (NCBI taxonomy): domain Bacteria; kingdom Pseudomonadati; phylum Pseudomonadota; class Gammaproteobacteria; order Pseudomonadales; family Pseudomonadaceae; genus Pseudomonas; species Pseudomonas oplopanacis. The sequence continues at coordinate 202,026 of NZ_JBSKHV010000011.1, read as the reverse complement.
CCGAATCAGATCCGCCAGCTGATCCAGCTCGGCCCGGCTGATCAGCGCCCCGCTCGGGTTGTGCGGCGAGTTGAGCACGATCATCCGCGTGCGCGGGGTAATGGCGTCAGCCAGTTTCTGGAAGTCGATGGCGAAATCATTCAGCCCGAGCTGCACATGCACGCAGCGTCCACCGGCCAGTTCCACCGACGGCTCATAACTGTCGTAGCAAGGATCGAACACGATCACTTCGTCGCCGTTGTGGATAACCGCCTGAATCGCACAGAAGATCGCCTGGGTGGCGCCGGGAGTGATGGTCACTTCGTGATCGGCATCGACGTTGACGCCGTAGCTGCGCGCGATCTTCGCCGACACTTGCTGGCGCAGCGCCGGCAGGCCGGTCATTGGCGAATACTGGTTATGGCCATTGGCGATATGCCGGCCGACCGCATCGCACAGGGCTTGCGGGGCATCGAAATCGGGAAAACCCTGGGACAGGTTGATCGCCCCGGTTTGCGCCGCGAGTTGAGACATCTGAGTGAAGATAGTGATGCCGACATTCGGCAGCTTACTGGTGATCATCGGTGATTCCCTGCTCTACACCCGGCTCTAACGGCGGCGCGGGAGAGCCCGAGGATAGCCCATCCGGCGCCCATAAAAAAAGGGCGCCAATGGGCGCCCTTCTTCTAATTGATCGTTCCTGCGCGGGAGCGTGGGAACGACCGACTAAAGCTGCTTCTATTTCTTGTCGCGGCGCTTTTTGTCGGCCTTTTTGTGGTGCGACATCATGCGACGCTTCTTGTTGACCTGGCGGTCGGTCAGCGTGGTCTTTTTGCCTTCGAACGGGTTCTCGCCGCCCTTGAACTCGATGCGGATCGGCGTACCGACCAGCTTCAAGACCCGACGGTAAGTGTTTTCCAGGTAACGAACGTAAGACTTCGGTACCTTCTCGATCTGGTTACCGTGGATCACGATGATCGGCGGGTTCGCACCACCCAAGTGGGCGTAACGCAGCTTGATCCGGCGGTTGTTGACCATCGGTGGCGCGTGCTCACCGACCGCATCTTCCAGAATCTGGGTGAGGCGGTTGGTCGGCCAGCGGGTCACGGCGGACTTGAACGAGTTCTGTACCGAGGCGTAGAGGTTGCCCACGCCCGTGCCGTGCAGGGCCGAGATGAAGTGGATGTCGGCGTAGTCAACGAAGAACAGTCGACGTTGCAGTTCGACCTTCACGAAGTCGCGCTCGCTCGGCGTCATGCCGTCCCACTTGTTGATCGCGATAACCAGCGCACGACCCGACTCAATGGCGAAGCCCAGCAGGTTGAGGTCGTGGTCCACCACGCCTTCGCGCGCGTCCATGACGAAGATCACCACGTTGGCGTCTTTGATCGCTTGCAGGGTTTTGACCACGGAGAATTTTTCAACTTCTTCGTGGATCTTGCCGCGCTTGCGCACACCGGCGGTGTCGATCAGCGTGTACTTTTCGTCGTTACGCTCGAACGGGATGTAGATACTGTCGCGGGTGGTGCCTGGCTGGTCATACACGATCACCCGGTCTTCACCGAGCATGCGGTTGACCAGGGTCGACTTGCCGACGTTCGGGCGGCCGATGATGGCGATCTTGATACCGTCTTTTTCACTTGGGCCAGGAATGCGCTTGGCTTCCTCGCCTTCGGCAACGATCTCTTCCTCGCCTTCTTCCTGCTCGTCATCGTCTTTCGGGAAGTCGCTCAGGGCGATTTCCAGCATCTGGGTGATGCCACGACCATGAGCACCGGCGATAGGGATCGCGTGGCCCATGCCCAACGGGGCGAACTCGGCGCGGGCCATTTCAGGGTCGATGTTGTCGACCTTGTTGGCAACCACATAAGAACGCTTGTTACGTTTGCGCAAATGCTCGGCGATCATCTGGTCGGCGGCGGTGAAACCGGCCTTGGCATCTACCAGGAACAGAACGACATCCGCTTCTTCAATGGCCAGCAGCGACTGCTCGGCCATTTTTTCGTCCATACCGTGCTCGTCACCGGAGATACCGCCGGTGTCGACCAGAATGTAGGAACGCCCTTGCCACTTGGCCTCACCGTATTGGCGATCACGGGTCAGACCGGACAAGTCGCCGACGATGGCGTCACGAGTCCTGGTCAGGCGGTTGAACAAGGTGGACTTGCCGACGTTCGGTCGGCCCACCAGGGCGATTACGGGAACCATGCGGCTCTCCACTTCGTTATTTCAGAAAATACAAAAGCCGCTGCGAGGCAGCGGCTGGTGCTCGGGGCAGCGCTTGAGGGCGCTGCGAACCCCGTCAAACGGGGCTGCCTGGGGTTTAACCCCAAGCATAGTCAAACCTTTACTTAATGGTCAGGGCTTCCAGTTTGCCGCTGTTGCCATACACATAAATCGTGTCACCCACCACCAGCGGACGGGCACGCAGGCCGTCGCTGTCGATGCGCTCGCGACCGACGAAACGACCGTCCACCTGGCTCAGCAGGTGCAGGTAGCCTTCCATGTCGCCGACTGCAACGTAGCTGGAGAACACTTCCGGAGCCGACAGTTGACGACGGGCCAGCGAGTCGTTGCTCCACAATGCAGTGGTGGAACGCTCGTCAACGCCTTCAACCGTGCCCGCAGACAGGCTCACGTAGACGTTGCCAAAACCCTGGGCGACACCGGCATAGCTGGAAGCATCACGCTGCCAGAGCTGACGACCGCTTTCCAGGTCCAGTGCCGCAACGCGACCCTGATAGCTGGCAACGTACAAAGTACCGCCGGACAGCAACAAGCCGCCGTCGATATCGACCACACGTTCCAGCTCCGAACGACCTTGTGGAATTGCTACTCGCTGTTCCCACACCGGCACGCCGTTGGTGATATCGAGAGCAACCACTTTACCGGTCGACAGGCCAGCCAGCGCAAGGCGGTTGGTGACGATCGGTGCGCTGGTGCCGCGCAGGGTCAGGACCGCAGGGGTGCTGTCATACAACCAGCGCTGGTTGCCGGTCGCGGCATCCAGACCGATCAGACGGTCGTCCTGAGTCTGGACCACAACCACGTCACCGTTGTTGGCCGGCGGTGCGAGGACTTCACTGGACACGCGAGCGCGCCATTTCTCTTCACCGTTGATCGCGTCCAGGGCAACGATTTCGCCTTTGAGCGTACCGATCATGACCAGCCCGTAACCCACGCCAACGGCGCCGGAAACAGGCAGTTCGAGATCTTTCTTCCATTTGACGTCGCCATTGCTGCGATCCATCGCGACCACCACGCCAGTGACGTCGGCAGCATAGATGGTGTCGCCATCAATCGCCGGTACCAGCATGTTGTAGGTTTCGCCCTGACCGTCACCGATCGAACGACTCCACTGCTTGTGCAAGACCACTTCTTCTTTGAAGTCGACGAGCTCGGCAGGCGGCAATTCTTTTTTGCTGTTGCTGCTGCAACCCGCGGCCAAAATGGCCAGGGCCAGCAATGCTGCATGTTTCCAACGAATCACGTCACGCATCCCCTTTGGCCAGATCGTCCAGCTTGATTTGTAGGCCGCCGACCGCCGCTTCATCCGACAGGGCTGCCTTGGCTTTTTGATACGCCTTGTTCGCTTCGTCGGTACGACCCAACTGCACCAGCAGGTCGCCTTTGAGTTCTTCGCGAGTGGCCAGGAATGCTTTGTCGGCATCGCCTTCGAGCAGTTTCAGGGCTTCATCGGCCTTGTTCTGCGCGGCCAGTACCTGCGCCAGACGCTGACGGGCGATTTCACCCAGCGCCGGGTTGGCCGGTTTGGCGACAATGGCTTTCAGCTCGGTGGCGGCGTCGTCCAGCTTGGCGCTGTCGACCGCGACTTTCGCCACGAACAGGCTGCCGTATTGCGCGTAGGCACTGCCGGCGAACTCGCTGTTGAGCTTGCCAGCCAGGTCGGCAACACGGGCTGCGTCAGGCTTGCCGTCAGGCGTCAGCGTGGTTTCGAGCAGTTGCTGATAGAGCATCGAGGCGCCTTGCGACTGATTGCTCTGATACTTGTGAAAGGCCTGCCAGCCGAACACGATGACCAGCGCCAACAGGCCGCCAGTGACCAGGGGCTTGCCGTTGCGTGACCACCAGTCCTTCAAATCCGCCAAATTTTCGTCTTCGGTACTCGACACCCCAATACTCCTTAATCGCTAATTCGGCTGTTTGACAGCTTCAACCCTGCACGACGCAGGTGGCCAGGTGTGCAGCAAGCGCATCCCAGGCAATGCTTTGTTGTTCGCCCTGGCCACGCAGGGGTTTGAAACCTACCACTTGCTGGGCCATCTCATCGTCACCGAGGATCAGCGCATACAGCGCACCGCTCTTGTCGGCCTTCTTGAACTGGCTTTTGAAGCTGCCGGCGCCGGCATTGACTTGCAGGCGCAGGTTGGGCAATTGATCACGAACACGTTCACTCAGGGTCAGGCCGGCGAGTTCCGCCGCTTCGCCGAAGGCGCAGAGGTAGACGTCGACCTGACGGGAGATTTCTTCCGGGATCTGCTCCAGGGTCTCAAGCAACAGCACCAGGCGCTCGATGCCCATGGCGAAACCAACGCCAGTGGTCGGCTTGCCGCCCATTTGCTCGACCAGACCGTCGTAACGACCACCGGCACACACGGTGCCTTGGGCGCCCAACTTGTCGGTGACCCATTCGAAAACGGTCTTGCTGTAGTAATCCAGCCCGCGAACCAGCTTCGGGTTGATCACATAAGGAATGCCGGCGACGTCCAGACGAGCCTTCAGGCCCTCGAAGTGCACGCGGGACTCATCGTCCAGGTAGTCGGCCATTTTCGGCGCGTCGACCAGGATCGCTTGAGTGTCGGCGTTCTTGGTATCCAGAACCCGCAAAGGGTTCGTTTTCAGACGGCGCTGGCTGTCTTCGTCCAGCTTGTCCAGATGCGCGGACAGGAACTCGACCAGCGCTTCACGATAGCGACCACGCGATTCGGCAGTGCCCAGGCTGTTGAGCTCGAGCTTGACCGCATCACGGATGCCCAGCTCGCCCCACAGGCGCCAGGTCAGCACGATCAGCTCGGCATCGATGTCCGGACCGTCGAGGTTGAACACTTCGACACCGATCTGGTGGAACTGGCGATAACGACCTTTCTGTGGACGCTCGTGACGGAACATCGGGCCGATGTACCAGAGTTTCTGCACCTGGCCACCGCCGGTGATGCCGTGCTCTAGCACTGCACGCACGCACGCAGCCGTGCCTTCCGGACGCAGGGTCAGGGAGTCGCCGTTGCGATCTTCGAAGGTGTACATTTCTTTTTCGACGATGTCGGTCACTTCACCGATGGAGCGCTTGAACAGCTCGGTGAACTCGACGATCGGCATGCGGATCTGCTTGTAACCGTAGTTATCCAGCAGACGCGAAACGGTGCCCTCGAAATGACGCCACAGGGGAGTCTGTTCGGGCAGGATGTCGTTCATGCCACGAATGGCTTGCAGAGACTTGCTCACTTTAAATCCTTAAATTCGTTCGGCTCTTCAGTCGGGCTCAGCCGCGGGCGATGACTGCCGCGTCGGCTTTGACCTTCTCGGCCGCTTTCTGGCGGATCAAACGTTCAAGCTCATCCACCAGATTGTCATTCGTCAGTTTCTGCGACGGCTTGCCGTCGATGTAAATCAGGTTGGGCGTGCCGCCGGTCAAGCCGATATGGGCTTCCTTGGCTTCACCCGGCCCGTTGACCACGCACCCGATGACCGCGACATCCAGCGGCACCAGCAGGTCTTCGAGGCGCCCTTCCAGCTCGTTCATGGTCTTGACCACATCGAAGTTCTGCCGCGAGCAGCTCGGGCAGGCGATGAAGTTGATGCCACGGGAACGCAGATGCAGGGATTTGAGAATGTCGTAGCCGACTTTCACTTCCTCGACCGGGTCAGCCGCCAACGAGATGCGAATAGTATCGCCAATCCCTTCGGCGAGCAGCATACCGAGGCCCACGGCGGATTTCACTGTGCCTGAGCGCAAACCACCCGCTTCGGTGATGCCCAGGTGCAGCGGCTGGACGATTTCCTTGGCCAGCAGGCGGTAGGCTTCGACGGCCATGAACACGTCGGAGGCCTTCACGCTGACCTTGAAGTCCTGGAAATTCAGGCGTTCGAGGTGCTCTACGTGGCGCAGGGCAGATTCGACCAGCGCCGCCGGAGTCGGCTCGCCGTACTTCTTCTGCAAATCTTTTTCCAGGGAACCGGCGTTGACGCCGATACGGATCGGAATCCCGCGATCACGGGCGGCATCGACCACCGCGCGGACGCGGTCTTCGCGACCGATATTGCCCGGGTTGATCCGCAGGCAGTCCACACCCAACTCGGCCACGCGCAAGGCGATCCGGTAGTCGAAGTGGATGTCGGCGACCAAGGGCACTTTAACCAGTTGCTTGATCTTGCCGAAGGCTTCGGCGGCATCCATGTCTGGCACGGAAATGCGCACGATGTCGACGCCAGCGGCTTCCAGACGATTGATCTGGGCCACGGTGGCGGCGACGTCATTGGTATCGCTGTTGGTCATGCTCTGCACAGCGATAGGCGCATCGCCGCCAACAGGCACGTTACCGACCCAGATCTTGCGGGATTCGCGACGTTTGATTGGAGATTCGCCGTGCATGACTTATTGACCCAACTTCAGGCGAGCAGTCTCGCCACTGGTGAACGGAGCGACATCAACCGCCTGACCGTTGTAGCTGACCTGCGCGCCACGGGCAAAGCCCAGGCGCACGGCAAACGGCGGCTTGCCGCTGACGGAAACGCTATCGCCTTTACGCTTGAGACCACTCAACAGCACCTTGCCGGAGCCATCGGTCACTTGCGTCCAGCAATCGGCGGTGAACTGCAGCTGAACCTGACCCTGGCCGGCCACTGGAGCCGTTGTGGTCGGAGCGGAAGCAGTCGGAGCAACCGGAGCGGTCACTACCGTTGCGGGAACCGCTGGAACAGCCGGCGCCGGAGCAGTCGGTGTTGCAACCACAGGGGCAGTGCTGTGCGCTGGAGCGGCAGCAACCGGCGCGGCGTTGTGCGTCGGAGCTACCGGTGCCGGTGCTACCGGAGCAGCAGGCGCGGTTGCTTCAGCTTCAGCCGGTGCCTCAGTGGAGGTCTCGGCTTGTGGCAATGCCAGCGAAGTAGAGCCTTCAGCCTGACCTTCCGCGACGGCCTGGTCTTCCGGCTCGTCCAGCGGATGGATCTGGGTGGTGCCGTCGGCGCCTTCCACTTCTACGTGTTCAGGGGCGAGGCCGATCGACTCCTTGGTGCGCTGCGAAGTTTGATCCTGCCACCAGACAAATCCGCCACCAATCACAGCGATCAGCAACAACAGGCTGACGATGCGCAAAATAGTATGGGAAACCCGCACCGGCTCTTCGATACGCCCCAGGCTGTGAACGCTGCTGCCCTGGGAATCGGTGCCAGTGGACTGGTCGAACTGCTGGACAAGAACGGCCTGGTCCATGCCCAACAACTTGGCGTACGCACGGATATAACCGCGAGCAAAGGTATGCCCTGGCAGCTTGTCGAATGCGCCGGCTTCAAGATTGCTCAAGGAGGTAACGGTGAGGTTGAGCTTGAGGGCCACTTCGGCCAGCGACCAGCCATTGCTTTCGCGGGCCTGGCGCAAAGTCTCACCGGGGTTAACGCGATTCGCTGCTACAACTTCGGGATGCGCCGCTTTCATCATTGCTCCGACAGGTATTGCTGATATTCCGGCGTACCGGGATAGAGTCGTTTTAGTTGTAGGCCTGCACTTGCGGCCTTGTCGCGATCTTCGAACACGTTTGCCAGCCGAACGCCGAGCAATAGACTACGTGCATTTTGCTCGGCCAGCAGGCTAAAACGATCGTAATAGTCACGCGCGGGCACATAATGCCTGTCTTCGAAGGACAACTCAGCCATTTCGAGCAGTGCACGAGGCTGTTGGCGATTCAAACGCAGGGCTTTTTCAAGTTGCTGCTGTGCAAGATCACGCTCGCCCAGCTTTGAAGCGGTCATGCCCAGGTTCTCGAATACTCGCGAACGCTCAGGATACAGCGTATCGGCGGCGGCCTGTTCAAAGCGCTCGTACGCCTCTTTGTAGCGTTTTTCCTCGAACAGGAAACTGCCGTAATTGTTGAGGATTCGTGCGTCGTTAGGGCGGGAAGACAGCGCCTTGCGGAAATGCTGGTCGGCCAGTTCCGGCTCCATTTCGGCCTGGAACACCAGACCCAGCGCCGCGTTGGCATCAGGGTCCGAGTCATCCAGCTCCAAAGCCTTTTTCAGCGGGACTTTGGCACGCTCGGTCATGCCCTGCTGCAAGTACCCCAGCCCCAGCTGTACATAAGCCACACGCGCTTCATCGCGCCCCTTGCTGGTCTTCATCGGGTTGAAATCGCCCGACAGGACACAACCAGTACATAGACTGGCCCACAGCAAAAGCAGCGCGAAGCGCAGGGACATAGAGATCCTCTCTTTAATTATTTCGCAACGTTTGTAGCCATATCGTTTTCGGCGCTCAACTCGCGCACGGCGATATAACGTTCGCTGCGACGGGTGCGATCCAGCACCTGCCCTACCAATTGGCCACACGCGGCATCGATGTCTTCACCGCGGGTGGTGCGTACGGTGACATTGAAGCCTGCATGGTGAAGCTGATCCTGAAACCGGCGAATCGCGTTGTTGCTCGGGCGCTCGTAACCGGAATGCGGGAACGGGTTAAACGGAATCAGGTTGATCTTGCACGGGATGTTCTTGAGCAGCTCGATCATCTCAACGGCGTGTTCAACCTTGTCGTTGATGTCCTTGAGCAAGGTGTACTCGATGGTCAGCACGCGCTTTTCGCCCAGGGACGACATGTAGCGCTGGCACGACTCGAGCAGCATCTTAAGCGGATATTTCTTGTTGATCGGCACCAATTGGTTACGCAATGCGTCATTCGGTGCGTGCAGCGACAACGCCAGGGAGACGTCGATGTGCTTGGACAGCTCATCGATCATCGGTACCACGCCGGAGGTCGACAGGGTCACACGGCGTTTGGAAATGCCGTAGCCCAGGTCGTCCATCATCAGGTGCATGGCCGCGACGACGTTGTCGAAGTTCAGCAGCGGCTCGCCCATGCCCATCATCACCACGTTGGTGATGGCACGGTCGGCGGTCGCCGGGATGCTGCCAAACGACTTATTGGCAATCCACACCTGACCGATGACTTCGGCGGCGGTGAGGTTGCTGTTGAAACCTTGCTTGCCGGTGGAGCAGAAACTGCAATCCAGGGCACAGCCTGCCTGGGACGAAACGCACAGAGTGCCGCGTTTGCCCTGGGGAATGTACACGGTCTCGACGCAGCTGCCGGACGCCACGCGCACCACCCACTTACGGGTGCCGTCGGTGGAAATGTCCTCGCTGACCACTTCAGGACCGCGAACTTCAGCAATCACCTTGAGCTTGTCGCGCAAGGCTTTGCTGACGTTCGTCATGGCGTCGAAATCATCGACGCCAAGGTGGTGAATCCATTTCATTACCTGACCGGCACGGAAACGCTTCTCCCCGATCGAGTCGAAGAATTTTTCCATTTCCTGTTGAGTCAGACCCAGCAGGTTGGTTTTTACAGTCGATGTAGTCATGGATTCACCTTCACTCTTAAGCCAATGCTTAGCGAGTGGTTACTTCAGTAGCTGCGAAGAAGTACGAGATTTCGCGAGCAGCAGCGGCTTCGGAGTCCGAACCGTGTACAGCGTTGGCGTCGATGGAGTCAGCGAAGTCAGCGCGGATGGTACCGGCAGCAGCTTCTTTAGGGTTGGTAGCGCCCATCAGCTCACGGTTCAGAGCGATAGCGTTTTCGCCTTCCAGAACCTGAACAACAACCGGGCCGGAGATCATGAAAGCAACCAGGTCGCCGAAGAAACCACGAGCGCTGTGCTCAGCGTAGAAGCCTTCAGCTTCAGCTTTGGACAGTTGCTTCAGTTTCGAAGCTACAACGCGCAGGCCTGCTTTTTCGAAACGAGTGGTGATCTCGCCGATGACGTTTTTAGCAACAGCGTCAGGCTTGATGATGGAGAAAGTACGTTGAACAGCCATGGTGTAACTCCAGAAACGGTAATTTGTGAAAAATTAAACCCGCGAATTATACGCGGGTTCTTGGGTATTGCCTAACCTGCAGCGTGGCTCAGTCGCGTTCTTCGATCCAGTTGGCCTGAATGGCCTCCAGGATCTTTTCGCCACAATGCTCAGGCTTGTCGTCGAACTCGGGCAATTCCATCACCCATTTGCGCAGATCGACGAAGTTGACCGATATAGGGTCAACATCGGGCTTGCTTTCAGCCAGCTGGATCGCAATCTCCAGCACATCAGTCCACTTCAGACTCATGACAATTCCTTGAATCAGTGCGGCGCTTCGGCTGCGTGGTTGAGCGAGTACTTCGGAATTTCGACGGTCAGGTCTTCAGTACCGACTCGGGCCTGACACGCCAGGCGGGACTGAGCCTCCAGCCCCCAAGCCTTATCAAGATAGTCTTCTTCCAGCTCGTCAGCCTCTTCCAGCGAGTCAAAGCCTTCACGAATCAGGCAATGGCACGTGGTGCAGGCACAGACGCCGCCACAGGCACTTTCCATCTCGATATGGTGCTCATGCGCCAGTTCGAGGATGGACGTACCGGTCTCAGCCTCCACAACCATGCCTTCCGGGCAAAACTTCTCGTGTGGCAGAAAAATGACCTGCGGCATCGTTATTCCTCAATCTCGTTCAGGTTGCGCCCCGCCAGCGCGGCTTTCACCGTCGAGTCCAGGCGGCGGGCAGCAAAGGCATCGGTCACTTGCGACAGACGCTTGGTCTGCTGCTCGATGGCGTAACCATCGGAACCTTTCATCAGTTCGGTCAATTCCTGCACTTGCATGTCGATGACCAGACGCTCTTCGGTGTCGAGCAAGCGCTCGCCATCAGCCTCCAGAGCCGCTTGTACTGCTTCGATCAGGCGTTGTGCGTCGACTTGCTGCTCACGCAGTACACGAGCGACTTTGTCGTCATTGGCGTGCTGGAACGAATCCTTGAGCATTTTGGCGATTTCGCCGTCTGTCAGACCGTAGGACGGCTTGACCTGAATGCTCGCTTCAACGCCCGAACCCAATTCACGGGCCGAAACACTGAGCAGACCGTCGGCATCGACCTGGAAGGTCACGCGAATCTTCGCCGCACCGGCCACCATCGCCGGAATGCCACGCAATTCAAAACGTGCCAGGGAGCGGCAGTCGCTGATCAGCTCGCGCTCACCCTGCAATACGTGGATCGCCATGGCCGACTGGCCGTCTTTATAGGTCGTGAAGTCCTGGGCGCGAGCGACAGGGATGGTGGTGTTGCGCGGAATCACCTTCTCCATCAGGCCGCCCATGGTTTCCAGCCCCAGGGACAACGGAATCACGTCGAGCAACAGCAGTTCATCGCCATCGCGCTTGTTGCCGGCCAGCGTATCGGCCTGGATCGCGGCACCGATGGCCACCACTTGATCCGGATCGATTTCGGTCAGCGGCTGACGACCAAAGGCTTCAGCGACCGCTTCGCGAACGCGAGGCACGCGGGTCGAACCACCGACCATGACCACCGCGTGCACTTCTTCCAGTTCAACACCGGAATCACGCACTGCGCGGCGGCAGGCTTTGAGGCTGCGAGCGACCATCGGCTCGATCAGCGCATCAAAGGCTTCGCGGGTCAGTTCGGCTTTCCAGCCGCCATGCGCCACTTCCACCGACGATGCGGTGGTCAGTGCTTCTTTGGCGGCGCAGGCTGTTTGCAACAGTTGACGCTGCGCGCCCGGATCGAGGTCGGCGGACAAACCGGCGCTCTCGATGATCCAGCCAGCAATCGCGTGATCGAAGTCATCGCCACCCAGCGCGCTGTCGCCGCCGGTAGCCAGGACCTCAAACACACCGCCGGTCAGGCGCAGAATCGAAATATCAAAGGTGCCGCCGCCCAGGTCATAAATGGCGACCAGGCCTTCAGCATGCTGATCCAGACCGTAAGCCACAGCAGCGGCGGTTGGCTCATTGAGCAAACGCAGCACGTTCAGACCGGCCAGTTTGGCCGCGTCCTTGGTGGCTTGACGCTGTGCATCATCGAAATAGGCTGGAACGGTGATCACCGCGCCGACCAGCTCGCCACCCAACGTCGCTTCAGCACGCTGACGCAGCACTTTGAGGATATCGGCGGAGACTTCGACCGGGCTTTTCGGCCCCTGCACGGTGTCTATGAACGGCATGTGCGATTCGCCACCGACAAAGCGGTACGGCAGTTGATCGCCCAATTGCTTGACGTCGGACAGACCACGACCCATCAAGCGCTTGACCGACAACACGGTGTTCAAGGGATCTGTGGCGGCAGCCAGTTTGGCGGATTCGCCCACTTCGACGCGATCAGCGTGATAGCGCACGGCAGACGGCAGGATGACCTGCCCGTCAGCGTCGGCCAGAGGCTCGGAAAGACCACTGCGCAACGCAGCGACCAGCGAATTGGTAGTGCCCAAGTCGATCCCCACAGCCAGACGACGCTGGTGCGGTTGAGGACTTTGGCCGGGTTCGGCGATCTGCAGTAGGGCCATTGGTATCAGGACTTATCTGTATATCAGGCGTGCGACCGGAGCGGCACTGGGTTAATCGTCGAGGCGCTCTTCTAACTGGCGCACTTCGTAGGTGAGCTTGTCGAGGAACTGCATGCGCCGCATCAGGCGTTCGGCCTGCTCACGGTGCGCCGCATCATTCCAACAAGCCGCGAAGCTTTGGTTCAGTACATCCTGGGCGGTTTTCAAGCGACGCTTGAACGCTGCAACACCGGCCAGATCGGCACTGTCTTGCAGGTCTTCGAGCTCTTCACGCAGCTCCATCTGCTGCAGCAAAAACTCCGGGTCATGCACCGTGACCTCCAGCGGCAGCTCACCACCGTTCAAGGCGAGCAAATAACGCGCGCGCTTGGGCGGACTTTTGAGCGTCTGGTAGGCCTCGTTGAGGCTCGCGGATTGCTCTAGCGCCAACCGCTGCTCACGCTCGGAAGCGTCAGCAAAGCGGTCCGGATGAACACTGCGCGCCAACTCACGGTAGCGCGTAGCCAGCTGGTCGAGGTCCAGATTGAAACTCGGTTGCAGCTCAAATAAAGCGAAATGACAAGGAGTACCCACGACAAGCCTCAGATGTTGAAGCTTTCGCCGCAGCCACATTCACCGCGTACGTTGGGGTTGTTGAACTTGAAGCCTTCGTTCAACCCTTCCTTGACGAAATCGAGCTCGGTGCCGTCCAGGTAGGACAGGCTTTTCGGGTCGATAATCACTTTTTCACCGTGACTTTCGAACACCTGATCCTCTTCAACCACCTCGTCGACAAACTCCAGCACGTAGGCAAGGCCGGAACAGCCTGTGGTGCGAACACCCAGACGAATCCCTTCACCTTTGCCGCGCCCGTCGAGGGAGCGCCGCACGTGTCGAGCAGCCGCTTCTGTCATGCTGATAGCCATCGGTGACTCCTTACTCGTCGCCAAAACCTGAAAGTCAGATCAAGCCTTTCTTCTGCTTGTAGTCACGAACGGCCGCTTTGATAGCGTCTTCTGCGAGCACGGAGCAGTGGATTTTCACTGGCGGCAGGGCCAGTTCTTCAGCCAGCTGAGTGTTCTTGATGGTCTCGGCTTCGTCCAGGGTCTTGCCCTTCATCCACTCGGTAGCGAGGGAGCTGGAGGCGATAGCCGAACCGCAACCGTAGGTCTTGAACTTGGCGTCTTCGATGATGCCTTGCTCGTTGACCTTGATTTGCAGGCGCATAACGTCGCCGCACGCCGGAGCGCCGACCATGCCGGTGCCGACATCAGGGTCTTCCGCGTCCATCTTGCCGACGTTGCGCGGGTTTTCGTAGTGGTCGATGACCTTTTCGCTGTAAGCCATGATGCTTAATCCTCACTCATCAGAGAGTCGCTCTTAAAGCCCTGCCAACCTTGGTTTACAGGGCCGGTTCGCGGCGACTTGAAATCAGTGTGCCGCCCACTCGATTTTCGAAATGTCGACACCGTCTTTGTACATGTCCCACAGCGGCGACAGAGTGCGCAGCTTGGTAACGGCCTCGCAGACTTTCTGCGCGGCGTAGTCGATTTCTTCTTCGGTGGTGAAACGGCCGAAGGTGAAGCGAATCGAGCTGTGTGCCAGTTCGTCGTTGCGGCCCAGGGCACGCAGTACGTACGAAGGCTCAAGGGACGCCGAGGTGCAGGCAGAACCGGACGAAACGGCCAGGTCCTTGAGCGCCATGATCAGCGACTCGCCTTCGACGTAGTTGAAGCTCAGGTTCAGGTTGTGCGGTACGCGAGCGGTCATGCTGCCGTTGATGTACAGCTCTTCCAGGCCTTCGACCTGTTTGAAGAAGCGGTCGCTCAGGGCTTTGATGCGCACGTTTTCGGCAGCCATGTCTTCCTTGGCTACGCGGAACGCTTCACCCATGCCGACGATCTGGTGGGTCGCCAGGGTGCCGGAACGCATGCCACGCTCGTGACCGCCGCCGTGCATGGTCGCTTCGATGCGAACACGCGGCTTGCGGCTGACGTACAGCGCGCCGATGCCTTTAGGGCCGTAGGTTTTGTGGGCAGAGAACGACATCAGGTCGACTTTCAGCTTCGACAGGTCGATGTCGACCTTGCCGGTGGACTGAGCCGCGTCGACGTGGAACAGGATGCCCTTGGAGCGGAGCAGTTCGCCGATGGCTTCGATGTCGTTGATGGTGCCGATTTCGTTGTTCACGTGCATGACCGAGACCAGGATGGTGTCGTCACGCAGTGCAGCTTCAATCATGGCCGGCGTTACCAGGCCATCGGTCTGAGGCTCGAGGTAGGTCACTTCGAAGCCTTCACGCTCCAGTTGGCGCATGGTGTCGAGGACAGCCTTGTGCTCAATCTTGGTGGTGATGAGGTGCTTGCCTTTGGTCGCATAGAAATGCGCCGCGCCCTTGATTGCCAGGTTGTCGGACTCGGTGGCACCGGAGGTCCAGACGATTTCACGCGGATCGGCGTTGACCAGGTCTGCGACCTGACGACGGGCGTTTTCGACGGACTCTTCAGCTTTCCAGCCGAACACGTGGGAACGGGACGCCGGGTTACCGAAGTTTCCGTCGACCAGCAGGCATTCACTCATTTTTTGCGCAACACGCGGATCAACCGGGGTGGTCGCAGAGTAATCAAGGTAAATCGGCAATTTCATGGACTATCTCCTAAATCAGGCTGGCTGGCGTGCCGTTAGCTCTTTGGCTGTCATTCGACGGCGGACGCTTCAATCTTGTCCAGGCGTGGCGCCTTGCTGTTGCAACGGCGCTGGTCCTGACGCTGGGCTATGTCTTGTACCTCACGGCGAGTCACAAGGTCAGCCAAGCTGATACCGCTCAGAAATTCGTGAATCTGCAGGCTCAGGTCGCACCACAAGTGGTGAGTCAGGCAGGTATCGCCTGAATGGCAATCGCCTTGGCCCTGGCATTTGGTGGCATCCACCGATTCGTTCACCGCATCGATCACCTGGGCGACCTGGATGCCCTGCATCTCGCGGGACAGTTGGTAGCCGCCGCCCGGACCGCGGACGCTGGACACCAGATTGCTGCGGCGCAATTTGGCGAAAAGCTGTTCGAGGTAGGACAGGGAGATGCCTTGGCGCTCGGAGATATCGGCCAGGGACACCGGCCCGTGCTGCGCGTGCAACGCCAGATCGAGCATGGCGGTCACGGCGTATCGGCCTTTTGTAGTCAGTCGCATGGACAATTACCACGGAGTTCGGAATGGGGCGAGTATGCAATTCCCGAGTATTTAAGTCAACTATAAGACCTAGTACTTTAGTCAGGTTTACCCGCAAAAGAGCGGCCGCATCATAGCAAAGGCTGGAGGGTTACAGCCAGTCATTGCGCGTTATCGTTCTTCGCGAGCAGGCTCGCTCCCACAGGGGAATACATTTCAATTGTGGGAGCGACCCGGTCTAGCTGGCCTGACTCTGATCCTTGTCCTTCACGCAGGCGAAGTCTTCTTCGCGCAGCTCAGGCAGATCCTTGGCACAGTAGTTACTGCCCAGATCCTTCAGTGCGCCGCACATCCCCTCCAGGCGACCATCGACCGCCTGCAAGTGATCCAGCAACTGACCAATGGCACGGGCTACCGGGTCCGGCATGTCTTCACCGACACCGTAGGCATCGAAGCCGATCTTCTCGGCCATGGCCTTGCGCTTGGCATCCTGCTCGTCATCGGACTTGACGATGATCCGCCCTGGAATACCGACAACGGTCGCGCCGGCAGGCACCGCTTTGGTCACCACGGCGTTAGAACCGACCTTGGCACCCGCACCAACGGTAAACGGGCCAAGCACCTTGGCGCCCGCCCCCACCACCACGCCATCTTCAAGGGTCGGGTGACGCTTGCCCTTGTTCCAGCTAGTTCCGCCCAGCGTCACGCCTTGATAAAGGGTGACGTCATTGCCGATCTCGGCGGTTTCACCAATAACGATGCCCATGCCATGGTCAATAAAGAAGCGACGACCGACCTTGGCGCCCGGATGGATCTCAATCCCGGTCAGCCAGCGACCGAAGTTCGAGACCAGTCGCGCCAGCCATTTCAGCTCTGCGCGCCACAACGCCGACGACAGACGATGAATCCAGATGGCATGCATGCCCGGGTAGCACGTCAGAACTTCAAAAGCGTTACGCGCCGCCGGGTCTCGATGGAATACGCTTTGGATATCTTCACGCAAACGCTCAAACATCATTAATCCTTCCGCTTTAGAAGCTCGCCACGGGCCGCTTTTTGGGTTTCCGTGAGGATGCCACGCAATATGTTCATTTCCGCCCGGCTGACCGAGCTACGTCCGTACAACCGACGCAGGCGCGCCATCAAGTGCCGTGGCTTTTCCGGATCAAGGAATTCGATGGCCACCAGGGTTTGTTCCAGGTGTTCATAGAATCGCTCCAGCTCATCCATGGTCGCCAGCTCACCACTTTTGGTGGACGCCACTTCATCCTTCTCGACCTTGCTCGGCCGCCCTTGGGCCGCGAGCCAGGACATGCGCACTTCATAGCCCAACACCTGCACCGCCGCCCCAAGGTTCAGCGAACTGAACTCGGGGTCTGATGGAATGTGCACGTGATAATGACATCGCTGCAGCTCTTCATTGGTCAGGCCGGAATCTTCACGACCAAAGACCAAGGCAATCTCGGCACCCTGCCCGGCTTCTTCCACCACTTTCACACCGCATTCGCGAGGATCGAGCAGCGGCCAGGGAATGCGCCGGTCGCGAGCGCTGGTGCCGAGCACCAGGTTGCAGCCGACCAAGGCATCTTCCAAAGTGGCGACGACTTGCGCGTTTTCAAGGATATCGCCGGCACCGGAAGCACGGGCGTCGGCTTCGTGATGCGGAAATAGCCGCGGTTCGACCAGCACCAGCCGCGACAGGCCCATGTTCTTCATGGCACGCGCAGCCCCGCCGATGTTGCCGGGATGGCTGGTATTGACCAGGACGACACGAATGTTATGCAGCACGGGAGGCAGTCTCGAACACAGAATTAAGGAGCCGAATCTTACAGTTCCTACTACCGTTAAGCTATGAAAGCGAACACCGACCTTCACCTGTAGAAAAGTTCTGATAGAATGCCCGGCTTTCTTTAACAACCTTAGGTGACACATCCATGCAGCCCATGCTGAATATCGCGCTGCGCGCCGCCCGCAGCGCCAGTGAATTGATTTTCCGCTCCATCGAGCGCCTGGATACCATCAAGGTCGACGAAAAAGACGCCAAGGATTACGTATCCGAGGTGGATCGCGCCGCCGAACAGAAAATCATCGATGCGCTGCGCAAGGCCTACCCGAACCACTCGATCCTGGGTGAAGAAACCGGCATGCACGCCGGCAACGGTATCGAAGGCGAAGAATACCTGTGGATCATCGATCCGCTGGACGGCACCACCAACTTCCTGCGCGGCATTCCTCACTTCGCTGTCAGCATCGCCTGCAAATACCGTGGTCGCCTGGAACACGCTGTTGTTCTGGACCCGGTTCGCCAGGAAGAATTCACCGCCAGCCGTGGTCGCGGCGCTCAACTGAACGGTCGTCGCCTGCGCGTCAGCGGTCGCACCAGCCTGGACGGCGCCCTGCTGGGTACCGGCTTCCCGTTCCGTGACGACCAGATGGACAACCTCGAGAACTACCTGGGCATGTTCCGCGCCCTGGTTGGCCAGACTGCCGGCATCCGTCGCGCTGGCTCGGCGAGCCTGGACCTGGCCTACGTGGCTGCCGGTCGTTTCGACGCGTTCTGGGAGTCGGGCCTGTCCGAGTGGGACATGGCTGCAGGCGCCCTGCTGATCCAGGAAGCCGGCGGTTTGATCAGCGACTTCACCGGTGGTCACGAATTCCTTGAGAAAGGTCACGTCGTTGCCGGTAACACCAAATGCTTCAAGGCAGTTCTGACGGCGATCCAGCCGCACCTGCCAGCCTCGCTGAAACGCTAAGCTTCCAGCGACAGAAAAAGCACCCTTCGGGGTGCTTTTTTTATTCCCGAAATCTACCCCCACAAACACCAAAAATCCCCTGTGGGAGCGAGCTGCTCGCGAAAGCGGTGGACCAGTTTCCATTGATGTGGATGTGAGACCGCCTTCGCGAGCAGGCTCGCACACACTGGATTGGGGGGATTCAGGAATTGTGGGCACAAAAAAAGCACCCCGAAGGGTGCTTCTTTTTAACGCTTGAACCTGAATATTTAACGGTTCTCTTCGTTCTGCGACAGGACCAGCTTGCCTTCCTTGTCGACCGGGATCTGGTTGCCCGGATCACGATCCATCCGCACTTTGCCTTCCTTGCCATCCAGCGAATAACGAACGTCGTAACCTACGACCTTGTCGCTGATGTCATTCACCGTATTGCAGCGAGTTTGAGTCGTGGTGTAGGTGTCACGCTCTTGCATGCCTTCCTGAACCTTGTTGCCTGCATAACCACCGCCGACAGCGCCTGCAACCGTAGCAATCTTCTTGCCGGTGCCGCCGCCGATCTGGTTACCCAGCAAACCACCTGCTAATGCACCGACCACCGTACCGGCAATCTGATGTTGATCCTTGACCGGCGCTTGCCGAGTCACTGCGACATCCTTGCAGACTTCACGTGGCGTCTTGATCTGTGTCTTGACCGGTTCAACGGCTAGTACTTGCGCATACTCAGGGCCGCTTTTTACCAGGCTGTAGGTGGCAACAGCACCCCCGGCAGTTACACCGACAGCACCCAATACCGCACCAACCAGCAACGACTTGTTCACATGAACCTCCTGACCATCACATGCGGGAAGAACCCGCGCTTCTCCCAGCCTTGGAGCATAAAAAAAGGCGCGAGTTCAACTCGCGCCTTTTTTGGCAGACAGCTGGAAAGCGATGGCCGTTATGGACGGTCGTCGACTTCCTTCTCGGTTGCCGCAGGAGGAATCAGATCCTCGCTGTTGAGGTTCAGCCAGATCAGCACCACGTTCGCGATGTAGATCGACGAGTAAGTACCCGCCAGAACACCGACGAACAGCGCAATGGAGAAGCCGAACAGGTTGTCACCACCAAAGAACAGCAGGGCCGCAATCGCCAGCAACGTGGAGATCGAAGTGGCCATGGTCCGCAGCAGGGTTTGCGTGGTCGAGATATTGATGTTCTCGATCAGGCTAGCCTTGCGCAGCACACGGAAGTTCTCACGAACCCGGTCGAATACCACGATGGTGTCGTTGAGCGAGTAACCAATGATCGCCAGCACCGCCGCCAGTACCGTCAGGTCGAAGGTGATCTGGAAGAACGACAGGATACCGATGGTCACGATCACGTCGTGGATCAGCGAAACAATCGCACCGACCGCAAACTTCCACTGAAAGCGGAACGCCAGGTAGATCAGGATGCCGCCCAGCGCCATCAGCATGCCGAGGCCGCCCTGGTCGCGCAGCTCTTCACCTACTTGCGGACCAACGAACTCGACGCGCTTGACCGTCGCCGGGTTGTCGCCGCCGACTTTCAGCAGCGCTTCTGCCACCTGGTGACCCAGTTGCGGATCTTCACCCGGCATACGCACCAGCAAATCGGTAGTTGCACCGAAGCTCTGCACGATTGCTTCGTGATAACCCGATGTCACCAGTTGCTCACGCACCTTGGTGACGTCAGCCGGACGCTCGTAGGTCAGCTCAATGAGCGTACCGCCGGTGAAGTCCAGGCCCCAGTTCATGCCCTTGTGGAAGACGCTGAAAATGGCCAGCGCCGTAAGGAACAATGTGACGCCGAACGCAAAGTTGCGAACGCCCATGAAGTTGATTGTACGTAACATGGCAGCCCCTTAAATCCACAACTTCTTGAAGTCACGACCGCCGAAGATCAGGTTGACCATCGCGCGGGTCACCATGATGGCCGTGAACATCGAGGTAAAGATCCCGAGGGACATGGTCACTGCGAAGCCTTTGACCGGGCCGGTGCCCATCGCAAAGAGAATCCCGCCGACCAACAGTGTTGTCAGGTTGGCGTCGAGAATCGCGGTGAATGCCCGGCCGAAGCCTTCGTTGATTGCCCGTTGTACGGTCATGCCCGCCGCGATCTCTTCACGAATCCGCGAGAAGATCAGAACGTTGGCGTCAACCGCCATACCCATGGTCAATACGATACCGGCGATACCCGGCAGGGTCAGCGTTGCACCCAGCAAAGACATCAAGGCCAGCAGCAGCACCATGTTCACCGCCAGCGCGACGGTGGCGATGATGCCGAAGAAGCGGTAGATGGCGATGATGAACAGCGAGACAAACAGCATGCCCCACAGCGATGCATCGATACCCTTGACGATGTTGTCGGCACCCAGGCTTGGACCAATGGTGCGCTCTTCAGCGAAGTACATCGGTGCAGCCAGACCACCGGCACGCAGCAGCAGCGCCAGTTCGGAAGACTCGCCCTGGCCGTTCAGGCCAGTGATGCGGAACTGAGCACCCAGCGGCGACTGGATGGTCGCCAGGCTGATGATCTTCTTCTCTTCTTTAAACGTCTGGACCGGCACGTCTTTCTCGACGCCGTTGACCATTTGCTTGGTGTAGGTGGTAACAGGGCGTTGCTCGATGAAGATCACCGCCATGCTGCGACCAACGTTGCTGCGAGTCGCACGACTCATCAGCTCGCCACCGTGGCCATCCAGACGGATGTTCACTTCTGGCGTGCCGTGCTCGCCGAAGCCAGCCTTGGCGTCAGTCACCTGGTCACCGGTGATGATCAGGCCACGCTCGATCTGAGCCGGCGGACGCTTGCCTTCACGGAACTCGAAAGTTTCGGAAGTGGCTTTCGAAGCACCTGGCTCAGCCGCCAGACGGAACTCGAGGTTGGCCGTCTTGCCGAGGATACGCTTGGCTTCTGCGGTGTCCTGAACGCCCGGCAATTCAACCACAATGCGGTTGGCACCCTGACGCTGAACGATCGGTTCGGCAACACCCAGCTCGTTGACGCGGTTACGTACCGTGGTCAAGTTCTGCTTGATGGAGTATTCGCGGATTTCCGCCAGCTTGGCTGGGGTCATCGCCAGACGCAGCACCGGTTGACCATTCAGGTCGGCCGGAACAATGTCGAAATCGTTGAAGTTCTTGCGGACCAGCGCGCGGGCCTGTTCGCGGGTTGCTTCATCAGTGAAGCCCAGCTGAATGGCACCGTTGAGTTGCGGCAGGCTGCGATAGCGCAGTTTCTCTTTACGCAACAGGCTCTTTACATCGCCTTCGTACACTTTCAAGCGTGCGTCGAGGGCTTTGTCCATGTCCACTTCCAGCAGGAAGTGCACACCACCGGACAAGTCCAGACCCAGCTTCATCGGGTGCGCGCCAAGGCTGCGCAGCCACTGCGGCGTGGTTTGTGCCAGGTTCAGTGCAACGACGTAGTCATCACCCAACGCCTTGCGCACGACGTCTTTGGCCGGCAGCTGATCTTCAGCCTTGGTCAGACGAATCAGACCGCCCTTGCCATTGGCCGCCAGCGTGGCTGCCTTGACGTTGATCCCGGATTCCTTGAGCGCAGTGCTCACACGATCCAGATCAGCCTGATTGACCAACAGCGCAGTACTTGCACCGCTGACCTGAATGGCCGGGTCATCAGGATATAGATTGGGAGCGGAATAAATCAGACCGACCGCCAGCACCGCCAGGATCAGAATGTATTTCCACAGAGGGTATTTGTTCAGCATCACGCCGCCCGTTTATGACGCGGGGCGCCTTGCGCGCCCCGTCGATTGAATATGAAGTTGAAACTTAGATCGCTTTCAGCGTGCCTTTTGGCAGCGTCGCGGCAATAGCGCCTTTCTGGAACTTCATTTCGACAGTGTCGGAAACTTCCAGAACAACGAAATCGTCTGCCACTTTAGTGATCTTGCCGGCGATACCACCGGTGGTCACAACTTCGTCGCCTTTCTGCAGGCTGCTCAGCAGGTTCTTCTGTTCTTTGGCGCGCTTGGCCTGTGGACGCCAGATCATCAGGTAGAAGATGACCAGGAAACCGACCAGGAAAATCCACTCAAAGCCGCCGCCCATTGGGCCTGCCGCAGGTGCAGCAGCGTCAGCCATGGCATTAGAGATAAAAAAGCTCATTTAGCACTCCAGTTGCAAATGTTGAATCTTGGGGTCAGAAAACTCAGTCCAAAGGCGGAACAGGTAACCCGCGTTTGGCGTAGAAGGCATCGACAAAGGCGGCCAATGTACCCTGTTGAATAGCCTCGCGCAAACCAGCCATAAGCACTTGATAATGACGCAAGTTATGGATGGTATTGAGCATGCTCCCCAGCATTTCGCCGCACTTGTCCAGGTGATGCAGATAAGCACGGGAGAAGTTCTGGCAGGTATAGCAATCGCAGGTCGGATCGAGCGGCGAATCATCATGGCGATGGAACGCGTTACGGATCTTCAGCACGCCGGTATCAATGAACAGATGCCCATTGCGGGCATTACGGGTTGGCATCACGCAATCGAACATGTCCACACCGCGGCGCACACCCTCAACCAGATCTTCAGGTTTGCCAACGCCCATAAGGTAACGAGGTTTGTCAGCCGGCATCTGACCCGGCAGGTAATCCAGCACCTTGATCATTTCATGCTTGGGCTCGCCCAC
Organism: Pseudomonas oplopanacis; assembly: GCF_057128725.1. Lineage (NCBI taxonomy): Bacteria > Pseudomonadati > Pseudomonadota > Gammaproteobacteria > Pseudomonadales > Pseudomonadaceae > Pseudomonas > Pseudomonas oplopanacis. Next base: position 178,971 of record NZ_JBSKHV010000011.1, on the reverse strand, counting down.
CGACAAACCGCCAATGGCCAGGCCATCAAAGCCGATCTGGTCGAGGCCTTCCAGGGAGCGCATGCGCAAGTCCTGGTGCATGCCGCCCTGAACGATGCCGAACAGCGCCGCCGTGTTGTCGCCATGGGCTTCTTTCGAGCGCTTGGCCCAACGCAACGACAGCTCCATCGACACGCGAGCGACGTCCTCGTCAGCCGGGTACGGGGTGCATTCGTCGAAAATCATCACGATGTCCGAACCCAGGTCACGCTGGACCTGCATCGATTCTTCCGGGCCCATGAACACTTTTGCGCCATCCACCGGGGAGGCGAAGGTCACGCCCTCCTCCTTGATCTTGCGCATGGCGCCCAGGCTGAACACCTGGAAACCACCGGAGTCGGTCAGAATCGGGCCTTTCCACTGCATGAAATCGTGCAGGTCGCCGTGCTTCTTGATCACTTCGGTGCCAGGACGCAGCCACAAGTGGAAGGTGTTGCCCAGAATGATTTCCGCGCCAGTGGCGGTGATATCCCGCGGCAACATGCCCTTGACGGTGCCGTAGGTGCCCACCGGCATGAACGCCGGGGTTTCTACGGTGCCGCGTGGAAAGGTCAAACGACCGCGACGAGCCTTGCCGTCAGTAGCAAGTAACTCAAACGACATACGACTTTGGCGACTCATTCTGTTTCCTCAGGGCCACGTGGTGCGGGGTTACGGGTGATAAACATCGCATCACCGTAGCTGAAAAAGCGGTATCCATGCTCGACGGCCGCTTTATAGGCAGCCATGGCTTCGGGATAACCGGCGAACGCCGAAACCAGCATCAACAGCGTGGATTCAGGCAAATGGAAGTTGGTGACCAGGGCATCGACCACGTGAAACGGTCGGCCCGGGTAGATAAAGATATCGGTGTCGCCACTGAACGGCTTGAGCACGCCATCGCGCGCAGCACTTTCCAGCGAACGCACGCTGGTGGTCCCCACGGCCACCACGCGACCACCGCGAGCACGACACGCCGCCACCGCATCCACCACGTCCTGGCCGACTTCCAGCCATTCGCTGTGCATGTGGTGGTCTTCGATCTTCTCGACGCGCACCGGCTGGAACGTGCCCGCACCGACGTGCAAGGTCACGAACGCGGTCTCGACGCCCTTGGCGGCAATCGCCTCCATCAGCGGCTGATCGAAATGCAGCCCCGCCGTCGGCGCCGCCACCGCGCCCAGGCGCTCGGCGTAAACCGTCTGATAACGCTCACGGTCCGAGCCTTCATCCGGGCGGTCTATATAAGGCGGCAACGGCATGTGCCCGACGCGATCCAGCAGCGGCAACACCTCTTCGGCGAACCCCAACTCGAACAACGCATCGTGACGCGCCAGCATCTCGGCCTCGCCACCGCCATCGATCAGGATCTTCGACCCCGGCTTCGGCGACTTGCTGGAACGCACATGCGCCAGCACGCGATGACTGTCGAGCACGCGCTCCACCAGGATTTCCAGCTTGCCGCCGGAAGCCTTCTGGCCAAACAGCCGCGCCGGAATCACCCGGGTATTGTTGAACACCATCAAATCGCCCGGGCGCAAATGCTCGAGCAAATCAGTGAATTGACGGTGTGCCAGGGCGCCACTGACCCCATCAAGGGTCAACAGGCGACTGTTGCGACGCTCGGCCAAAGGGTGGCGGGCGATCAGCGAATCTGGGAGTTCGAAAGTAAAGTCAGCAACGCGCATGATGGGGTTCGTCTAGCAGGGGCCGGAAGTCTAGCCGAAATAGTGAAAATTCTCTATGTACCTGATTGACCGACGGTAATCTCATCTCTATACTTCGCCGCCATTGAGCCCTGATGGCGGAATTGGTAGACGCGGCGGATTCAAAATCCGTTTTCGAAAGGAGTGGGAGTTCGAGTCTCCCTCGGGGCACCAAAATTAAGAAAGGTCTTGCTTAGCAAGGCCTTTTTTTTCGCCTGCCAAAAAGTGCCTGACACAACGCCGACCTGTAGGAGCCGGCTTGCTGGCGATGCTTTTGATCCTCTCGTTCTCGTTTGGTACGACAATTCTCAAGGATTCATCCCATGGAACTGCTGCTGGAAACTGTTGCTCTGTTCTGCCTCAAGCTGGCTTATGAGACGGAGGATTCGAGTCCGATTCTTCGGGATGATTTGGTGATGAGTGAGTATGAGCGGGAGGTTTTTGGGTTGTTGGTAAGGCGGGGGGATGTTGAGGGGATTCAGTTGAAAGTGGATGAGTGTGTGGGGTTGGCGTTGGAAGCCATTGGTGGTGTGGATAAGCCGTTGGGGCGGGAGTTGCAGAGATTAGGGGCTGAACTTGCCAGTATTCAGAAGATGGAGCAGCTTGATGCCCCCCTCATCGCGCTCAAAGATTATCTGAAAGACATTCAATGAATGAAAACGGACGGATTAAAAAGCAATAATAAATCTGCCCTCTTTTCTGTCCTTTTCTGCCCAAGATAAGTGTTATGTTATACCACTTACGGCAAATGGTAGCATTGACTTACAAGCTCGCAACCTATACTACCTTTAGAGTGGCAATCGGCCACCCAATGGATTAGGTGAGGAAATGGTCGCTACTCAAAGGGAATTTGTTTGTTTGGCAAACTCCAAGAAACACGGCGAAAGATGCATCGCGGGAAAGCTCGTTGGCGAGGCACAGAATGGCGTTTGGTACAGACCCGTAAGTAACAGGGGCAGTCGGGGGATCTCAGAGAATGAGGCGAGCTACCAGGCCGGGGGATCGGTGAAAGCATTAGATATCATTTCCATCTGGGATACTGCGAAGCACCAGCACGTATTTCAGCAGGAAAACTACATCATCGATGCAGCTCAAAAGTGGGTTAAAAACGGCGAGTTTATTCACGCTAATCTCAGCCAGCTGATAGATACACCTGAAAGCCTTTGGGAATCTAATTACAGCAGCACTTCGGGCCTTAATGACCGCGTACCCGAGCGGTTACTGACGCAAGCGAGATCAACACTTTATCTGATCAGACCTGATGGAAATGTATCAATCAAGGTCGATGCCGAAGGCAAGCAGTGGAATAATCACAAAATCAGTGTTCGAGCAACTTTCGCTTATAGAGGTGTAAATTACGCCCTAAGCTTGACAGACATTCCGGCAGAGGCCCACTTCCTAAACAAGGGAGTTGGAACCTATGTATTAAATAACATCAGCTGCCTAACGATCAGCTTGAGCGAGATACATACAAACGTACCAAATTACGTACCGGGCCAAGGCTATGGGTACAAAGTGATTGCAGGTATCTTTTAAGGTTACTATGAAAATTTATACTATAGGGTTTACGGAAAAAAAAGCTGAAAGATTTTTCAGCCTAATCAAGATTAGTGGAACGAAACGAATAGTAGATGTAAGACTTAATAATATATCGCAACTCGCAGGATTTTCAAAAAAGGAAGACCTAAAGTATTTTCTTAAAGAACTTTGTAATGTCGATTATTTGCACCTTCCAGATTTAGCACCAACAAAAGAAATTTTGTCTCCATATCAGAAAAAGGACATCACCTGGCAGCAGTACGAGGAAAAATATCTCAACCTGATGTCAAAGCGAAATATTGAGAAACACGTATCCAAAGATGTCATTGACGAAGGATGTTTGCTTTGTAGCGAGCATCAACCTCATCAATGTCATAGACGTTTGGTCGTAGATTATCTAAAATCGGCATGGAATGAATCTGACGCAGTCGTTAAACATTTGATATGAAAACAGAAGCAAAAGTTTTAATAGCATACCCAATTGACTTTCTATCTTTTGAAAAATTCGAGAGAAAAGTCAAAAAAATAATTAGCTCACTTGAAAAAGCAGAGTTGATTTACTTTGCCGACGACAATAACTTTATCAAAAAATATGCTGAAGCCAACGAACTGGCTTCAACTAAGTATGAAAAAGAAACCGACACTGTTCTCGATGCGACACATGCGTTTATTTTTCAAGACGAGGAGAGAAACTGCTTTTTCAATCTTTTTCTTGAGCTTCGTAAAAAAAACACCCCTATTCGAATCACAAACCTTAAACTGACGAAGGTTTCCAATCGAGATAATGGCGAAAAATATGATGTTTATATTGGCAGGGGGACACTCTGGGGAAACCCCTACCAGATGGGCAAAGAAGGCACCCGAGAAGAAGTTATCGAAAAATTTGCTTATGACTTTAAAAGACGCTTCCTAAAACTCCCGGATAAGTTTGATGAAAATATTGAAAAACTCAGAGGAAAGACGCTAGGTTGTCACTGTAAACCTGCTGCATGCCACGGTGATGTAATTGCAAATTACCTGAATGCACAAGACGATGGTGAATAATGAGAAAAACACCATTTCAAAAAAATGGACTATTCAAGCGTATCTATTGCTACAGAAAATGTAGTATTTCACCATTGGTTTTTTACCACTATAACGATCAGGATCGATGCGTTTACTCCCGCTCCTCCTAGCTACCTCCCTCTCTTTCCGTAGCCAAATGTAGCCACGCTGCTTAAGAGTGCCACATCAAACCAATAACAAAAAAATGTTATCGATATCTCCCTCCTTGCTGCAAACAATAATCGACGACATGATCAAACCATGATTCATACCAATACCAAGTATTCGCTACTTTGGTGCCAAAGCCTAGACCTGGCCTTTTAGCATCCAACTCCTTCCAGAGAACCGTATGGTGGGTCATCGTAAAATTTTCGTATCCAGCTTCTTTTATCTTTTGCACAATTTCCGAAGGAAGGCATTTAGGTCGTTCAGTCTCTTTAATTACTGTGTACTGTGCATTGATACCTTTCGCAAGCTCCGAATCCGACTTAATAAACTCAATAACCTGGTCGGCTTGTCCTTTTCGATTCGCCGTTTTAGGAATGAAAAACACCCTGTACGAAAATCTAGGGTCGTTAAACTCCTCATCACTTAAATCCATATCGAAGGCAGTTATATAAGCTCTTATATTTTCAGGCAACCCCTCTGTCTTAGAAAGCATGTCAACCTGCTCTTTATTAAGGGATGAAAACTGCAAACTGAATGAAAGATGCTTATCGATACCAAATTCCAGCCCAAACAATTCTTTTATAAGCTCATTATAGTTAAGACAGCACGCTTGAAAGCGCGCACTCAGAAGCTGATCTATCCTTGTCGTCATCTGATGTTCGATTTCGTGCCTTAGCCCAATTAAAAACTTTAAATTTTTTGCTGCGCTTGCAGACACCGGGGAGTTTTCGTCATTAAGGCATCGCTCCAACTCCCAATGTTTCATAGCGCCTTTAGCTGTTTTATCGAACTTCTTGCGGGCACCCACCATTTTGTAGTAACGATATTCTATTTGTTTTTTTCGATAATAAGCATGCAACAGATATGTCCATGAAATCATCATCAGCACGATAAATATCTCAGACTTGAAGGTTAACGCTGGATTATTAAATATTTGTACTGATGCCAGCGCAGCCTCTCGAGATTTCTTAATCAGCTCACTCGATATAGAACCTACAGCTCGAATACGTTTCTTCTGAGAGGTCATATCCATCATCCGTTGACAGCACCTAAACAGCATAGCTTCAGTATCAGGAATAAAAATAGGACATCTCACACTTTCTCATCTCTTGTGGTTTCGGAACAAAGCTTTCGAGGTTGCAGGAAAGGAGCCTCCACGATACCCTCCCACCGTCGCTGCCAATTCAGCGACCGGGTGTGGAAACCCGTGTAATTCAAGGCGCAACAGCGCCCCCATCACGTCTGCCGGCGCTTTTTTTGTGTCTGCGGCGTGAGTTATGGCGGCTGTGCGTGGGACGTCTTCGGGCGTGCCGGTTTCCTTGATTCCCGGTTTTCCACCCTGCGCACAGCTGTCACCCATTCGTGTGGAAACGGATATGGCAGCTCCATATATCAAGGAGTCTGATAATGCGCAGCATCAATCCGTACAAAATTTGGCTTTTCCCTCATCGCGACTCCCAGTTGCGTAACACCCCACGCGCCACCCTCTCCCACCGCCTCTCCGTCCTCGGAGGTGCCCAATGACCGATCAATCAGAGCTGAAAACCATCGGCCTAACACCTGCCATTTACTGCGCAGATCAACCACTCTTCCACGTCACTCGCGGCGTCCCTCTCGGCGATGCATTGGCCATGGCTTCTGACTTTCTGTTTCTCGCCAAGAAGCTGAATGAAGATGCGGCGTACGCCACAGACACCGACCGCCATGCCTGGGCTGCGCATTATTTGACGGCGATGAGTAAGGCGGTGGTTGATGATGCGGTGAAGGTGCTTGGGCGGGGTCGCAGTTCTGCGGCGACACCTGAGCGGACGGCGACGACTGAAGAGTAGCGGCTGAAAAATAGGGAGCGAACTGCTTGTGATGACGGTGGTCGGTTCAGCATTGATGTTGGCTGAACCGGCGCTTTCGCGAGCAGGCTCGCTCCCGCAGAAGGACCGCGTGATTGCGTCCATGATTATTGGCTTACTACTTGATACGTACGAAGCACGCAGCGGATCTTGCGTACTTTGCAGAGTCTGAAACTTCAGGTTACCGAGTCAAATTGACTGGGAAGCGAGCTGACCGACAATCTCCTGTCTCGAGACGACGTCACACAGGGATTGTCATGACCATGGACACACGGAAAAAACATCCTTTCGACGACATTTGGCGCCGAAAACGTCCGAACGGTGGCGCCTCGTGGGCCGGCTGGAATCCGCCCCCGAAGCCCGAGCCGGAATATATCCCCAAAGATGAATGGCCAATTCCCAAGGAGCGTACAGACCCGGTTTTTGCCAAGTGCTGCACACCTGAACACTGGGGGAGTACTCACGCTGGTAGCAACACCATGCCCGCCTCGGACTTTGGCAAGGTCATCCTGGCTGGGTCGACGCTTGTCCCGTCGGCGGCAGAGGCTGCCGGACTCGCTCTAGGCTTCGACGCTGTACTGGGGCGCGTAGCGGGTGGCGGCATCATGCAAAAAGGATTCACCTGGGCATTGCGTGGAAATCCTGCCGGCGTGTTTGTACTGGGCATGCTCCCGACCAAAATGGACGACGGCACGCTCTATACCGACGATCAGCTACGCAGCATGACCCGTGCTCCGACCCGCATGCGCTTTCAGTTGGGAGAGTTCAACCCTGACACGGGCGAACGAGCAAAGGACGCCGAGTTAGGCCGAACCACGCCAAAGTAACTTTGATAGGAGTCAGAAAAATGCTGCATGAGATTCTTGCATTCGACAAGGGAACTGAGGAGCTGGCGTTCAGCATTGAAATCCCTGCCAACCAGTTCGATCAATTGGCAGAGCTTATGGCGTGGAGTGAGCCGGAAGACGCCATTTATGAATACGACTTAACGCCAGATCAGATAAGGCGCCTTGAAAGTATGACTGGAAAAACCTTCAGCAGTCCGGATTACATCTTTCAACTGTCCTGTAGTGCCTGATGGAGTTTGTCGGCGCGTCCATTCAGCGGCCATCTGGATAAGTCCGATTTGAAATAAGAGTTGCAGCCTCTTCACACCTACTGACACTGGCAGGGGTATGGTTGAAGTGAGGATGGACCTGCCACTTTTCTATTACCCCAGCTGACAACAACGAAAGACTTTTTCAGCATCACAAGGACGTATCAATGCGGCAAATCGCCCTCAGCAACAAGCCACTCAGAGGCATCCCCCGCCGCCTTCGCGCCCTGGAGCGCTGGGCCTCCAGTTTTCGCGACGAGTTTTACCCGCGATCCGCGCAAATGGAGCGCTACACACACTGGAAGATCCCGGTGCATGAGGCCCTGGTGGAAGGTCCTCACGCCGCGATCGAAGTTCAGGCCTTCTGCATTCAGCAACTGCTCGAAGCCGCTAGTCACCTGTCCAACGCTGCTGACCACTCTCAAGGTTACTACCGCGTTGCTTGCCTGCTGACGTGGCCATGGGTTCATCAGAGCGAGGTCACCATCTTCTATGACCGTGACTATTATCTGGGTTTTCTCGGTGAAACTAACGCGCTCATGCCAGAGCGGATCAGTCGTGATCTTGCGTTGCACACACCCGCTAATTTCGTCGAGCACGGGCATGACGTGACTCAACCTGACGATGAGGTCGCAGTACAGTGGTGGTGCATTGGGGAACCGGCCTGACGGCTTTGGCGAGCACCTCGAACGCTGGTACTCCAAGTAAAACAAGCTGGATCTGAAAAGGCCCTGACGGGCCCTTTTTGGGGATGACGCTAAACTCAAAAGCAAAACAAACTTCGCTGTCAACTCACAGCCTGCTGACAATCTCCTTCCAGATGTACCTGTAGTTATATTCCAACCAACGCACAAGGAGCTTGTCGAACTGCCTACGAAACCAACTGTTATTCCGGGCGACGCGCCTTTCTTCAATCATGGCATTGAGGGAGTCGGGATCGAAGCCTGTCCATACCGTTGGAAGGGCCGCCGCAATATTGGTAAAGCACACAGGCGCGACTTCGGAATATAGGATCTCGTAGAGGGTTTTAAGATCAACTCCTTTCACTTGGCTGGCTATGTAATCGTAATCAACCGGGAAATCATTGAACGGATCCGAGAGCGCGACCCTAATCTTTGTCAACTCAGATTGACTCAAAGAATATCCCAATGTGAAAACTCCTCTAATTCCTCATCAAGCGAGTCTGCTACCGTTCCGCCTGCGACGCCCCCAACAACAGTTCCTAGAAATACAACGGCAAATGCACAGATCGGAGCTCCTGGCCCACAGAGAGCGCTGACTCCAAGCCCTGCCAGAATACCGCCCGCCGCGCCGCCGCCCACGATGAGCCCTTGACGCGCCGTTTCCTTTTGTTTGTTTTCAGCATTCAGAATTTGATAAGTCGCGATAGCAGCAGTAACCAAAATGCCAAGCTTGCCCATTAGCTGCATTTTTTTTGTGCCATTTGTGAACTTGGAATTGTCCCGCCCTGCTGCCTCCAAAATTGTGTAATGAACCTTGCTCTGCTCCGTCGGTGAAAGGCTGTCGTAACTCTTCTTGAACAGCTCCTTGGAGTAACGATCAAAAAGCGTTTGAAGCGTTCTGCCATCGGCCTTCTTTTTTTGCACGACAGCCAAGCCCTGCGCAGAGGTAACCTTGCGGTGCTCCATCAAGATCTTGTTTCGCATTTCATGACTGAACTGTACGCCCTCTCCCGCGGTGACCTTCCCAGCCTTCACATCGGCCAACGTCTGCTGTGACATACGTTTTATGTTTTTCAGGTAGCTCGCCCGGACCTTTTCGTCAGAGACCGCGTCCAGAGAGAACCTAAGTGCAGTTCCCTCCATCAGTTCTAACGCCCTCTCGAGCGGAGAATCTTGTAAGGCGTGTTCACGCTGAACGACATAGCTGCCGGTGACGAGATATGGTTCTGTCATAGGATGTTCCTTATCCTAATATTCTATTCAAAAAGCTTTCTGTGAGAGACGACGTACCGGCTGGAGCTTCATCATCAAATTTGAGCATCACGCAGGTCTTACCGGACGGATTCGTAAACTTAACGGCATTGTCTTTATTGAACACCCCTGGCAGTGACGACCCATCCTCGAAATGAGCGGTGCACGATAAGCCTTCATAGCTTTCGTCAGCTGGAATTCTGAAGCCGATCCAGCTTGCGAAACCCATTAACAGCGCAGGAGGAACAAATTCGCAGGGTGTGTGGGTATCGCCAATTATTACCGTACCCGAACCACCAATCACTATGCCGCCGTGGGTACCTCCGGTATCGATGGTCGCTGCATTCTTGCCGTTAATGAACACGGTCGCAGACAGTCCTGAAGAGAGCGCACTACCGCAAGTGCAGGTGTCGCCCTGACGCGCTGCGGGAAGGCCGTCGAAGAATACGTCGGGAGATCCTGATGCAATCGGGTTGGTGCCGTGCCCCGGTAAAGGACAACGGTATAAATCGCTTTTACGCGCTGCTGGCTTAGCCACTTTGACCTCCTGTCAAAAATCCTTGCGAGCGTCATAACCTACCCGAAACAAAGGGGACGGACCACATTACTTCACAACGTAATTTGTGGTCGATGTGTTCGAAGGTTGCGAGAAAAGGGCCTCCACGATACCCTCCTACCGTCGCTGCAAATTCAGCGGCCGGGCTTGGTAACCCGAGGTAAATCACTGCGCAACAGTGCCATGCGTTCGCAGGCGCTTTTTTTTCGCCTGCGGTCTGCGTTATGGCGGCTGTGCGTGGGACGTCTTCGGACGTGCCGGTTTCCTTGATTTCCCGGTTTACCAACCTGCGCACAGCTGCCACCCATTCGCTTGGTAACGAATTGTGGCGGCTCTTAAAAATTAAGGAGCTTCACAATGCGCTGTATGGATACGTACAAAATCTGGCTTTTCCCTCAACGCGACTCTCTGTTGCGTAACGCCCCACCATCCACCCTCTCCCACCGCCTCTCCGTGATCGGAGGTGGCCAATGACCGATCCATCAGAGCTGAAAACCATCGGCCTAACACCTGCCATTTACTGCGCAGACCAACCACTCTTCCACGTTACTCGTGGCGTTCCCCTAGGCGATGCATTAGCCATGGCTTCTGACTTTCTGTTTCTTGCCAAAAAGCTGAACGAAGATGCGGCGTACGCCACGGACACCGACCGCCACGCCTGGGCTGCGCATTATTTGACGGCGATGAGCAAGGCGGTGGTTGATGATGCGGTGAAGGTGCTTGGGCGGGGTCGGGGTTCTGCGGCGGCGGCTGAGCGGGCGGCGGATTCGTCTGAGGGGTAGTGGTTGGAAAATGGGGAGTGGGCTGCTTGATGGCGGCGGTAGGTTCAGCATTGATGTTGGCTGGTCTGGCGCTTTCGCGAGCAGGCTCGCTCCCACATTGGGTGTGTGTTTAGTCAGTTGGGGCCCCGAGTTTTTCGGGGCTTTTTCGTGTTGGGGTCAGAGGACGTGTTGGGAGATCAGTTTTGAGATTTCCACCATCGAAGTTCTGCCGGTGAATTCGAATTTCACTTTGCCCAGTGACGAGAAATAGATCTCCAATTCGGAATCCAGGTCGAAAGTGCCGGACGTTTCCACCGAGTACGCCACGATGTTTTTATACGGAAGCGAGGTGAAGTCTTTTTTGCTGCCGGTGAGGCCCTGCACGTTGACGGCGATGATGCGCTTGTTGGTGAACACCACGCCGTCGCGCATGGATTTATAGGAGTCGATGACCTGTTCCCCTTCCAGCAGCAGCGCGCTGACGCGTTCGGCGTATTCTTCGTTTTGCTTGAGTTTGAAGAAGCCCTTGTTGTTGAAATCAATCATGTGTCGCTCCTGTTATTCAATCTGTATCGGTCCTTTGGTCCCGGCATCGCTGTCCGTCCAGTAGTCCTGATTCTGCAGGCTCCGATCGCCCTGGAGGATGAAGAGGATTTTGCCCTGGCGAAACTGTAGCGTGCCGTCGGTACGCTTGGCTTTGACCGGTTTTCCGTTGACCCACACCTGTTCCTTGGCATCGATGCGAACGGTGGCGACGGTCGCGCCGGCATCGTTCTTGGCCACCCATTGCCCGACGTAGGGGGTTGGGGTGCTTGAGCTGTCCGCGGCGGGGTTGCTGAAGCCTGCCTTGGCGTTTTCTGCCTTGCTCTTGTGGATATCGCAGCCTTGGGTTTCGCTGACCTGGGTGCAGCCGGATTGCTCCAGTTGTTTGCGGTATGTGTCGTTGATGGCGTAGGCCGGGGATTGCGCCGCGATCAGGATGACCAGCGCAGGCAGGATGAGTCGGTTCATGTGTGCTCCTTTGCGATCTCGTCGGATGGCATCGTACGTCCACTGTAGCGGGCGGGTGTGCCGCGCTTGTGCCACAAAACATTTCAGACAATGCGCGCCGTGGTCAGTGCTCTTCTAGACTTAACGGGTAGTCGTGGAAAGAACCAAACACGTCGCTTTGGTGCAGTCGAATCAATACCAGCGTGGCAAGCTCCCTTAATGCCCTATAAAAGGTGCGGCAAAGACCGCGCCGGGCACAACAAGATGCCCGCTCAGGGTGCCCTGGCCAACGGCCTGACAATGCCACGATACCGTGACGTGGTGTGAATGCCGCAGCCGACACTTTCGGACGACCGACAACCGCCAGGTTTGTCCGTGACCGTGAGGAATGCTGTATGCCTGATGAGATGTTGCAATTGCCTATGGTCAACAGCGTGCTGGAGCGCCACAAGGGCTCTGCGGGTGCACTGTTGCCGATCCTTCATGAGATTCAGGCCGGTATCGGTTACATCCCCGATGCCGCCATCCCCGAGATTGCCCACGCCCTCAATCAGAGTCAGGCCGAGATTCGCGGCGTGATCAGCTTTTACCATGACTTCCGTATCGCGCCGCCGGCCCGGCATATCCTGCGTCTGTGCCGGGCGGAGTCGTGCAAGAGTCGTGGTGCCGAGCAGTTGGCCGCGCAGTTGCGTGAACGTCTGCAATTGGATGACCACGGCAGCAGCGCCGATGGCAGCATCAGTTTGCGTCCGGTGTATTGCCTTGGTGCTTGTGCTTGTTCGCCGGCCCTGGAGCTTGATGGTCAGGTGCATGCGCGGCTGAGTGCCGAGCGTCTCGATGCCTTGCTCGACGCTTGCCGGGAGGACGTATGAGCCTCTATCTATCCTGTGATTCCCTGGCCCGTGCCGTGGGTGCCGATGCGGTAGCGTCAGCCCTTGCCAGCCAGGACCTGCAACGCACCAGCTCTCGCGGCCTGTACTGGCTGGAACCAATGCTCGAAGTGGACACCGCGCAAGGCCGAATCGGCTTCGGCCCGCTGACTGCTGCCGATGTGCCGTCGGTGCTCGATGCGCTGCAAGGCGAGCCGTCTTCTCATCCGCTGGCCTTGGGGCTTGTAGAAGAGTTGCCTTATCTCAAGTCTCAACAACGTTTGCTGTTCGCCCGCGCCGGCATCACCCGGCCGTTGTCGCTGGACGATTACCGAGCCCACGGCGGTTTCGAGGGTTTAACAAGGGCCGTCACGATTGGCGGCGATGAAACCGCGACTGCGGTGTTCGATTCAGGCCTGCGTGGCCGTGGCGGCGCAGCCTTCCCCGCCGGGATCAAATGGCGCACGGTGCGCGCTACCGAGGCGGCGCAAAAGTACATTGTGTGCAACGCCGACGAAGGCGACTCCGGCACCTTCGCCGACCGTATGTTGATGGAAGGCGACCCCTTCCTGCTGATCGAAGGCATGGCCATTGCCGGCATCACCGTCGGCGCCAGCTACGGTTACATCTATGTGCGCTCGGAATATCCACAGGCCATCGCCACGTTAAATGGGGCGTTGGAGATTGCCCGTTCGAACGGTTACCTCGGCGCCAACGTCGGCGGCAGTGGCTTGGCCTTCGATATGGAAGTGCGCGTCGGGGCCGGTGCTTACATCTGCGGTGAAGAAACCGCGCTGCTGGACTCGCTCGAAGGCAAACGCGGGGTCGTCCGCGCCAAGCCACCAATTCCTGCCTTGAAGGGGCTGTTCGGTCTGCCGACGCTGGTGCACAACGTGCTGACCCTGGCTTCGGTGCCGCTGATTCTGGCCAAGGGTGCGCAGTTCTATCGCGATTACGGTATGGGCCGTTCCCTCGGCACGATGCCTTTCCAACTGGCGGGCAATATTCGTCGTGGCGGCTTGGTGGAACGGGCCTTTGGCCTGACCCTGCGCGAACTGGTGGAAGACTACGGCGGCGGCACCGCCAGTGGCCGACCGCTGAAAGCCGCACAAGTCGGCGGCCCGCTGGGCGCCTGGGTGCCGCCGTCGCAATTCGACACGCCGCTGGATTACGAAGCGTTCGCCGGCATCGGCGCGATGCTCGGTCACGGCGGCGTGGTGGTGGCGGACGACACGCTGGACATGGCCCACATGGCGCGCTTCGCCATGCAGTTTTGCGCCGAGGAATCCTGTGGCAAATGCACGCCGTGCCGCATCGGTTCGACCCGGGGCGTCGAGGTGATCGACCGGTTGCTGGCCGCACCGGACCAGAACGTTCGCGATGAGCAGGTGATCATCCTCAAGGACCTGTGCGACACCCTGCAATACGGTTCGCTGTGCGCCTTGGGCGGCATGGTTTCCTTTCCGGTCGCCAGCGCCCTCAAGTACTTCCCCGCCGACTTCGGTCTGCAATCTTCGGAGGCCGACCAATGATCACGCTCTTCGACCCGAACACCGACATCGATCTGGGCACGCCGGCCCGCGAAAGTTCGGTGCAAGTCACGCTGAACATCGACGGTCGCAGCATCAGCGTGCCCGAAGGCACCTCGGTGATGCGCGCCGCTGCGCTGATGGGCACTACGATTCCGAAACTGTGCGCCACCGACAGCCTGGAAGCCTTCGGTTCTTGCCGCATGTGTCTGGTAGAAATCGACGGCATGCGCGGTTACCCGGCGTCCTGCACCACGCCGGTCAGCGAAGGCATGAGCGTGCACACCCAGACGCCGAAACTCGCGACGCTGCGCCGCAACGTCATGGAGTTGTACATCTCCGATCACCCGCTGGACTGCCTGACCTGCTCGGCCAACGGCAACTGCGAACTGCAAACCGTCGCCGGTCAGGTCGGCCTGCGGGAAGTGCGTTACGGCTATGAAGGCGACAACCATTTGGCCGATGTGAAGGACACGTCCAACCCCTACTTCGACTACGACCCGAGCAAGTGCATCGTCTGCAACCGCTGCGTGCGCGCTTGCGAAGAAACCCAGGGCACGTTTGCCCTGACCATCACCGGACGCGGCTTCGAATCCCGTGTGTCCGCTGCCGGTGGCGATAACTTCCTCGACTCGGAATGCGTGTCCTGCGGCGCCTGCGTGCAAGCCTGCCCTACCGCGACGCTGATGGAAAAAAGCGTGGTCGAACTGGGTCAGCCTGAACGCAGCGTGATCACCACATGTGCCTATTGCGGCGTGGGCTGCTCGTTCCGCGCCGAGATGAAAGGCGACCAACTGGTGCGCATGGTTCCCGACAAAAACGGTCAGGCCAACCACGGCCACTCTTGTGTCAAAGGGCGCTTTGCCTGGGGCTATGCGACCCACCCGGATCGCATCACCAAGCCGATGATCCGCCAGAACATCAACGACCCCTGGCAGGAAGTCAGCTGGGATGAAGCGGTGACTTACGCCGCCAGTGAGTTCCGTCGGTTGCAGCAAAAGTACGGCCGCGATTCCATTGGTGGTATCACCTCCAGCCGCTGCACCAACGAAGAAACCTATCTGGTGCAAAAACTGGTGCGCGCCGCGTTCGGCAACAACAACGTCGACACCTGTGCGCGGGTCTGCCATTCGCCGACCGGCTATGGCTTGAAACAAACCTTGGGCGAGTCCGCCGGCACCCAGAGTTTCGACTCGGTGATGCAGGCCGACGTGATCCTGGTGATGGGCGCCAACCCCAGCGATGCCCACCCGGTATTCGCCTCCCAGCTCAAACGTCGCTTGCGTGAAGGCGCACGGCTGATCGTCATCGACCCACGCCGCATTGATCTGGTGGACTCGGTGCATGCCCGCGCTGAATATCATTTGGCCCTGCGTCCGGGCACCAACGTCGCGATGCTCAACGCCTTGGCCCATGTCATCGTCACTGAAGGCCTGCTCGATCAGGCCTTTATCGACGCTCGTTGCGAGGGCAACGATTTCGCCCGCTGGAGCGAGTTCGTCAGCCGTGCGGAAAACTCGCCGGAAGTGCTGGCCGCCATCTGCGGCGTAGACGCTGCCGACATCCGCGCCGCTGCCCGTCTGTATGCCACCGGCGGCAACGCGGCGATCTACTACGGCCTCGGCGTCACCGAACACAGCCAGGGCAGCACGGCCGTCATGGGCATCGCCAACCTCGCCATGGCCACCGGCAACATCGGTCGCGAAGGCGTAGGCGTGAACCCGCTGCGGGGGCAGAACAACGTTCAGGGTTCCTGCGACATGGGCTCCTTCCCCCACGAGTTGCCCGGTTACCGGCACATTTCCAACGAGGTAGTACGCGCGCAGTTCGAACAGGCGTGGAACGTCACGCTGCAACCCGATCCGGGCCTGCGTATTCCGAACATGTTCGAATCTGCACTGGCCGGCAGTTTCAAAGGCTTGTATTGCCAGGGCGAGGACATCGCCCAGAGCGACCCGAATACCCAGCATGTCACCGCGGCCCTGTCGGCCATGGAATGCGTGGTGGTGCAGGACATTTTCCTCAACGAAACGGCCAAGTTCGCCCACGTATTCCTGCCGGGCGCTTCGTTCCTGGAGAAGGACGGCACGTTCACCAACGCCGAGCGGCGCATTTCGCGGGTACGCAAGGTCATGGATCCCCTGGGCGGCAAAGCCGACTGGGAAGGAACGGTGGCTCTGGCCAACGCCTTGGGTTACCCGATGAACTACAAACATCCGTCAGACATCATGGATGAAATCGCCAGCCTGACGCCGACCTTCACCAACGTCAGCTACGCCGAACTGGATCGCCACGGCAGCCTGCAATGGCCATGCAACGCGGCGGCACCGGACGGTACGCCGACCATGCACATCGAGGAATTCGTGCGCGGCAAGGGGCGCTTCATGCTCACCGGTTATGTGCCCACCGAGGAGAAGGTCAACAGTCGCTATCCGCTGTTGCTGACCACCGGGCGCATCCTCAGCCAGTACAACGTCGGCGCTCAGACACGGCGGACAGAAAACGTCGCCTGGCACGACGAGGATCGATTGGAAATCCACCCGACCGACGCCGAGAGCCGTGGTATCAACGAGGGTGACTGGGTCGGCATCGGCAGCCGCGCCGGGCAGACCGTACTGCGTGCGCGGGTCACCGAACGGGTCGCGCCGGGCGTGGTGTACACCACGTTCCACTTCCCGGAATCGGGGGCCAACGTGATCACCACCGACAACTCCGACTGGGCCACCAACTGTCCGGAGTACAAGGTCACTGCCGTGGAGGTCAGCCGCGTCTACCACCCTTCCGAGTGGCAAAAACGCTATCAGGCCTTCAGTGATGAACAGGACCGTCTGCTCAAGGAACGCCGGCATGCCCGTGGCGCTAAAGCGGAGGTGCGCCGATGAGCACTGAAAACCTGATCAAGATGGCCAACCAGATCGCCCAGTATTTTGCCACTGAACCGGACCAGCAAGCGGCCGTGCTCGGCGTGCGCAATCACATTCAGATGTACTGGACACCCGGCATGCGCATGGAATTGCTGGCCTGGCAGACGGAGCATCAAGGGGCCGACATGCATCCACTGGCGCAGGCGGCGGTCAGTGGGGCGGGCTGGGCGGCTTAGGTTCACACAATCCTTGGCCTGCTGACTGAAACCTGTGGCGAGGGAGCTTGCTCCCGCTGGGCTGCGTAGCAGGCCCCTGTTCTTTGAAGATTAGGGGGCCGCTTCGCGACCCAACGGGGGCAAGCCCCCTCGCCACATTGGTTTCGCGCTGCTGCTCAATCAAGTCGATATAAATCCACAACGTCCTTCAGCTCAGAGCCACTGATTTGATATCGTGCCTGCCATCGCCTGACCTCATCAAAGGCCCACGACGTTGTTAACAGGGAAGATTGAATGCAGTTAATCAGTATCTTGATGTTTTTCGCTGCATCAGCAGGGATGTGGATTTGGGTCGTGAAGAGCCGTGGCCCGTTGAATATCTGGCTCGCGAACCTCGCGGGTGCCGTGGCCAGTTTTATCGTCGGCACTGCGGTGCTGATTCTTTGCTCGAGCTGGTTAACCCCGGACGCCCCCGTCTCGCGAGCCCCGGCCTTTGCGCTTTATACGCTGATGGCATTTTTGGGCGCTCTGATCGGGACCTGGCTCTTGGTATTCACCAAGTGCAACCAGGAACAATCCCCCGCTTATCGACATTTTGCTGCGGCAGCGTGCAGCCTGGTGAGCGCATTGATCACGCTGGTGGTGGCGACCACGATCTTTCCCCTCAAGTGACCCCATCGGGCAATTGATGCAGTTCGGCCACGGCTCTGCGCTATCATCGCCGACCTGTGCGCCAAGAGCCTTGAACCCGGATGCCCGTATCTCTGCCGTTGTCTGACGATTGCAACTCACTGCCACCGGTGCTGGTCGGCCCGCTGTTGCGGCGGCTGGAACCTGCGCGGCTGGTCATGTGGCTCGTGGGCTCCCGGGCGCTGTCGCTGACGTTGCGCCTGCAAGACTGCGCCGACATCCGACTGGATGCCGGACAGTGCACCGTCATCCCGATTGGCACTCACGCGTTTATCCACTTGATCGATGTGCCGCTGGCGACCGCCCTGCCCTGCGACACCGTGATCGAGTACGACCTGTTGATCGACGGGACGGGCATCGCCGACTGGGCCCCGCATTTACTCTACGGCGACGCGCGCTGCCCTAACTTCGTCCTGCGCTCGCGCATTGATCAGTTACTGCATGGCTCCTGCCGTAAACCCCATCACCCGGCCACCGATGGTTTGCTGTGTGTCGACGCTTTATTGGCAACGGAACATGACGCATCGCAGCGGCCGGCGCTGTTGATGATGAGTGGTGATCAGGTTTACGCAGACGATGTGGCGGGACCGATGTTGCGGGCGATCCACGCCTTGATCGAGCGCCTGGGCCTGTTCGAAGAACACCTCGAAGGCGCCGTGGTCAGCGACAGCGCCAAGCTTTATGAGCACCCGGCCAGTTACTACCACCGTGCGGATTTGTTACCGGCGCTTGAGAGCAACGAAACCCTGCGCGAGCGATTTTTCGGTGGCGCGCGCAAGCCGATTTTCACCAGCAGCAGCGCCGACAATCATCTGGTGACGTTCGCTGAAGTGATGGCCATGTATCTGTTGGTGTGGTCGCCGACACCGTGGACGTTGATCGCCCCGCAACCGCCCGCGCTGACGCCTGAAAGACTCAAGCGTTATACCGTTGAGCAAACGCATATCGATGGCTTCAAGGCCGGATTGGGCGGGGTCGCTCGGGCCATGGCACATCTGCCGTGCCTGATGATTTTCGACGACCACGACATTACCGATGACTGGAACCTTTCTGCGCAATGGGAAGAAACGGCCTACGGCCATCCCTTCTCCAAGCGCATCATCGGCAACGCCTTGATCGCCTACATGCTCTGCCAGGGCTGGGGCAACAACCCCGACGCGTTCAGCGACGTACTGGAAAAAACCCGTTTGCTCAGTGTCACCGGGGCCGACCGTTACCTCGACAGTCCGGTGCAGGACGACTTGATCGATGCGCTGTTGAGCTTCCAGCAGTGGCATTACGTGCTGCCGACCACGCCCGCACTGGTGGTGATCGACACCCGCACCCGACGCTGGCGCAGCGAGATGAACCTCAAGCAACCGTCGGGCCTGCTGGACTGGGAAGCCCTCAGCGAACTGCAACAGGAACTGCTCGATCATCCGTCGGCGATCATCGTTTCACCCGCGCCGATCTTCGGCGTCAAACTGATCGAAACCGTGCAGAAAGTCTTCAGCTGGTTCGGTTATCCCCTGCTGGTTGACGCCGAAAACTGGATGGCCCATCGCGGCGCGGCGCAAGTGATCCTGAATATTTTCCGACACTCACGCACGCCGGGTAACTACGTGGTGCTTTCCGGTGATGTGCATTATTCCTTCGTCTACGAAGTGCTGATCCGACACCGCAAGGCCGGCCCGAAAATCTGGCAGATCACCAGTAGCGGCATCAAGAACGAATTCCCGCCGAGGCTGCTCGAATGGTTCGACCGCCTCAACCGCTGGCTCTACTCGCCGCGCTCGCCCCTCAACTGGCTGACCAAACGCCGCCGCATGCGCATCGTCCCGCATATCCCCGAACATGCCGAGGCCGGCGAACGGCTATGGAACTCGGCGGGCATCGGCCAGGTGTACTTCAATGAGAAAGGGCAACCCCAGGATATCTATCAGCACAACTCAAACGGCTCGCCCAAGACCCGGATGGTTGCGCCTGAACATGACGACTGAAACGGCGAGTCACCATGAACCTCACCCGCACGCTGATCATCGGCAACTCCGGCGCCGGCAAAAGCTGGCTGGCGGAACGATTGGCCGCACAACTCAAGGCGCCATGGATCGATCTCGACCTGATTTACTGGGTCTCGGACGAACACAGCATCGCCCGCCCGCACGCCGCGGCACTGGGCATCGCGCGGGTGGCGGCCGATGAAGATGAGTGGGTGATCGAAGGTGTTTATGGCTGGATCGTCAGAGAACTTATCCACAGGGCAACGGCGCTGATCTGGTTGTGTGTGGATGACGACAGCTGTGTGGCCAATATTCGTCAGCGGGAACAAAGACCGGACGATGACGAGTTGCTGAAAGCGTTGCTGGAATGGGCTGGCAGTTATCGGATGCGCGAGGACGCCAGTGGATTTACCGTACACCGGCAATTGTTCGCAACGTTCACGGGTTCAAAAATAAAACTTATGGATCGAGGTGAAATCAGCACTTTTGCGAACGCCGATAGACCATCCCATATCCCCTAATGCCGCAATACTTGTGGGGGCGAGGCTGATGCCTCGACCGTGGATTCACTATCGCGATGGGTGCTCGGAGCCACGACGTACAAGATCTGTGGGAGAAATCGGATTGGGACTACGTCGGTCTCGGAAACGTCTTTTGGTTAGTCGATAGATACTCAGCCTCTATCGCTATCAATGAGGAGAAACCCATGCAAAACGTCAAACACCGGATAAATTGCAAAAACAGTGAAGACATCGCTTGGGCTGAATCCGAAGCAACGGATGAAACAGTTTATCTTCTGAACTCCGCAGCCAACGCTGAACGTCTACTCACGTCGATTGATAACTTTCGTGCTGGGCGAACCAAAGCAAGAAGGTTAGTTACGTTGACGGAGATGCCGATTCTGTAGGCACTGTCGAAGACCTCTTGGAGCTCGGCAGTTCCTACAGGAAACGTGTATCAGGCAATGGTCACGGCCCGACATACCCCTCTGACAATCATCTCCACCTCCCGCTCATCAATCGTCAGCGGCGGAAGCAACCGAATGGTTTTCCCGCGTGTCACGTTGATCAGCAAACCATGATCCCGCGCAGCGATCAGGGTCAAGTCGCGTATCGATTGCTTGAGTTCGATGCCGATCATCAAACCTTGACCACGGATGGCCAGGACGTTCGGATTGTCCGCCAACTCGCTGCGTAATCTGGCGAGCAGACGTTCGCCCTGAAGCCTGGCGTTCTCCAGCAGACCTTGTTCTTCGATGATGTCCAGCACGGTGCAACCCACACGGCAGGCCAGTGGATTGCCACCGAACGTGCTGCCATGACTGCCAGGTGTGAACAGATCGGCGGCTTTGCCCCGGGCCAGGCAGGCACCGATAGGGATGCCATTGCCCAGCCCTTTGGCCAGGGTCATGACGTCCGGGACAATGCCCTCGTGCTGGAAGGCGAACCATTGGCCGGTGCGGCCGATGCCGGTCTGGATTTCGTCGAGCATCATCAGCCACGAGCGCTTGTTGCAGAGTTCGCGCACCGCTTTGAGATAGCCCGGCGGCGCCAGCTGCACACCGCTTTCGCCCTGGATGGGTTCCATCAGGATCGCTACGATTCGTTGGCCGTGGGTTTGTTGAACATCATTCAGAGCGCGGAGATCACCGAACGGAACCTTGACGAAATCCCCCGGCAACTCATTGAATCCCAGGCGCACCGCCGGGCCGTCGCTGGCGGATAACGTGCCCAGCGTCCGACCATGGAAAGCGTTTTCCATGACCACCACCAGCGGTTGCTCGACGCCTTTGTGCCAGCCGTAAAGCCGTGCGAGCTTCAGCGCGGTTTCGTTGGCTTCGGCTCCGGAGTTGTTGAAGAACGCTCGCTCCATGCCGGACAACGTCGTCAGCCGCTGCGCCAACCGTTGTTGCCAATCAATGCTGTAGAGGTTGGACGTGTGCAGCAGTAAACCGGCTTGCTCAGTGATCGCCGATACGATTCGAGGATGGGAGTGGCCAACGTTGGTCACCGCGACACCCGCCACCGCGTCCAGGTATTCACGACCCGCCTCATCCCAAAGGCGCGTGCCCATCCCTTTGCTGAAACTCAGGGCCAGCGGTTGGTAAGTGCTCATCAGGCAGGCGGCGGTCATGGGATCAAGCTCCATCTATGGTCGGTGTTTTTGCAGTATGGTTAGCCACCTGAGCTGGATAAACGCTGTAATACTTCATTAATCTTAAAGCCGAGCTTGATAATGGATTTGTTCCAGGCAATGACCGTTTACGTACGCGTGGTAGAAGCCGGCAGCATGACCGCCGCCGCCCAGCAGTGCGAAATGTCCACGACCATGGTCGGCAATCACCTGCGGGCACTGGAGCAACGCCTGGGTGTGCGCTTGCTCAACCGTACGACACGGCGCCAGCGCCTGACAGAATTCGGCTCGGCCTATTACCAGCGCTGCCTTGAAGTATTGGGGTTGGTGGCCGATTCCGAACGTCTGGCCGAACAGAGTCAGGACGCGCCCAGTGGCACCTTGCGCATCACGGCACCACTGACCTTCGGCACGGAACGGCTCGCGCCGGCCCTTAGCGAGTTTTCACTGCAATGCCCGCAAGTCAAACTGGACGTGGTGCTCACCAACGGGCGCCCTGACCTGCTCGAAAACGGCCTCGATGTCGCATTTCGCCTGGGCGCCATTGAGCCGTCCAACCTGATCGCCCGGCCATTGATCGATTACACGCTGACCATGTGCGCATCACCGCAATACCTGGCACGCCGCTCAACGCCGGAAAAACCCGAAGACCTGCAACATCACGATTGTTTGTCCTTTGCCTACCCGGTCGGGGACGACTGGCAATCGGTGGAAAAACAATGGCGCCTGAGCGGGCCGGAAGGTGAAGTGATGGTGGCCGTCACGGGTCCGATGCTGATCAACAGTTCGGCGGGGTTGCATCAGGCGGCCCGCACCGGGATGGGCATCGTGATGCTGCCCGATGCGCTGGTGGAACAGGACCTGCTCAGCGGAAAACTGGTGGCGTTGATGCAGAGCTATCAATTGCCGAGCCGGCCCATGCACCTGGTGTACGCCCAGGATCGCTATCGGTTACCGAAATTACGCCACTTCGTCGACTTTGCCATGCAGTTGTGGGGCAAACACTAGCCGTGGCAATGCGCCATGAACTAATCTCGACGCCAGGCGAATCAATTGATATCTGTGCGTCAGGGAGAGCGGTGATGGGGGAAGCATCAAATATCACGCCGTTGAAATTCAATGTGTCAGATTTTAGCGAAGACCTGCTCCACACCATTCTGGAACTGGTCAGCGATGGCATTTGGGACTGGAACGCCAACACAGGTTTGGTCTATCGCAACCCAGGTTGGTACAAGATGCTCGGCTACGAGCCTCATTCCCTGGACAACACCGTGTTGACCTGGGAAAACATCATCCACCCTGACGATTACCCCGGCGTCATGGCCGTGTTTGATGACTACCTGAAACAGCGCGCGCCCACCTATCAAGCCGAATATCGCTGCCGCATGCGGGACGGCAGCTACACCTGGATCGAAGACCGCGGCTATGTGCTGTCTCGCAACGCAGACGGCACGGTAGCGCGGATGGTCGGCGCGCACCGCAGCATCGACGATAAACGACGTCTGCTCGAAGAGTTGGAACGCCGCGCTCACTCCCTTGAAGCGATCGTTGAAGAGCGGACCCGCGAGTTGTCGCGGGTCAATCAGCAGCTTCAGATTCAACTCGAAGAAAACCGCAAACTGGCGGAAACCGACACGCTCACCTCCATCGCCAATCGCTACCTGATGGAAAAAAGCCTGCCTCAGGAATGCGAACGAGCCCAACGTTTTCGACGACCGTTGTCATTGATCGCGATGGACATCGACGACTTCAAGATCATCAACGATCACTACGGACATGCCTTGGGTGACGCCGCCATCGTGCAGGTGGTCGAGGGCGTGAAGCACTTCGTGCGCGAAGGTGATCTGCTGGCGCGATGGGGCGGTGACGAGTTCATCATGATCCTTCCCGATACTTCGTTGGCTGACGCCAGACTCTTGGCCGAAAAAATCCGCGAGGGCCTGTCGAGCCTGCCCCCCGTGGGTGCGTTTCAAGTGACCATGAGCTTTGGCGTGGTCCAGCGTTTTGAGGAGGAACAGCAGACCGGGTTGCTGGCTCGGGCTGATCAGGCGCTGTATCGGTCAAAGGTGGCAGGCAAGAATGTGATTTCGGGGTAAACAAAACCCGTTATCGCATTCCACTCACATCCCCGCCTTCACCAGTACCGGTTTCTCCTGATAACGCTCGGGATACAACTGCTTCAACTGCGCCACTTTCGGTAGATCGTTGATCACGATGTACGGATAGGTCGGGTGCTCAGTCAGAAAATCCTGGTGCTCCTCCTCTGCCGGGTAGAAACCGTTGTAGGTTTCCAGCTTGGTCACTATCGGTTTGTTGAACGAATGAGCAGCGTCGAGTTGGGCGATGTAAGCCTGGGCGACGCGTTGCTGTTCGGTGTTCTCCGTGAAAATCGCCGACCGGTATTGAGTGCCGCTGTCGGGGCCCTGGCGGTTCAGTTCGGTGGGGTTGTGGGCTACCGAAAAATAGATCTGCAGCAGCGTCCCGTAACTGACCTGAGCCGGATCGAAAGTGACTTCGACGGACTCCGCGTGGCCGGTATCGCCCTCGCTGACCCGTTCATATTGGGCAGTATTGGCCGCACCGCCGGCGTAACCGGAGACCGCTTTCTTCACGCCTTTAACGTGCTGAAAAACACCTTGGACGCCCCAAAAACATCCGCCGGCAAACACCACTTTTTCGCTGTGGGCCTGGGTCGTTTCATCCAGCGCTGGTGGAGGGATGATGACGGCGTCTTCGGCTCCGAACGAGAATGCCGAGCACTGACTGATAACGCCGGCAGCGGCCATTCCCAACAGGGTGCGGCGCCAGGTGAACAGGGTTTTCATGGAGCAGACTCCTCAACAAATGAAATGACTTCAACCGAACGTAAACGCGTAGGCCGAGACACCCGGATCGAGAAACTCGATGCTGAATGTCCGGTCTGTCACGCCGCCGCTCTGGCGTACCAATTGATACAAACGCTGTGAATTCACACTGCCGCTGCCATCGGGTGCCACATCGGTGCCGTGGGCATCGCCAGGGGCTTTGCCGTCAATGAGCACTTTGAATCGCACCGGTTTACCGTCGGCACCGGGGCCCAGCACCAGGTGCAGATCACGGGCATGGAAGCGATAAACGATGCGACTGGCTGGCGCACTGGAGGTCGCACGCTCTGAACCCACATTCCATTTTCCGTCCAGGCTCCAGTCGTTGAGGGCCAGTTCGGCAGGTGGGCTGTACGCGGCCACTTTGTCCGGCACAAGGCCGGTTTCGGGGACGAAATGCTCCGCCCGCTGGAAACCGACATAGGTTTCCGGTGATTGCACTTCGCTCATGTCCGGCGCGAGTTGAACCCCGGTTGCATCCGCGTTGATCAAACCGTCCGCGACTTTCACCGCGCCCGCTTCACGCAGCAGTTGCTGGATGACCCTTTCCGATTCGGCGTAATCGCCTTCACCAAAGTGGTGATAACGAATGCGCCCCTGAGCATCGGCAAAGTAGTGGGCCGGCCAGTATTCGTTGTTGAAGGCGCGCCAGACTTTGTAGTCGTTATCGATGGCCACCGGATACGTGATGCCCAGGTCCTTCATGGCCTTGGTGACGTTACCGACGTCGCGTTCGAAGGCGAATTCGGGGGCATGAACACCGATCACCACCAATCCCTGATCGCGATACTTCTCGGCCCAGGCTTTCACATACGGCAAGGTGCGCAGGCAGTTGATGCAGGAGTAAGTCCAGAAATCCACCAACACGACTTTGCCCTTCAAGGCTTGCACAGTCAGGGGTGGGGAATTGAGCCATTGCACCGCGCCATCCAGCGGTGGGAGATTGCCTTCAATCGGCAGCGCGCCCGATGCCTTGTCACTCGCTTTCATCGCGCCACCCGCGGCCATCATCGCTCCGCTATTGTTCGGCGACTTGCCGGCCAACCGGCCCACCAGGGCTTGTTCGATCCCGCCGGTGGACGCGGTCGAAACCCGTGCCAGAATCCCGGTGTCCAACCCCAGGGCTATCGCGGCGACACCCGCCAGCATGGCGGCGCCCAGACCGCGCCGAACCCATTCGCCGGCGCCAATCGAGCGCTTCATCGCCGCGAAGACTTTACCGCCGAGCAGCAGCGCCACGGCCAGCGACGTGGCGGCACCGGCCGCGTAAGCCAGCAGCAACAGCGTGGTTTGGATGCTTGCCCCTTGCAGTGCCGCCCCGGTCAGCAACAGGCCCAGAATCGGCCCGGCGCAAGGCGCCCAGAGCAGGCCCGTGGCGACGCCGATCAGGAACGAAGCGCCGGGACGCGGCCGGGCATCGGCGCCAGCGGCTTCCGACAGTCGGCTGCCGGCCGCCACCACTGGCCGTGTCAGACGCTCGGCCAGTTGCGGCAGCAGCAGCGTCAGCCCGAACAGTGCAACGAACAGCAACGCGAGCCAGCGACCGTACTGATTGACTTGCACCACCCAACCGCCGCCCACCGCCGCCAACGTGGCGACCAGGGCGAAGGTCAACGCCATCCCCGCCAACAGCGGCAAGCCACTCTTCATAAACGGCTGCCCGGTTCGAGCGAAGACAAAGGGCAGCACCGGCAGAATGCAGGGGCTGACAATCGTCAGTACGCCACCGAGATAAGCGAGAACCAAAAGCCACATAGCGTCGACCTGCATCAAGTGAGTGAAAGGAAATGCCCATGAATCAAGCCGCCTGTGGCTCGAACGTCAGCGCCAGACCGTTCATGCAATAACGCAGGCCGGTAGGCTTGGGCCCATCATCGAAGACATGCCCCAGATGACCGCCACAGCGCCGGCAGTGGACTTCTTCACGCAGCACGCCAAAGGACCGGTCCTGACGAGTGGCCACCGCTTTGTCCAGGGGCGCCCAGAAGCTCGGCCAACCGGTGCGACTGTCAAACTTGGTATCGGATGAGAACAGCGGCAGATCACAACCGGCGCAGGCGAAAACGCCCTCGCGATGTTCATTGTTCAAGGGGCTGCTGTAAGCCCGCTCGGTGCCCTCTTCCCGCAGGATTTCGTACTGCTCGTCGCTGAGCATGGCGTGCCATTCGCTGTCGCTGTGGGTCACCTCGAATACCTCCGCCGCGCCGGCATCACTGACCAGTGCGGTACTGGCGGCAAATTTTGGCAACACACCGATCACCAAGGCTGCAGCGCCCAGCCCGCCGCCCGCTACAAGAAACTGTCGCCGTGAAAACATGGTCTTCTCCAAAATTCCCGATGCCTGATAAGGAACACAGCCTAGGCTTGGGTTGATCGCCAAATCCTCACGAGCAGTTAAACAATTCGTGATAACTCGGACTGAGGAAAACCCGCACAATGTGCCCATTGCGCTACAAAGGATTGAGCTTTATGGAACAGACCAAACGCGTCCTGGTGGTCGAGGACGACCTGCACATCGCCGACCTTATCTGCCTGCATCTTCGTGATGAGCAGTTCGAGGTGGTGCACTGCGCCGACGGTGACGAAGGCATGCGCCTGTTGCAGCAAGGAAGCTGGGACGCGTTGATCCTCGACCTGATGCTGCCCGGTGTCGACGGCCTGGAAATCTGCCGTCGGGCACGGGCGATGGCCCGCTATACCCCGATCATCATCACCAGTGCACGCTCCAGCGAAATGCACCGGATCCTGGGACTGGAACTCGGCGCCGACGATTACCTCGCCAAACCCTTTTCGATGCTGGAACTGGTCGCCCGGGTCAAAGCGCTGTTGCGCCGGGTCGACGCCATGGCCCGCAACCTGAAGATGGACTCGGGCAGCCTGATGACGGACGGCTTGTCCATCGACCCTATCACCCGTGACGTCTCGCTCGATGGTCGGCGCCTGGACCTGACGCCACGGGAATTCGACCTGCTGTATTTCTTCGTCCGCCAACCCGGCAAAGTCTTCTCGCGCATGGATCTGCTCAACGCGGTCTGGGGTTACAGCCATGAAGGTTACGAACACACGGTGAACACCCACATCAATCGTCTGCGGGCCAAGATCGAAGCCGATCCGGCGCTACCCGCGCGCATCCTCACGGTGTGGGGCCGAGGCTACAAATTCGCCGTCAAGGAGGAGCAGCCATGAGGCTGACCCTGACACAACGTCTGTCCTTGGTGTTCGCCATTCTGTTGCTGGTGTGCTGTGGCACATCGGCCTGGATGCAGGTGCGCTCCAACAAGATGCATGAGCTGGAAGTGGTCCAGGGGCTGTCGCGCGATCTGGCGCAACACATCGCCCATGACACGGTGCTGATGGACAGCAGCGGCCTGATGCCCAATGCCATTCGTGAATTGTTCAGCAAACTCATGCAGGTCAATCCCAGCGTCGAGGTTTACCTGCTGGACACCGAGGGCAAGATTGTCGGAAGCGCCGCACCGGAGGGCCGGATACATCGGGAGCGGATCGATCTGGTTCCCGTCCAGCGCCTGCTCAAAGGCGATGCCCTGCCGATTCTCGGCGATGACCCGCGCAGCGTAGATGGCCGCAAGGTGTTCAGCGCCGCACCGTTGCGGGTCAACGGCCAGCCCGCCGGTTATCTATATGTGGTACTGCTCAGCGAAGAACACGACCGCTTCGCCGAACGCGGCGCCACCAGCGCCGCGCTCAATACCGCCCTGTTGTCCATCGGCCTGGTGGCGTTGCTGTGCCTGATTGCCGGTCTGACGGCATTTGCCCTGATTACCCGACCGCTGCGACGCTTGACCGAAAGAGTCAGTCAGTTCGACATCGACGGCGTGCCCTCTTCACCCCCTCCATCGGAGCCGGTGGAAAAAGCCGCCAGTCACGATGAAATTGCCGTGCTGGACGCCGCCTTCCGGCAGATGCAATCCCGGCTCAGTGAACAGTGGCGCTCGCTGACACGTCAGGACCAGGAGCGCCGCGAACTGGTGGCGAACATTTCCCACGATCTGCGAACACCACTGGCCTCGCTGCATGGATACCTGGAAACCCTGTCGCTCAAGGACGCCACGTTATCCCCCGCCGACCGGCGTCGCTATCTGGGCATCGCCCTGGATCAAAGCCGCAAGGTGGGTGGCCTGGCGCAATCGCTGCTGGAACTGGTCAGGCTGGAACACGGCTTTGTACAACCGGTGCTGGAGCGCTTCTCACTGACCGATCTGGTGCAGGACATTTTTCAGAAATTCGAGCTGACCGCCGAAGCACGCCAGATCGAACTGAAGGCTACTTTCGCCCCAAACGTTTCCGCGGCCTGCGCCGACCTGGGATTGATCGAGCGGGTGCTGACCAACCTGTTCGACAATGCCCTGCGCGATACCCCGCAAGGTGGAGAAATCGAGCTGAGCCTGCGCCCGCAAGGGCCGTTTATCGAAGTCACGGTCAGCGACACCGGCCCCGGTATTGCGGCGCCCTTACGCGAAGGTCTGTTCCTGCGCCCTTTCAACATTGGCGGCGCACGACGCGATGGCGGGTTGGGGCTGCGTATCGTGCACCGGATCCTGCAATTGCACGGTCGCGAGATCCAGTTGATCGACTTACCCGGACGAGGCGCGACCTTCCGCTTCTCCTTGCCGGTGGATCAGCAAACGGCGGAACAATGGGCGGTTCACTCAATGAATCTGAATTCGATGGGGAAATAGCCGAAGTTCCGGCAACGCACCAAAATGCCTTCTCGCAAAAATCATGACCAACTGCCTGTTCATCCGTGACAACTCAGCGTGGGTCCAATAGATTAGGCGACCTGAAAAGGCCCTGTGCTTTCTCGCCTCAATTCAAGTTAAAAGAAGTAGTGAAATTTCAATGTCCGATTCCAACACCGCTGAATCCGTAGTCACCCTGTCGTCCAAAGCGGAATACGAAAACTCCATCAATCTTTCACAGCACGTGCCACAGGCCAAGACCATCAGCGAGATGGTCCTGGACGCTTTCCAATCCACCCGGGAAAGCGACCAGATCCGCGAGCTGCGCGCCGCGATTCGCCAGGCACATGACAGCTTCGACGACGATAAAGCCTATGAACTGATGGGTGAACTCAAGCAGTTGAAAGACGCGGAAGCGTCTGACATCGCGGCTCTCGAAGACCTGAGCAGCAAATTCCCGATCAGCCGGATTCTCTCCAGCTTCAAGGATGACCCGGCGTTTCAGGAAATCGTCTACGGCCTCGCGCTGAAAGTGCTGAACCAGACTCACCAGGCCATCAGCAACCCGAGCAGTGGCAAAAGCAAAGTGGCTCGCGCCAAGAAAGATCTCGAAGTGTTCACCATCAGCAAGGACGGCATAAACGTCACCCTGCCGCTGCGCACCCCGCGCTCAAGCCTGAACGTCGACCGCAAGGCGCTGGAATTCCTCGGCTTTACCTTCGTCGGCGAAGGTGAGGACGCAGTGATTGAAAGCGAGACGTTCCTGGATAACGCCGGCGTCGAACAAGCGGTCAACCGCAAGAACATCATCACCGCATTGCAGCAGCAAACCGCGTTCGACGGCTACAGCATCGCCGCGCAGTAACACGCGTCACCCCAAAGCCCCGCCGCTTGCAGCGGGGCTTTTTATAGCCTGCAAAAATCAGGAAATCGAAGGATGCAGCGCCGCGATCATGTCCACTTCCACCGGCGCGTTTTTCGGCAATTGGTAAACACCCACCGTTGTCCGCGTATGTTTGCCGGCATCGCCCAACACATGGGTGAAGACATCCGAGGCGCCGTTGGCCACCTCACTGAGGTCGACGAAATCGAACGTGGATTTCACATAAACGGTGACACGAAGCAGTGCCTTGACGTTATCCAGTGAACCAACGGCCTCGCGGATCAATGCCAGACCGCGTATCGCGCTGATGCTCGCGGCCTCTTGCGCATCGGCCAGATTGAGCTCCAGGCCCACCCGGCCCGGGTACTGGATTTTGCCGTTCATGCGCGGCACCAGGCCACTGACATACAGCTCATCGTCATGCCGAAGCAGTGGCGCGTAATGCCCCCCGGCCGCGTTCTCGTCGTAGATATCGAAGCCGTGCTCTTTCGCCATCTCGAGGAAACGTTCGTCGCGGGTTATTTGCTTAATCATCACTTGTTCCTCTTGATCCACCATGCAAACGCGATTTTGATGGTAGAGACAGACGCTTCTCTTGATCAGGGCAAGTTCGTATAGAATCCAGCGAACTTTACTGCCAGGGAGACCAGTAAAATGCAGGCTCAGCGCGCTGTGATCGCCGCCATCGAGTTCCAGCAGGGAGTGCCGCTGGTGCAGCAGATTGTCGATCAGCTGTCCGAGGCAATCCGCCAGGGAGGCCTGCCGCACGGGGCCAAGTTGCCGCCGATTCGCGAGCTCTCCGAGTTGATGAACGTCGGAAAATCCACCGTTGTGGACGCCCTCGACCGATTGCGGGCCAAGGGGCTGGTGGTCTCACGCCAGGGCTCGGGACATTACGTCCACCGGGCAAGCACCCAGCCCCCAACCGCTATTGCCCCGGATCTGCAACCGCAAGACACCCTCAGCCGTGTCCGCCGTGCGATTCTTTTGGATAACGGCGCGCTACGTCCCGGCTGTGGATTTCTGCCCGGTTCCTGGCTGCCCGCCGAAGATCTGCTCAAAGCCGTGCGCGGCACCCTTCGCGCGACATCGCTGCGCATGGGCGAATACGGTGAGGTCGGTGGTTATCGGCCGCTGCGCGAGGCATTGCGGGTCAAGTTATCGGGCTTTGGCATCGAAGTGCCGGTGGAACAAATCATCACCACCGCCAATACCATGCAGGCCATCGACCAACTGATGCGCCTGTTGATAAAACCCGGCGATACGGTGCTGCTCGACGATCCGTGCTACTTCAACCTGCACACCAATCTGGCGTTGCACGGCGCCAAGGTCATCACCGTTCCCCGCGATTGCAACGGGCTGGATCTGGAGGCGTTCGAGCACAGGCTGATCGCCCATCGCCCTGTGCTCTACATGACCAACAGCACCCTGCATAACCCGACCGGGCACTCGTTTTCGGCGGCGCAGGTGTATCGCCTGCTGGAGTTGAGTCACCGCTACGGTTTGCACATTGTTGAAGATGACCTGTATGGCGATCTCCAGCAACGACGCACCCCGCGCCTGGCTGCGAGCGGGCTGGACAATGTCAGTTACGTGTCCGGTTTCTCCAAGACCCTGACCGCCAACAGCCGGGTCAGCTACGCCGTGTTGTCACCGCAACTGGCGGCCCGGATGATCAACCTGAAGATGAGCATCGGCGGCGTGACCTCGGAACTGGCGGAACAGATCATCTGCACCATGCTCAGCAATGGCAGCTACGCCAAACACATCCGGCGCACGGTGGATCGCTTGTATGAATCGAGCAGTCGCGTGGCGCGCTGGCTGGTGGAGGCTGGGTGCTCGGTGTCGTCGGTGCCGGGTGAAGGGCTGTTCATCTGGGCTCGTTTGCCCAACGGGTTGAATGCCGAAACCCTTGCCGACAAAGGCCTCAAGAATGATCTGGTGCTGGCGCCCGGGGCTATGTTGAGCAAAGCGGCCGACGCCAATGGTTTTCTGCGTTTCAATGTTGCGCATAGCGATGATCCGCAGGTGCGGGAGCGGTTTTTCCGGTTGCTTGATAGATGAGGTTCCCGACAGACCGAGGTGCGGCCTTCGCGAGCAGGCTCGCTCCCACATTGGACCGCGTTTCCCCAGCTGGAATGCGGTCTAGTGTGGGAGCGAGCCTGCTCGCGAAGGGGGCGACACGGACCAAAAGAAGCCCCCAACAAAAAGCCCCGCACTTCTCTCGAAGGCGGGGCTTTTGTTTACAGCATCCGACGCTTAAGGCGCGTACGTCAGCAGCAGCTCGGTCGGCACTTTGAAGTCCAGGGACATCATCACGCTCAACGCGGTAATGGTGAAGATCGAGAACACGAACAGCTTACGTGCCCAGACCGTGTCATCCACTGCCTTGTAACCGGTCCAGGCCATGTACAACCAGTACATGCCCATGGCCGCGGCGACGGCGAGGTAGCTCATGCCGGCGTAGCCGCTGAAGGTCAGCATCAAGGTCGCCACGAGGAAAGCCAGGATGTAGATCAGGATGTGCTTCTTGGCCACCTGAATCCCGCGCTTCACTGGCAGCACCGGAATCGATGCGGCCAGGTAATCGTTGAAGCGGAAAATCGCGATGGCGTAGGAATGCGGCATCTGCCACAGGCTGAACATCACCAGCAACGTCAGTGCGGCCATGTCGAAGCTGTTGGTCACAGCGACGTAGCCAATCACCGGCGGCATGGCGCCCGACAGACTGCCCACCAGCGTGCCGTGAACCGACTTGCGCTTGAGGTACAGGCTGTAGAAGCCGACGTAGATGACGAAACCGATCACTGCGAACAGCGCGGCCAACGGGTTGGCCACCTTGTACAACAACGCAACGCCGGCAACACCCAGGACGGTCGCAAAGGCCAGTGCCAGTTTCAGGGAGATCAAGCCCTGGACCAGCACCCGGTTCTTGGTGCGCTCCATCTTCAGGTCGATGTCGCGGTCGATGCAGTTGTTGAACACGCAACCGGAAGCCACCACCAGGGACGTGCCGATCATGGCGGCCAGGAAAATGGCCAGATCGACATGCCCTTTCGAGGCCAGGAAAAATCCGCCCGCCACAGAAAGCACGTTACCGAAAATGATCCCCGGTTTGGTGATTTGGATAAAGTGCTTAAAGGACATCCGGACTTTCCTCAGTGCGCCATCATGACGGTGTGGATGCTGAACATGATCCACAGCGACAGGCCTACCAACAGGACGATTACCAGTGCAGCGAAGACAAACGCGATCACGTTGTTACGCTGGGCAGCGGAGCGGTCCAGGTGGAGGAAGTACACCAGGTGCACGAGCACCTGGATCACTGCGAAGGCCAGTACGATCCACAGGGTCATGGCTTTCGGCAGCGACGGGTACATCACCAGGCCGAAAGGAATGATCGTCAGGATCACAGACAGGATGAAGCCGATGGCGTAGGACTTGACGCTGCCGTGGCTGTCGTCGTGGCCGTGGCCATCGTGGGAGTGTGCGTTAGCCATTACAGGGTCCCCATCAGGTAAACAACGGTGAATACGCAGATCCACACCACGTCCAGGAAGTGCCAGAACAGGCTCAGGCAGCTCAGACGGGTCTTGTTGGTCGCCGTCAGGCCGTTTTTCTGCACCTGATACATCATGATCGCCATCCAGATCAGACCGCTGGTCACGTGCAGACCGTGGGTACCGACCAGGGTGAAGAACCCGGACAGGAAGCCGCTGCGGTTAGGACCGTAGCCTTCGGAGATCAGCATGTGGAACTCGTTGATCTCCATGCCGATGAAGCCCAGGCCGAACAGGAAGGTGATGGCCAACCAGCCCAATACCGCCTTCTTGTTGCCCTTGAACAACGCCAGCATGGCGAAGCCGTAGGTGATCGAACTGAACAACAGGCAGGCGGTTTCGCCCAGCACGTATGGCAGCTCGAAGATGTCGTGGCCCGACGGGCCACCCGCTACGTTGTTAACCAGTACCGCGTACACCGCGAAGATCGACGCAAACAGAATGCAGTCGGTCATCAGGTAGAGCCAGAAACCGAATACGGTCATCTCGCCCGAGTCGTGGTGATGGTCATCGTGCCCATGTCCATCGACATGGGTGTGTCCAGCATTGGTCACTAAGTTCGACATGGTTTAAGCCTGTTCCAACGAGGTTTCAACACGGGTGGCAGTGGCCGGGATTTTCCCTGCGGCTACCAGACGTTTGCGCTGCTCGGCTTCGGTGCGCTCGATCACGTCGACCGGCACCATGTAGCCCTGGTCATCACGGGCAGCGTGGATCACGAAGTAGATCACGGCGCCGGCGAGGCCGAAGATGGCCATCCACCAGATGTGCCAGATCATCGCGAAACCGAACACGGTCAACAGAGCACCCATGACCAGGCCGGTCGCGGTGTTGTTTGGCATGTGGATCGGCTCGTACTTGACCGGAGTCTGGTACGCAGTACCGTCTTCCTTGGCTTCAGTGAACGGGTCGATGCAGTCGGCTTTTGGCAGTACGGCAAAGTTGTAGAACGGTGGTGGCGACGAGGTCGACCATTCCAGCGTGTGGGCATTCCACGGGTCACCGTGTTCGCACATGTTTTCCGGCTTGTTACGGTCACGAACACTGACGTACAGCTGGATCAACTGGCAGGCAATACCACAGGCGATCATGACCGCACCGAACATTGCAACGTACAGGTACGGCACCCACTCAGGGTTGGTGGTGGCGTTCAGACGACGGGTCATGCCCATGAAGCCCAATGCATAGAGCGGCATGAACGCGACGAAGAAGCCCGAGATCCAGAACCAGAACGCTGCCTTGCCCCAACCTTCGTGCAGCTTGAAGCCGAACGCTTTAGGGAAGTAGAAGCCGAAACCAGCGATGTAGCCGAACACGGCGCCGCCGATGATCACGTTGTGGAAGTGAGCAATTACAAACAGGCTGTTGTGCAGAACGAAGTCAGCACCCGGAATGGCCAGCAGTACGCCGGTCATGCCGCCGATGGCGAAGGTCACCATGAAGCCCAGGGTCCACAGAACCTGGCTGGTCATGCGCAGACGGCCCTGGTAGATGGTGAACAGCCAGTTGAATAGCTTCACCCCCGTCGGGATCGAGATCAGCATCGTCGCCAGACCGAAGAAGGCGTTGACGTTGGCACCCGAACCCATGGTGAAGAAGTGGTGCAGCCAAACCATGAAGCCCAGGATCGAGATCGCGCCCGAGGCGTAGATCATCGAGTGGTGGCCGAACAGTTTCTTGCCGGAGAACGCCGAGATGACTTCGGAGAAGATCCCGAACGCCGGCAGAATCAGGATGTAAACCTCGGGGTGACCCCACGCCCAGAACAGGTTGACGTACATCATCGGATTGCCACCAAGTTCATTGGTGAAAATGTGGAAATCCATGTAACGGTCAAGTGTCAGCAAAGCCAGGGTAGCGGTCAGGATCGGGAAGGAAGCGACGATCAGCACGTTGGCCCACGTGCAGGTCCAGGTGAAGATCGGCATGTCCATCAGTTTCATGCCCGGGGTACGCATTTTCAGCACGGTGGCCAGGAAGTTGACCCCGGTCAGCGTCGTACCTAGCCCGGATAGCTGTAGCGCCCAGATGTAGTAGTCCACACCCACGCCAGGGCTGTAGCCCAGTTCCGACAGCGGTGGATACGCAACCCAACCGGTACGGGCGAATTCGCCGACACCCAGCGACACGTTCACCAGCACGACGCCAGACATCAGCAGCCAGAAGCTCAGGGAGTTCAGGAACGGGTAGGCAACGTCACGCGCGCCGATCTGCAGCGGCACTGCAAGGTTCATCAGGCCGGTGAAGAATGGCATCGCCATGAAGATGATCATGATCACACCGTGAGCGGTGAAGATCTGGTCATAGTGTTCAGGCGGCAGGTAGCCAGGCGAACCCTCGGTGGACATGGCCAACTGGGTACGCATCATGATGGCGTCGGCAAAACCGCGCAGCAGCATGACCATGGCGACGATGATGTACATCACGCCGATTTTCTTATGGTCGACCGAAGTCAGCCACTCGGACCACAGGTAGGTCCACTTCTTGAAATAGGTGATTGCAGCGAATACGCCCAGACCGCCGAGGGCGATCATGGCGATGGTCACCATCACGATCGGCTCGTGGAACGGGACCGCTTCCCAACTTAATTTACCAAACATCGTTTACTCCTCTGCCCCGGCAGCTGAATGCGAACTCATGTCCATCCCTTCCATCTGGGCCACTTCTTTCTCTTTCTTCTCGTGGTCCACTTTCGGACCCGGTTTCATGCCTTCGTACTTGTCGACGATGGTCTGGAACAGGTTCGGCGTGAACGAGGAGTAGAGCGCTACTGGATTGTTCTGGCTTGGTTTGGAAAGGGCTTCGTATTCAGCTTTTTCAAGCTGTTTAGGTGCCTTCTTGACATCACTGACCCAGGCATCGAAGTCCGCCTGAGAGGTGGCGATTGCTTTGAACTTCATGCCGGTGAAACCCGCGCCGCTGTAGTTGGCGGAGATCCCGTCGAATTCAGCATTCTGGTTGGCGATCAGGTGCAGCTTGGTCTGCATGCCCGCCATCGCGTAGATCTGACCGCCCAGGCCCGGAATGAAGAACGAGTTCATCACGGTGTCGGAGGTGATCTGGAAGTTGATTGGCGTGTTGGCCGGGAAGACGATCTTGTTGACCGTGGCAATGCCTTGTTCCGGGTAGATGAACAGCCACTTCCAGTCCATCGACACCACTTGGATGGTGATCGGCTTGACGTCGGATTCCAGAGGTTTGTACGGATCCAGAGCGTGGGTCGACTTGTAGGTGACGTAACCCAGGGCAATGATGATCAGGACTGGAATGGCCCACACCGCGATTTCAATCTTGGTGGAGTGCGACCACTTCGGCGTGTAGACGGCGTCAGTGTTGGAGGCGCGATATTTCCAGGCGAACAGGAAGGTCATGACGATGACCGGTACCACGACAAGAAGCATCAGCAGCGTTGCGGTGATGATCAGGTTTCGCTCGTCCAGGCCAACCTGGCCCTTGGGATCGAGCAAGGTCATGTTGCAGCCTGACAGCAACAATGTGCCAATCAGCGGCAATAAGCCTAGTAGTCTGGGGTACCTGTTTTTACTCATCTCACGACCTCTAAAGCAGCTTGCGCAATGCAGTTGGGTTTTGATCGCCAACACTTCACCCTGCCAAGGGTTGGCATTTTTCTTGGATTGAATAAGGGCCGCCCGTCGCGCGTCAGACGCTGCTCGACAAATCCTGGGACAGCGGTAAGTTCTTATTCGAATTCGTGGTCAAAGGCCTTGTTACAGACCAATTCCATTTGGTGCGGATAGTTGGAAGGCTCCGACACCTGGGAGTCGCATGAGGCGTTCAAGCCTCTCGACGCCCTACTTTCTGCTCATGCTGAGCAGTGCCGGGAATTCAGTGCGGGCGATTGTAGATATGTAACGATTCATAAACCATGTCTCATCCCGAAATAATTTTTATCCATTCCAGCAACAATCATTAACGGATTTCGCAAAAGTCCGGCATGGTATCGAAATCTATTCTCAACAAAAACACCAAAATTAGTAGGTCTACCTTGCGCAGTTCAGACAGCTTCGGGGCTGCTGCGCCCTCCCACGACACTGCTCAACCCCCTATGAGACAAGGGCTAGGGCAATTCGCCAGCCCCTGTTAAAACTGCCTGTTCCTGCATTGCCGGGGTCAGATGATGAGCCGCCGCAACAGTCCAATTTTGTTGCCCGACCCCATGCCAATTCAGCCCCTTGAAATGCCTTGCGACACTCGCGCTGTGACAACATGTCG
This sequence comes from Pseudomonas oplopanacis, assembly GCF_057128725.1. NCBI lineage: Bacteria > Pseudomonadati > Pseudomonadota > Gammaproteobacteria > Pseudomonadales > Pseudomonadaceae > Pseudomonas > Pseudomonas oplopanacis. Next base: position 140,793 of record NZ_JBSKHV010000011.1, on the reverse strand, counting down.
CACACGTGTCGCACCCTTGCTTGTCGCGCATCACGGTCTTTTTACCTGGCCTCTGAAAATGCAAAACGCCCCGGCCCCCTCAACGAGGGCCGGGGCGTTTTCATGGACTACCCAGCAGTGCGGCGAAGCGCCTCAGCGCAGCGCTTTACGGTTACGCGAGGTGAGCAACGGCACCAGAATCACGATCAGCACGAACGCCACCAGCGCCCATTGTGCCAGCGACAGACCGAGGATCGGCGGGTACGGCGTGGAGCAGAAGCCATCCACCTGGAAGCCCAGCGGGAAGATCTTCGCCAGCGGCAGACCATCGACAATCGGCTGCAGCACATCGATGCCGCAGCTGACCGCCGGGTAGAACTGGGTGTAGACGTGATGCCCGGCCACCGCTGTGCCTGCCAGGGCACTGATGACCACCAGCGTCTCGAACACGGTAATGCTGCGACGGGTGCGCGTGGCCGCGCCGATGAAGGCAAACACCGCGATAAACAACAACGCGTAGCGCTGGAGAATGCACAGCGGGCATGGCGCCTCGCCCAACACAATTTGCATGTACAGCGCGCCGCCGATCAGCGCCAGGCAGATGATGCCCAGTAACACCAGATAGCGCCGTTCGCGCCCCAATCGCATTGTTTCCTCGCTCATCGCGTTTCCCTTTTAGATAGCAGTTGCCGCCAGTCTACACGCAGGCTCCGACGTTTGAGAGCCTGGCGCGTGCCGGTGGATTTGGGGGAATAAACGATAAGCCGGTTAAGAAGGGATTAACTTTTCTAACTGTAATCAACAATTGAGACCGTGGTGCGGCCATTCGCGAGCAGGCTCGCACACAGTTGACCGCATTCCCCTGAGAGAACTCGGTCAAGTGTGGGAGCGAGCCTGCTCGCGAAGCAGGCGACTCGGTCTCCCGAGTCGCCCCAATGAATTACTCCAACGCCGAAGCCGGCCCGAAGAACTCATAACGGCTCTGCTTCTCCGGAACCCCCAACGCCTTGAGGTGGCGCTTGATCGCCGCCATGAACCCTTTCGGCCCCAGGAAATAAGCATCCAGGTCACGCTGCTCGGGCAGCCACTCGCCCAGTTGCTCCCGGCTCAACAACCCGACCTTGTCCGCTGCCGGACTCACACCATCATCTTCGGCGTAGCAATAGAAGCGCTTGAGTTGCGGATGACGCTCAGCCATCCCGTCGATCCAGTCACGGAAGGCATGCACGCTGCCGTTGCGCGCGCAGTGGATAAAATGCACCGGGCGCTCAGTGGCCAACGCGGCTTCGAGCATCGCCAGTGTCGGAGTAATGCCGACACCGCCGCTGATCAGCACCAGCGGCTTATCGCTGGCCGTCAGGGTGAATTCACCGGATGGCGGGAACAACTGGATGCTCGACCCGACATGCAACTGATCGTGCAAATGGTTGGACGCCCGCCCACCGGTTTCACGCTTGACGCTGATGCGGTACTCGCCTTTGTTGGCCAGCGCCGACAGTGAGTAGTTGCGACGGATCTCTTCGCCGTCGAGGATCAGTTTCATGCCGATGTACTGGCCAGGCTCTGCCTCAAGAATCGGGCCTTTGTCAGCAGGTTCGAAGTAGAACGAGGTGATTTCCGCGCTTTCTTCAACCTTGGCCGTGACGATGAATTCCCGCGCCCCGCGCCAGCCACCGGGCGCCTGTTCTTTCTGATCGTAGATACTGGTTTCGGCACCGATCAGAATCTCGGCGAGTTGCCCATAAGCCGCACCCCAGGCCGCGATGACTTCAGGGGTGGCGATTTCTTCGCCCAGTACCTCGGCGATGGCACGCAGCAGGCAGGTGCCGACAATCGGGTAGTGTTCCGGCAGGATCTGCAGGGCCACGTGCTTGTTGATGATCTTGGCCACCAGGTCGCCCAACTGGTCGAGCTGGTCGATGTGCCGTGCGTACATCAACACACCGTTGGCCAGCGCGCGCGGCTGATCACCGCTGGCCTGGTGGGCCTGGTTGAACAGCGGGCGGACTTCCGGGTATTCGGAGAGCATCATGCGATAGAAGTGAGTAATCAGCGCTTCGCCGCCGCTTTCCAGCAACGGTACGGTGGATTTGACGATGGCACGGTCTTGAACGCTAAGCATAAGGACGACTCCGGAGCTTGATGTGTATTTCCTTAGACTTATCAGTTTCCATGCCAAGTAATAAAACCATGTAAATCAATAGGTTGAAAACATAGTAGTCATATCGACACACGCTGATTTATAGTCATGTCGACTACACGGAGTCACTATGACTGCAAAATCTCTGCTCACCGCCCTGCTGCCCCTGGTCTCTGACCTGTCCCGCGAACTGCCCGAAGGCGAGCGTTATCGACGCTTGCTCGAAGCCATGCGCGCCCTGCTCCCCTGCGATGCCGCAGCCCTGCTGCGCCTTGATGGCGAATGGTTGGTGCCGCTGGCCGTCGACGGCTTGAGCACGGACACCCTGGGCCGGCGCTTTAAAATCAGCGAGCACCCACGATTCGAGGCCTTGCTCAGCAGTCACGGCCCGACCCGCTTCGCCGCCGACAGCGACTTGCCCGACCCTTACGACGGACTGGTCGAGGGTCTCGACGATCATCTGGAAGTCCATGACTGCATGGGTTGCCCGCTGTTTATCGACGAGCGCCCATGGGGCTTGTTGACCCTCGACGCCCTCGACCCGGAGCAATTCGAGCCGATCGAACTGGATGCCCTGCAAGCCTTTGCCAGCCTCGCTGCGGCCACGGTCAACGCCGCCGAGCGCATCGAACGCCTGGCCAACCGCGTCGAAGACGAACACCAGCGCGCCGAGGTTTACCGTCAGGCCAGCGGCCAGCAGAACCGCGAGATGATCGGCCAGAGCAAGACCCACAAACGCCTGGTGGAAGAGATCAACCTGGTGGGCGGCAGCGACCTGACCGTACTGATCACCGGCGAAACCGGGGTCGGCAAGGAACTGGTCGCGCAGGCGATTCACGCCGCTTCTGCCCGCGCCGACAAACCGATCATCAGCCTCAACTGCGCGGCGCTGCCGGACACTCTCGTGGAGAGCGAATTGTTTGGTCATGTGCGTGGCGCGTTCACCGGCGCGATGAATGATCGTCGCGGCAAGTTCGAACTGGCCAATGGCGGCACCCTGTTTCTCGATGAGGTCGGTGAGCTGTCGCTGACGGTACAAGCCAAGCTGCTGCGCGTTCTGCAAAGCGGTCAGTTGCAACGCCTGGGTTCGGACAAGGAACACACGGTTGACGTGCGCCTGATCGCGGCGACCAACCGCGACCTGGCCGAAGAAGTGCGCAACGGTCGCTACCGTGCCGACTTCTACCATCGCTTGAGCGTTTACCCGTTGCTGGTCCCGGCACTGCGCGATCGCGGGCGGGATGTATTGCTGCTCAGCGGCTTCTTCCTGGAACAAAACCGTTCGCGCATGGGCCTCAACAGTCTGCGTTTGAACAGCGATGCGCAGGCTGCCTTGCTGGCCTATAGCTGGCCGGGGAACGTGCGAGAGCTGGAGCATTTGATTGGTCGCAGCGCGCTTAAAGCGTTGGGTAATTGCAAAGATCGGCCGAAGATTCTCAGCTTGAGTGCGGCGGACCTGGAGTTGCCTACTGGCGGTGATGAGGTGCTTACCGAACAACCCGTCGTCAGCGCCGTGACATTGGTGGCCGGTGATCTGCGTGAAGCCACGGAGAATTATCAGCGGCAATTGATCAGCGCTTGCCTGGAGCGGCATCACAACAACTGGGCGAGCGCGGCGCGTGAGCTGGGGCTGGACCGGGCGAATCTTGGGCGCATGGCCAAGCGATTGGGGATGAAGTGACGGCCCCTTCGCGAGCAGGCTCGCTCCCACACTGGACCGCGTCGTACGCCGATCAAATGTGGGAGCCAGCCTGCTCGCGAAGGCGGCAAACGGTTCATCCGAATTTCTAAAGCCTGCCCGCTACAAGTCGATAACCCGATATCGATAGTTTTTGGCAATCCCGCGATCGCCCATCACCTTTTTCCAGAAGGTACATATGTCTTCCAACAAAGCCCGCGCAGATTCACTTTCGCTTCTGCTGTTTACCTTGCGCAGCGGCAAGCTGATGGCGATCAACCTGCTCAAAGTCAGCGAAATCATTCCTTGCCCGCCGCTGACCCGGCTGCCGGAGTCGCATCCCCACGTCAAAGGCATCGCCACCCTGCGCGGTGCTTCGTTGTCGGTGATCGACCTGAGCCGTGCCATCGGCGAGCGCCCGCTGGAAGACCCGAACGGTGGCTGCCTGATCGTCACCGACGTCAGCCGCTCCAAGCAGGGCCTGCATGTTCAGGCCGTGAGCAAGATCGTCCACTGCCTGACCACCGACATCCGTCCGCCACCCTTTGGTTCCGGCGGTGTGCGTTCGTACATCACCGGCGTAACCTCGGTCGACGGCACGCTGGTGCAAGTGCTGGACATCGAAAAAGTCATCCACGGCATCGCCCCGGCACAGATCGAAACGGCCCCGACCGAGCTGAGCATGGAAGACGCCGAAGTCCTGGGCAGCGCGCGCATTCTGGTGGTCGATGACAGCCAGGTCGCCCTGCAACAATCCGTGCACACCCTGCGCAACCTCGGCCTGCAATGCCACACCGCCCGTAGCGCCAAGGAAGCCATCGACTGCCTGCTCGACCTGCAAGGCACGGCCCAGCAGATCAACCTGATCGTCTCGGACATCGAAATGTCGGAGATGGACGGCTACGCCTTCACCCGCACCCTGCGCGAAACACCGGACTTCTCGCACCTGTACGTGCTGCTGCACACCTCCCTGGACAGTGCGATGAACAGCGAAAAAGCGCGTCTGGCCGGGGCTAACGCGGTGCTGACCAAGTTCTCTTCACCTGAACTGACCAAATGCCTGATCGAGGCGGCCAGGGCTGTCGCTGAACAAGGTCATTAAGAGGTGGCCGAGGACTTTTGCTATTTGATGCGGCGCAACCTCGCCGAGGCTGTGCCGACGATCACCTGGCCTGAAGGCATCGTCCTCAGCCAATACCGCCCTGAATTGGCAGCAGCCGTCCATCACTTGATGGAATTGGGTTATCAGGAAGGTGGTGGCCGCGTGCCGGCGCTGGAGGTGTGGCAACAGCGCTTTGAAACTGACCCGGAATACGATCCCGCCCTGTGTTTCATTGCGCTGGATGCCGACGGTATCGCTGGTGTGTGCCAGTGCTGGACCAGCGCCTACATCAAGAACCTGGCGGTCCACCCGCGCGCGCAACGCCTCGGGCTGGGCCGCGCCTTGTTGCTGCAGGCGTTTCACGTATTTCAGCAACGTCGGGAAGGGTTTGTTGATTTGAAGGTGCTGGAAGACAACCTTCGGGCACTGCGGCTGTATGAAAGTGCCGGGATGTATGTGGTCCGCCGGGAACCGGTTCCAGCCTGATACACCGCCTTCGTCGGAACGCCGCCCGGAGCAGGCTCGCTCCCACACTTGATCTGCGTACAACATGGATCCCCTGTGGGAGCGAGCCTGCTCGCGAAGGCGTCAGCATTAACAATATCAACCCTTCAGGCATACTCGGCCAATCAAGCCAACGGATGCCCGAACCATGAAAGCCGCACCCCTGATCGCCCTCTGTCTCACCGCCCTCGCCTCCCAGGCCCACGCCTCCAGCCCCGACGCCTGGGCCGCCTACGACAAAGCCGTCCTCACCAGCTGCACCAAAGCCAGCGGCCTGAAAAACGCCAAGCCCGTCGGCACCCCTGCACAATTCGATGACCGGGTCGACTACACCGCCCTCCTGCTGCAAGGCCAATACCCGCAAAAACACATGAAAGGCCAGCAAGGCACCGAGCTGTGCCTCTACAACAAGAAGACAAAAACCGCCTACGTGACCGAATGGGACTCCATTCGCCCGACCGCCAAGGCCCAGTGAGTGGCGCATAACTTGCTTCATCGCTGCCCAGTGCGGTGACATTCTGTCGCCGTTTCCTGCCCTCACATGCGGCCCGGCGATCAATGAATACAAGGTTTTCCTGCGTAGGTTGCGGCAAGTGCTGCAACGACCACCACGTCCCCCTGACCCTGGCGGAAGCCCGCATGTGGGCGGGCGATGGCGGTCAAGTGATCGTGCTGGTCGAGGGTTTTCTGGGTAACGGCCTGGGCCTGCCGGTGCAGCAACGCGAACACGCCGAACGCCGTTCGGTGGTGGTTCGAAGCGGCGCGTCCGAGGCGCACGTGGCAATCACCTTTGCCGCCTATAACGTCGGTCCCTGCCGGAATCTTGACGAAGACAACCGCTGCGGCATCTACGAGCGCCGACCGCTGGTGTGCCGCATCTACCCGGCGGAAATCAACCCGCACATCCTGCTGAACACAGCGACCAAGGATTGCCCGCCCGAATCATGGGAACAGGGCCCGGATCTGATCATCGGCGGTCAATTGGTCGATCAGGAGCTGGCGCAGTTGATCCAGCGTTCTCGTCAGGCGGATCGCGATGACATTCAGGCCAAGGACGCTATTTGCGCGTTGCTGGGGATTCGCACGACTGCGCTGAAGGGTGACGGGTTTACCGCTTATCTGCCGGACATGAACGCGTTTGCCACGGTCATTGATCAGGTGTCAGCGCAACCACTGGCGGCGCCGGAGAGTGACTGGCTGTTTCATGTGTCGGGGGATGACATTGCCGGGCAAGTGCAGGCGGCGGGTGCGCAACTGGTGACTGAAGCACCGGTGAACTATGCGTTTATTTCGTTGCGGGCGGCTTGATCCAAGGGATTAGTTGCCTGTGATGACCCCTTCGCGAGCAAGCCCGCTCCCACATTTGATCTCCATCTGACACAGATTTTGTGTATGTCGACGATCCACTGTGGGAGCGGGCTTGCTCGCGAAAGCGGTAGATCAGGCACCGCAGAAACTGAAACTCAGCGCTTGCCCATCGAACGACGAGTACCCGGAGGTGCCGCCCCAGGTGTCTTGGTATGGCCATTCTTCGCGCCATTCTTGTACCAAGGCTGACTGGCGTTCTTCGCGGCCGCCAGATCACCCGGTTTGAACGGGAACTTGAACGCCGGGATTGCGGCTTTGGTTTCGCTGTCTGCGCTGGAGTCGACGCTGTCTGGCAGGTCTGCCTGGTCGTCGCTCAAAGCGTCGGCAACCGGCGGTTGTGTCGGGGAAGTCATGAAAGCTCCGGGTGATGCACATAGAGTCGGGCCCGGTCAGCGAGCCGCGAAAGGCGGCAGTATACCTGTGTCTAGAGCTGCAAGCTTCACACCGCGCGTGAGTCCGTCGGGTTTGTGCTGGCGAACCCATCGCCGCTGAATCTCAAACTGACAGCCCCGTCAGTTAGCAGTCACCTTCCTGACGGGCTGACAGGGTTATAAAGAAGGGTATAAACCTGAAATACCCCAACCTCTCAGCCCGGCGCCCCACTCGCATGCGAATTCAGAAAAAACCCGCCTTGATCGCAGGTCTGCTAATTGCCTTGGCAGCGCTGGGCACCTGGTACCTCGTCAAGCCTGCCACGACCAAACTCGCCGCCCCGACCGCCATCCCGGTGCGCGTGGTCAACGTCGTTGAGAAAGACGTGCCGCGTTATGTCAGCGGTATCGGGTCGGTGTTGTCCTTGCACAGCGTAGTGGTGCGCCCGCAGATCGACGGCATCCTCACCAAAATCATGGTCAAGGAAGGCCAACTGGTGAACAAAGGTGACCTGTTGGCCACCATCGACGACCGCTCGATCCGTGCCAGCCTCGATCAGGCCCGCGCTCAACTGGGAGAAAACCAGGCGCAGTTGCAAGTGGCACTGATCAATCTCAAGCGTTACAAATTGCTGAGTGTTGATGACGGCGTATCCAAGCAGACCTACGACCAACAACAAGCGCTGGTCAATCAGCTCAAGGCCACCGCCCAGGGCAACCAGGCTTCAATCGACGCCGCTCAGGTGCAACTCTCCTACACACAGATTCACTCGCCGGTCACCGGGCGCGTCGGTATTCGTACAGTGGATGAAGGCAACTTCCTGCGCATGACCGACGCCCAGGGCCTGTTCACCGTGACGCAGATCGACCCCATCGCCGTCGAGTTTTCCCTGCCGCAGCACATGTTGCCGACCCTGCAAGGGCTGATCGGCGACCCGCAACGCGCCCAAGTGAAAGCCTACATTGGCGCCGACACCGACGGTGAAACCGGCAACTTGCTGGGCGAAGGTCACTTGACCCTGATCGACAACCAGATCAACGCCAACACCGGGACCATCCGCGCCAAGGCCGAATTCAGCAACGCCGGGCAGAAACTTTGGCCGGGCCTGCTGGTGACGGTAAAAATTCAAACAGCCCTGGAGAAAGATGCACTGGTGGTACCGCCCACCGTCGTACAACGCGGCCTCGATCAACACTTCGTGTATCGGGTCAACGGCGACAAAGTGGAAACCGTGACCGTGCAGGTGGTTGCCCAAGGCAGCGGTCAGGACATCATCAAAGGCGTGAAACCGGGCGACGTGCTGGTCAGTGATGGCCAGTCACGGCTCAAACCGGGGTCGACCGTGCAGGTCATGACCGAGCCGCCGCAAGTGGTGCAATCGGAGCCGAAGCCATGAAGGGCCACGGCTCGGTCTCTGCCTGGTGCATCGATCACCCGGTCGCCACCATCCTGCTGACCTTTGCGCTGGTGCTGCTCGGCGCCATCGCTTTCCCGCGCCTGCCGATTGCGCCGTTGCCGGAAGCCGAATTCCCGACCATTCAGGTGGCCGCGCAATTGCCCGGTGCCAGCCCGGAAACCATGGCGTCGTCGGTGGCCACGCCGCTTGAAGTGCAATTCAGCGCCATCCCCGGCGTGACCCAGATGACGTCGAGCAGCGCCTTGGGTTCGACCAACCTGACCCTGCAGTTCACCCTCGACAAAAGCATCGACACCGCCGCCCAGGAAGTCCAGGCCGCGATCAACACCGCCGCCGGCAAGCTGCCCAAAGACATGCCGACGCTGCCGACCTGGCGCAAGGTCAACCCGGCCGACAGCCCGGTGCTGATCCTCAGCGTCAACTCCACGCAAATGCCCGGCACTGAACTCAGCGACCTGGTGGAAACCCTGCTCTCGCGTCAGATCAGTCAGATCGATGGCGTAGGCCAAATCAACATCACCGGTCAGCAACGTCCGGCGATTCGCGTTCAAGCCTCGGCGGACAAACTCGCGGCTATCGGCCTGACGCTGGCGGACATTCGCCTGGCGATCCAGAACACCAGCCTCAACCTGGCCAAAGGTGCGCTGTACGGTGAGTCGAGCATTTCCACGCTGTCGACCAACGACCAGTTGTTTCACCCTGAGGAATACAGCCAACTCATCGTTTCCTACAAGGACGGCGCCCCGGTTCATCTGCGGGATGTCGCCAAAGTCGTCAACGGTTCGGAAGATGCCTACGTTCAGGCCTGGGCCGGCGATAAACCCGGGGTGAACCTGGTGATCTCCCGGCAACCGGGCGCGAACATCGTCGAGACCGTGGATCGCATTCAAGCCGCGTTGCCGGCGCTTGAAGCCATGCTCCCCGCCTCAGTGCAGGTCAAGGTGCTGGTCGACCGCACCCAGACCATTCGCGCGTCTTTGCACGAAGTGGAAATCACCCTGTTGATCGCGATCATGCTGGTGGTCGCGGTGATGGCGCTGTTCCTGCGCCAATGGTCAGCGACGATGATTGTGTCCGCGGTGCTGGGCGTGTCCCTGACCGCCAGTTTCGCCCTGATGTACATCATGGGCTTCAGCCTGAACAACCTGACCCTGGTGGCGATTGTGGTGGCCGTGGGGTTTGTGGTCGACGATGCGATTGTGGTGGTGGAGAACATTCACCGACACCTTGAGACCGGTGACGGTATGCGCGAAGCGGCGATCAAGGGTGCGGGCGAGATTGGTTTTACCGTGGTCTCGATCAGTTTCTCGCTGGTGGCGGCGTTCATTCCGCTGCTGTTCATGGGCGGCGTGGTCGGGCGGCTGTTCAAGGAGTTCGCCTTGACCGCCACTTCAACCATCATGATTTCGGTGGTGGTGTCGCTGACCCTGGCGCCGACGCTGGCCGCGCTGTTCATGCGTGCGCCGGTGCATCACGCCCACAGCAAACCGACGTTCGGCGAACGCTTGGTGGCCGGCTATGAAAAACTGCTGCGCCGCGCCCTCGCCCATCAGAAATTGATGATAGGTGTGTTCGGTCTTTCCCTGTGCCTGGCCATCGTCGGTTACATCTTCATTCCGAAAGGTTTCTTCCCGGTACAGGACACCGGTTTTGTCCTCGGTACGACCGAAGCTGCCGCCGATATTTCCTATGGCGACATGGTGAAAAAACACCTGGCGATGGCCGAAATCGTCGCGGCGGATCCCGCAGTTGCAGCGTTTTCCCACTCTGTCGGGGTGTCGGGCAGTAACCAGACCATCGCCAACGGTCGCTTCTGGATCTCCCTGAAAAAACGCGGCGACCGCGACGTTTCGGCCAGCCAGTTCATCGACCGGATTCGCCCGCAACTGATGAAGGTCCCGGGCATCGTGCTGTACCTGCGCGCCGGGCAAGACATCAACCTCAGCTCTGGCCCGAGCCGCGCACAGTACCAATACGTACTCAAGAGCAACGATGGCGCGACCCTCAGCACCTGGACCCAGCGGCTGACGGAAAAACTGCGCAGCAACCCGGCGTTCCGCGACATTTCCAACGACCTGCAACTGGGCGGCAGCATCACCCACATCAGCATCGACCGCAGCGCCGCGGCGCGTTTCGGCCTGACCGCCAGTGATGTCGACGAAGCGCTGTACGATGCGTTTGGCCAGCGCCAGGTCAATGAATTCCAGACCCAGATCAACCAGTACAACGTGATTCTGGAGCTGGACACCAAGCAACGCGGCAAGGCCGAAAGCCTGAATTACTTCTACCTGCGCTCGCCCCTGAGCGGGGAAATGGTGCCGCTGTCAGCGCTGGCCAAATTTGACGCGCCCACGGTCGGCCCGTTGTCCATCGCCCACGACGGCATGTTCCCGGCCGCTAACTTGTCGTTCAACCTGGCGCCCGGCGTCGCACTGGGCGATGCAGTGATCATGCTCAACCAGGCCAAGGCCGACATCGGCATGCCAGCGGCCATGAGCGGCAACTTCCAGGGCGCGGCCCAGGCGTTCCAGAGTTCGCTGGCCAGCCAGCCGTGGCTGATTCTGGCGGCGCTGGTGGCGGTGTACATCATTCTCGGCGTGCTCTACGAGAGCTTCGTCCATCCGCTGACCATCATCTCGACACTGCCATCGGCGGGGCTCGGGGCGGTGATCATGTTGTGGATCTGCGGCCAGGACTTTTCGATCATGGCGTTGATCGGGCTGGTGCTACTGATCGGCATCGTGAAGAAGAACGGCATCCTGATGATCGACTTCGCGCTGGACGCCCAGCGCAACCGTGGCTTGCCGCCGGAAGAAGCAATTTTCCAGGCCTGTATCACGCGGTTCCGGCCGATCATCATGACCACCCTCGCCGCCCTGCTCGGCGCGCTGCCGCTGATGCTCGGCTACGGCACCGGCGCCGAACTGCGCCAGCCATTGGGTATCGCGGTAGTCGGCGGCTTGCTGGTGAGCCAGGCGCTGACGCTGTTCACCACTCCGGTCATATACTTGTGGCTTGAGCGGCTATTTCACAGGCCCAAACCTTCGCCCGTACCGGCGTTGGCGACCACAGACTGAGGCGGGGTCATGCGCGTTCTGATTATCGAAGACGAAGAAAAAACCGCGGACTATTTGCACCGCGGCCTGACGGAACAGGGTTACACCGTGGACGTGGCGCGCGAAGGCGTTGAAGGCCTGCACCTGGCGCTGGAAAGTGACTACGCGGTGATCGTCCTCGACGTCATGCTGCCGGGCCTCGACGGCTTCGGCGTGCTGCGCGCCTTGCGTGCGCGCAAGCAAACCCCGGTGATCATGCTCACCGCCCGCGAGCGCGTCGAAGATCGCATCAAAGGCTTGCGCGACGGCGCTGACGATTACCTCGGCAAGCCGTTTTCCTTCCTTGAACTGGTGGCGCGCCTGCAAGCGTTGACCCGGCGCAGCGGCGGTCACGAACCGGTGCAAGTGAGCATCGCCGACCTGTGGATAGATTTGATCAGCCGCAAAGCGACCCGCGCCGGCACACGCCTGGACCTGACCGCCAAAGAGTTTTCTCTGCTCAGCGTGTTGGCCCGTCGGCAAGGCGAAATCCTCTCGAAAACCGCGATTGCCGAGATGGTCTGGGACATCAATTTCGACAGCGACGCCAACGTCGTCGAAGTCGCGATCAAGCGTCTGCGGGCCAAGCTCGACGGGCCGTTCGACGAAAAACTGCTGCACACGATTCGTGGCATGGGTTATGTGCTGGAGAGCCGTGGTGTCCAGTAACTCCATCGCACTGCGCCTGAGCGGGATGTTTACGCTGGTGGCGCTGCTGGTGTTTTTGTTGATCGGCTGGGCGTTGTATCAGCAGGTCGACAAGGGCCTGGGCCTGCTGCCCGAAGCCGAGCTGGATGCGCGCTACAGCGTGCTCGAATCCACCGTCGGCCGGTACGGCACGCCCGAGCATTGGGTGAAGATCAACAACAAGCTCAAGCTGCTGGGCGAGGAAGACAAGCGCATCAGTTTCTGGATTATCAGCGGCGATGCGCACTACGAATATGGCAACCCGACGCCGCAGATTCGCGCCTTCGCCGAAGGGCCACTGGGCATGCGCGACTTGCAGCTGCCGGATCATCCTTATCCGCTGAAAGTGCTGGTGAGCCAGTTCCCGGCCAAGGATCAACGCCCCCCGCTGCGCTTCATGATCGGCATCGACACCGAGACGTTTTTCGAGACGCAGCATCACCTGCTGATCGCGCTGATCAGCCTGGCGATTGTCGGCGTGTTGCTGGCGTCTGCGCTGGGGTATTGGGTGGCGCGCATCGGTCTCAAACCCTTGATCAAGTTGTCCCAGGAAGCCCAGCGGCTAGCCCCGCCGCTGCGTTCCGGGCGCTTGCGTTTATCGTCGTTGCCGCCAGAGTTGAATCAGTTCGTCAATTCGTTCAACTCCACGCTGGAGCGGGTCGAGCAGGCGTATTCGCGGCTGGAGTCGTTCAACGCCGACGTCGCCCATGAACTCCGTTCGCCGCTGACCAACCTGATCGGCCAGACCCAGGTCGCGCTGACACGCGGGCGCTCCGCCGAGCACTATTTTGAAGTGCTGCAATCGAACCTCGAAGAACTGGAACGGCTGCGCTCGATCATCAACGACATGCTGTTCCTCGCCAGCGCGGATCAGGGCAGCAAGGCCACCAAACTGACGTCCACGTCGCTCGCCGATGAAGTGGCGACGACGCTGGAGTACCTGGATTTCATTCTTGAGGATGCGCATGTTCAGGTGCAGGTCAGCGGCGATGCGCAGGTGCGGATCGAGATCGCGCATCTGCGTCGGGCGTTGATCAATTTGCTGAGCAACGCGGTGCAGCACACCGAACCCGGGCAAGTGATTCAGGTGCGAATCGAGGTTGAGGAACATCAGGTGAGCATTGGTGTGGCCAACCCTGGATCGCCGATTGCCAGCGAGCATTTACCGCGGTTGTTTGAACGCTTTTATCGGGTGGATGCGTCGCGCAGCAACAGCGGAAACAACCATGGATTGGGACTGGCGATCGTCAAGGCGATTGCGCTGATGCATGGCGGCGATGTGTTTGTGCGCAGCGACCACGGCATGAATACCTTCGGCATTCACCTCCCCGTTTAGACCATCCTCCCTCGCCACAGAAACCCACTCCTCCATGAATCACTGTTGCTTCTGGCGCAACAGTCCTTTCTTCGATTGGCTCTGTTTCCTATCGGCCAAGATCCTTATCTTTGCCCGCACCAAACAGCACTTGCCAAGCAAGAAGGTTTAAAAGATGTCCAACATTACGGGTATTGCCAGCGCTTTCGTTTTGTCCTCATTGTTTCTGTCTCCGTTCGCAATCGCGGAAGAGTCGCAGACGTTCGTCGCGCAAAATGCCGCACGCGCCGCCGCCTACGATCAGTATCAGAGCGACATGACGGCCAAGGCTCAAGACGCCGCGCAAACCCCTCAAGCGTCCACTTCTGCCACCCGGCAACGGGTTGAGAAAGACAGCTGATTCATCGAACTACAGTTTCCCTCGACACTTTTCATCGGCTCTTCCCTTTGAAAAGTTGTCTTCAAAGCCGCTGCTATCAGCGGCTTTTTTTCATTGGGACTGGCGCAAGTGCGTTCCCGCCCAATGTCTTCTAAGCTTGAATAAGTAAAGGCCAGCGTGTTTTGCTGGCCTTTTTTATGCTCTTCAAGCAGACAGCCGCCCAATGCCAGTGAGCCACCCCCAACACCTTTCAGGCAAGACCGGTCGACCTGAGCTCATGGTGATGCTTGGCAGCTTGCTGACGGTGATCGCGATTCTCAGCATCGTCGCGTTTCTGCTGATCCGCGAACATGCCAACGCCCAGCAGGCCGCTACCCGCAGCGCAACCACCATCGCGCAGTTGATCGACGCTGATGTGCTGCGCACCGTTGAGCTTTACGATTTGACCCTGCAGGGCTTGATTGCCGCCTCGCAGCGCGAAGACCTGAAACAGGTTTCCCCACAGATTCGCCATCTGGTGCTGTTCGATCGCTCCACCACCGCGCGCTTCAAGGGCGACATTCTGTTGTTGGACAAGCACGGGGAAGTGCTCGCCGATTCATCGCTGATCGAGCCCAAACCCGGCAACTTCGCGGACCGCGACTATTTTCTCGCCCATGCGTTTAACAGCGACACCGGCATGTTCATCAGCCGGCCGTTCAAGCCGCGCTGCGACTGCGACGACAGCGAGGAATGGCGGATCAGCTTCAGCCGACGCATCTCCTCGTCGACTGGCGAGTTTCTCGGCGTCGCCGTGGCATCGATGCGCCTCGCGTACTTCGAACAATTGTTCAACAGCCTGGACATTGGCAACGACAGCACCCTGAGCATCATCAATGACGACGGCATTCTGCTCGCGCAAAAGCCACATCTGATCAACGACCCCGTCGGCAAGAATTTCGCCAATCGGCCCAATGTCATGCGCATCCTGCGTGAAGGCGCGGGCAGTTTCGACAGCGTGTCGAGCGTCGATCATCTACAACGCCTGTACACCTTTTCCAGGGTCGGCAACCTGCCGTTGACGGTCATCGTCGCCCTCTCCGGCAACGAAGTGTTCGCGACCTGGAAACGTACGGCGATTGTCATCAGCGGTGCCACTGGCGTGCTGTGCATCGGCCTGCTCTGGCTGACCTGGTTGCTGTGCCGCGAGCTACGCCTGCGCCATCACGCCGAACAGGAACTGGCGCTGTTGGCCGCCACCGATGCCCTGACCGGTGTCGCCAACCGCCGGACCCTGGATCAGACCCTGCGCCATGAGTGGTTTCGCGCTCAACGCTCGGGTAAGCCGCTGTCGGTGCTGATGGTCGATGCAGACCATTTCAAGGCGTTCAACGATCGCCATGGCCATCAGGGTGGCGATGACGCGTTGCGGGCCGTGGCCAAGGTGATTTGCGCCAATGTACGGCGGCCCGGGGACCTGGTGGCGCGGTATGGCGGTGAGGAGTTTTCGGTGATCCTCGCGGAAACGGACAACGCGGGCGCACGGCAGATTGCTGAAAAAATCCGCGTGGCGGTGGAGCAGATGCCGTTGGTGGCGGGCGCTGAAACACCGATTACTGTCAGTATCGGGATCAGTACCTGGACGACGGAAAAGGAAATCAGTCTGGAGCAATTGCTGTTTATGGCGGACAAGGCGCTGTATCAGGCCAAGGAAGGTGGGCGCAATCGAGTGGTGGCTGCGCAGTGAGTCCTTCTTTGTGGCGACTGGCCCCTTCGCGAGCAGGCTCGCTCCCACATTGGAATGCGACCAACTGTGGGAGCGAGCCTGCTCGCGAAGGGGCCCGCTTGACCACCACATAATTTGAGGCATAAAAAAAGGCCACCCGAAGGCAGCCTTTAAAAACTAGAGAGGTTTTTTGCTTACACGGCCGCGACGGGACGCATGTAAGAGATCGGTGCAGTGCTGGCGTCTTCGAAAGTCACGACTTCCCAAGCATCTGTCTGCTCAATCAACTTGCGCAGCAGCTGGTTGTTCAATGCATGTCCGGACTTGAAGCCCTTGAACTCACCAATCAGGCTATTGCCCAGCAGGTAGAGGTCACCAATTGCATCGAGGATCTTGTGCTTCACGAATTCGTCTTCATAACGAAGGCCGTCTTCGTTCAGTACACCATCCGCGTCGACCACAATAGCGTTTTCAACACTGCCGCCGAGTGCGAGGTTGTGCTTGCGCAGGTACTCGATGTCACTCATGAAACCAAAGGTACGGGCGCGGCTGACTTCTTTTACGAACGAAGTGCTGGAAAAATCCACGCTTGCACTTTGTGTGCGGTCACGGAAAACCGGGTGATCGAAATCGATCTCGAAGCTCACCTTGAAACCTTCGAAAGGGACGAAAGTGGCGCGCTTGTCGCCATCTTCCACTGTCACTTCCCGCAGGATCCGGATGAACTTCTTGGCTGCGTCCTGTTCTTCCAGGCCGGCCGACTGAATCAGGAATACGAAAGGTCCAGCGCTACCATCCATGATCGGTACTTCGGACGCGGAGAGCTCGACGTAGGCGTTATCGATGCCCAGGCCAGCCATGGCCGAGAGCAAGTGCTCCACCGTGTCCACTTTGACGTCACCGTTAACCAGTGTGGTCGACATAGTGGTTTCGCCAACGTTTTCTGCGCGAGCAGGAATCTGCACCACAGGATCGAGGTCAGCACGACAAAACACGATGCCGGTGTCGATAGGCGCGGGCTTGAGGGTCAGGTATACCTTCTCCCCGGAGTGCAGGCCTACACCTGTGGCACGGATAATATTTTTCAGTGTGCGTTGTTTAATCATGGCTTGGGCCGCTTCAGCGCAAATTGCGAACTGGTATCAACAAAGGCTGGCGATGATAGCAGACCAGACCTTTGCTGAACACCAATCAACTTCATAGCCCTGATACATTCCATCAATCAGCCTGACGACGCAGGAAAGCCGGGATGTCCAGGTAGTCCAGATCATCTTGCGGATTCATCTTCGCGGCAGTCGCAGCACCGGCCTGAGCCTGGTTGCGCATGACGGTCGGACGGTCCAGGTCACGGTAGTTCACCGCTGGCTGTTCCTGACGAGCGGGCGCCGATTGTTGCGGCTGGGAGGCCATCGAGGTGTGAACGGTGTTGTCGATGACCTTCACAGGCTTCTCGATTTTCGCGCCCAGACCGGTAGCAACTACAGTCACGTGCAACTCGTCGCGCATGTCCGGATCGATAACGGTACCGACCTTGACCATGGCGTGCTCGGAAGCGAAGGCTTCGATGATGCTACCCACGTCGGAGTACTCACCCAGGGACAGGTCAGGACCGGCGGTGATGTTCACCAGGATGCCGCGTGCACCTTGCAGGTTCACGTCTTCGAGCAACGGGTTGCGAATGGCCGCTTCGGTGGCCTCACGTGCACGGTTCGGACCGCTGGCGCAGCCAGTGCCCATCATCGCCATGCCCATTTCGCTCATCACGGTACGGACGTCGGCAAAGTCGACGTTGATCATGCCAGGACGCTTGATGATGTCGGAGATACCGCGAACGGCACCGGCCAGTACATCGTCAGCCTTGGCGAATGCGGACAGCAGGCTTGCGTCCTTGCCAAGAATGGTCAGCAGTTTCTCGTTGGGAATGGTGATCAACGAGTCGACGCTTTCAGACAGCAGACGGATGCCTTCGTCGGCGATCTGCATGCGCTTGCGACCTTCGAACGGGAACGGACGAGTCACCACCGCAACGGTGAGGATCCCCATTTCCTTGGCCACTTCGGCAATGATTGGTGCCGCACCGGTACCGGTACCGCCGCCCATGCCAGTGGTGATGAACACCATGTTGGTGCCCTGCAGGACTTCGGCAATGCGCTCACGGTCTTCGAGAGCGGCCTGACGACCTACTTCAGGGTTGGCGCCGGCGCCCAGACCTTTGGTCACACCGGTACCCAGTTGCAGGATGGTCCGCGCGCCGATGGATTTCAGCGCCTGGGCATCAGTGTTGGCGCAGATGAATTCAACGCCTTCAATGTTGCTCTTGACCATGTGGTTGACAGCGTTGCCGCCGCCTCCGCCAACACCGATAACTTTAATAACCGGGCTTGCGGGGATGTTGTCTACGAGTTCGAACATTTTCCCTCTCCTTTACGTTCTCTAGTTTTTTCGCCTACTGCGTGTATCTACAACGGTGCTGCGATAAATCTTTAGAAGTTGCCTTGTACCCAGCTCTTGATGCGATCGAGCAAGGCGGCTTTCGGTTCTTCATTGCTGTAGCTGTCGCGGCTGCTGATGCCCGAGAACGAAATCCCGTCGGACTGCTTTTGCAGGCCGTACATCAACAGGCCAACGCCGGTGGAATAAATCGGGTTGCGGACCACATCGTCCAGGCCCTTGACGCCATGCGGCACGCCCAGGCGGACCGGCATATGGAAGATTTCCTCGGCCAATTCGGTGGCGCCTTCCATTTTCGACGTACCGCCGGTCAGCACGATGCCGGCCGGGATCAGGTCTTCGTAGCCGCTGCGACGCAGCTCGGCCTGGATCAGCGTGAACAGCTCGTCGTAACGCGGCTCTACCACTTCGGCCAGGGCCTGGCGGGACAGCTCGCGCGGTGGACGGTCGCCAACGCTTGGCACCTTGATGGTTTCACCGGCACCGGCCAGTTTGGCCAGGGCGCAGGCGTAGCGAATCTTGATTTCTTCGGCGTACTGGGTCGGAGTGCGCAACGCCATGGCGATGTCGTTGGTCACCTGGTCGCCCGCAATCGGGATCACCGCGGTGTGGCGGATCGCGCCTTCGGTGAAGATGGCGATGTCGGTGGTACCGCCGCCGATGTCCACCAGGCACACGCCCAGCTCTTTCTCGTCGTCGGTCAGGACCGAGTAGGCCGAGGCCAGTTGCTCGAGAATGATGTCGTCGATTTCCAGGCCGCAGCGGCGCACGCATTTTTCAATGTTCTGTGCGGCGTTGACGGCGCAGGTGACCACGTGAACCTTGGCTTCCAGACGCACGCCGGACATGCCCAGTGGCTCACGAACGCCTTCCTGGTTATCGATCACGTAATCCTGCGGCAGGGTGTGCAGCACGCGCTGGTCAGCCGGGATCGCCACAGCCTGGGCAGCGTCGAGGACGCGCTCAAGGTCGGCCGAGCTGACTTCACGATCACGAATCGCCACGATGCCGTGGGAGTTCAGGCTGCGGATGTGATTGCCGGCCACGCCGACAAACGCCGAATGAATGCGGCAACCGGCCATCAGCTGCGCTTCTTCGATAGCGCGCTGGATCGACTGAACGGTGGACTCGATGTTCACCACCACGCCTTTCTTCAGGCCACGGGACGGATGGGTACCGATCCCGACGATTTCCAGCGTGCCGTCGTCCGCAACCTCGCCGACCAGCGCCACCACCTTGGAGGTGCCGATATCGAGACCGACGATCATTTTGCCGCTTTGCACGTTTGCCATGGGTCCTGCCTCTTCTTAATTCTTCGCGACAGCGGGTTGGGCTGTCGTGGGCGCTACAGGTTCCCGCCAGCCAACAGCGAGGCCGTTGGCGTAGCGCAGATCGATGCGCGCAATGTTCGTAATCTGTTCTTTAAGCGTCTTGTCGTAGATGGCAATGAAACGGCGCATCTTCTCCACCAGGTTGCCGCGTCCCAGCAGCAGTTCGATTCCCGGGCCGGCACTGCCGGCGCCGGTGGTCAGGAACCAGCTGCCGCGTTCACGCAATTCCAGGCGTGCAATCGAGAAACCCAATGGCCTGAGCATCTGGCTCAGCACCTGGTATTGCTGCATCACTTGCTGCTGGGCCCGTTGTGGGCCGAACAGCTGTGGCAAGTGTTCGTAGTTCGCCAGCTCACGCGGGGTGAACGCCTGGCCCTGGTTGTTCAACAGCGATTCATCGCCCCAACGGGCCACCGGCAGTTGTTCTTCCAGGCGGATCACCACTTGATCCGGCCACACCCGACGCACTTCGGCGTGGGCAATCCATGGCATCGTCTCAAGCTCGGTGCGCATGCTCTCAAGGTCAATGGTGAAGAAGCTCGACGCCACGTACGGGGCGATCCGCTGCTGCACGGCTTGCTGGCTGATGTAACTCAAATCACCCTGCACGTTGATCTTGGTGATCGGCCGGTCGGCGTACGGCAGCAAACGCTGCGCGCCTTCGTAAGTGCCAAACCCCAGTGCAACCAACAGCACCGGCCAGAACAACGCTTTGAGAAAACCAAAATTGGCTTTCGGCAGGCGCATCGACATCGGCTCTTTGGCCACCATTCGGCTGGCACCCCGTGGCACCGGCTTGCGGCCGGGTGCGGGTGGAGGCTGATGTCTTAGCTGCGCGCCTTGCATGGTCTTAACCTCTAACCTCGAAACTGGCTGCCAGAATCGCTAGAACCAGTTGCTGGAAATCCAGGCCGGCGGCACGGGCCGCCATCGGCACCAGGCTGTGATCGGTCATGCCCGGCGCGGTGTTCACTTCCAGGAACCAGAACTGCCCGTCGGCGTCCTGCATCACGTCTGCCCTGCCCCAACCGGCGATACCCAGCGCCTCGCAGGCTTTCGCCGTGAGGTCCATGAGTTCCTTTTCCTTGGTGCTGTCGAGCCCGCACGGAATGCGGTACTGGGTATCGTTGGCGATGTACTTGGCGTCGTAGTCGTAGAAGCTGTGCGTCGTGCCCAGGGCAATCGGAGGCAACACCTGGTCACGCAGGGTGGCGATGGTGAACTCCGGACCGTGAATCCATTGCTCGACCAACACTTGCGAATCGTAGGTACTGGCCGCTTTCCAGGCGTCGATCAACTCGGACGCGGAACTCACTTTGGCCATACCGATACTTGAACCTTCATGCGCCGGTTTGACGATCAAAGGGAAGCCCAGTTCCGTCGCTGCCGAAATACAATCAGCCTCGCTGCTCAAGACGGCGTGACGCGGTGTCGGAATACCCAGGCTGTGCCAGACCTGCTTGGTGCGCAGTTTGTCCATGGCCAGCGCCGACGCCAGAATGCCGCTGCCGGTGTACGGAATGCCCAGGCATTCGAGCAGGCCCTGCATGCTGCCGTCTTCACCGCCACGACCGTGGAGAATGATGAAGGCGCGGTCGATCTTTTCGTTGAGCAAACGCTGCAACAGGTCGTCGCCGACGTCGAGGCCGAACGCGTCCACACCGGCACTTTGCAGTGCAGCGAGGACCGCGTTACCGGACTTCAGCGAAACCTCACGCTCGGCACTCTTGCCGCCGAACAGCACGGCGACGCGGCCGAAGTCTTTCGGCGCGACGGTGGAGACGAGGTTGGCATAAGCAGCAGTCATTTCAACTTCCCCACGGCAGGTGCAGCAACGGCACCGGCGAACAACGGACTGTTCAACAGTTTTGGCGCGAGACCGCCGATATCACCGGCGCCCTGGCACAGCAGGATGTCGCCGGCACGCAGCAGCGGCTTGACCAGCGGCGCGAGGTCGACACCGCGCTCGATGTAGATCGGGTCCAGCTGACCGCGCTGGCGGATGCTGTTGCACAACTTGCGGCTGTCCGCGCCCGGAATCGGCTCTTCGCCGGCCGGATACACTTCCATCAGCAGCAGCACGTTGGCATCGGCCAGTACATTGACGAAATCGTCGTACAGGTCGCGGGTGCGGCTGTAACGGTGCGGCTGGTAAACCATCACCAGACGGCGCTCCGGCCAGCCACCGCGTACGGCCTTGATCACGGCAGCGACTTCGGTCGGGTGGTGACCGTAGTCGTCGACCAGCATCACGTTGCCGCCTTCGACCGGCAGTTCGCCGTAGACCTGGAAGCGTCGGCCAACACCCTGGAACCCGGACAGGCCCTGGACGATGGCTTCATCGCTGACACCCTCGTCAGAGGCGATGCAGATGGTCGCCAGCGCGTTCAATACGTTGTGGTTGCCCGGCATGTTCACCGAGACATCCAACGGCTCGCGCTCAGGGCGCAGCACGGTGAAGAAGGTCTGCATGCCCTGTTGACGCACATTGATCGCGCGCACATCGCAGTCATCGCCGAAGCCGTACGTGACGGTCGGGCGCTTGACCAGCGGAAGGATTTCACGCACCACCGGATCGTCCAGGCACACCACGGCCAGACCGTAGAACGGCAGGTTGTGGAGGAACTCGACGAAGGTTTTCTTCAGTTTGTTGAAGTCACCGTCGTAGGTCGCCATGTGATCGGCGTCGATGTTGGTGACCACGGCCACCAGCGGCTGCAAGTGCAGGAAACTGGCATCGCTTTCGTCGGCTTCGGCGATCAGGTAACGGCTGGTGCCAAGCTGGGCATTGGTGCCCGCGGCATTCAGGCGGCCACCGATGACGAACGTCGGGTCCAGGCCACCGGCCGCGAACACCGAAGCGATCAGGCTGGTGGTGGTGGTTTTACCGTGGGTACCGGCGACGGCAATACCGTGGCGGTAGCGCATCAGCTCGGCCAGCATCTCGGCACGTGGTACCACCGGAATACGGCGTTCCAGCGCAGTCGCGACTTCCGGGTTGGAGGTGTTGACGGCGCTCGACACCACCAGCACATCGGCAGCGGCAGCGTTTTCGGCGCGGTGACCGATAAAGATCTGCGCGCCGAAAGATTCCAGGCGCTCGGTGACCGGCGACGCCTTCAGGTCGGAACCGGACACGTCATAGCCCAGGTTCAACAACACCTCGGCAATCCCGCACATGCCCACGCCGCCGATACCGACGAAGTGGATTTTACGGATGCGGCGCATTTCCGGTTGCGGCATGGCTTTCTGATTCTCAACCATGGGCCACCTCCAGGCAGGTATCGACCACGTTACGGGTGGCATCGGGTTTGGCCAGGCGGCGTGCCGCGGTAGCCATATCGTTGAGTCGTTGTGGTTGCATCAGGACCTCTGTCAGGCGAGCGGCAAGATCCGCTGCGCCAGTCGTTCTTTGCGGCATCAGGAAGGCAGCGCCTTCACGGGCCAAATAATCGGCGTTGCGGGTCTGGTGATCGTCGATCGCGTGGGGCAAAGGCACCAGCATCGAGGGCAGACCGGCGGCGGCCAGTTCACTGATGGTCAGCGCGCCTGCGCGGCACACCACCAGGTCGGCCCAGCCATAGGCTTGGGCCATGTCTTTGATGAAAGGCTGCACTTGCGCCTCGACGCCAGCCGCGCGATAGCGCTCTGCAGTCACTTCATCGTGGTCTTTACCGGCCTGATGAAACACTTCCGGACGCAGGTCGGGGGCGACTTGCGACAAGGCTTCAGGCAGCAATTTGTTCAACGGTTCTGCGCCCAGGCTACCGCCCAGGATCAGCAAACGCGCCTTGCGACCGGCCAGGGCGGGTCGTGCCGTTTCGAGGAACAGCTCGGTGCGCACCGGGTTACCGGTGGTCCGACGGCTGTCCGACAGGGTAAAGGTGTCGGGGAACGCTTCACAGACTCGGGCGGCCAACGGCACCAGCAACCGATTGGCGGTACCGGCCACGGCGTTCTGTTCGTGAACGATCACCGGCACACCGGCCAGTTTGGCGGCAACACCACCAGGCCCGGTCACGTAACCACCGAAGCCGACCACGCACACTGGCCGCAACTGACGAATGATCGCCCGCGCCTGCCAGACGGATTTGAGCAACATGAACGGTGCCTTGAGCAGGGACAATTTGCCCTTGCCGCGCAAGCCGCTGGCGTTGATCCGATGCAGCTCGATACCGGCCATCGGCACCAGGTCGTTCTCGATACCACGCGGCGTTCCGAGCCAATGCACGGTGTAACCGCGGGCCTGGAATTCGCGAGCGCAAGCCAGTGCCGGGAACACGTGGCCCCCGGTGCCGCCCGCCATAATCAATACGTTAGCGCCCATGGGGTGGCTCCTCGGCGAAGTCACTCTCATGGAACTCCATCTCTTCACTGCCGAGGTGAGTTCGACTCTCCCACTCGATACGCAGCAACAAGCCGAGACAGGCACCGCAAATCACCAACGAACTGCCGCCGTAACTGAGGAACGGCAGGGTCAGGCCTTTGGTCGGCAGCAGGCCGACGTTCACACCGATGTTGATCAGGAACTGACCAATCCACAGGAACGACAGGCCGTACGCGATGTAAGCGGCGAAGAACTGCTTGGCCTTCTCGGCCCAATAACCGATGTACATGCCACGAATACAGACAAACACGAACAGTGCCACGGTGCACAACGAGCCCACGGCGCCCAGCTCTTCAGCCAGCACCGAGAACACGAAGTCCGTGTGGGCTTCCGGCAGGTAGAACTGTTTCTGCACGCTGTTGCCCAGGCCAACGCCCAGCCATTCGCCGCGACCAAACGCGATCAATGCCTGAGACAACTGATAGCCGGCGCCGAACTGGTCGGCCCATGGGTCGGCAAAGTTGGTCAGACGCGCCATACGATACGGCTGCACTTGAATCAACAGCACCACTGCCGCGACGGCCAGAACCACCATCAAGGAAAACCGGAACAGCCCCACCCCGCCCAGGAACAACATCGCCGCCGCTGCCCCCATCATCACGACGGTGGCACCGAAGTCCGGTTCCATCAGCAACAGGCCGGCCATTGGCAGCAGCACGATGAACGGCTTGAAGAAGCCCATCCAGCTTTCTCGCACTTCTTTCTGGCGACGCACCAGATAGCCGGCGAGGTAGATCACCACGAACACCTTGGCGATCTCGGAAGGCTGAACGTTGAAGAAGCTGAACCCGATCCAGCGCATCGAACCGTTCACTTCACGGCCGATCCCCGGAATGATCACCATCACCAGCAAACCGAATGCACCCAGCAGCATCAGCCAGCCCAAGCGTTGCCAGGTGGCGATCGGGATCATCATGGTGATGACGCAGGCACCCAGACCCAGAACGATATAGATAAGGTGGCGGATCATGTAATACAGGGCACTGCCCGATTGCACCGCGGCGACTTCGGTCGAGGCCGATGCAATCATGACCAGCCCCAGGCCGATCAAGGCCAGGCAACCGGCGAGCATCGGGAAGTCGAGGTCGACCCCGCGCCCGGTGATGATCGGCGATGGATAAGGCTTGATGATGTTCATCAGGCTCATGCCAATTCCTCCACAGCGCGGACGAACTGGTGACCACGATCTTCGTAATTTTTAAACATGTCGAAACTGGCGCAGGCCGGTGACAGCAGCACCACGTCACCGGGGTGGGCTGCTGCGCGGCATTGCTCCACGGCTTCGAGCAGCGAACCGGCGCGGATCAGCGGCACAGCATCGCCGATGGCCTGGCCGATCTTGTCGGAGTCACGGCCCATCAGGATCACGGCGCGGCAGTTGGCAGCCACCGGATCACGCAGGTCATTGAACTCGGCACCCTTGCCGTCGCCACCGGCGATCAGCACGATCTTGCCGTCGATGTCCGCGCCCAAACCTTCGATGGCCGCCAGCGCGGCACCGACGTTGGTGGCCTTGGAATCGTTGTAGTAGCCGACGCCGTCCAGATCACGCACCCATTGGCAGCGATGCTCGAGGCCGGCAAAGCTGCGCAGGGCCGTGAGCATGGCGTCGAATGGCAGACCGACAGCATGGCCCAGCGCCAATGCCGCCAGGGCGTTGGACTGGTTGTGGGCGCCACGAATTTTCAACTCGCGCACCGGCATCAGGTTCTGGAATTCGAAGGCCAGGTATTTCTCGCCCTCTTCTTCACGGATACCGAAGGCCTTGAAATCAGGTTTGCTCAAACCGAAGGTCCAGCACGGCTGGCCCTCGCCCATCAACGGACGGCTCAGGGCGTCCTGACGGTTGACCACAAACTGTCTGGCGCCACGGAAGATCCGGTGCTTGGCCAGATGATAGGCCGGCAGACCGCTGTAACGGTCCATGTGGTCTTCGCTGACATTGAGCACAGTCGCCACTTCGGCGTTCAGTTGATCGGTGGTTTCCAGCTGGAAACTCGACAGCTCCATCACGTACAGCTCGATGTCATCGCCCAGCAGGTCCAGCGCCGGCGTGCCGAGGTTGCCGCCGACAGCCACACGTTTGCCCGCCGCGACCGCCATCTCGCCGACCAGGGTGGTGACGGTGCTTTTCGCGTTGGAACCGCTGATGGCGACAATCGGCGCCTTCGCGTTACGCGCGAACAGCTCGATGTCACCGGACAATTTCACGCCACGGGTGGCGGCAGCCTGCAGGGCCGGGGTCGCCAGTGCCAGGCCGGGGCTCACGTAGAGCTCGTCGGCACGGCACAGGAACTCGACGTCCAGCTCGCCACAACGCACTTCCACGTGCGGATAGTCACGCTCGAGCGTGGCCAGTTCCGGTGGATTTTCCCGCGTATCGGCCACGGCAAACGACGTGCCCCGGTTCGCCAGGAAGCGAACCAGGGACATGCCGCTCTTGCCGAGGCCGACAACGATGCGGAAGTGGTCAGAAGCGATCAGAGACACGAGTTCCTACCTCAGCTTCAGGGTGGCAAGGCCGACCAGTACGAGTATCACGGTGATGATCCAGAAACGGACGATCACGCGTGGCTCAGGCCAGCCCTTGAGTTCAAAGTGGTGGTGAATCGGTGCCATGCGGAACACGCGGCGACCGGTCATCTTGAAAGAAGCCACCTGGATGACCACCGACAGGGTCTCCATCACGAACACGCCGCCCATGATGAACAGGACGATTTCCTGACGGACGATCACCGCGATAGTGCCCAGTGCCGCGCCGAGCGCCAGTGCGCCGACGTCGCCCATGAACACCTGGGCCGGATAGGTGTTGAACCAGAGGAAGCCGAGGCCCGCACCGATCAGCGCGCCGCAGAACACGATCAGTTCACCCGCGCCCGGTACATAAGGAATCAGCAGGTATTCAGCGAATTTCACGTTACCCGACAGGTAGCAGAAGATCCCCAGACCGCCGCCGACCATCACGGTCGGCATGATTGCCAGGCCATCAAGGCCGTCAGTCAGGTTGACCGCGTTGCTCGAGCCGACGATCACGAAGTAGGTCAGGACGATAAAGCCTGCACCCAGCGGAATGCTGTAATCCTTGAGCATCGGCAGGATCAGGGTGGTTTCCACCGGGGTGGCGGCGGTCATATAAAGGAAGATCGCAGCGCCCAGGCCGAACACCGACTGCCAGAAGTACTTCCAGCGACTCGGCAAGCCACGGGAGTTCTTCTCGATCACTTTGCGATAATCGTCGACCCAGCCAATGGCACCGAACAGCAAAGTTACCAGCAGCACCGTCCAGACATAACGGTTGCTCAGGTCAGCCCAGAGCAAGGTGCTGACGCCGATGGACGACAGAATCAGCGCGCCGCCCATGGTCGGTGTACCCGACTTGGACAAGTGCGACTGTGGACCGTCGTTGCGAACGGATTGACCGATCTGACGGTTCTGCAAAGTGCGGATCATCCACGGGCCATAGCACAGCGACAGGACCAGCGCGGTCAGCACACCGAGAATCCCGCGCAGGGTCAGGTACTGAAAGACCGCGAAGCCTTTGTAGAACTGTTGCAGATACTCCGCTAGCAGCAGCAGCATTAATGTTTCTCCAGACTGGACCCGCACAAAGCGGCGACGATGTTTTCCATCGCAGCGCTGCGCGAGCCCTTGATCAAAATGGTGGTGTTGGTGTCTTGCTCGGCGCCCAGGGCCTTGATCAGTTCAGCCTGAGTGCTGAAGTGAAAGGCCTGTGGACCGAAAGCGTTGACGGCGTGAGCCATCATCGGTCCGACGGCATACAGCGCGGATACTTTGCCGCGGGCGTATTCACCCACATCGCGGTGCCCCTGCTCCGCCCAATCGCCCAACTCGCCGATATCCCCGAGCACCAGGACGGTGCGGCCGGAAAAGCCGGCGAGTATATCAACGGCGGCGCACATGGAGGTCGGGTTTGCGTTGTACGTGTCATCAATCACGCGCATGCCGTTGGTGGCCAATTGCGCGACGGTGCGGCCCTTGACCGGTTGCACGGCGCCCAGGCCCGTGGCAATGCCGAACAGCGACACGCCCAAGGCATGCGCGGCAGCGGCAGCGGCCATGGCGTTGGCGACGTTATGCGTGCCGAGCAGGTTCAGTTGAACCCGCTCAACACCTTCAGGCGTGTGCAGGTTGAACGCCGGGCAACCGCGAGCGTCGCGGTCCAGGTCGCTGGCGTAGAAATCGGCGCTGAGGTTGCTCAGGGCGAACGTCAGCACTTTGCGACCGGCCGCGCGGGTCTTCCAGATTTCAAAAGCCTTGTCGTCGAGATTAAGAACGGCGATGCCATCGGCCTCGAGCCCTTCGATAATTTCGCCTTTGGCTTCAACGATTTTTTCCGGCCCGCCAAACTCGCCCACGTGCGCAGTCCCTGCGTTGTTGAGGATGGCCACGTGGGGTTTGGTCATGCCCACGGTGTAGGCAATTTCGCCCAGGCGCGAAGCACCGAGTTCGATCACGGCGGCGGTGTGTTCCGGCGCGAGTTCGAGCAAGGTCAGCGGCACGCCGAGGTCGTTGTTCAGGTTGCCACGGGTCGCCAGCACCGGACCGCGCGTGCGCAGGATGCTCGCGAGCATTTCCTTGACCGTGGTCTTGCCGCTGGAACCGGTGATGGCTGCGACCGGGTGGGTGAACGCCGCACGGTTCAGCGCGCCCAGTTGCCCGAGCGCCTGACGGGTGTCATTGACCAGCAGTTGTGGCAACGCGCTGTCGGCGACTTCACGCTCGACCAGTGCGGCTACGGCGCCATTGTTGGCCACGTCGTTCAGGTAGTCATGACCGTCGAAACGCGGGCCGGTCAGGGCAATAAACAGCTGGCCGGGCTTGATCGCACGGCTGTCGATGCTGACGCCATCGAACGTGGCATCGGCAACGAGCAGTTGGCCATTCAATGCGCCGGTCAGTTCGCTCAGTTTCAAGGCTTTAAGCATGAGCCACCTCCCATGCGGTCAGGGCATGATCGGCCTCGACCAGATCGGAGAAGTCGTGACGCTCGCCGTTGATTTCCTGATAGTCCTCGTGACCTTTGCCGGCCAGGACAATCACGTCATCCGCCGAAGCACCAGCGATCAACTGGGCAATCGCCTGGCCACGGCCGGCCACGAACGTCACTTTATCCACAGCCGTGAAGCCGGCGCGGATGTCATCGAAGATCACTGACGGGTCTTCGGTGCGCGGGTTGTCATCGGTGACCAGTACGCCGTCGGCCAGACGCTCGACCACTTCGGCCATCAGCGGACGCTTGCCGCGATCACGATCACCGCCGCAGCCGAACAGGCACAGCAAGCGACCCTTGGCGTGTGGACGCAGGGCCATCAATACTTTTTCCAGCGCATCCGGGGTGTGGGCGTAATCGACCACCACCAGCGGCTGAGTACCGCCACCGAGGCGCTGCATACGACCGGCCGGGCCTTCGAGCTTCGGCAGGACGTTGAGGATTTCGTCCAGCGCATAATCCAGACCGAGCAACGCGCCGACTGCGGCCAGCACGTTGCTCAGGTTGAAGCGACCGAGCAAGGTGCTGCGCAAATGGTGCTCGCCCTGCGGCGTCACCAATGTGGCGCGCACGCCTTCGTCGTCGAATTGCGCTTCCCGGCAAAACAGGTAGGCGCTGCTGTCTTCGAGGCTGTAGGTGATCAAACGCGACTCACGCTTTTCGGCGGCCAGTTGCCGGCCAAAGTCGTCGTCGAGATTCACCACCCGGCACTTCAAATCGTTCCAGGCAAACAGCTTGGCCTTGGCTTCGCCGTAGGCCTGCATGGTGCCGTGGTAATCAAGGTGATCGCGGGACAGGTTGGTCATCACCGCCACATCAAACGCCAGCGCTGTGACGCGGCCCTGATCCAGGCCATGGGACGAGACTTCCATGGCGACCGCTTTGGCGCCGGCCTTTTTCAGGTCGGCCAGGGTCGCTTGCACGGCGATTGGATTCGGCGTGGTGTGCAGGCCGCTTTCCAGCGCGCCGTAGAAACCGGAGCCCAACGTGCCGACGATGCCGCAGTGTTGGCCAAGCAGATCAAGCGCCTGGGCAACCAATTGGGTCACGCTGGTTTTGCCGTTGGTGCCGGTCACGCCCACCAGGTTCAAGTGACGGCTCGGGTCGCCATAAAAGCGCCCGGCGATGTCCGACAGCTGTGCGGCCAGGCCTTTGACCGGAATCATCGGCACGTCGGTGATCGGCAATACGGTCGAGCCTTCGACTTCATACGCCACAGCGGCAGCGCCGCGTTGCAGCGCGTCGGCGATGTGGGCACGACCGTCGAAACGCCCGCCAGGGACAGCGAGAAACAAGTCGCCAGCGCGCACGTTGCGGCTGTCGAGAGCCAATTCGCGGATCAACAGATCGCGGCCAGCGTGGGCGAAAATTTTATTCAGACTTAGAGACATCAGCCGCGCCCTCCATTGGCTTTCAGCGGAACAACGGGGGTGGCGTTCGCGGTTTGCGTCGGCGGCAGGTTGTCCGGCGTGATGTTCATCAGGCGCAGCGTCCCGGACATCACTTTGCTGAACACCGGCGCCGAGACCAGACCACCGAAGTAACCGGCCTTGGTCGGTTCATCGATCACCACGACGATGGCGTAACGCGGATCGCTCATCGGGCCGAAGCCGGCGAACAGCGAGCGGTAAGAGTTCTCGGCGTAGCCCTTGGTGCCCACCGACGTTTTACGTGCAGTACCCGACTTGCCGGCCACGTGGTACGCCGGCACCTGTGCACGGAACACACCGCGCGGCGCTTCGATTACCTGGGTCAGCATGCCTTGCATGGTTTTTGCGACGGCTTCCGGCAGCACTTGCGTGGTCTGCGGCGGCGTGTCGGTTTTGATCAGGGTCAGCGGTGCGAGGCGACCGTTGTTGGCCAGCGCCGAGAAGGCGTGTACCAACTGGATCGCGGTCACGGAAATACCGTAGCCGTAGGACAGCGTGGCGGTTTCTGCCTTGCGCCATTCGCGGTAGTTCGGCAGGTTGCCGACGCGTTCGCCCGGGAAGCCGAGGCCGGTGTCCTGGCCGAGACCGACTTTTTGCGCCAGACGGAAAATGGTTTCGCCGCCGATATCGAACGCGACCTTACTCATGCCGACGTTACTGGAATTGATCAGAATCCCGGTCAGGTCGAGCACCGGGCCTTCGGTCTTCGATACGTCCTTGATGGTGTATTTGCCGATCTGCAAGGAGCCTGGGTACACCTCGACGGTATCGCTCGGTTTCCAGCGGCCGGTTTCAATCGCGGCGCTCATCGAGATCGCCTTCATGGTCGAACCTGGTTCGAACACGTCGATCATCGCGCGGTTACGCATCATCGCCGGTTGCAAGTTGCGACGGTTGTTGGGGTTGTAAGTCGGCTGGTTGACCATGGCGAGGATCTCGCCGGTCTTCACGTCCATGATCACCAGGCTGCCGGCCTTCGCGCCGTTCTCGATGATCGCGTTACGCAGTTCGCGGTTGGCCAGGTATTGCAGGCGCAGGTCAATGGACAACGCCAAGGGCTTGCCGGCCTTGGCGTTTTTGGTGACCTGGACATCCTTGATCAGCCTTCCGCGCCGGTCCTTGATGACCTGACGCTTGCCGGCGACCCCGGCGAGCCATTCGTCATAAGCCAGTTCGACACCTTCACGACCGTGGTCATCGATGTCGGTAAATCCGACCATGTGCGCGGTCACTTCACCGGCCGGGTAGAAACGCCGAAACTCTTCAATGCCGTAGACGCCCGGCACTTTCAGGTCGAGCACCGACTGGCCCTGCTCGGGGGTCAGCCCGCGCACCAGGTAAATGAATTCTTTGTTGGCCTGGGCTTCGAGACGTTCAGCCAGGGCTTTCGGGTCCTGACCCAGCGCCGCCGCCAGTGCCGGCCACTTTTCCTTGGCCGTTTGCATTTCCTTGGCGTTGGCCCACAGCGTGGTGACCGGCGTACTCACGGCCAAAGGCTCGCCGTTACGGTCGGTGATCAGACCACGGTGAGCCGGGATAGGAATATGACGAACACTGCGCGCATCGCCCTGACCTTTAAGGAAGGCACGGTCGATGACTTGCAGGTCGATGATGCGCCAGGAAATCGCCGCGACCATGATGCCGAGCAACCCCAGTACCACGCGGAAACGCCATGGGAACATTGCCCCTTCGAGTTTCATCATGGCGTCACCATCTGCACTTCAGCGGCGCCAGGAATGCGCATCTTCAGCTGTTCGGTGGCCAGCACTTCGATACGGCTGTGGGCGGTCCAGGTACTTTGCTCGAGAATCAGGCGGCCCCACTCGGCCTGCGCCTTGTCGCGCACGCTCAACTCGTTGTACAGCGAGTTCAACAGTTGACGGTTCCAGTGGGCGCTGTACGACACGCCGATCGCCGAAACGAGCACGGCCACAAACAGCAGCAGCATGAAAAAGCTGCCGCCGGGCAGTGGCTTGGCGAAAAGCTTGCTCACCGCAGCTTCTCCGCCACGCGCATGACGGCGCTACGGGAACGTGGGTTGGCTTTGAGTTCGGCCTCGGAGGCGGACTGCGCTTTGCCATGGATCTTGATGATCGGTTCGAAGGCGACGTGACGTACCGGCAAGTTGCGCGGCAGATTGTCGGCTTCACCTTTAACCAGTTTGCGCATGAACAGTTTGACGATGCGGTCTTCCAGCGAGTGGAAGCTGATAACGACCAGGCGGCCGCCGACTTCCAGGCATTCCAAAGCCGCTTCGAGGCCGGCTTCCAGATCGCCCAATTCGTTGTTGACGTGAATGCGCAGGCCCTGGAACGCACGGGTCGCCGGGTTCTTGCCCTTTTCCCATGCCGGATTGGCGACTTTCAGGACTTCGGCCAGGTCGGCGGTGCGTTCGAACGGCTTGATGTCGCGGCGCTCGGCCACGGCACGGGCCATACGACCGGAGAAACGTTCTTCGCCGTACTCTTTGAACACACGAGCGATTTCTTCCACCGGCGCGGTGTTGACGAACTCGGCAGCGCTGATCCCGCGGGACGGGTCCATGCGCATGTCCAGCGGGCCGTCATTGAGGAAACTGAAGCCACGCTCAGGGTCGTCGAGCTGCGGCGAAGACACGCCGAGGTCGAGCAAAACGCCGCTGACCTTGCCGGCCAGACTGCGGTCGGCGACTTCCGAACCGAGCTCGGCAAAGCTGCGCTGCACAACGACAAAGCGGCCGTCTTCGGCCGCTAGCGTCTGCCCGGTGGCAATGGCTTGAGGATCCTTGTCAAATCCGAGCAACCGGCCATCAGGACCCAGCTGACTCAAGATCAGCCGGCTGTGACCGCCGCGCCCGAACGTACCGTCCAGATAGCAGCCATCAGGACGTACGGCGAGAGCCTCGACGGCTTCGTCAAGCAGTACGGTGATGTGGTTAAAGCCGCTATCAATAGTCACAGGATCAAATCACGCAGTTCATCAGGCATGGCGCCCGGTTGTTGAATAGCAGCCAGGTCAGCGGCAGAAACCGCATCCCAGGCATCCTCGTCCCATAATTGGAACTTGTTCAGTTGGCCTACCAACATCGCGCGCTTATCCAACTTGGCATATTCACGAAGACGCGGTGGAACCAGAAAACGACCACTGCCATCGAGCTCGAGGTCGACGGCATTACCAATCAGTAAGCGTTGCAGGCGGCGGTTCTCTTCGCGAAGCGAAGGCAGTGCGCGCAGTTTGGTTTCAATAATTTCCCACTCATCGAGCGGGTAAACACACAAACATGGATCAACGGCATCGATTGTGACGATTAACTGACCGGAACTACGCGAAACGAGCTCGTCACGGTACCGGCTCGGCATGGCGAGACGGCCCTTTGCATCGAGACTGATAGCGTTAGCTCCGCGAAACACGTCAGCGTTTCTCCAAATTTTAGCGTTTTACGCTCAAAAAACCCACTTCATGCCACTTTCCGCCACTTGCGCACACTATAGGAATGCGGCCACCGCACCGTCAAGGCGCGGATTAAAGGAAAACCCTTACAGAACTGAGATTTAGGAGCACAGAAGGAGGTGTTACGGGAATCTGACGTGTCATTCCACTCAATAACTTGAATCAGCACGGATGGCTGCGCTCGAAAGTTAAAGTAGTTTGTTAAGAGTAAGATTTTTTTGGTATTACGAGAGGGCTTCTGCTGATGATTCTGAACGGAGGGAAACTGCCATCACTGGCGCCCTGTTCAACGATTCAAACAGGGAGGGGAAAAAGGTGGAGAGTCGATCTGTAAGCCGGGTTCTGTCTTGAACAGTCATTCGTCTACGATGGCCATCACTGGACATCTTTAGCAACCTACCCGGTCCCAGCGCGGGCCACGCCTTGGGACCCTATTTGGTCTTGCTCCAAGTGGGGTTTACCTAGCCACGAACTGTTGCCAGACGTGCGGTGCGCTCTTACCGCACCTTTTCACCCTTACCGGCGCCGAAGCGCTTAGGCGGTTATTTTCTGTGGCACTTTCCGTAGGCTCACGCCTCCCAGGCATTACCTGGCACTTCGCCCTATGGAGCCCGGACTTTCCTCCCCCCCCTAATTTTCATAGAGGGCAGCGACTGTCCGATCGACTCTCCGCCGCGAAGGTTAACGGCAGAGCGGCCGAAGAACAAGCGCTAAACGCCTTTCGCCGCTCCTGCACGTCGGGTTTTACTCGCCCTTCTGCTTATCCAGTGCGACCTGATACAGCACATTCTTGCGCTCGCCGGTGATTTGCGCCGCCAAGGCTGCCGCACGCTTGAGCGGCATCTCCTCCAGCAACAGGTCAAGGATGCGCATCGCTTCGCTGCTGACGGCGTCCTCGGTCTCGGGCGCAGCCCAGCCAGCCACCAGCACCACACACTCGCCGCGCTGCTGATTGCTGTCCGACTCGACGAACTCGCGCAACTCGGCCAATGGCAGGCCTTTAAGGGTTTCAAAAGTTTTGGTGATTTCCCGAGCCAGCAACGCCTGGCGCTCCCCACCGAACACCAACTCCATGTCCTGCAGGCATTCCAGGATGCGGTGCGGCGCTTCGTAGAAAATCAGCGTGCGTGGTTCTTCCTTTACCAGCTCGAGACGAGCGCGACGACCGACAGCCTTGGCCGGCAGGAAGCCCTCAAAAATAAACCGGTCGGATGGCAAACCCGCCGCCGACAGCGCGGCGATCAATGCGCAGGCTCCCGGCACCGGCACCACATTGATCCCCGCAGCACGGGCCTGACGCACCAGGTGATAACCGGGATCGGAAATCAGTGGCGTACCGGCATCCGAAATCAACGCCACGTCATCGCCTGCCAACAGACGCGTGATAAAGCGGCTACCTTCATCCCGCTCGTTGTGCTCGTGACAGGCGGCCAACGGTGTCGGGATGCCAAAATGCTGCATCAAACGCTGGGAGTGACGCGTGTCTTCGGCAGCAATCAACGCGACGTCGCGCAGGATCTTCAGTGCACGCGCACTGATGTCGTCCAGGTTGCCGATGGGCGTCGCCACCACATAAAGCGAGCCAGCAGCGGAATTCAAAGCACCTGGAGCAGTCAAAGCGCACACCTCATGATCGGTAAAAGGCGACATTGTAGCGCGTAGTGGCGCTTGCGATACGCCTGGCCCCTGCCGGGTTTCGACGGCATTTGTGCAGTGCTGCAACATTTACACGAGCTAAATTGATCGATTCACGCCAGTAACATCGCGCCCCGGCCAGTGCTTGGGTACAATTCCACGCTAATTTGATCGAGTAACAGGAACATTACATGATCGCTTGCCTGCGGCTGTTCACTGCCCTCTGCCTCGCTGCCTTGCTGGCGGCTTGCGCCAGCTCGCCCTCTTCCAGCCTTGGCGAACTTCCACGGACCCCGGATGCCAGCATCGAGCAATTGCTCGAGCAGGCGAATCAAAGCAAAGATCCGGAAAAAGCCGCCCTGTTGCGCCTGAGCGCAGCAGACGTGGCCTACCGCCAAGGGAATGCCGGCCAGTCCGCGCAAATCCTGCAGTTGGTTCCGGTCGAGCAACTCAAGCCAGGCCCACAAGTCTTCGCCAGCACGCTGGCGGCGGAACTGGCGATGGTGCGCAACCAACCCAAAGCGGCGCTGACTGCCTTGAGCCATCCGAGCCTGCAACACCTGAGTGAATTGCCCGTCGAGCAACAGGTTCGCACCGGCACTGTTCACGCCCGCGCCCTTGAAGCCGATGGCCAGACGCTGGCCGCCGCACGGGAGCGTATTTTCATCGCGCCAATGCTGAGCGGTGAAGCGGCCAGCAAAAACCACGAAGCGATCTGGACCCTGATCGCCTCGCTGCCTACCGAGCAACTGCAACCCACCACCTCCGACGATCTCGGCGGCTGGATGAGCCTGGCGCTGGCGGTGAAATCGGCTGGCACGCTGGAACAACAGCAAGCCGCGATTGATAACTGGCGCGCGCAAAACCCTAAACACCCCGCCGCCGTTCATCTGCCGCAGGCACTGACCAACCTCAAGGAACTGGCCAGCCAGCCCCTGAGCAAGATCGCCCTGCTGCTGCCACAGGATGGTCCGCTGGCCTCGGTCGGCAAAGCGCTGCGTGAAGGCTTCATGGCGGCTCACTACCAGGCGCAACAAGCCGGGCAGAAGCCACCGGCCATCGAGTTTTATGACAGCTCGAAGCTGACGTCGATGGACGAGTTCTATCGCAAGGCCCAGGCCGATGGCGTGCAACTGGTGGTTGGCCCGCTGGAAAAACCGCTAGTCAAACAACTCAGCTCGCGTCCGCAACTGCCCATCACGACGTTGGCGCTGAACTACAGCGAAGGCGAACAAGGCCCGGCTCAACTATTCCAGTTTGGCCTCGCTGCTGAAGACGAAGCCCGCGAAGTGTCCCGCCGTGCTCGTGCCGACGGCCTGCATCGCGCCGCGATCATGGTGCCGAAAGGCGAATGGGGCGATCGTGTACTGCGCGCATTCAGCCAGGACTGGCAAGCCAACGGTGGCACCATCGTCGCCACCGAACGCGTAGACCAACCGGTTCAACTGGCCCAGCAGATTGCTGACATGTTCCAGCTGCGCCAGAGCGAAGGCCGCGCGAAAAGCCTGCAAAGCACCGTTGGCTCGCAGGTAGCAGCGCAGCCTTCGCGTCGTCAGGACATCGAGTTCATCTTCCTGGCCGCGACACCGCAACAGGCCCAGCAGATCAAACCGACCCTGAACTTCCAGTACGCAGGCGATGTGCCGGTTTACGCCACTTCCCACGTGTTCAGCGCAAGTGGCGACGTCAACCAGTACAACGACATGAACGGCATTCGCTTCTGCGAAACCCCATGGTTGCTGGACGCCAATGATCCACTGCGCAAACAAGTGACGGCGCAATGGCCACAAGCCGGCGGCAGCCTCGGTCGCCTGTACGCCATGGGCGTCGATGCCTACCGCCTGGCGCCACGCCTGGGCCAACTCAAGGCCTTGCCGGACAGCCGCATCTCGGGCCAATCGGGTAGCCTGGGCATGACTCAGAACCAACGCGTCGTGCGCCAGTTGCCATGGGCCCAGTTCGTCAACGGTCAGGTTCAACGCCTGCCGGACACCCCGAACTGATGCCTGACAGGTCACGCCGGCAAAGCGGTCAAGATGCCGAGCGCCATGCGCTCGAGCATCTTCAACAACACGGTCTGCGCCTGCTGGCGCAGAACTGGTTGTGTAAACGCGGCGAGCTTGATCTGGTCATGCTTGATGGCGATACAGTAGTATTCGTTGAAGTTCGCTACAGAAAAAACACCCAATGGGGTGGCGCGCTCGATAGCATCGATGAGCGCAAACGGCAGAAACTGATTTTCGCCGCGCAATATTTTCTTCAGCGCGAGTCGCGTTGGGCCAATTCCCCTTGCCGTTTCGACGTGGTTGCCATCGACAGCAACCTTGATCAGTTGAACTGGATTCAGAATGCCTTCGACAGCTGATCGCTTGCGCCCCGAACCGGACACCTACACCCAACACTTTTGCTCTTTGCTTTGCGGGCTGCACATTCATGTGCCGAGTAGCCGCGCTAATTAAGGTCACACAGATGGACATGCAATCCCGAATTCGCCAGCTTTTTCAGGCCAGTATCGACACCAAGCAAATGGCGATGGACGTACTTGCACCGCACATCGAGCAAGCCAGCCAAGTGATGGTCAACGCCCTGCTCAATGAGGGCAAAATGCTTTCCTGCGGCAACGGCGGTTCCGCCGGCGACGCCCAGCACTTTTCGTCGGAGCTGCTCAACCGTTTCGAGCGTGAACGCCCGAGCCTGCCAGCCATCGCGCTGACCACCGACAGCTCGACCATCACCTCGATCGCCAATGACTACAGCTACAACGAAATCTTCTCCAAACAGATCCGCGCCCTCGGCCAGCCAGGCGACGTATTGCTGGCGATTTCCACCAGTGGCAACTCGGCAAACATAATTCAGGCGATCCAGGCCGCACATGATCGCGAAATGATTGTCGTAGCATTGACCGGTCGCGATGGCGGCGGCATGGCGTCGCTGCTTTTGCCCGAGGATGTCGAGATTCGCGTACCGGCCAATGTCACCGCACGTATTCAGGAAGTCCACCTGCTGGCGATCCATTGCCTTTGCGATCTGATCGACAGCCAACTGTTCGGGAGTGAAGAATGACCCCTAATCGCCTAGGCCTGATGGCCTTGACCCTGTGCCTGATCGGCATCAGCGGCTGCACCTCGGTGGTTAACGCCAGCCGTGAAGCGCCGATTGAAGATGACCGTGGCACGCGCACCTTCGGCAGCAAGATCGACGACTCCCTGATCGATACCAAAGTCGGGGTCAACGTGGCCAAGGCCGACCCGGCCCTGGACAAGGATTCGCACATTGTCGTCACCAGCTTCAACGGTGTGGTGCTGCTCGCCGGGCAGACGCCTCGTGAAGACCTCAAGGCCAAGGCCGAGCAGGCCGCTGCCGCTGTGCAACGGGTAAAAACCGTGCACAACGAATTGCAGATCCTGCCGCCCTCCTCGCTGCTGGCTCGCCAGAATGACGCGTGGCTGACCACCAAGATCAAGACCCAGATGCTCGCAGATGCCAACATTCCCGGTTCGCGCATCAAGGTGGTGACCGAGAACGGTATCGTCTACTTGCTGGGCCTGCTGACCAAACAGGAAGCCACTCAGGCAACCAACCTGGTACAAGGCGTTTCCGGCGTGCAGAAGATTGTGAAGCTGTTTGAGTACATCGACTGATACCCAAACCGCAGGCACAAAAAAGGCGATCCATCCGGATCGCCTTTTTTATTACTTCACCACTTTCAAACTGGGTCGCCCGCTGGGACGCGGCGGCTCGCTGTCGGGTGGCGGAATATCATCATCCGGCTCGATCTCTTCCTCGTCTTCCATAGGCGATTCCAGATCGAACACCATGCCCTGACCGTTCTCCCGGGCGTAAATACCCAGGATCGATGCGATAGGCACGTACAGGGTGTGCGGCACGCCACCAAAGCGCCCTTCGAAGCTGACCGCCTCATTGTCCATGTGCAAATGACGCACGGCTTGTGGCGACACGTTCAAGACGATTTGCCCGTCACTGGCAAAACCCTGAGGCACCTGCACCGACGGATATTCCGAATTGACCAGCATGTGCGGGGTGCAATCGTTGTCCACAATCCACTCGTAGAGCGCGCGGACCAGATAAGGTCGACTGGAGTTCATAGCGGCTCCTTAAGCCTTAGCGCATATCGCGTTCGACACCAGACAGACTTGCCTGGAAAGCCTCACGCGCAAACGAGCGCTCCATATAATCAAGCAGCGGCTTGGCAGGCCGCGGCAGTTCAATACCCAAAATCGGCAAGCGCCAGAGTATGGGTAGTAGGCAGCAATCCACCAGACTTTGTTCCTCGCTGAGGAAAAACGGCTTGTCGGCGAACAACGGCGACACGCCCGTCAGGCTCTCGCGTAGCTCTTTACGAGCGACGACGCGGGCTGCTTCCTTGGTCTTCGAATCCAGGATCAGATCCACCAGGCCACACCAGTCGCGCTGAATACGATGAATCAGCAGACGGCTGTTGGCACGCGCCACAGGATAAACCGGCAGTAACGGCGGGTGCGGGTAACGCTCATCCAGATATTCCATCACCACGGTCGACTCCCACAACGCCAGGTCACGATCGACCAGGGTGGGCAGGCTTCCGTAAGGGTTCACCTCAATCAGTTTAGGCGGCTGGCGACCAGCTTCCACGTAAATGATCTCGGCGCTGACACCCTTCTCTGCAAGTACGATACGCACTCGGTGGGAATAGTGGTCGGCGGGGTCGGAGTAACAGGCCAACCGATTGGTCACGCCCATGGCGGTCCTCCTCGCTTGTTGAAATTATCGAAAGCGGAAAAACGAGCGCGCCCAGAGGACGCCTCCCGTAACGCCTGGATCACCCAGACTCGTTACACCTTCAGAGGCGCCCTTGGGCGCGCGCGATTAACAGCAACTGCTTGAATCTTTATCAGTGCACATCTTTCCAGTATTCGCGCTTGAGCAGATAAGCGAACACGAAGAAGAACGCCAGGTACAGCAAGACGTAAGTACCAATGCGCTGATGTTGCAACTTAACCGGGTTAGCCGAGTAAGCCAGGAAGGTTACCAGATTCTTGACCTTCTCATCGAACTGCTCTTCGGTCAGGGCTCCGGTTTTCGGCACGATGGTCATTTGATCACAGGCTTCGTGAGTCAAAGGCGTACCAGTCAGCGGGTCATATTGCTTCTTGCCGTCTTCGACGATCTGAACCTGCTTGCAACCGATAACCTGACGGCCTTGCAGGCCCGCCAGGACATTAGGCATGCCGACGTTCGGGAAGACCTTGTTGTTCACGCCCCACGGACGCGACGGATCTTCGTAGAACGACTTCAGGTAGCCATAGAGCCAGTCAGTACCGCGAACACGAGCCACCAGCGTCAGGTCAGGCGGCGCCGCGCCGAACCAGGCCTTGGCGTCTGCCGGCTGCATGCCGATGCTCATGTGGTCGCCAATCTTGGCGCCAGTGAACACCAGGTTCGACAGCATCAGATCATGGGGAATACCCAGGTCATCGGCAACGCGCTCATAGCGCTGGAACTTGGCGCTGTGGCAGCCCATGCAATAGTTGGCAAAGGTACGTGCACCATCTTGCATGGCAGCCTTGTCGGAAACGTCGATGTCGACCTTTTCCAGCTCAGGACCACCGTGTTCAGCCGCGAAGGACAGGACAGGCAAAGCAGCAAAAATCAGCGCTAAAAATAACTTTTTCATCAGCCAGTCACCCTTTCCGGAACCGGTTTGGTCTTCTCGAGCCTGGTGTAGAACGGCATCAGAATGAAGTAGGCGAAGTACAGGAAGGTACATACCTGCGACAGCAACGTCCGCTCAGGAGTCGGGGCCAACACGCCCAGCACACCCAGAATCACGAACGAAATGCAGAACACCCACAGCCAGGCCTTGCTCAGCCAGCCTTTGTAGCGCATCGACTTGACGGGGCTACGGTCCAGCCACGGCAGGACGAACAGCATGGCAATCGACGCACCCATGGCGATAACACCCATGAGCTTGTCCGGGATGGCCCGCAAAATTGCGTAGAACGGAGTGAAGTACCAGACCGGAGCGATGTGCTCTGGGGTCTTGAAGGCGTTCGCCACTTCGAAGTTCGGCTTCTCGAGGAAGTAACCGCCCATTTCCGGGAAGAAGAACACGATCGAGCAGAAGATGAACAGGAACACCACCACGCCGACGATATCTTTCACGGTGTAGTACGGGTGGAAGGCAATGCCGTCCAG
The DNA here is from genome assembly GCF_057128725.1 of Pseudomonas oplopanacis. Taxonomy (NCBI): domain Bacteria; kingdom Pseudomonadati; phylum Pseudomonadota; class Gammaproteobacteria; order Pseudomonadales; family Pseudomonadaceae; genus Pseudomonas; species Pseudomonas oplopanacis. Next base: position 99,183 of record NZ_JBSKHV010000011.1, on the reverse strand, counting down.
CGGTACGCCGTTTTCGTCCTTGTGTTTCTTGATGTCCACGCCGTCCGGGTTGTTCGAACCGACTTCGTGCAATGCCAGAACGTGCAGCACCACCAGACCGAGGATCACGATCGGCAACGCAACAACGTGCAGGGCGAAGAAGCGGTTCAGGGTAATACCGGAAATCAGGTAGTCACCACGGATCCACTGGGTCAGGTCGTTACCGATGACCGGGATCGCACCGAACAGCGAGATGATCACCTGGGCACCCCAGTAGGACATCTGGCCCCACGGCAGCAGGTAGCCCATGAAGGCTTCAGCCATCAGCGCCAGGTAGATCAGCATGCCAAAGACCCACACCAGCTCACGCGGCTTCTGGTACGAACCGTAGAGCAAGCCACGGAACATGTGCAGATAAACCACGATGAAGAACGCCGAAGCGCCGGTGGAGTGCAGCAGACGCAGGATCGAGCCGTACTCGACGTCGCGCATGATGTATTCGACGGAAGCAAATGCCTCTTCTGCCGACGGGGTGTAGCTCATGGTCAACCAGACACCTGTAACGATCTGGTTAACCAGAACGAGCAGCGCCAGGGAACCAAAGAAGTAGAAGAAGTTGAAGTTCTTCGGGGCGTAGTACTTGCTGAGATGGTCTTCCCACATTTTGGTCGCGGGAAAGCGCGCATCAACCCAATCCATGAACTTGCTCATCACGCTTTCTCCGTATCGACGCCAATGACAATGATGTCGTTGGTCTCATAGGAATGCGGGGGAACTGGCAGGTTCAAAGGCGCAGGTTGCGACTTGTAGACGCGGCCAGCCAGATCGTAGTGGGAACCGTGGCACGGGCAGAAATAGCCGCCCACCCAGTCCTTGCCCAGATCAGCAGGTGCCACTTCGGGACGGAAGGTCGGCGAGCAACCCAGGTGCGTGCAGATACCGATCAGCAGCAGAATTTCTGGCTTGATCGAACGCAGTTCCGGATCGACATACGTAGGTTGCGTGGAGTTCTTGGAATCCGGATCGGAGAGCTGGCCCTCGATCTTCTTCAGATTCCCCAGGATTTCCTCGGTACGGCGGACAATGAATACCGGCTGGCCGCGCCACTCAGCAATCATCTGCTGGCCTGGCTCGATTTTGCTGACATTCACTTTCACCGGTGCACCTGCGGCTTTCGCCTTGGCACTGGGAAACCATGACCCCACGAACGGGACCGCAGCCCCCACCGCTCCTGCAGCACCCACCACGGATGTGGCTGCTACCAAGAAGCGACGCCGGCCTGCATTCACGCCGTCATTGCTCATTCAGTCCTCTCCCATCAGCTTTTGTGGCCTGTTAAATCAGGCATCTACTAAGTAAATCTATGTACTTATAAAAATTTTGCCGAATGGTAATGAAAAGCCCCAATTCTGACAAGGTAATTACCCAAGGGCTCCACTGCCAAGCCTTGCAGTATAGGGGCTCTACGGCTGTGGCAAGTTGTCACAGCGCAATTCTTTGATAAATCGCACGCATAAAAAAACGCCCAGCTCCGTGAGGAGGCTGGGCGTTCTTTTTTGAACGTGAAAGCGAATTAACGCTTCGAGTACTGCGGACGCTTACGCGCTTTACGCAGACCGACTTTCTTACGTTCAACTTCACGAGCATCGCGAGTAACGAAGCCAGCTTTGCGCAGAGCGCCACGCAGGGTTTCGTCGTACTGCATCAGTGCGCGAGTGATACCGTGGCGGATTGCGCCAGCTTGACCACTTACACCACCGCCGATCACGGTGACGTAGATGTCGAACTTCTCGACAGTCTCAGTCAATTCCAGCGGCTGACGAACTACCATGCGGGCAGTTTCGCGGCCGAAGAAATTATCCAGCGAACGGTTGTTGATGGAGATGTTACCAGTACCCGGACGCAGGAAAACGCGTGCGGTTGCGGTCTTGCGACGGCCAGTGCCGTAATTTTGAGTCGCCGACATAATGAACTATTCCGTTAAAACTTCAGTTCTTGGGGCTGCTGAGCAGTATGAGGGTGTACAGCGCCCGCATAGACTTTCAGCTTACGATACATGTCGCGACCCAGCGGGTTCTTAGGCAGCATGCCTTTGACCGCGGTCTCGATCACGCGCTCAGGGGCTTTAGCGATCAGCTTTTCGAAGTTGATCGACTTGATGCCGCCCGGGAAACCGGAGTGGGAGTAGTAGATCTTGTCGGTGGTTTTAGCACCAGTCACACGAATCTGCTCGGCATTGATAACGACGATGTAGTCGCCGGTGTCAACGTGAGGAGTGTACTCAGCTTTATGCTTGCCACGCAGACGGCTCGCGATTTCGGTGGCCAGACGACCCAGGGTCTGACCTGCAGCGTCGACGACAAACCAGTCGTGCTGTACTGTTTCCGGTTTAGCAGTAAAAGTTTTCATTCTTTATAGCCTCAGGGGCCGCCCTGTAAATTAGACGGCGGATCTTACTGAATAGTGCGTACTTTGACAAGTCAAAGGCAGCCGGATACAGACGCTTTCGGGGGCTCGGGTCGGCGCGTCCGTTCAACGGCAAGATTCTTCGGCGGCGGCGCATCACTTCCACTGCAGAAAGAGGTGCGCAATTATGCAGATTGCGAAAAATAATTCAACCTGCTTTTATGATTGTTTTGCCCAAGGAGTACCTGATGGACTATCGCCAGCTAGGCAGAACCAATCTGAACGTGAGCGCCATCTGCCTCGGAACCATGACCTGGGGCGAGCAAAACAGCGAGGCTGAAGCCTTCGCGCAGATTGAACGGGCCAAAAGTGCCGGGATCAATTTCATCGACACCGCCGAAATGTACCCGGTGCCGCCCAAGGCCGAAACCTACGCCACCACCGAGCGTTACATCGGCAATTACTTCAAAAGTCGCGGCGATCGCGCCGACTGGATCCTCGCCAGCAAGATCGCCGGCCCCGGCAACACCATCGACTACATCCGCGACAAAAACCTGCGCCACAACCGCCAGCACATCACCGAAGCCGTGGATGCGAGCCTGAAACGCCTGCAAACCGACTACATCGACCTCTATCAACTGCACTGGCCGGAACGCAGCACCAATTTCTTCGGACAGCTGGGCTACAAGCACAAGAGCGAAGCCAACCTCACGCCGCTGGAAGACACCCTCGAAGCGCTGGACGAGCAGGTCAAGGCCGGCAAGATTCGCCACATCGGCCTGTCCAATGAAACCCCGTGGGGCACCATGCGCTTCCTCGCCCTGGCCGAAGCCCGTGGCTGGCCGCGCGCCGTGTCGATCCAGAACCCGTACAACCTGCTCAACCGCAGCTTCGAAGTCGGCCTGGCAGAAATTGCCATTCGCGAACAATGCGGCTTGCTCGCTTATTCGCCGCTGGCGTTCGGTTTCTTGTCGGGCAAGTACGAAGGTGGCGCCCGCCCACCAAAAGGCCGCCTGAGCCTCTACAGCCGCTTCAGCCGCTATTTCAACCCACAGTCTGAAGCAGCGTGCAGCCGCTATGTGGCACTGGCCCGTGAACACGGACTGGACCCGGCGCAGATGGCGCTGGCTTTTGTCACCCAGCAACCGTTCGTCACCAGCAACATCATTGGTGCGACGACGATGGAGCAGCTTGAAAGCAATTTAGCGAGCTTCGAACTGAAACTGTCGGATGAAGTGCTGGAGGGGATTGAGGCGATTCACAAGGATCACCCTAACCCGGCCCCTTGATTGATCCTTAAAACCAATCGCGGGCCAGCCACGCTCCCACAGGTTCAGTTATTCCTGTGGGAGCGTGGCTTGCCCGCGATGGCGTCAGTTCAGTCAATGCAGATCAAAGCGACCGAGCAATAATCTCCTTCATGATTTCGTTGGTGCCGGCATAGATCCGCTGCACCCGCGCATCCGCCCACGCCCGGGCAATCGGGTATTCCCACATAAAGCCGTAGCCGCCATGCAACTGCACGCACTCGTCGAGCACCTTGCATTGCAGGTCCGTGCCCCAATACTTGGCCATCGCCGCCGTCGGCACGTCCAGCTTGCCTTGCAGGTGCAACTCCAGACAGCGATCGACGAAGACCCGGCCGATCTGAATCTCGGTCGCCATCTCCGCCAGTTTGAAGCGCGTGTTCTGGAAATCGGCAATCGCCTTGCCGAACGCCTTGCGCTCGCGGGTGTAGTCCAGCGTCCATTGCAGCGCAGCTTCTGCCGACGCCAGCCCGCCGATAGCCACGGTGAGGCGCTCTTGCGGCAATTCCTGCATCAGGTAAGCAAAGCCCATCCCGGCTTGTCCCAGCAGGTTTTCCTTGGGTACCCGAACGTCCTGGAAGAACAGTTCCGACGTGTCCTGGGCCTTCATCCCGACCTTTTCCAGACGCTTGCCCTTGTCGAAACCGAGTGTATCGGCCTCGACCAGAAACAGACTGGTGCCCTTGGCGCCAGCCTTGGGATCGGTCTTGGCCACGACAATCACCAGGTCCGCCAGAAAGCCGTTGGTGATGAAGGTTTTCGAACCGTTGATGACGTACTCGTCGCCCTCCAGCACCGCCGTGGTTTTCACCCCTTGCAGGTCGGAACCGGCCCCCGGCTCGGTCATGGCGATCGCCGTAACCATCTCGCCGGACACCAGTTTCGGCAGGTACTTGTGCTTCAGCGCCTCACTGCCGTAATGCAGGATGTATGGCGCCACAATGTCCGAATGCAGGGAGAAACCGATCCCGGTCAGCCCCAGGCGCCCGACCTCTTCGATCACCACCGCGCTGTACAAAAAGTCTGCGCCCAATCCGCCGTATTCCTCCGGCAGATGCGAACACAACATCCCCGCCTCCCCTGCCTTGTTCCAGAGTTTGCGGTCGATATAGCCTTGTTTTTCCCACTGTGCGTGAAACGGAACAGCCTCTTTCTCGAGGAACGTTCGCACGCTATCGCGGAAAAGTTCGTGCTCGGAACTGAACAAGGTTCTGGGGATCATGCGGCACCTGTCGTTATTGTTAGAGGAATGGGCCCAGAGAGACTAAGCCTCACATCCGACACAGGACACTGGACACATCAGACAAAAAATAAGACGATCCAGCCGTTTGATGACCACTTTCCCTTATAAAAATAAAGTTGAATTATGTCTAAGCAAGTCTCCACGCCCCTGCGGCGCGTCAGCATCCTGGCGATCGACCGGGTTTTCGCTTCCACCCTCCTGCAAGCCAAAGATTTTTTCCATCTGGCCAGCCTGCGCTATGGAAAACAGCTGGGCCAGGGCCTGACGCCGGCGTTTGAAACCCGGCTGGTCAGCCCCGACGGCAAACCGGTGAACAGCTTCAGCGATGTGATCATCCCGGTAGACGGCGGCCTGGAAAACGCCGACATCATCATCCTCCCCGCCTTCTGGGACGACTTCGAGACGCTCTGCCAACGCTACCCACAGGTCCTGCCGTGGCTGCGCGAGCAACATGCCCGCGGTGCGGTGTTGTGTGGCGAGGCGACCGGGGTGTTCTGGCTCGCCGAGGCCGGCCTGCTCAATGGCAAGGAAGCGACCACGTACTGGCGCTTCTTCAACGCGTTCGCCGAGCGCTACCCGCAGGTTCAGCTGAATCAGGACAAGCACCTGACCGACGCCGACAACCTGTATTGCGCCGGCGGCACCACGTCGGCCTGCGACCTCTACATCTACCTGATCGAGCGCTTCTGCGGCGCCAACGTTTCGCAGGCCGTGGCGCGGGATATCCTCTACGAAGTCCAGCGCAGCTATTCCCCGGGACGGATAGGTTTTGGCGGCCAGAAGCTGCACCAGGACGTAATCATCCTGCAGATCCAGCACTGGCTCGAAGAGCACTTCGCCGATAAATTCCGCTTCGAAGACGTGGCCCGCGAGCACGGCATGAGCATCCGCAACTTCATGCGCCGCTTCCAGACCGCGACCGGCGACAAGCCGCTGCATTACCTGCAACGCCTGCGCATCGAAACCGCCAAGGGCCTGCTGTCCGGCAGCCGCAAGAGCATCAAGACCATCAGTTATGAGGTCGGTTACGACGATGCAAGCTTCTTTGCTCGGTTGTTCCGCCAGCACACTGAGTTGTCGCCGAACCAGTATCGACAGCAGTTTCAGCAGGCTGCCTAAACCTTAGATCCCATCACAATCCAATTGTGGGAGCGAGCCTGCTCGCGAAGTGGCCGGCACAGTCAACATTGATGTCGCCTGACACTCTGCCTTCGCGAGCAGGCTCGCTCCCACAGGGATTGTGGTGAGCCAAAAGAGGCGCATAAAAAAGGGCCTGCATTTGCAGGCCCTTTTTTTGTTTCCGAATCGTCCTACGGCTTATGCGCCCGGGACAGGAATTCGTGCGACTGCATCTCCAGCAGACGGCTGAGCGTGCGCTGGAACTCGAAGTTAAGGCGACCGCCGGTGTAGAGATCTTTGAGCTCGACTTCGGCAGAAATGATCAGCTTGACGTTACGGTCGTAGAACTCGTCGACCATGTTGATAAAGCGACGGGCGATGTCGTCGGTGGTGACGCTCATCTGCTCGACACCGCTGAGCAGCACGGCGTGGAAGATCTTGCCCAGTTCGATGTAATCGTTCTGGCTGCGCGGGCCGTCGCACAGTTCGCGGAAGTCGAACCAGGCCACGTCATCGCACGTACGTACCGCACGGACGGCGCGATTCTCAATCATCAGCACGTCGTTCTCGACCGCTGCCGTGCATTCCGGCGTCAGCGCACGGAAGCTCTTGCGCAAGCTTTCCTGAGCGGCTTCGTCCAGTGGGAAGTGGAACAGTTCCGCTTGCTCAAGGTGACGCAGACGGTAATCGACGCCACTGTCGACGTTGACGATGTCGGTGTTCTGCTTGATCAGCGCGATGGCTGGCAGGAAGCGCGCGCGTTGCAGGCCGTCCTTGTACAGGCCGTCCGGCACGATGTTCGAGGTCGCGACCAGGGTCACGCCGTTCTTGAACAGCTCTTCCATCAGCGTGCCGAGAATCATCGCGTCGGTGATGTCGGAGACGAAGAATTCATCGAAGCAGATTACACGCGACTCGTCGGAAAAACGCTTGGCGATGATGGTCAGCGGGTTCTTCTCGCCGCCGAGGGTCTTCATCTCTTCGTGCACACGCTTCATGAAGCGGTGGAAGTGAGTCCGGGTCTTTTCCTTGAACGGCAGCGCTTCGAAGAAGGTGTCGACCAGGTAAGTCTTGCCGCGACCCACGCCGCCCCAGAAGTACAGGCCCTTGACCGGCGCCTGCTCTTTCTTGCCAAACAGTTTGCCGAATAGGCCCGGCTTGCTCTGCGAGGCCGCGACCAGATCGTCGTACAGGCGCTGCAAATGGCGCACGGCAGTTTCCTGCGCGGCGTCATGGAAGAATTCCGGGCGCTTCAGATCAGCTTGATATCGTTCTAGGGGCGTCATAATTCGTTAGCAAGGCAACAAAAACGGGCCGTCACTGTAGCGACGGCCCGGGGGAATGGCAATCGGCCCTTGGTCGGGTCGAGCCGCTGATTTATTCCTGAACCGGCGTCAACGCAACGCGCAGGACGTCGATGGCGACGTCACGCGCGGCGCTGTCGGCGAATGCCGGGCTGTCTGCCACGCACTCGCCTTCCAGCCAGACGCTGAAGCTCAGGTCTTCGCTGCGCACGTCCAGAGGCTGGCCCGCTTGCAGTTGCTTGGTCACCTGGCCTGCGGTTTTGCCGTCGGCGAAGTTGCGCGACAACAGCAGTTGCTCGCCATCGGCCGCCAGCAAACGGAAGCGGAAACTGCCGTCGTCTTCGCGGAAGCTGACAAAACGTGCAGCTTTCGCGGCTTTTTTCTTGGTGGTGGCGGCGACTTGAGTCTGGGCCACGAAAGAACGCAGGCCGACCGCTTCACGCAATTCGTTGAGGAACGGCGTCGCTACTGCACGGGCCTTTTTGGCACCCACTTGCAGCATGTCTTCCAGGTCCGCCGGGCGTTCGATCAACTGGTGATAACGCTCGCGGGACTCGCCCAGTTCGCTGTCCAGCAATTGGAACAGACGATTCTTCGCCTCACCCCAACCCAGACCCTGCAACAGTTCGCTGCGGAATTCGTCGGCCTGAGCCGGCGTAGCAAACGCCTGGAACAAGGTAAACAAGTGCGAATTGTCCGGGTCCTTGGCTTCGCCCGGCGCGCGCGAATCGGTGACGATCCGCGAAATGGCGTCCTTCATCTCTTTGGCGCTGCTGAACAACGGAATGGTGTTGTCGTAGCTCTTCGACATCTTGCGACCGTCGAGGCCTGGCAGCGTGGCAACGCTTTCTTCGATCAGCGCTTCAGGCATGGTGAAGAATTCTTTGCCCTGACCAAACAGGTGGTTGAAGCGTTGGCCGATGTCGCGGGCCATTTCCACGTGCTGGATCTGGTCACGACCGACCGGCACCTTGTGCGCGTTGAACATCAGAATGTCCGCCGCCATCAGCACCGGGTAGCTGTACAAGCCCATGGTGATGCCGGCGTCCGGGTCTTCGCCGGTCTCGACGTTCTTGTCCACCGAAGCCTTGTAGGCATGGGCGCGGTTGAGCAGGCCCTTGGCGGCAACGCAGGTCAGCAGCCAGGTCAGCTCGGGGATTTCCGGGATGTCGGACTGGCGATAGAACGTCACGCGGTCCACATCCAGGCCACCGGCCAGCCAGGTCGCGGCGATTTCCAGACGCGAGCGCTGGATGCGCAGCGGGTCATCGCATTTGATCAGGGCGTGGTAGTCGGCCAGGAAGTAGAACGAATCGGCATTGCTGTCACGGCTGGCGACGATCGCCGGGCGGATGGCGCCGGCGTAGTTGCCCAGGTGCGGCGTGCCGGTGGTGGTGATGCCGGTGAGGATACGGGTACGAGTCGTCATGGGTAATCGCTTGTCAGACTGCAATCAATTCGAAAGACGCGGCAGGATCAGATCCTTGAGATCGGTCAGCTTGCCATGGAAAAAGTGTCCGCATTCTGCCACTTTCAGCAGCTCATGGGGACGCTCGAGTTTTTCGGACCAGTCGTAGACGGCTTGCGGGTCGATCACTTCGTCGGTTTCCGGTTGGATCAGGGTCAACTGGCCCTGATGCGGCAGTTGATCCTGATCGCCCAGCCGCATGACTGCCGGTGCGACCATGAACACATGTTTCAGCTGTTCACCGTTGGCTTCCAGGCGTCCACCGAGACTGGCGGCAACAAAACCGCCGAACGAGAAACCGAACAGGGTCAGTGGCAAATCTGGATGTTTGGCCCGCAGCCATTCGGCCGCGGCTTGAGCATCGTCGACTTCACCGGTGCCCATGTCGTGGGTGCCTTCGCTGGCACCGACGCCACGGTAGTTGAAACGCAAAGTAATCAAACCGGCGTCACGCGCAGTACGCTGTAAGGTCGAGACCACTTTGTTGAGCATGGTGCCGCCCTGCACCGGGTTCGGATGGCAGATCAGCGCAATGCCGCGCGGCTGCTCATTATCAAGATAAAGGGCTTCCAGTTGACCCACCGGGCCTTCAATCACTACAGGGGTTTCGCGCATAAGCAAGGAAGGAACTCCGTGACCTCGAATCGGGTCGACTCGTCTAGCAAATTGTCTGTGCCAATCTATTGCGAGTGAATCGCGGTATACAGCGCAGGTTCGAGCCGTTAACGTAAAGCAAAGCCGTTTATAGAGGAAGGACTCGTGGAACACTCGCTCTTAGTTTGGTTGTTACCGACTCTTGCCCTGGTTGTGGGTGTCGCCATTGGATTCCTGATCGCTCGCCTGGTGCCGAATGCCGCGCCGAGCAGCACGCAACGTCAGCTGGACGACATTCAGGAACGTTTCGACAGTTATCAGAATGAGGTGGTGACCCACTTCAACAGCACTGCCACCCTGGTCAAGAAGCTGACTCAGAGCTATCAGGAAGTGCAGGATCACCTCGCCGAGGGCGCCAACCGCCTGGCCCTGGACGAGCAGACTCGCCAACGCCTGCTGGCCTCGCTGCACGCCGATGCGGCAGTGGCCCCACGTGAACGCTTGACGCCGCCGCGCAACCAGGAGCCGCCTCGCGACTACGCACCCAAATCCCCGAACGCGCCGGGCATGCTCGATGAGCATTACGGCCTGAAGAAGTAATCAGGTTTCGCGCAGTATAAAAGCCCTCGGACGAGTGATTGTCCGGGGGCTTTTTTGTTGCTGTCGGTTTTGTGTCTGTTCTGGCCCCTTCGCGAGCAGGCTCGCTCCCACAGTTGATCGCGTTCCTCCTGTGGGAGCGAGCCTGCTCGCGAAGAGGTCAGAACGGCGGACACAAAAAAGCCCGCCCGATCTGTTGAGGATCGGGCGGGCTCTTTTTTTACGCCTGGGGTTCAGTCAGGTTGGTAAAGGTAAAACGGGTATTACTGAGGATACTGCTGACCCGGAATCGCTTTCAAGTTGACTTCAACGCGACGGTTCTGTGCCCGACCATTGGTATCACCGTTGCTGGCAATCGGGTTATCCGGGCCGGCACCGCGAGCCGAGAGGTTGGCACCGCTCACGCCTTGCGACGTCAGGTAAGTCGCCACGCTCTGCGCACGACGCTGGGACAGGTCCATGTTGTGCTGACGCGCACCGGTGCTGTCGGTGTAGCCGACGATTTCGATCTGGTTCTGGTTGAACTCCTTGAGCGAGCCCGCCAGATTGTTCAGCGGCTGATAGAAGCTTGGGGCGATGTTCGCCGAATCGGTGGCAAACGTGATGTTGCCTGGCATGATCAGCTTGATCTGGTCGCCCTGGCGCTGCACTTCAACCCCGGTGTTGGCCATGCTGGCGCGCAGTTTTTTCTCTTGCTGGTCGGCGTAGTAACCGTAACCGGCGGCGGAAGCACCCACCACCGCTGCGCCGATCAGCGCACCCTTGCCACGGTTATCGTGGTTGATTGCGGCACCGGCCAAAGCACCTGCCAAGGCACCGAGACCGCCGTATTTAGCGGTTTTGCTCATGCCTTCGGAGCCGGTATCAGCCTGCCCCTGCGGCTGGCCGTTGTAAGGGTTGGGCGAAGCACAGCCCGACAGCAAAGCCACTGCGGTAGCGACAATAATCAAAGGACGCATGGTGAACATTAAGAGCTCCTACTTTTTGCATTCTGTGGTGCAACGGACTTAAGCATTGGACCTTTGCGGGCGTTGGATCGTCGCGCCGGTCAAAAATTCCCTGTGTTACAAATCAGGCCCGCACGAACGGGTTCTCGCGCATTTCATCACCCAGACGCGTGTCCGGACCATGCCCGGTGACCACGGTCGCCTCTTCGTCGAGGGTATACAGCCGCTGCTTGATCGACCGCACGATGGTCGCCTGGTCGCCGCCCCACAAATCCGTGCGCCCTACCCCGCGCCGAAACAGCGTATCACCGGCGATCAACAGCTTAGCCTCTGAAAACCAGAAGCTCATGGAACCTGGCGTATGCCCCGGCGTGTGGATCGCCACACCGCAACCGCAGGCCAGTTCTTCGTCATCGGCCAGCCAACGATCCGGCGATGGCACCGGCGTGTAAGGCACACCGAACATCTGGCATTGCATCTCCAGGTTGTCCCAGAGGAACTGATCTTCCTTGTGCAGGTGCAAGGTCGCGCCGGTTTTCTCCTTCAACTGACCGGAGGCCAGGAAGTGATCAAGGTGCGCGTGGGTATGGATGATGCTGACCACCTTCAAGCCCAAGGCATCGAGGCGCGCCAGGATCAATTCATGATTGCCCCCCGGGTCAACGACGATCGCTTTTTTGCTGATCGGGTCACCGATGATGGTGCAGTTGCACTGCAACGGACCGACGGGGAAGGTTTCGCGAATGAGGCTCGGTTGTGGGGGCATCGGGTCATGCTCGGAAATCAGGGATAGGCAATTCTGTCACAAAACCGCAGCGGTCTTTTTGCAGGTCGGGTCAATCTTGCAAACACTATCCCAGCAGCCCGAATTCTTTCGCACGCGCCACCGCTTGTGTACGCCGCTCAACCCCGAGCTTGCTGTTGATGTGACTGGCGTGGGTCTTGACCGTGTGCAGCGAGATGAACAGTTGATCGCTGATTTGCTGGTTCGAACAACCTTGGGCAATCAGTCGCAGCACCGCCAGTTCACGGGCGCTCAGCTGTTCTGCGCCCGCACATGACTCCACGGCCGGGCGCACGGCCACGATCGGTAATTGTTCAGCAAGGTTCTGCGAAAAAGCAGTCTGGGGACAGAGTTGAAGTTGCCCGCGCAGCCACTCCGGATGTTCAGCGAGCAACCCGTCGAACGGTTGCACGACGCCGCCGGCGGCAGCTTCCAGCGCCTGAGCCAGCGCCTTGCGGGCCTCGGGCTCGCGTCCGCTGGTCAACAACAAGGTCACTTTTTGAGTCAGCGCCATTGCACAGAGCAATTGCCGTCCGGTTTGCTGTCCATGTTCAAGCAACGCATTCAACCGGCCCTCGGCGAGCATCGGTTGCCCTTGAATGACTTCCAGCAACGCCTGCTGTAATTCGATATGCAGCGGCAGCTGTGGATGAAACTCCGGCGGCGCTGCTGCGTGTTCGCCGTTGTAGGTCTGGCCCAGACGCGCCAGCCAGGCTTCGGCCAGGTCGGTGCGCCCCTGGGCCAGCCAGAGTTCGCATTTGACCAGAGTGATCATCGCCAGATAGTAAATCGGCGGCACGTCCCAGATGTGCATCAGCCGCTCGGCTTCGGCCAGCTCGGCGAAGGCTTTGGCGAACTCGCCGCTGTTGCCCTCAATCCGGGCGATCACGCAATGGCCGAGCAACACGCTGATATCGCGACAGGCCCGTGCTTCACTCAAACCGGCTTGCAAGCGTGCCCGCGCGACCTGCGGTTGCAGCTGCATGGCCAGCAGGAAACCCTCATACATGGTCAAGCGGGCGCGTACGGCATAAAGCCGTTGTGGGGATAGCCCTTGCAAGCGTTGCAGGCCCTGACGGACTTCTTGCAGCGAACGCAGGATTTCCCCGCGCGCTTGCAGCACACGGGCACGGTCGTAATGGGCCAATGCTTCAAACAACGGATTGCCGACCCGCTGCGCCAGTTCAAGCGACTCTCGGTTCAAATTGCGTGCACGCCACAAATCACCGTCGGCGATGGCCAGGTTGGACAAGGTCGACAAGCACATCAACCGTTGCCCGTAGCGTTTGGCCGGCAGGCTCTGCAGCGCTTCAGTGCAATAAAGAAGCGTCAGGTCGCGGTTGCCGCGCCCGCGAGCGATGATGCCGCTCAGGGCCAGCCACTGCGCCAGCATCGACTTCTGCGCGGTGGCCGAAGGGGCCGGCAGGAAGCGGCTCAAATGCGCTGCCAGTTCCTCGGCGGCGTCCAGTTGACAGGCCAGCCCCAACGCCCAGCTGTAGAGCACGATCAACCTTGGGGTGCTGATCAGCAAACTGTCGGGCAGGTCCATTTTCCAGCGCAGCAACATACCGACGTTCTGTTCGGCGAGCAGTTGTTCTTCGGAGAGGTTTTGCACCAGGTTGGCCGCAACGTCCAGATGCCCTGCACGCAACGCCTGTTCCACCGCCTCATCGAGCAGCCCCTGTGCATTGAACCAGCGACATGCGCGCAAATGCAGGCTGGCCGCAGGCACTATCGTCTGCGCGGTGGGACGGGTGCGCAGCAGGTCGGAAAACAGATGGTGATAGCGATACCAGTGGCCGTGCTCGTCCAGCGGCACCAGGAACACTTGATGTGCCTGGAGGAAACGCAGGATTTCGGCACTGTCATGAGCTTCGCGAACCGCGTCGCAAAGTTCGCTGCAAAAACGTTCCTGAGGTGCCGTGTCGTAAAGGAACTGCTGTACTTCAGCCGGTAGGCAATCGATGACTTCTTCAAGCAGGTAATCACGAATCAGCCCTTCCCCACCGTGCAGCGACTGCGGCAATGCCCCGTCAGTGCCCGCCTCGGAGGCCGCCAGCAACCAGAATCGCAGCCCCGCGACCCAGCCTTCACTGCGTTGAATCAGGCTTTCCAGTGCCTCGCCACGCAATGAACTGCTGTGGCGATCAAGCAACGTGAGGGCTTCATCGTGGGTCAGTCGCAGGTCCTGCTCATGCAGTTCGAGCAGTTGGCGCGACAGGCGCAACCGGGCGAGGTGCCAGTCCGGGCGCTGCCGACTGGTGACCATGACCAGCAAGCCATCGGGCAAATGATTGAGGAAAAACTGCAGGCAACGATCGAGCACCGGGCCTTGCGCAAGATGGTAATCATCGAGCACCAGCAGCAAAGGCGTACTCGTCGACAGGTGAACGGCCAACTCGTCCAGCAACCCGTCCAGCCATTCTTCAAAAGCGAACGGCTGATGGCGCTGGCGCATTTTCAGTAGCCCCAGCGCCTGGCTGCCCAGTGTAGGAAAGTAATCCTGGAGCCCCTCGAGCAACCGCTCAAGGAACCGCCCCGGGTCGCTGTCTCGAGGACTCAACCCCAGCCAGAGGCTTTGCCAATGAGGCGGCAAGCCCTGACAGAACTCCACCGCCAATGAACTCTTGCCGAACCCGGCGGGTGCGCTGACCAGCAACAGCCTGCCACCGAGACCGGCACTCAGGCGCTCGCATAAACGAGGACGCAGCACATGGCCGTCGGGCAACGGGGGCCGAAAAAAGCGCCCGTCCAATGCGGCGATGGAAACGCTTGCGGGGCCCGGGGGTGGGGACAGATCAGTCATGGCCGGCTCTTGTTTGAATTGCGGATGGCGGCGTTGCAGATGTCCGCAGACTAGCGGTAAACGGATAGGGAATGAAGGTTATTGCTACAAATGGCTACAAAAAGTCTACAAGCAGAAGCGGCCGGGTCCGCGATACAGTTTTCCCTGGAGACCGGGTTGCCCCGTTCGCGAGCAGGCTCGCTCCCACATTCCACCGCATTCTTTCTGAAAGCACTGGGTTAAATGTGGGAGCGAGCCTGCTCGCGAACGGGGCCATAAAAGGCACCGAGTATTCATTGACCAAATGCCAGACAAAAAAACGCCCCGAACCAGTCGGGGCGTTTTCGAGGATGCGGCCTCTGCTCAGTACAGGTTAACGAACCCCGTCCTGACGCAGTGCTGCCGGTGTGAAGTCACTGGTGGTGGCGGTGAAGCCGAAGTCATACGCCTGCTTCTCTTCGTTCTTCATACCCAGCGCCAGGTAACGGCCCGATTGCAGGTCGTACAAGGTTTCCAGGGTGTACCACGGCACTTGCACGTTGTAGTACTGCTGGGAGTGAGCTTCCGCCACACGCCACAGCTGGTTACGACCGTCGTAGTGATCGATCACGGCGGCTTGCCAGGTGTCTTCGTCGATGTAGAAGTCACGTTTGGCGTAGATGTGACGCTGACCTTCCTTCAGGGTAGCCACGATGTGCCAGACACGGCGCAGCTCGTAACGGGTCAGGTCCTGGTTGATGTGACCAGCCTTGATGATGTCGGCGTACTTGAGGTTCGGCGAGTCGAGCTTGTAGCTGTCGGAGGCGATGTACATCTCTTTCTTGCCTTCGAGCTTCCAGTCGTAGCGATCCGGTGCACCGTTGAACATGTCCAGGTTGTCGGAGGTACGCAGGCCATCCGCCGCGGTACCTGGCCCGTCATAGGACACTTGTGGTGCACGACGCACACGACGCTGACCGGCGTTGTAGACCCACGCCGAACGCGGCTCCTTCACTTGGTCGAGGGTTTCGTGCACCAGCAGTACGCCACCGGCCAGACGTGCCGGCGCGGTCACTTTCTGCTTGAAGTAGAACAGGATGTTGCCCGGGTTTTTCGGGTCGTAGTCCTTCATCTTGTCGCGGAACACGAACTGGTCCTGGAAGTACACCAGGCTGAACGAGCCATTCGGCTGTGGCGTGGCCTGGGTCACCAGGCGGGTCACGCTACCACCGCGATAGCGGGTGATGTGGTTCCAGATGACTTCAACGCCGCTTTTCGGAATCGGGAACGGTACGGCAGTTTCGAAGTTTTCCAGGCCGTTGCCGCCGGACACGAGGGTCGTCGTGGTGGCGTTTTTCTTGATGGCGGCGAACACGTCATCCGGCACGGTGGAACCGCGATGGGACGGGTAAACCGGCATCTTGAAGGTTTCCGGGTAGCGCTTGAACATCGCGTACTGGCCCGGGGCAAGTTTCTCTTTGTACTGGTCGACGTTCTGCGCGGTGATAGTGAACAGCGGCTTTTCACTGGCAAACGGGTCAGACAGGAAACCCTTGCTGTCGACCGTGCCGGCGTTTTTCGGCATGGGTTTCCAGGCCGGAATCGAACCGTCGGCGTTGCCCGCCATCTCGGCACCCATCGGCGTCAGGCTCTTGCCCAGTTTGTCGGCTTCGGCCGCAGGGACCGCCGCCATCACGCTGGTCGCCAGCAGCGAAAGCCCCAGAACACCGGCGTGGAACAGACTTTTTGTTATTTTCATATGTGTGTTCGTCCTGAATAAACAGTGCTTAGAAGTTCACGCCGACGCTGAGCGCAACAAAGTCGCGGTCATCTACGGTGGTGTACTTGCCGTCGAAGAAGTTGGTGTAGGCCAGGCTCGCGGTGTAGGTGTTCTGGTATTCGGCATCGACGCCCAGGCTCACTGCTTTACGACCTTCCTCGAAGTTGCCGCCAGGGCCTGGCGAGTAACCGTTCACGTCGTGGGACCAGGCCACGTTCGGCTTGAGGTTCACGCCGGCGAACACGTCGTTGTATTCCCAGATTGCACGACCGCGGTAGCCCCACGAAGTCGCCGTAGTGAAGCCGTCGTTGTCGCAGTTGCGGCTGCGGTTGTTGGTGGCAGCGCCTGGACCGGCCCCGTTGATGGTGCTGGTGTTGAGTGCAACACAAGTGTCCGTGGCGCCAGAGGCAGGCAGACTGCCCGGACCGTAGACCGGGTCGCGGCCATAACGAACGTCGGAGGTACTTTCCAGGCCACCGACATGGGTCACGCCCACTTCACCGACCAGTGTAAGGCGGCTGGCGCCCATGACTTGATCGAAGAAGTGCGTCAGGGTGGTCTGGAACTGGGTGACCTCTTTACGACGATAACCGTTCAGGTCAGTGCCCGGTGCGGCGGACAGCAACGAAGCGTTGGTCAGCGGATTGTTCGCATTGCCATTGCCCAAAGGACGAATGCCGGCGAACAGAATGTCGGTGGAGTTCAACTGCACCGGTGCGTTCGGACGGTAGCTGATCTCACCGCTCCACGCCGTACCGGTAGGCAGGGTGGTGGAGAAGCTCAAGCCGTAGAGGCGAATGTCTTCAGGGTATTCGATGAAGTATTTCGAGTTACCCGCGACCAGCAACGGCCCCAGCGCCTGGAACGGGCCTGGCAATGCCGCCACGCCGTTGTAGACCGACTGTGGCGCACCCGTGGCGCTGAAAATTGGCGCACGGCTGTGGTAGTTCATGAAGTAGGCACCGAACTCGGTGTCCAGCGGGTCGAACATGTACTTGAAGGACGCGCCCCATTGGCCGCTGTCGCGTGCATCACGATCGCCGCCACGCTGGACCAGAACACCTTCTTCGTTGACGTTCACGCCATTGGCTGCCAACGGGCCCAGCGCAATGGCTGGAATCGTCGAGCGCTTGTTCAGCACGCGCAGGTTGTTGTCGCAACCGTCGGCGACGATGTCTGGCTGAGAGAAGAACGTGCCGCAGTTATCGACAACGGTCTGGTCCCATTCCAGCTGGTAGAACGCTTCGGCCGAGAGGTTTTCGGTCAGGCTCTGGGACACGTAGAACATGTTGACCGGGATCAGGCCTTCCTTGATCTCGGCACCCGGACGACGGAACGCGGACACGTCAATCGGGTTGATCGAGTTGATGCCGCCGCCGATGAAGGTACTTTCACCCCAGCTCACGACCTGCTTGCCCAGACGCACGGAGCCCGGCTGATCGGCAATGGCGTAGTTATGGTAGACGAAGGCGTCGAGGATTTGCCCGCCGGAGGACTTGGCGCCCTCTTTGCGACCGTCGTTTTCGACGTTCTTGTATTCCAGATTGGTATCTTGCAGTGCGAAGTCGTACCAGTATTTGCCCCGGACAAACACGCCGGTATCGCCGTATTTCAATTCAAGGTCATGGATGCCCTTGAAGATCTTCGAGAACGCTTGCCCGCTCTTGAAGTTCAAGTGACCGTCATCGGAGGTCTGGGACAGGCCATGCCCGCCGTTGTTGACGCCGATCAGGTTCTTGTTCGGCTGTTGGGTCGAGACACTCATA
Organism: Pseudomonas oplopanacis; assembly: GCF_057128725.1. Lineage (NCBI taxonomy): Bacteria > Pseudomonadati > Pseudomonadota > Gammaproteobacteria > Pseudomonadales > Pseudomonadaceae > Pseudomonas > Pseudomonas oplopanacis. Next base: position 81,125 of record NZ_JBSKHV010000011.1, on the reverse strand, counting down.
CCCAGGGACAGCGACGAGTCGAACTGACCTTCGATTTCACCAACGTTGAAACTGACGCCGAATGCAGGCCCGGCGAGCGAAGAGGCGAGACTGACCGCCAGGGGCAATTTCGCCCGGCGCCAGAACTTGTTTACTGATGTCATCGACGCTACTCCATGTGCATTATTGTTATGGCAGTGAGTACTTCTAAAAACGTTGTGGGTGACGGGGAGCCAAGGCGTCCCGAAGTCACTCCAAAATTGCATCGCCCCGTTTTGTGCGTTTGCTCCGTTCTTAAAAATCCTTGAGCGGACTATAGCCAGCAGGTAGTAGAGCTTGATCCCTCTAAAGTGTGATTTGCAGCTGCCGGCCACTCTGGAACAGTCCTTTCGCCAGTCCGACACATGTCGGCACGGCAAGGATGGCTGAAAATTCGGATTACACAAGCCAAGCGCTTGCTTGGTGGGGCTGGCGTGCCCTTTCGGGCACACCAGAGGACGCTTAAAGCGTCGAGAGGAACGCGCTGTTGTTGGCCTGCCATTCAGTGATGTCGAGGCGGATACGCTTCTTGTCGAGCTTGCCGACACTGGTCTTGGGAATTTCAGTAACAAGGGCAATCTGGCTAGGAATTGCCCACTTGCTCAGGTGCCCCAATTCCACGAATGGCTTGAGGTGTTCCTTGAGTTCCCGGGCCCCGATCTCATGCCCTTCGCGAAGCACCAGCAGGGCGAACGGGCGCTCGCCCCACTGCGGATCGGCGATGCCCACCACTGCTACTTCGCGTACCGCCACGTGGCGACTGATCAAGTCTTCGAGGTCCAGGGACGAGATCCACTCGCCACCGGTCTTGATCACGTCCTTGATGCGGTCACGGATGTCGATTACGCCCATGGCGTCCAGCGTCGCCACGTCGCCGGTATGCAGCCAGCCTCCGGACCAGAGCTCGGCGCCCTTCTGGGGTTCGTTGAAATAGCCTTCGGTAAGCCATGGCGCACGCAGCACGAGCTCGCCCTGGGTCTCACCATCGGCGGGCAGGAAATTGCCGTCTGTGTCGACGATCGCCGCCTCCACCAAGGGCCCCGGCACGCCGGCCTTGATGCGATAGGTGGTGCGTTCGTCTTCGCTGCCGGCCATTAATTCATCATTGAGGTGAGCACACGACACCAGCGGCCCGGTTTCCGACATGCCGTAAGCCGCCGTCAACTGGATGCCCTTGGCCTTGGCCGCTTCGTACAGCGTGCGGTTCAGCGCACTGCCGCCGATGACGATTTTCCAGCCGCCGAAATCCGTGCCTTGCGCCGCTTTGGCGTTGAGGATCATTTGCAAAATGGTCGGTACGCAGTGGGAAAAGGTGACCTTCTCCTTGCGCCACAGCTCCACCAGGTATTCCGGGTCATAACGGCCGGGATACACCTGCTTGAGCCCGAGCATGGTCGCCACATACGGCAACCCCCAGGCATGCACATGGAACATCGGGGTGATCGGCATGTACACGTCACTGGTCCCCAACAGGCGCACGCTGTCGATGGAACCCATGATGGTCGACACGCCCATGGTGTGCAGGACCAGTTGCCGGTGGGTGAAATACACACCCTTTGGATTACCGGTGGTACCGGTGGTGTAGAACGTGGTCGCGACGGAGTTTTCGTCGAAGTCCTGGAAGTCGTATTGCGCACTGGCTGCCGCCAGCAGCTGCTCGTACTCGCCGATCAGGTTCGGCAGGTCGGCGGTTTTTTCCGGCAGGTCGGTCAGCAGCAGGGTTTTCTCGACCGTGGTCAGGTGCCCGGCAATTGCCTGGTAAAGCCCCACGAACTCGCTGTTGACCAGCACAAAGCGGTCCTCGGCGTGGTTCATGGTGTAGAGGATCTGCTCCGGCGACAGGCGCACGTTGATGGTGTGAATCACCGCGCCGATCATCGGAATGGCGAACATGCATTCCAGGTAGCGATGGCTGTCCCAGTCCATCACCGCCACGGTATCCCCGGCCTTGACCCCGGCGGCCGTCAGCACATTGGCCAGCCGCGCGACCCGTTCAATCAGGGTCGGATAGCTGTAGCGCAACTGGTCGCGGTAAATGATCTCGCGGGTTTTCTCATAACGAGCGCCGGACATCAGCAGTCGCTTGATCAGCAGCGGATACTGGTAAGCGCCTTCGGCTGGGGGGATAACGCGAGTCTGCAACATATGAATCCCTTTTCTGGCTGCACGGTGTTGGCTGAATGAAAGCACTTTAGTGCCCTTCAATGTCAGCCAAATCAGCCAAAGGAATGATTTGCAGAGCCGTACAAATGCTAGCTTTGCGCCAGCATTTGCAGGATATCGAGGATCAACCCGCTATCAATGCATCTCGGTGAACGCGAGTTTCACGCCGATGGCGATCAGCACCACGCCCATGGTGCGGTCAAACCAGTGGCCCATGCGGGCGAATCCGGCGCGCACACGCTGTTGGCTGAACAGCCGCGCCACCAGGCAAAACCACAACGCCGTCGCCGCCGCCAGATAAACCCCGTAACCGGCTTGCACCGCCAGCGGCGTATGCGGGTTGATGACCACGGTGAACAACGACAGGAAGAACAGCGTGGCTTTCGGGTTCAGGCCGTTGGTCACGAAACCGGAGGTGAAGGCGCCACGGGCGGTGCGCTCGCCGGCTTCCTTGTGCAAGTTGTCATCGACAGCCTTGGCCGGTTGCGCGCGCAGGGCCTTGTAGCCGATGTACAGCAGGTACGCGGCGGCGGCCCATTTGAGCGCGTTGAACAGCACGATCGATTGGGACACGATCAAGCCAATGCCGAGCAGCGAATAGCCGACGTGCAGGAAAATGGCGGTGCCGACGCCCAGCGCCGTCCAGGTGCCGGCGCGCCGACCGTGGGTCACGCTTTCACGCACCACCACGGCAAAGTCCGGGCCGGGGCTGGCCACGGCGAGCAAGTGAATCAGGGCAACGGTCAAGAACTCTGTCCAGTACATGGGGGCTCCTTTGGGGCAATCGAAAGAAAAAAATCTGTAGCGAACTATTCATCTGTGGCGAGGGGGCTTGCCCCCGTTCGGCTGCGCAGCAGTCGTAAACCTGTCCACTCACCGGTGCCGGAAAAAGGGCCGCTACGCGACCCAACGGGGGCAAGCCCCCTCGCCACAGGTTTGAGCCAGCCCTGCCAATGGGTAACCATTTGTTTCATCTGGTAGGCTCGGCAGATTACGCCTTCAGTTCAATGCACAAAAGGTACAGTTGATGACGAACTCTCGCCGCGCCGTTTTCCTCGACCACCCGTCCCTGGACCTCGGCGACCTCGACCTCAGTCCGCTGCGTGATTGCTTTGATGACTTGCAGCTGTTTGCGCAAACCCTGCCAGAACAAGTGATCGAGCGCCTCAAAGGCGCCACGGTGGCCATCAGCAACAAGATCCTGATCAACGCCGACGCCATCGCCGCCAGCCCCGACCTGAAGCTGATCCTGATCACTGCCACCGGCACCAACAACGTCGATCTCGCCGCCGCCCGCGCCCATGGCGTTACCGTTTGCAACTGCCAGGGTTACGGCACGCCGTCGGTGGCGCAGCACACGATCATGTTGCTGCTTAACCTCGCGACACGCCTGGCCGACTATCAAAAAGCCGTGGGCGAAGGTCGCTGGCAGCAGGCGAAACAGTTCTGCCTGCTCGATTACCCGATTGTCGAACTGGAAGGTAAAACGCTCGGTTTACTCGGCCATGGCGAACTCGGCGGAGCCGTCGCACGGCTGGCCGAAGCGTTCGGTATGCGCGTGCTACTGGGTCAGATCCCGGGGCGCCCTGCCCGGCCAGATCGTTTGCCACTGGATCAATTGCTGCCGCAGATTGACGCCCTCACCCTGCACTGCCCGCTCAACGAACACACCCGCCACTTCATCGGCGCCCGTGAACTGGCTTCGATGAAACCCGGCGCCTTTGTGGTCAATACCGCGCGCGGTGGATTGATCGATGAACAAGCACTGGCCGATGCCCTGCGCAACGGTCATCTGGGCGGCGCCGCCACGGATGTGCTGAGCGTCGAGCCACCGACCGCAGGCAATCCTTTGCTGGCTGCTGACATCCCACGGTTGATCGTGACCCCGCACAACGCCTGGGGCAGTCGCGAAGCACGGCAGCGAATCGTGGGGCAGTTGACCGAAAACGCGCAGGCATTCTTCAGCGGTACAGCGCTACGGGTCGTCAGTTGATAAACTGCCGCACTTTTTTTCAAGGAGCAGAGTATGGATCCGCGCAGTGAAGTACTGCTTCGTCAGCCCGAGTTATTCCAGGGGTCGGTGTTGTTGGCCGGTTTGCCCGCCGACGATCTGCTGGGCCGACTGCCCGCTGCCCACGGTTGGTGCTGGCATGCCGGCGACCAGGCCGCGCTGAACGCCCGTTTCGCCGAGCGCAGCCATTTTGGCGTGGACGCCCCCGAGCGAGAGTTTGAAACCGCCGTGGTGTTTTTGCCCAAGTCCAAGGACCTGACCGACTACATCCTCAACGCCCTCGCCTCGCGCCTAGCCGGTCGCGAGCTGTATCTGGTCGGTGAAAAACGCAGCGGCATCGAAGGCGCCGCCAAACAACTGAACCCGTTCGGCAAGCCACGCAAGCTCGACAGTGCCCGTCATTGCCAACTCTGGCTCGTCACCGTGGCCAACGCGCCAGAAGCCAAGTCACTGGAAAGCCTGGCACAGACCTACGAATTGCCACTGGCCGAAGGGCCATTGAAAGTCATCAGCCTGCCTGGGGTGTTCAGCCACGGTCGACTGGATCGCGGCAGCGCACTGCTGCTGGAGCATCTGGACAAGCTGCCGAGCGGCCACTTGCTGGACTTCGGTTGTGGCGCGGGCGTTTTGGGCGCCGCGGTGAAGCGTCGTTATCCGCACAATCAGGTCACCTTGCTCGACGTCGATGCGTTCGCCGCCGCCAGCAGTCGCCTGACCCTGGCTGCCAACGGTCTGGAAGCCGACGTGATTACCGGTGACGGGATCGACGCTGCACCGATGGGTTTGAGTGCGATTTTGAGCAACCCGCCGTTCCATGTCGGCGTTCATACCGATTATTTCGCCACTGAGAACTTGCTGCGAAAAGCAGCCAAACATCTGAAAAACGGCGGCGAACTGCGCTTGGTCGCCAACAGTTTCCTGAAGTACCAGCCGCTGATCGAAGAGCACCTCGGCGTGTGCGCAATCAAGGCCGAGGGACAGGGTTTTCGAATCTACCGGGCCAAACGCGGCTGACAAATAAGTGCTTGCCTAACGGATTTTGCCTAGGCAGAATCCGCTCCGTCCTAGGGGAGTAGTCTCCCACGAGCGCCATGCTCGTCCGGCATACGTCAACATACTTGGTCCTCAGACCATGGCGTATGCGACCCAAGCGTCCGCATCAGACGGTTCGCAGGGTTTGACAAGACCTATGACACGAACACCTTACCCGGGGCGGGAAGGCTGTACGTGTCATAGCCGTGTCGACCCGCCCCTTAGGAAAAACCCTGATGATGCTGGATTCACTTCTCGTTCCTACCGCAATCGTTGCCTTGGCCGAAATCGGCGACAAGACGCAACTGCTCGCGCTCATTCTCGCTGCCCGCTTCCGCAAGCCATGGCCGATCATCGCCGGCATCGTCGCCGCGACCCTGGCCAACCACGCGGCCGCCGGTGCGGTCGGTGCCTGGTTCGGCAGCTTCTTCTCGAATGCGACATTGCACTGGATCCTGGCTGCCAGCTTCACCGCGACTGCGTTGTGGACCCTGGTGCCGGACAAGATGGACGACGACGTCAGCACCGCACGCAAGTTCGGGCCTTTCCTGACCACGTTGATTGCGTTCTTCCTGGCGGAAATGGGTGACAAGACCCAGGTCGCCACCGTGATGCTGGCGGCGCAATACCCGGATCTGTGGCTGGTCATCATCGGCACCACCGCCGGCATGCTGATTGCCAACGTGCCGGTGGTACTGGCCGGTAACTTTGCGGCGGACAAACTGCCATTGACCCTGATCCGTCGACTGGCGGCGTCGGCGTTCTTCATCCTGGCAATTGTTGCGGTGTACAAGGCGATGCAGAGCAGCGGTTGGGTTTAACCCGGTAGACCGCGTTATCGTTCTTCGCGAGCAGGCTCGCTCCCACACTGGATTTGTGATCGACACTAACCCTTGTGGGAGCGAGCCTGCTCGCGAAGAGGCCCTCACCGGCGATACAAAAACCTCAGGATTTACGCGCGTTCTCATACAACGGCATCACCTTCGGAATCGCCCCTTGCAACGCCGCGGTCCGACTGCTGGAAGACGGGTGAGTGCTGAGAAACTCCGGTGGCGCCCCCTCGTCAGCCTTGCTCATTTTCTCCCACAGAGTGATCGCCGCATTCGGGTTGTAACCCGCACGCGCTGCCAGCTCCAGGCCGATCAGGTCGGCTTCGTTTTCATTGGTACGGCTGTTGGGCAAGGTCATCAACAGGTTTACGCCGTTATTTCCCACCTCGACAATCGACGCCGGTGCACCTGCCGCTATCGCCACTTGCTGCGCGATATTCAATCCATAGGATTTGGAGAGCGCTTCACGGCCGTGCTCGCGCAAGGCGTGGGCGATTTCATGCCCCATCACCGCGGCGAGTTCGTCGTCAGTCAGTTGCAGCTTGTCGATCAGCCCGGTGTACACAATGATCTTGCCGCCAGGACCGCAGTTGGCGTTCAGGTCATCGCTCTTGATCAGATTGACCTCCCACTGCCATTGCGCCGCATCCGGGCGAAACGTTGGCGCCTGGGCAATAAGTCGATCGGCAATCGCCTGTACGCGCGCGGCTTCGGTACTGGTCTTGTCGAGGATGTTTTTGCTGCTCGCATCCCCCAGGGTCTGCTTGTAATCCTGCGCGTAGGCTTGATTGACCTGTGCGCTCGACAACAATGTGGTCATGTGTTGCTGGCGAACGACACCCACTTCACCCGCACTGGTCGTGTTGACGGTCTCACAGCCGTTAAGTAGCAAGGCCGAGCTCAACACGCACGCCACCAGAGACTTGTTCATCACCGCACTCCTGTAAAGCCGTTACCCGACTCGGGACGACGGCAGTAGCAAAAAATTCATACAGCACTGACTGCCCTGCCGCACAAAGGTTCGGCACCTTTCTGATTGCGACACGGGCACGTCCAAAACAGTCATTTGGCCTACCCCCGCTCATGGCTGTCCGCCCCGCTGCCGATACACCAGCGCAGACGTCCTCTTGCGTGCGGAGCACCCATGAAATTCAAGTCGATCCAGTTTTCCGTGGCCGCCCTCGCCGGCGCCATCGTTCTCAGCGTAGTCGCAGCGTTAGTGCTGTACGCGCTATTTTCCGGCGCACGAACGCAAGACATGGTCCAGCAACGGACCCAGGCACAATTCGAGCAAGTCATCGAGCAGCGCCTGACGTCCCTGGCGCAAACCCAGGTCAGCCAGATCCAGCGTGAACTCGAAGCGCCGCTGCTGATTGCCGGCGGACTGGTGCGGGTCAACGCCCTGATCGGCACGCCGGGGCCCGATGGCCAGCCGCAGCTGAATGTGAGCCGCGAGCAGTTGATCAGCCTGATCAAGGAAAACGTCGCCAAGAACCCGAAGATCCTCGGCACTTACATCGGCTGGGAAAAGAACGCCCTCGACCACAACGATGCCGCCTACGTCGACACCAAAGTGACCGGCATCGACGCCAGCAACGGACGCTTCCTGCCGTGGTGGTTCCGCAACGATGACGGCACCCTCGGCCTGGACAAACTGGTGGACGTCGACGACCAGAAAACCCTGTCCACCGGCGTGCGCGCCAGCGAGTACTACCTGTGCTCCAAGGAAACCAAAAAATCCTGCGTGATCGATCCGGCGCCCTACAAGGTCGGCGACAAAATCGTCATGCTCGCCTCCTTTATTGAACCGATCATGCTCAATGGCGCCTTCCAGGGCATCGTCGGCGCGGACCTGTCGGTGAACTTCATTCAGGAAATGCTCCTCGGCGCGAACCAGAAACTGTACAGCGGCGCAGGGGAAATGGCCTTGATCGGCGGTAACGGCCGGATCGTCGCCTACACCAAAGACCCGAGCAAATTCGGCGAGAAGGTCAGCGACATCCTCGACAGCCAGCAGATCGCCAACATGAGCAATCTCAAGCGCGGCGAAGTGACCTACACCGTTGACAAGGCCCACGACCGGATCGAGCTGTACCTGCCGTTCGGTATCGGCCAGACCGACGCGCGCTGGACCCTGATGCTGCAATTGCCGCTGAACGCGGTGATGGCCGACCTGCAAAAACTCCAGGGCGACCTCAACGCCCAACGCAAATCCGACACCTTCGGCATGGCCATGGTCGGCTTGTTGATCGCCGGTATCGGCTTGCTGGTGATCTGGCTGGTGGGCCACGGCATTGCCCGGCCGCTCAAGCAAATGGTGGCGATGCTCGACGACATTGCCAAAGGCGAAGGCGACCTGACGCGCCGCCTGACCAGTGATCGCGCTGACGAACTGGGCTCGATTGCCAAAGGCTTCAACACGTTCCTCGCCAAGTTGCAGGCGATGATCACCCAGGTCGTGACGTCGGTGCAGAGTGTCAGCGATTCGTCGGAACACACCGCCGACATCGCCATCCGCACCAACATCGGCGTGCAGAAGCAAATGGCCGAGATCGATCAGGTGGCCACGGCGGTGCATGAAATGACCGCCACCGCCCAGGACGTGGCGCGCAACGCAACCCAGGCCGCGCAAGCCGCCAGCCATGCCGACCAGGCAGCGGCGCAGGGCATGCAGATCGTGCGGGACACCTCGAATTCGATTGGCGTGCTGGCCGTGGAAATCGGCAAGGCTGTAGGTGTGGTGCAAACCCTGGCCAAGGACAGCGAAAACATCAACGCGATCCTCACGGCCATTCGCGGGATCGCCGAGCAGACCAACCTGCTGGCCCTGAACGCGGCCATCGAAGCGGCCCGCGCCGGTGAACAGGGCCGTGGTTTTGCGGTGGTGGCCGATGAGGTGCGCAACCTGGCGCAGAAAACCCAGAAGGCCACCGAAGAAATCCAGACCATGATCCAGCAACTGCAACAAGGCACCCGCGACGTGGTACGGGTCATGGAAGACAGCCAGAACCGCACGGACGAAAGCGTGCAGCACGCGGCGAAAGCCGCCGAGGCGCTGGAGACGATTACTCAGGCGGTGTCGGTGATCAACGACATGAACACGCAAATTGCCAGTGCGGCCGAGGAGCAGAGCGCGGTGGCGGATGACATCAACCGTAATGTGATCAACATTGGGCAAGTGGCCAATGAAGTGGCGGGCGGCGCGGATGAATCGAGCGCGGCGAGTGCGGACCTGACCAAGCTGGCTGAACAGCAGCGGCGGTTGATCAATCAGTTCAAGGTTTGATCCGAAGGCCCCATCGCGAGCAGGCTCGCACAGGAGATTTGTGAACGACACAGATCCAATGTGGGAGCGAGCCTGCTCGCGAAGAAGCCAGCCCAGACAACGCATCAACCCGGGGTCAGGCACTCCGGCGCATTCAGCTTCGGATCATTCACCAGGTTCGCCAACACCCGCTCGCGCAATGCCGCCGGTTCACTGGCAAGCAAGGCCTGCAAGGTATGCAACGGCGTCTCGGGATCGAGCCACGCCGCCTGCCCCGCCTCGTCCAGAATCAACGGCCGACGCTGACTCGCCGCCGGCTGCGTGATCACCGCCGTGCTCAGCCATACCTGCTCCTGCACCGGGTACGCTTCCCAGATCGCGGCAAAAAACAGCGACGAACCCTCCCCCGGCGTCAGCCAGTAAGGGCGCTTGCGCGTGGTCCCGCGCCATTCATAGAAACCGTTGGCCGGCAGCAGGCAGCGACGCTCACGAAAGGCCTGGCGAAACATCGGTTGCTCGGCAACCGTTTCCGCCCGGGCATGGGCCGGGGTGCGGGACAGGTCGGTCAGCCACGGTGGCGTCAGGCCCCAGCGGGCGCGGGCCAGCTCACGCTGGCCGTCTGCACCGGCACGCAGCATCAACACCGAATCGTTGGGGGAAATATTCCACTGGGCCTGCTGATCGGCGGGGAAACCGGGCAGGGCCGCGAAGGCGGGGTTCCAGCGAAACAGGGCATAACGTCCACACATGGGGCAACACGACTCTGAATAAAACGAACGCCAGCCTAACAGACCAGCGTGCCGGGAAAGCTTTCCGGTTCATCGCCGGGCAGCGGCAGCGCGGCATTGTACGCGGTGATCAGCTCACGGGCGTATTCGGCCTGGTCGTTATCCACCGACAAACCCAACAGGCCGAAGATCGGCAGCTCACCGGTGCCGCCGAGCAAATCGCGCCCCACCAGATGCGCCTCGACGCCCTCGCTGGCCAGCATGCTTTGCAGTAACTCGCCTTCCATCAGGTTTTCTGGCTCGTAGATTCGCTGCATCGGGTGCCCCTTTCATTCGTTTTCACTGTGAACTTCGAGCATCCATTCCTGACCGTCGGTCTGCAGGACAAACGTTATTGGCCGACAACACACCGGACAATCCTCGATATAGGTCTGATCGCCTCCGGACAAATCCAGTACCGCCTCTGCTTCTTCACCACAATACGGACATTCGTAGCGCTCGGTTTCCAGCATCGCGGTCTCCCAGGTGACTTGTGCGTATAATCGCCGGTCTATTTGCAGGGCTATTTTTGTCTGGCTATTTTTTCAGACCGTGCCCCGCCGGTTTTTGATCAAAACCTTTACTTACCCTAGCCGTTTCTAACAAGAGAGCATGATGGGCGAATTCGATGCCATCCGACCTTACAACGACAGCGAAGTCCCAGCGGTACTGGACAGGTTGCTTGGTGACAAGGCGTTTCTAGATATCCTCATCCACTTCCGCTTCCCGCGTTTTGCCGGTGCTTTCGGCTGGATGCTCAAACCTCTTATAGCTCATCGGCTGCGCCGCGAGTTCGCGGGCGTGCATTCGGTGGCCACGTTGCAGGACAAGGTCGAGATGTACGTCGACCACACCATCGAACGCGCCACAGACGGTGTCACCTACACCGGCGTCGAGCAATTCAAGTCCGGCAGCGCCTACCTGTTCATCGCCAACCACCGCGACATCGTGATGGACCCGGCCTTCGTCAACTACGCCGTGTACCACGCCGGCCTGCCGACACCGCGCATTGCCATTGGCGACAACCTGCTGCAAAAGCCTTTCGTCAGCGACCTGATGCGCCTGAACAAGAGTTTCATCGTGCACCGTTCGATCACCGGTCGGCGCGAGAAGATGGCGGCTTATCAACTGTTGTCGGCCTACATCAACCACTCGATCCGCAACGATTGCGCGTCGATCTGGATCGCCCAGGCTGAAGGCCGGGCGAAGGACGGCGACGACCGTACCGAGTCGGCCATCCTCAAGATGTTCCACATGAGCCGCAAGGACGAGCCGTTCGGCGAAGTCATTCAATCGCTGAATCTCACCCCGGTGTCGATCAGCTACGAATACGACCCGTGCGATCAGGCCAAGGCACGAGAATTGTTCATCCGCGCCACCACCGGCAGCTACACCAAAGTGCCGGGCGAGGACGATGTGAGCATTGCCAAGGGCATCACCGGCTACAAGGGCCGGGTCCACGTGAACTTCGCCGCGCCGATCACCGAGCTGTTCGAAGACACCAAGCTATTGGCGGTCGAGATGGACAAGCAAATCCTCGGTGGCTATCGCCTGTTCCCGGTGCATTACCTGGCCTACGCCCAATGGAAAGACGCCGACCCGCAATTGCAGGTGCCCAAGGCGTCTGAAGTATTTGCGGCCGACGAACTGGCCAAGGCGCAGGAAGAATGGAACAAGCGCCTGGAGGGCTGCCCCGAGGAACATCGTCCGTTCCTGGTGCTGCAATATGCGACGCCGGTGCGCAATCAGTACCGGGTGAAGGCCGGGTTGCCGCTGTAAGGCTTCAGACTGGATACGACAACGGCGCCCTAGGGCGCTGTTTTCATTGCTGCAGTCTTTGCTGTCAGACCCGCGTGCTGATCCACGACACCAGCAACGCCAGCCCCAGGCAGGCGAAACCGAAGCGATAGAAAAAGCGGTTCATGCGCAAGGTCGCCCAGTCCAGGGTCGGTTCGACGTTGGGCTGGCTCTGGCGCTGGGACACGATACTGGCCATGGCGCGTTGTTCGCGGCGACGAGTGGCGTGCAGCAGCCAACTGCCGGGGAAGGCCAGCAGCAGGGCCAGCAGATTGACCAGTTTGGCGGGATGGGCGGTAAACAGCGTCATCAAATGCAGCGACATCACGGACCTCAAACAAAACAGGTGTGGCAGGCGCCGAACCGACGACTGCGGCGCGGATTCTACCGAATGCCTCCCCTCCTGCACCCGCTTTACGACAAATAACTGACCATTTGGCAGATTCCTGACCTGAGTCACAGCTTCGTCATCTGAATCCGTCAGTCTCCCGCCCCACGAAAACAGACACGGATATCGTCATGCTTCACGCTGAAAACCAGGATCGCCTGTACCTCATTGCCCCGAGCGACGAACAACAAAACCTTGTGGGAAGCCTCGCCTTCAATGTTCAGGACCGTCACTGGCTGGTGTATTGCGCACTGGGCGGGCATCAACATGCGGATTTGCCTGAGACGGATTTGCTGACCGGGGTGAGTGTGCTGGACTTCTACTGCGAAGCTGCCTGACACCCCCACATTTCCTGTGGGTGTACACCTGAATGAAAAAGCCCGGGGCCATTGCTGGCTCCGGGCTTTTTTGGTTTCAGCGAACGTTTATTCGCCGAGAACCTGACCTACAGTCGGATCCTTGAACAGACGCGTCAACGCATCGCTCAACACGTCACTGACCAGTTTGGTGTTGGTTTCCTGGTTCGGCGCCATGCCGAAACGCTGGTCCAGCGATGCACCGTAACGGCCGCTGTAACGACGATTGGCGTTCTGCACATCGGAGCGGAAGGTCGCGCCGATGGTCGCTTCGGTCACGTACATGCCTTCTTTAGGCGACTGATATTTCAGCTCGGCCAGGGTCACGGTGATTTGCGGGGCGTTCGGTGCATTGTTGGTCGGGGTAAAGCCCAGCAACCGCACGGCCGCTTCGGCCTGCGCCTGCAGCTTCGGCAGAATCTGCGCGCCCTGCACGGTGATCGCGCTGGTTTCCGGGTACAGGCCGCCGCGCGTGCCCAGCGTTGGCGACGGACGACCGTCGACCACACGCACCACCACTGGCTGGCCATGGCCGACCGGCGCCAGCTGAGTCGTCAGCTTGGGCTCAGGGTTCAGTTGTTGCGGGCTGTGGGCGCAGCCGACAAGGGTCAAACTGGTCACAGTGATCAAACCGAACAACAGGCGTTGCAACATGCGCTTCTCTCCAGAATCAGGCACAAACAGGCCCGCAGTATAGCGGTGGGCCACTGCGGCGAACCAGTGGCCTTCAATCAATACTGAAATGTCTGACAAACCCTTGGGAAAGCGGTTCCTGTCACACAGCTGTCATCGCCCATACACTGGCACGTAACGGCTAGTGGGCACACTTCACTGCAGCCCCCCATCAGGTACTTCGCCATGCGCTACCTCATCTCATTGTTCGCGCCACGCCCGCTGCACCGTTGCTTTGCCCTGCTCGACAGCAATGGTCATTGCCAGGCGTTCAAGCAGTGCAGCCTCCAGCCGATGGGCGATAGCTGGGTCGAAATCGAAGAAATCCGTCTCAACTGGTTGCATCAACCTCTGCCCCCTAGCGCCCGCGTCAGCACCCGCCAGCCACGCGCACGGGTGCAACATCTGTTGACCACCTGACCGAACGCCTAATAAAAGTCATTAAACACGTCCATTTCCCTGCGTTTCTTAGATACAATCTCCCCCCGATTATAAGGACGTCTCCTGATCGGGCCTCGCAGCATCGTCAATGCCTTGGTATTGACACCCCGCACCGCCCACAGAGAGCCGCCCACACAGATCGAGTGAAGCTGGCGCGCTTGCTGTTCCCTGAGCAAAAACCCTGCTTTTCGCGAATCTGCAGAGCTGTCATTACGCTCGGTCACTGAGCTGTTTGCCCGTTTTGTCAGTCATGTACCCCATGACGGCAATCCATCCGGGCACGGTGCCAGGCTGGGACAGCCCTTTTTTGAGGTTCACGTCTTCAAAAGAGCGTGAAAAAAACGGGTTTTCACAACTTCACAAGAGTGTGGCGAGCAAATGAATAGTTTTGCGTCTGAACATGCACCATTAGCGTCTGAAACAGCCCAACGACACAGGACCGAGCGTTCCTCGAATACCGGAGCCTGAAGCCTGTCCGCTACGGATTTGGTTGCACAAATGGATGTATCGACCATAAGTCGAATTGCCAGTCGCGCGTTCAAATGAGTTCATAGACCTCATTGACCCGGCCGGTAGCGTCCGTCGAAGTTGCAAAAAATTGCGAAGATTCGGACATGGCAATACTGGCCATGGGTACCTGGGGCATCACTGACACGCCCCTGAACGCCTGGCCGCCATGCCGACAATTTGGTGCTGCAGATTTTGGAGACGCGTTAAATGGCGCATAACGAAGCAGTCGACGTAGTACTGGTTGGGGCCGGCATCATGAGTGCCACCCTGGCGGTATTGCTCAAAGAGCTCGACCCCGCGATCAAGCTGGAAGTCGTCGAGCTGATGGATTCCGGTGCTGCGGAGAGTTCCAACCCGTGGAACAACGCCGGTACCGGTCACGCCGGGCTGTGTGAGCTCAACTACACGCCACAGGCTGCCGATGGCACCGTCGACATCAAGAAAGCCGTGCACATCAACACTCAGTTCGAAGTGTCGAAGCAGTTCTGGTCCTACCTGACCAAGAAAGGCACGTTCGGTTCTTGCAAGTCGTTCATCAGCCCGGTGCCGCACCTGAGTTTCGTGCAAGGCGACGGTGGCGTGTCCTTCCTCAAGGAACGCTTCAAGGTGCTGAGCAAGCACCACGCCTTCGCGGACATGGAATACACCGAAGACAAAGCCAAGATGGCCGACTGGATGCCGCTGATGATGCCGGGCCGTCCCGCCGACGAAGTCGTCGCGGCAACCCGCGTGATGAATGGCACAGACGTCAACTTCGGCGCCTTGACCAATCAACTGCTCAAGCACCTGACCAGCGCGCCCGACGCACAGGTCAAGTACTGCAAGCGCGTGACTGGCCTGAAGCGCAATAACGGCGGCTGGACTGTCAGCATCAAGGACGTCAACAGCGGCAACACCCGTGACGTCGACGCCAAATTCGTCTTCCTCGGCGCTGGCGGCGCGGCATTGCCGCTGCTGCAGGCTTCGGGTATCGAAGAAAGCAAAGGCTTCGGCGGCTTCCCGATCAGTGGCCAGTGGCTGCGTTGCGATAACCCGGAAGTGGTCAAGCACCACCAGGCCAAGGTGTACAGCCAGGCTGCCGTGGGTTCGCCACCGATGTCCGTGCCGCACCTGGACACCCGTGTCGTCGATGGCAGCAAGTCCCTGTTGTTCGGACCTTACGCCGGGTTCACCACCAAGTTCCTCAAGCACGGCTCCTTCATGGACCTGCCGATGTCGGTTCGCGCCGGCAACATCGGCCCGATGTTGGCCGTGGCGAAAAACAACATGGACCTGACCAAGTACCTGGTCAGCGAAGTGATGCAATCGATGGAGCAGCGTCTGGAATCCCTGCGTCGCTTCTACCCTGAAGCGAAAGCCGAAGACTGGCGCCTGGAAGTGGCCGGCCAACGAGTGCAGATCATCAAGAAAGACCCGAAAAAGGGCGGCGTCCTGCAATTCGGTACCGAACTGGTCGCGGCCAAGGACGGTTCCCTTGCGGCCCTGCTTGGTGCTTCCCCGGGTGCTTCGGTGACGGTTTCGATCATGCTTGAGCTGATCGAAAAATGCTTCCCGAGCAAAGCGTCCGGTGAGTGGGCGGCCAAACTGGCCGAAATCTTCCCGGCTCGTGAAAAGGTCCTGGAAACCGACGCGGCGCTGTATCGCAAGATCAATGCGCACAACAACATCGCGCTGGAACTGGTTGAAGCCAGTAACGAGACCGAAAGCTACGCTTGATTCGGCCCCATAAAAAACGCCCCGTTCTCAGTGAGAGCGGGGCGTTTTTTTTATGGCCGGTGAAACAACCATTGTGGCGAGGGAGCTTGCTCCCTCGCCACAAGTACCGGGCTAGCCGCGGGCCTTGGCGATCAGCTCGATGTATTCGGCCGCATTGCGCTGATCCTTGATCAGGGCGACGAAGTCATTGCCGTGCTCATCCTTGCCGTCCAGGTCCAGGCCGGCTTCGACGAAGAACGTCAGAAAACGCTCGAAGTCATCGATGCGCAGGCCGCGGTAGGCCTTGATCAGCTTGTGCAGCGACGGCGAAGTGGCGTCGACTGGCTCGAAATCGAGGAACAACTTGATCTGCTCGTCGCCGATCTCGTCACCAATCACTTGTTTCTTATCTTTACGCATTGCCGACTCCAGCTCGCAGACATTACACAGGGCGGGCAGTTTACCCCTCCCTTGACGCCGGGCTCAACGCGCGCGAGCGGCACCGGTGTGCAAATCTGCCCAGACATGGCCGTTGGCATAACTGAGGAACTGGCAATACACCGTGTCATTGCGCAACAAGTCGATCACCACGCGGTACTGCGCCATCGGGTAAAACAACGTCAGGGTTTTGCTTTTGTCGTCGTAGACCGGTTTTTTCAGGCTTTTGCTTTCGCCATCGAAGTTGACCAGTACCTGGCTGATGGTCGCGCCCTTGTTCAAGGATTTGCCCTTGAGGCGGATCAGCACCGGTGACGTGACGGGAATGGGCTGTTGATTGGACTGGCGCTGGCTGCCCACCACTACCGAATACTCGGTGACCTGCAGGAGTTGTTGCTGCTCGGGCTCGGCGTCGCGCAGGGTCAGGTCATCGGGTGGCAGAAACTGTGCGTGCATCGGCGCCGGGGCAGCCGCCAGTGGCAGGCTGAGGGTCAGCAACAGGGCGGCGCAGCTGCGGATCAAAAGGCTCATGACGGGCTCCGAAGACGAGGCCGGGGACTTTATCACGGACTTATGAAAATACTTCTGTGGACGCCATCCAATAATGTAGGAGCGAGCCTGCTCGCGCCCACAGGGGTGAACATCAGTCGAACTGCGCGCGCATCCACGCCTGATACTCAGCCACACCCGGCTCACCTTCACGGGGCGCCCAGTGAGCCAGCTCACCTTCACCCACCGGGCGATAAGGGCCGGCCTTGCATTCGAACATCAAGCTGTCGGCTTCCAGCACCACCAATCCATGGAATACGCCGATGGGCAGGTCCACACCGACACAATCGCCGCCGGCCTGCAGGATTTGCTTTTTCACCACCGTGCCGGACTCGTCGAAGATCAACACCCCCAGCCGCCCTTTGAGGACCAGCAAGGTTTCAGCCTTGTTTTCAGCCAAATGCCGGTGAGGCGGGATGTAGGTCTCGGGCTGCAAACCCACGACCATCCGATGACAGGCGTCGTCCATCTGATGGAAGTTGTGATGCTGACGCCCACGAGGATTAGCCGCAGCTTTCTCGGCCAGCTCTGTGAACAGGGTTTGATCAAGAAAGCTCGGCGTGGTCATACAATTACATTCCTTTAACAGCAAAGATCCCGTTAGCGTTACGCCAGTAGCCTTTGTAGTCCATGCCGTAACCGAAGATGTAGCGGTCGATGCACGGCAGGCCGACGAAATCGGCTTTCAGGTCCGGGCGAGCCTTGCGGTCGTGGTCCTTGTCGATCAGCACGGCGGTGTGCACTTTGCGCGCGCCGGCATGTTTGCAGAAGTCGATGATTGCGCCCAGGGTGTGACCTTCATCGAGAATGTCGTCGATGATCAGGACGTCACGGTCGATGAACGACACTTCCGGCTTGGCTTTCCAGAACAGGTCGCCGCCGCTGGTTTCGTTGCGATAACGAGTGGCGTGCAGGTAGGACGCTTCCAGTGGGAAGTTCAGATAGGTCAGCAGCTTGCCGGAGAAAATCAGGCCGCCGTTCATCACACAGAACACTACCGGGTTGGAATCCGCCAGTTGATCGTTGATTTGTGCACCGACGCGGGCGATGGCCGCCTCGACTTCAGCTTCGGTGTACAGGCAGTCAGCCTCTCGCATGATTTGACGGATATGCTCGAGATCAGCGGACATGGCGCTCTCCAAGGGGGGTGGCGGACAGGAAAAGCGGGCAAAGGTACGCATCCCGCCCGGCCAGATCAAGCGTTTGTGGACTAACGTACTGTATGTCTATAGGACAACACCCTCGGATAGATTAATCTAGGTCGGTTTTTTTGCCCGCCGCCGGAGCCTTTCCCATGCCCATCCTCGAGATCCGCCACCCGCTGATCCGTCATAAACTTGGCCTGATGCGCCGTGCAGACATCAGCACGAAGAATTTCCGTGAGCTCGCTCAGGAAGTCGGCGCCCTGCTGACCTATGAAGCCACCAAAGACCTGCCGCTGGAAGCCTACGATATCGAAGGCTGGTGCGGCACCGTGTCGGTCGAGAAAATCGCCGGCAAGAAGATTACTGTAGTCCCGATTCTGCGCGCCGGTATCGGCATGCTCGAAGGCGTGCTGAGCCTGATCCCGGGCGCCAAGGTCAGCGCCGTCGGCGTGGCCCGCAACGAACAAACCCTGCAGGCCCACACCTACCTGGAAAAACTGGTCCCGGAAATCAACGAGCGCCTGGCGATGATCATCGACCCGATGCTCGCCACGGGCAGCTCCATGGTCGCCACCATCGACCTGCTGAAAAAGGCCGGTTGCCGCGACATCCGCGCCATGGTGCTGGTCGCCGCGCCGGAAGGCATCGCCGCCGTGGAGAAGGCTCACCCGGACGTGACCATCTACACCGCCTCCATTGATGAAAAACTGAACGAACACGGCTACATCATCCCGGGCTTGGGCGATGCCGGTGACAAGATCTTCGGCACCAAGCAGAAGGACGCTTGAGCATGCAGCAAGAGTTCAACGATCCGCTCTGGCGCACGGTGCTGTCGGGTGCACAGATGCTGTTCGTGGCCTTCGGCGCCCTGGTGTTGATGCCGCTGATTACCGGCCTCGACCCGAACGTCGCGCTCTTCACTGCGGGCCTGGGGACGATTCTGTTTCAGATCGTCACCGGGCGTCAGGTGCCGGTGTTCCTGGCGTCGAGCTTTGCCTTCATTACCCCGATCATTCTCGCCAAGGGCCAGTTCGGCCTCGCGGCGACCATGGGCGGCGTAATGGCGGCCGGTTTCGTCTACACCTTCCTCGGCCTGGCCGTGAAGATCAAAGGCACCGGGTTCATCGACCGTCTGCTGCCGCCGGTGGTGATTGGTCCGGTGATCATCTCCATTGGCCTGGCCATGGCGCCAATTGCTGCCAACATGGCAATGGGCAAGGCCGGCGACGGCACTGAGCTGATTCATTACCAGACGGCGATGCTGATCTCGATGCCTGCGCTGCTGACCACCCTGATCGTCGCGGTGTTCGGCAAAGGCATTTTCCGCCTGGTGCCGATCATTTCCGGCGTGCTGGTCGGTTTTGCCATGGCCTTCTATTTCGGTGTCGTCGATACCGCGAAGATCGCCGCTGCCCCGTGGTTCGCCATTCCGCACTTCACCGCGCCGGAGTTCAACTGGCAGGCGATTCTGTTCATCGTTCCGGTCGCCCTGGCTCCAGCCATCGAGCACATCGGTGGCGTGATTGCCGTGGGTAGCGTGACCGGTCGCGATTACCTGAAAAAGCCCGGCCTGCACCGCACCCTGCTCGGCGATGGCATTGCCACCACCGCAGCCGGCCTGTTCGGCGGCCCACCCAACACCACCTACGCCGAAGTGACGGGCGCGGTGATGCTGACCAAGAACTACAATCCGAAAATCATGACCTGGGCGGCGATTTTCGCCATCAGCCTGGCGTTCGTCGGCAAGTTCGGCGCGCTTCTGCAAAGCATTCCGGTGCCGGTGATGGGTGGGATTCTGTGCCTGTTGTTCGGTTCGATCGCGGCGGTGGGCATGAACACGCTGATTCGCCACAAGATCGACCTGGGCGAAGCACGCAATCTGGTGATTGTGTCGGTGACCCTGGTGTTCGGGATTGGCGGTGTGCTGGTCGGTACCGGGACTGGCCCGGACGACTTCGGCCTCAAAGGCATCGCGCTGTGCGCGGTGGTGGCGATTGCGCTGAACCTGTTGCTGCCGGGGAATGACAGCTGGAAGCACAAGAAGGCGGATGAGCCTCTGTTGTAAGGCTTAAGTTCTTGGTTGCCTGATAGATAGCTTTCGCGAGCAGGCTCGCTCCCACATTTGATCTTCAGTGCTCACAAATAGTGTGTTCACAGAAAATCCACTGTGGGAGCGAGCCTGCTCGCGAAGCTTTTAAAGGGCCAACGGCGCTCTTTCGCACAGTGCACTCAACGCCCGCGCCCATTGCGGGTCATCGTTCAGGCATGGCACCAGCACCAACTCCTCCCCTCCCGCTTCGCGAAATTGTTCCAGCCCGCGATCACCGATCTCCTCCAGCGTCTCGATGCAATCGGCAACAAACGCCGGGCACATCACCAGAATCTTCTTCACACCACTCTTGGCCAGTTCATCGAGCCGCGCTTCGGTGTAGGGTTCGATCCATTTGGCTCGCCCCAGACGCGACTGAAACGACACCGACCATTTGCCGTCTGGCAAACCCATGCGCTTGGCGAACTCCGACGCCGTGCGCAGACATTGCGCGCGATAGCAGGTGGCTAATACCGCTGGCGAAGCGTTCTTGCAGCAATCCTCATTCTTGAAGCAATGCTTCCCCGTCGGATCGAGCTTGGTCAGGTGCCGCTCCGGTAAACCGTGGAAGCTCAGCAACAAGTGATCGTAATCCTGCTGCAGATGAGGCTTCGCGCTGGCGACCAATGCGTCGAGGTATTCCGGCTGATCGTAGAACGGCTGCAGAATCGACAGCTGGATATCGAGTCCTTTGTCACGCAGCACACGCTTGGCTTCTTCGATCACCGTCGTGGTGGTGCTGTCAGCGAACTGTGGATACAGCGGCGCCATGGTGATTCTTTTGTGGCCCTGAGCGGCCAGCTGCACCAGTTTCGTTTCAATCGACGGCTCGCCGTAACGCATCGCCAACTCGACCGGACCGTGGGCCCACTGCGTCGTCATGGCCTGTTGCAGGCGACGGCTGAGCACCACCAGGGGCGAGCCCTCCTGCCACCAGATCGATGCGTAGGCGTGGGCTGACTGCTCCGGGCGTTTGATCAGGATCAGCGACACCAGCAAGCGTCGCACCGGCCATGGCAGGTCGATCACATACGGGTCCATCAGAAATTGATTGAGGTAGCTGCGCACATCCGCCACCGAGGTGGAGGCCGGTGAACCCAGGTTAACCAGAAGCAATGCGTGATCGGTCATGCAACGTCCTATTTCAAAGGCGGCTGGACAGATCGTCCAGGGCCGCGCGCAAATCGGTGAACTGGAAAGTGAAACCCGCGTCCAGCGCGCGAACCGGCAGGGCCTTCTGCCCACCCAGCAACAACAATGACAACTCGCCAAGCCCCACTTTCAACGCCAGGGCCGGCATCGGCATGAACGCCGGGCGGTGCAGCACGCTGCCCAGCGTCTTGGCAAATTCGCGATTGCGCACCGGTTTTGGCGCGCAGGCATTATAAGGACCGCTGGCGTCATTCTGATGCAGAAGAAAATCAATCAGGGCGATTTGATCGTTGATATGAATCCACGGCATCCACTGCCGACCATTGCCGATCGGCCCGCCCAGCCCCAGTTTGAACGGCAGCAACAGCCGCGACAAAAAGCCGCCCTCGGCCGACAACACCAACCCGGTTCGAATCAGTACGACACGAAGTCCCAAGGCCTCGGCACGCTGGGCGGTCTCTTCCCAGGCAACGCACAACTGACTGGCGAAATCATCGATGACAGGGGGCGATGCCTCGGTCAGTTCACGCTCCCCCCCATCGCCATACCAGCCCACCGCAGAACCGGAGATCAACAGCGAAGGTTTTTGCTCGCGTTTCTCGAGCCACGCCAGCAGCGTTTCCGTCAGGGTGATGCGGCTGCTCCAGAGCAACGCCTTGCGCTTGTGTGTCCATGGCCGATCGGCAATCGGTGCTCCCGCCAGATTGATAATGGCGTCCAGTGGAACTTGGTCGAGGTCCTCGAGCCGGGCAATTCCCCTGACTTGAGTGCCGCAGATTTTTGCGACTTTTTCAGGCTTGCGACTCCAGACCGTCAGGCTGTGCCCCTGACTCAACCAGTGTCTGCAGAGCTGACGTCCTATCAAACCAGTACCGCCGGTCAGCAATATGTGCATGACTTCTTCCTCGCGTGGCGTTTAACCCTGATCACTAGTCTATTTTTATAAGCAGGGATCTTTGGTATCGGGCAGGCTCTGTGTTTAACCATAGGCCAAGCTGTCAGATCGAGAACGCTAAAAGTTATACCAAAAAACAATATTGTACAGGTTTGAACCACGGCGTAGTCTGTACAGAAAGGTAAACGAGGCCCCTATGACTGTACCTATCGCAATCATCGGCACCGGCATCGCCGGGCTCTCAGCCGCGCAAGCCCTGACAGATACAGGGCATGTCGTGCAACTTTTTGATAAAAGCCGCGGCAGTGGCGGACGTATGTCGAGCAAGCGCAGTGATGCGGGTGCCCTGGACATGGGCGCGCAATATTTCACTGCCCGCGACCGGCGCTTCGTCACCGAGGTCCAGCGTTGGCAAGCCAACGGCTGGGTCGCCGAATGGACGCCGCAGCTCTACACCTATCACGGTGGCCAGCTCAACCTGTCGCCGGACGAACAGACGCGCTGGGTCGGCACGCCGCGCATGAGCGCCATCACCCGTGGCCTGCTCGGCGACCTGGAAGTGCAGTTCGCCTGCCGGATCACCGAGGTCTATCGCGGCGAAGAACACTGGCACCTGCAGGATGCCGACGGTTTCACTCACGGTCCGTTCAGTCATGTGGTGATCGCCACGCCAGCACCTCAGGCCACCGCATTGCTGGCCGCGGCGTCGAAGCTGGCCGGAGCCGCCGCCGGGGTGAAAATGGACCCGACCTGGGCCGTCGCCCTCGCATTCGAAACGCCGTTGGAAACGCCCATGGAAGGCTGCTTCGTCCAAGACAGCCCGCTCGACTGGCTGGCCCGCAACCGCAGCAAACCAGGACGCGACAACACCTTGGACACGTGGGTATTGCACGCGACCAGCGCCTGGAGCCGGCAACACATCGACCTGTCCAAGGAAGCGGTGATCGAGCAACTGCACGGTGCATTCGCTGAACTGCTGCACGATTCCATGCCTGCCCCGAGTTTCAGCCTCGCCCATCGCTGGCTCTATGCCCGCCCCGCCAGCAGCCACGAATGGGGCGCACTCGCCGATGCCGATCTGGGCCTGTATGTGTGCGGCGACTGGTGCCTTTCCGGGCGTGTCGAAGGCGCCTGGCTGAGCGGCCAGGAAGCTGCTCGCCGGTTGCATGAACATTTGCAGTGAACCGCATCAATCCCGGCAAATTGCTGCTGTCGAAGTGGACAGCAGCCCATCCGCAACACCGCGAAAAACACTTTCTGGTGACCGAGGTATTCCGCGACGAGGGAGGCACGGTGCTGGACGTCGAGCTACAGGCGGTGCTGACCAAGCGCAGTGAGCGCCTCGATTGGCGAACCCTCAAGAACGGCGACATCTGGCAATTGGGCTGGAAGTAGAACCACAAAACTTGTACAAACAATTTGACTTGTACACCTTTGAATCTATGATGAAGATTATGTTGTACAGAGAACAAACTCTGTACAAGTTTAGATTCGAGGTGCCTCGATGGGCGATCAGTCAGCGACCCGACCAAAAATCGCTATCAGCGCCTGCCTGATGGGCGCCGAGGTTCGCTACAACGGCGGGCACAAGGCCTCACGGTTGTGCACTGACACGCTCACTGACTATTTCGAATTCGTTGCGGTATGCCCGGAAGTCGCCATTGGCCTCGGCATCCCCCGGGAGCCGATCCGCCTGGTGGGCGACCCGCAACATCCGCAAGCGGTCGGCAGCGTTCACGCCGAGCTTAATGTCACCCGGGCGCTCACCGAGTACGGCCAGATAATGGCGGGTCAGTTGAGCGACATTTGCGGCTACATCTTCATGCAAAAATCCCCTTCCTGCGGCCTGGAACGGGTCAAGGTCTATCAAGCCAACGGTGCACCGGTGAAGGGTGGCGGACGCGGCCTCTATTCCCAGGCGTTCTGCGCACTGCACCCTGACCTGCCGGTTGAAGAAGACGGTCGGCTAAACGACCCGGTGTTGAGGGAAAACTTCCTCACGCGCGTGTTTGCCTACAGCGCCTGGCAGCAACTGCTGCAAAAAGGCCTGACCCGCCGCGATCTCACCGAATTCCACTCGCGCTATAAATACCTGCTGATGGCGCATAACCCGGTGCAATACAAAGCCCTGGGCAATCTGCTGGGCAACATGGGCCAGTCCGATCCTGATGAACTCGGCCCGCGCTATTTCAGCGAACTGATGGCGGCCTTGAAAAAATGCGCCACGCGGCGCACCCACACCAACGTCCTGCAACACATCAGCGGCTACCTCAAGCAGGCCATCAGCCCTGAAGACAAACAGGAAATGCAGCACGTCATCAGCCAATACCGCCAAGGCATCGTGCCGCTGGTGGTGCCATTGACCCTGCTCAAGCACTACTTCCGCCAGTACCCGGATCCCTACATTGCGCAACAGGTTTACCTGCAACCGCATCCGGAAAACCTCAGCCTGCGAAACGCGATCTAAATGAAATCCAAACTCGACACCAGCGCCAGCGAAGACCTCGGCGACGACTTTAAAAAGGCGCTGGACGACGGCTGGCTGCCGATCCGCGAGGTGGCGCGCCAGACCGGTGTCAACGCCGTGACACTGCGCGCGTGGGAACGGCGCTATGGCCTGGTCGTTCCGCATCGCACACCCAAGGGCCATCGGCTGTTCTCTGCCGAACACGTTCAACGCATCCTGACGATCCTCACCTGGCTCAACCGCGGCGTTGCCGTCAGCCAGGTCAAGCAACTGCTGGACACGCCGCAAGCATTTAGCGAACCCGTTGAAAACGATTGGCAGGTGTTGCGCCAGACACTGCTGCACGCGGTGTCACACCTGAACGAACGCACCCTCGATGACACCGTCAATCAAGCCATGGCGCTATACCCACCGCGCACCTTGTGCGAGCTCCTGTTGATGCCGTTGCTGGCAGAACTGGACCAGCGCTGGCAGGGTCAATTCGGCGCGCAGATGGAGCGGGCGTTCTTTTATTCCTGGTTACGCAGCAAATTCGGCGCACGCATCTACCATAACAACCGTCAATTGCGCACCGCGCCCCTGTTGCTGATCAATCACTCGGATGTGCCACTGGAACCTCATCTGTGGCTCACCGCCTGGCTGATCAGCAGCGCCGATTGCCCGGTGGAGGTGTTCGACTGGCCGCTCCCCGCCGGCGAACTGGCGATGGCGGTCGAACACCTGCAAGCCCGCGGCGTGCTGCTGTATTCCAGCAAAGCCATGAACCTTTCGCAGCTGCCAAAACTACTGAATGGAGTCAGTTGCCCAAAAATGATTGCCGGACCAACGGTATGCATCCACCACGCCGAGTTGTCCGTAAGAACGACTGAAATCGCTGATTTGTCCTTCGCCGAAGACCCGTTATCGGCGCATCAGGATCTGGTTCAGCGTGGGCTAATTTAATGAAACGTGCGGACTCCACCATGCAATTGATCTGGCTGCGTAGCGACTTGCGCCTACACGACAACACCGCCCTCACGGCTGCCGCGGCTCGCGGCCCTACGGTGGCGGTGTATCTGTTGAGTCCGCAGCAGTGGCTGGAACACGACGATGCGCCATGCAAAGTGGATTTCTGGCTGCGCAACTTGAGCGAGTTGAGCCACGCGCTGGGCGAACTGAACATTCCCTTGCTGATCCGCACGGCATCCCGCTGGGATGAAGCGCCGAAAGTGCTGCTCGAGCTGTGTCAGCAATTGAAGGTCGACGCCGTTCACGCCAACGAAGAGTACGGTGTTCACGAAAGCCGTCGTGATACGGCTGTGGCCCAGGCGCTCCAAGCCAATGGCATCGACTTCCATAGCTACCTTGACCAGTTGCTGTTCAAACCGGGCACCGTGCTCACCAGGACCGGCACTTACTTTCAGGTCTTCAGCCAGTTCCGCAAGGTCTGCTACGACAGACTGCACGGTGCCCTGCCGAGCCTGATCACTGCACCCGCCGTGC
Organism: Pseudomonas oplopanacis; assembly: GCF_057128725.1. Taxonomy (NCBI): domain Bacteria; kingdom Pseudomonadati; phylum Pseudomonadota; class Gammaproteobacteria; order Pseudomonadales; family Pseudomonadaceae; genus Pseudomonas; species Pseudomonas oplopanacis. The sequence goes on along the minus strand of NZ_JBSKHV010000011.1, from coordinate 54,963 downwards.
AGGCGCCACTGACAATCAACAGCGAGAACATTCCCTCACGCGTCGACGGCTTCGATACACCGAGTGAAAGCCTGCGCACGCTCTGGCCTGCCGGTGAAGCCGAAGCCCGTCGCCGTCTCGACACCTTCGCCGATGCCCAGATCGACTACTACAAAGACGAACGGGACTTCCCGGCCAAGCCCGGCACCAGCCAGCTGTCGGCCTATCTCGCCGCAGGGGTGATTTCCCCGCGCCAATGCCTGCACGCCGCCCTGCAAACCAATCAGGGGGAGTTCGAAAGCGGCAAGGTCGGCGCTGTCACCTGGATCAACGAATTGCTCTGGCGCGAGTTCTACAAACACATTCTGGTGGGTTACCCGCGGGTCTCCCGCCACCGTGCCTTTCGCCCGGAAACCGAAGCCCTTGCCTGGCGCAACGCTCCGGAAGAACTGTTGGCCTGGCAGCAAGCGCGCACCGGACTGCCGATCATCGACGCAGCCATGCGTCAATTGCTGGAAACCGGCTGGATGCACAACCGGCTGCGCATGGTAGTGGCGATGTTCCTGACCAAGAACCTGCTGATCGACTGGCGCGAAGGCGAACGCTTTTTCATGCGGCATTTGATCGACGGCGATCTGGCGGCGAACAACGGTGGATGGCAATGGAGTTCGTCCACCGGCACCGATTCGGCACCCTACTTCCGGATTTTCAACCCGCTGAGCCAGTCGGAGAAATTCGACGCCGAAGGCGTATTTATCAAGCACTGGTTGCCAGAACTGGCCGGGCTCAATAAAAAGGAAGTTCACAATCCGGCCAACCTTGGCGGGTTGTTCGGCGTGGCGGATTATCCATCGCCGATCGTCAACCTGAGTACATCACGACAACGGGCGCTGGCCGCGTTCAAGGACCTTCCATCGCGACAGCAAGCAGGGGGTCTCCATGAGTGATTTCCTGCGGCGTTTTGCCCAGCAGTTTGCGACCCTGGATAAGGACAACCTGCAGCACCTCGATCAGCTCTACAGCGATGACGTGCACTTCACCGATCCACTGCATGAAGTACAGGGTCTGGTGCAGCTGCGCAGCTACTTCACCGAGCTCTATATCAATGTCAGTGATCTGCGTTTCGATTTTCACGGTTTCGATCAGATCCGTGAGGGCGAAGGCTATCTGCGCTGGGTTATGAGTTACCGCCACCCGCGCCTGGCCAACGGCCAGTTGATCCGTGTGGACGGCTGCTCGCACCTGCTTTGGCGCGACAAGGTTTATCGACATCGGGATTACTTCGATGCCGGTGCGCTAATTTACGAACACCTACCCGTATTGGGTCGGGCGATTGCCTGGCTGAAAAGGAGAATGGGATGAGTCTTACACCTCCCCGGCGCTATTGGTTAACCGGCGCCAGCAGCGGTATTGGCGCCTCGCTGGCCGAAGAAATACTGAAAACCGGTGCTCACCTGGCCGTCAGTGCACGCTCGGTAGCGGTGCTGAAAGTCTTGTCCCTGCGCTATCCCGGACAAGTGCTGGTGGTGCCCGGTGACCTGACCAACAGCCAGTGCGTGCGCGAGATCGGCGAGCAGATCGCTGCAGAATGGGGCTCGCTGGACACGGTCATTCTCAACGCGGGCACCTGCGAATACATCGACGTCCAGCAATTTGATTCATCGATTGTCGAACACGTCGTGCGCACCAATTTGCTCGCCAGCGCCTACTGCATCGAAGCGGCGTTACCGTTGCTACGCAAAGGCACAGCGCCGCACCTGGTCGCCGTGGCGAGCTCCGTGACGTACCTGGCGCTGCCGCGCGCCGAAGCTTATGGCGCGTCGAAGGCTGGGCTACGTTACCTGTTTGAATCGCTGCGCATTGATCTCGCTCCGGAAGGCATCGAAGTCACGATCGTCAGTCCGGGCTTCGTCGAGACACCGCTGACGGCCAAGAATGACTTCCCGATGCCGCTCAGTTGGCCAGTGGGTAAAGCGGCACGGTACATCTTCGCCAAACTCAAGAACCGGCCATTGGAGATCGCGTTTCCGGGACTGTTCATGGCGATGCTGTGGCCGCTGTCGAAAATGCCCAACGCGGTGAAACTGGCCATCGGCAAGCGCATGGTGCGCAGCCCTGCGCCGATTCGGGATATCCCATGAACATCGCCATCATCGGCAGCGGCATCTCGGGGCTGACCTGCGCCTACCTGCTTAATCGCAGGCATGCGATCACCCTGTTCGAGGCCAGCGACCGGGCGGGCGGTCACACCCACACGGTCGACGTGTCGGTCGATGGCCAGCACTATGCGGTAGACACCGGTTTCATCGTCTTCAACGACAGGACCTACCCGAATTTCATCCGCCTGCTGGGCCAGCTCGGGGTAGGTTTCAAACCGACTGAAATGAGTTTCTCGGTGACGGACCCGGACACTGGTCTTGAGTACAACGGCAATAACCTGAACAGCCTGTTCGCCCAACGTCGCAACCTGTTGTCGCCAGGATTCTGGGGCATGGTGCGTGACATTCTGCGCTTCAATAAAGAAGCCCAGAGCGACCTGGCCCAAGGGCGCATCACCGCCGACACCACGCTGGACGACTACTTGAAGGCCGGACACTACGGCGAGCGTTTTATCCTGCATTACATCGTGCCAATGGGCGCGGCTATCTGGTCGATGTCCATGGCGGACATGCTCCGCTTCCCATTGCAGTTTTTTGTCCGGTTTTTCAAGAATCACGGGCTGCTGTCCATCAGCAATCGTCCGCAATGGTGCGTGATAGAAGGCGGATCGAATGCCTACCTCGGACCGCTGACCGCCTCATTTCGCGAGAGGATTCGTCTCAACTGCCCTGTGACGCGTGTCGAGCGCGATGACACGGGCGTGGTTATCCACAGCGCCGCGGGTAGCGAACGTTTCGATAAAGTCGTCTTCGCCTGCCACAGTGATCAAGCGCTGGAACTGTTGGCCAGCCCGAGCGATGCCGAACAGGCAATCCTCGGTGCCCTGCCCTACGCCGATAACGAAGTGGTGCTGCACACTGATACGCGCTTGCTGCCCGTGCGCAAACGGGCGTGGGCCAGCTGGAATTATCGCCTCGGGGGCGCCGGTCACACACTGGCCGCCGTCACCTACGACATGAACATCCTGCAAGGTTTGCAAAGCGATACGACATTTTGCGTCAGCCTCAACCAGAGCGCCGGCATCAGCCCGCACAAGGTGCTCGGCACATTCACCTACGCCCATCCGCAATACAGCCTGGCAGCCGTCGCCGCGCAAGGTCGCTGGGATGAACTGGATGGCACGCACCATAGCCATTTTTGCGGCGCTTATTGGGCCAACGGTTTCCATGAGGACGGCGTCGTCAGCGCCTTGCGAGTCGCCCGCTCCTTTGGAGAAGTGCTGTGAACAGCGCCCTTTACAGCGGCTGGATTGCCCACCGGCGGTTTGCCCCAAGGCACCACGAATTCCGCTACCGGATCGGCCTGCTGTACCTGGACCTAGACGAGCAAGACAGCGTGCTCGGCTTGTCGCCCCTGTCCGGCAGCAGCCGCTTTGCGCCTTTCTCGTTTCGCGAATCGGACTACCTGAAAACCTTTACCGGCAAGGGCATGCGCTTGATCGATGCGGTTCGCCAGCAAGTCAGCGAAGCCATCGGCCATGCGCCGCAAGGGTCGATCTGCCTGCTGACACAGGCCCGCAGTTGGGGCCTGTCGTTCAACCCGGTGAGTTTCTTCTATTGCCATGAAGCCGATGGGCAATTGGCGGCGATTGTCTGCGAAGTCACTAACACACCGTGGCGAGAACGCTTTCTCTATGTATTGCCAGCGAGGTCGCCTGAGAACCGGTTCGATTTCCATCAGCATTTCGTGGTGCCCAAGGCGTTTCATGTGTCGCCATTTTTACCGCCGGATCTGGAATACCGAATGAGCTTCAGCCCTGTCGCCAATAAGCTCGCGGTGCACATGGCGGACTGGCAGGGCGAACTGAAACTCTTCGACGCCACGCTTAACCTGCATCGCGAAGCGTTAAACCGCAGCAGCCTGCACCGTTATCTGCGGCAGTTTCCGTGGATGACCGCGAAAACCTGCCTGGCGATTTACTGGCAGGCGCTACGCCTTTTTCTCAAGCGCGCCCCGGTCTTTGCTCATCGGGTTGCCGTTGGCAGCTTTCAAACCGCCACCGCTTCCTCCAAGGATCGCCGTCATGAAATCCCTTAGCATTTTGGCCAAAGCCACTCTACCCGGCACTCACGGCTTGACCGGAGCGTTACTGCGTCGCGGCGTGCTACGACAACTTGCGGCGCTTAAACATGGGCAACTGGTGGTTATCGAAGACAGTGAACGGCATGTCTTCGGCACGCCCGGCAGCCAATTGATGGGGGAGATTCATATCCTCGACGCCGCAGCATGGGGATGGGTAGCGAGCAACGGTTCGATTGGCGCGGGTGAAGCGTTCATCCACGGTTATTGGAGTTCGCCGGACCTGACCGCCGTAGTGCGCGTGTTCGTCAGCAACCTCGACGTGCTGGATGCGCTGGAAAGCGGCCTGGCGAAACTCGGACGACCTTTCGTTCAAGGACTGCACTGGCTCAATCGCAACACCCGCAAGGGCTCGCAGAAGAACATCGCCGCCCATTACGACTTGGGCAATGACCTGTTCGAGCAGTTTCTCGATCCGACCATGATGTATTCCGCCGCGCAATTCCTGAGCCCCGAAGACAGCCTCGAACAGGCGCAGTTAAACAAACTCGAACGGATCTGCCAGAAACTTGCCTTGAAACCCAGCGATCACCTGCTGGAAATCGGCACGGGCTGGGGCAGCATGGCGCTGTACGCCGCGCAGCATTACGGCTGCAAGGTCACCACCACCACGCTCTCCAAAGAGCAGTTCGCGTTTACCGCGCAACGAATCGAAAGCCTTGGCCTGCAAGGCCAGGTCACGCTGCTGCTCAAGGATTACCGCGACCTCTGCGGCCAGTACGACAAACTGGTGTCGATCGAAATGATCGAAGCGGTCGGTCACCGCTTTCTGCCGACTTACTTCAAGCAATGCGCGCACTTACTCAAGAGCAACGGCTTGATGCTGTTGCAGGCCATCACCATTCGCGAACAACGCTACGAACAGGCCAAGGGCAATGTCGACTTCATCCAGCGTTACATCTTTCCGGGCGGCGCCCTGCCCTGCGTGCAAAAAATGCTCGAGATCGTCAGTCGCGACACCGACATGAACCTGCTGCACATGGAAGATTTCGGCTTGCACTACGCCCGGACCCTGCGCCTGTGGCATGAAAACTTTCGACGCGCCCAGGGCCGTTTGAGCGAGTTGGGCTACGACGACTATTTCCTGCGATTGTGGGAGTTTTACCTGTGCTACTGCGAAGGCGGCTTTCTGGAGCGCACCATCGGCACGGCACAATTGCTATTGGCCAAACCGTCGGCGATCACCGCGCCGCTGCTGGGCCGTTTTGATGCTTGAACGCGTGGCGAATGCCGTGTTGTTTCAGCTCGGCTGGTTTGCCTGCGTGCTCGGCGGCAGCGGCCCGTGGTTGCTGGTGGCACTCGCAGTGCTGGTGATTCATCTGCTGTGGATAAGTCACTGGAGCGATGAAGGTCGATTGATCCTCAGCGTGGTGCTGCTGGGCACCACCATCGACAGCACATTGCGCTGGCTGGGCGTATTCGATTTCAACGACGCCGCGCCATTGATTCCGTTTTGGCTGATTCTGTTGTGGGCACTGCTGGCAACGACGTTGCGCCATTGCCTGGCGTGGACCACCAACCCCTGGTGGCTTGGCAGCGTGCTCGGTGCCGTCGGCGGACCACTGGCGTATTACGCAGGCGGACAACTGGCGGGAGTGCAGTTTCCGTATGGACAATGGCCGACCTTGACCGGCATCGGTCTACTCTGGGCGGCGCTGTTTCCTGCACTTCACTTCATGGCCCAGCGGCTAGCCTCAGACACCCGCGACTGAGCGTCCGTCCGGCCTTTAACACAGCATCGGCCCACTGCCTTACACTGCGCGCCATGAAAACCATTCCCCACACGCAAATCGCCGAGCCGGCCGTGACGTGCTCGACCTGCGCGGCTTGCTGCTGTCAGCTTGAAGTGATGCTGATCACCGACACGGGCGTACCCGAACGCTATATCGATACCGATGATTGGGGCGGGGAAGTCATGCTGCGTCTGGACGACGGCTGGTGCGCGGCGCTGGATCGCAACAGCATGATGTGCACCATCTACGAAAAGCGCCCGCTGATCTGCCGGGAGTTCGAGATGGGCGCACCGGAATGCATCGAAGAGCGTCAGGGAATCAGCACGGCGTATCGCTGATTCCAAAATCACCCGAATACACATGTGGGAGCGAGCCTGCTCGCGATAGCGGACTGTCAGTCAATATTGATGCTGACTGACACACCGCATTCGCGAGCAGGCTCGCTCCCACTTGTTTACAACGGCATTGTGTAGTGCAGCGAGTAGCTTTCTACGCCGTCGTTGTGACTGCTCATACCGGCGTTGGAATAGTGCGTCGCACGAATCCCGACTTCATGCCCACCGGTAAAGCGCAGGCCAAATCCGAAACGGTCTTCGAACTGGAAGGCCTGGCCAAGGTTGTTGTCTTCAACTTCAGTGTGGGAGAACACCGCCACACCAATCCCCGCCTCGAGGTAAGGTTTGACGGACTGGCCGGCAAACTCGTAAACGAACACCGGCGAGAACGACAGGCTGTTGTTGCTGGAGCTCTTGTCGCCATCCCAATAGGTGTAGGCGCCACTCCAGTAACCGGTCAGGCGACCCACGTCGCTTTGCCACCAGCTCTGATCCCAATCGAAGACCATGCCCAATCGATAGGTCATGGTTGATTCGGTGGTCTGACCGACCCCGAATTCCACGCCTGCCGCCTGTGCGGTGAAACTTTGCCCCATCAAAGCGGCCGCAATCGCGGCCAAGCAGAATAGTCGCTTCACTAGAAACATCCTTTTCCGAACGATTTCGTATGGTTTTTTTGTAACTCAACGCTATAGAAGTCGACGCTTAATCAGAAGTTCACCCCAATTACCCGCACTGCCCCAACTTTTTAGTCAACGCTCGAAGCTTCTCACAACGCCGGACGTATTCCACAGTATCGGCAAGATATTTCTGAAATGAACCGGATCGGCACTCGTCCAGAACTCGGCGGCACGCGCCGGCCCGTCAGCGAGCAATTCACGCTCGGCCAACAGACGCTGAAGTTGTCGCGCAACAGCCGCCCCCGTGTCGATCAGGCTGATGTCATCCGGGATCATCTGCTTGAGCAAAGGCTTCAGGAAGGGGTAATGCGTACAGCCGAGAATCAAGGTGTCGCAGCCGGCGCCAAGCAGCGGCTCGACATACCTGGCCAGCAACTGGCGCAGTGCCTCGCTGTGCAAATCGCCGTTTTCAATCAGCTCGACCAGGCCGGGGCACGGCTGAGTGATGACGCGCACATCGGTGGCGAAACGGTCGAGCAAGGCGGCGAACTTGGCGCTCTGCAAGGTGCCGGTGGTGGCGAGCACGCCGACCACGCCGCTGCGGGTCGCGGCTGCAGCCGGTTTGACCGCCGGCTCCATGCCGACGATGGGCCAGTGCGGGTAATCGCGACGCAAGTCGGCAACGCCAGCGACGGTCGCGGTGTTGCACGCCAGCACCAGGGCTTTGGCGCCCTGCTGCTGGAAAAAATCGGCCATGACGCTGCAGCGCTGACGGATGAATTCCGGGGTTTTCTCGCCGTAGGGAATGTTCCCGCAATCGGCGACGTACAGCAGCGACTCGTTGGGCAGCAGACGCTGGATCTCGGCCAGCACCGAAAGCCCACCGACGCCGGAGTCGAACACGCCAATCGGCGCTTCACGCATGTGTCGAACCACAGACGCTACAGCCCGGATCACGCTTGACCCGCAATTCACGGAATCGCGAGCCCAAAGCATCGATCAACAGCAGACGCCCCACCAGCGGTTCGCCGAAACCGACCAACAGTTTCAGGGCTTCCAGTGCCTGAAGGCTGCCGACCAGCCCCACCAACGGACCGACGACACCGGCCTCGCTGCACGTCAGTTCGGCTTCACTGCCATGCCCGTACAAACAGTGGTAGCACGGGCTTTCCGGGCGGCGCGGGTCGAACACCGACAATTGCCCTTCGAGGCGAATCGCCGCGCCGCTGACCAGCGGTTTGCGGGCGACGACGCAGGCAGCATTGACCGCTTCGCGGGTAGAGAAGTTGTCGGAGCAGTCCAGCACCAGATCCACCGCGGCAACTGCCGCGGCCAGGGAATCTTCGTCCAGCGCAGTGCGGTGGGCGATCAATTGAATCTCGGGATTGATGGCGGTCAAACGGCGAATCGCCGAATCAACCTTGCTCAGGCCGACGCTATCGGTGTCGTGAACGATCTGGCGTTGCAGGTTGGTCAGGTCGACCGTGTCGAAGTCGGCGAGGTGCAGCTCACCCACTCCCGCCGCGGCCAGGTACAGCGCAACCGGTGAGCCGAGCCCGCCGAGGCCGACGATCAACACGCGGCTTTCTTTCAGTCGCAACTGGCCGTCGATGTCGACGTGCTGCAACAGAATCTGTCGACTGTAGCGCAACAATTCCTGATCATTCAGCACGGCAGGCGCCCCAGGCTGATACGTTCGTGTCCACCCAGATCAATTCGGCTGTGGACATTTTCAAAGCCGCGAGTCAGCAGCAAATCGCGCACGGCACTCGCTTGATCGTAGCCGTGTTCGAGCATCAGCCAGCCGCCCGCTTCCAGATAATCCGGCGCCTGGGCGACGATCAAGCGCAGATCGTCGAGCCCGTCGACACCGGCCACCAGAGCACTGGCCGGCTCGAAGCGCACATCGCCTTCCACCAGATGCGGATCGGAAGAAGGGATGTAAGGCGGGTTGCTGATGATCAGTTGGAAACGCTGACCTGCCAGGGCGCTGAACCAATGACTGCTCAGCACCGTGGCGTTATTGAGGTGCAGGCGCTGGCGGTTGCGCTCGGCCAGGGCCACGGCTTCCAGCACGCGATCCACCGCCGTGACCTTCCAGGCCGGACGCTCGCTGGCCAGGGCCAGGGCGATGGCGCCGCTGCCGGTGCCGAGGTCGAGGACCTTGGCCGGGGTGGCCGGCAACAGCTCAAGCGCGGCCTCCACCAGCAATTCGGTGTCAGGACGCGGGATCAATGTGTGCGGCGCCACTTCCAGGTCGAGCTTCCAGAACCCTTGCTGCCCCAGAATGTAAGCCACCGGCTCGCCGCCACGACGACGCTGCAAATAGCTGGCGAACGTCAGCGCCGCTTCACTGGGAACGATGCGCTCCGGCCAGGTGTGGAGAAAACTGCGCGGCTTGCCCAATGCGGCAGCCAGCAACAACTCGGCATCCAGACGCGCGGTGGGCGAGTCGGGCAAGTCGGCGGCGCGCAATAAACTGGCAATGATCGTCATTTACTCACCTATCGCCGCCAATTGATCGGCCTGGTATTCGGCGAGCAACGGCTCGATTACCGCATCGACCCCGCCGGCGAGAATTTCGTCGAGCGAGTACAGCGTCAGGTTGACCCGATGGTCGGTGACCCGGCCCTGGGCAAAGTTGTAGGTACGAATCCGCTCCGAGCGATCACCGGAACCGACCAGCAACTTACGCTCGCTGGCGATGGCATTGGCCGCAGCGCTGGTTTGCTGATCATTGAGTTTGGCCGACAGCCAGGACATCGCCCGGGCGCGGTTCTTGTGCTGGGAACGTTCTTCCTGGCACTCCACGACAATACCGGACGGCAAGTGCGTGATGCGGATCGCCGAGTCGGTCTTGTTGACGTGCTGACCACCGGCGCCGGAGGAGCGATAGGTATCGACCCGCAGGTCCGCCGGGTTGATCTCGATCGCTTCCTGCTCGTCCGGCTCGGGCAACACCGCCACGGTGCAGGCCGAGGTGTGGATGCGGCCCTGGGATTCAGTGGCCGGCACCCGTTGCACGCGGTGCGCGCCGGATTCGAATTTCAGCTTGCCGTAAACGTTGTCGCCTTCGACCCGGGCAATGACTTCTTTATAGCCACCGTGTTCGCCCTCGTTCTCGGAGAGGATTTCCACCCGCCAGCCGCGACGCTCGGCGTAACGCGAATACATGCGGAACAGGTCGCCGGAGAAAATCGCCGCCTCGTCGCCGCCGGTGCCGGCACGGATTTCGAGAAACACGTTGCGCCCGTCGTTCGGGTCTTTCGGCAGCAGCATGCGTTGCAGGCTGGCTTCGAGTTCGATCAATTGCTCCTTGGCTTCGCGGACTTCTTCCACGGCCATTTCGCGCATGTCCGGGTCGCTGTCCTTGAGCAGTGCCTGGGCACCTTCGAGGTCGCCTTGCACTTTGAGCAACTGTTTATAGGTGCTGACAATCGGCTCGACTTCCGCGTATTCCTTGGAATAGGTGCGGAATTTGGTCTGGTCGGAAATGACTTCGCCATCGCCAAGCAAGGCGGTCAATTCCTCGAAACGGTCCTGGAGGATGTCCAGCTTATTGAGCAGTGAAGCTTTCATTGCGGTTTTTTATCCGAAAAGCTATCCGATGAGCCCTCATTCAGGGCAAAGAGCTCTTGAGCCATGGCCAGCGCATCGAGGCGGCCTTCGGCAGAGAGCTTTTTCAATTGCACGCTGGGTGCGTGCAACAGTTTGTTGGTAAGGCCGCGCGCCAGCTGCACCAGCACGTCTTCGGCGCTGGTGCCGTTGGCTAGCAGCCGCTGGGCTTTCTGTAATTCTTCGTCGCGCATGCGCTCGCTTTGCTGACGATAAGCCTTGAGCACATCCACCGCCGCCAGTTCGCGCAGGCGCACCATGAAATCTTCGGCGCCGACCGAGACCATCTCTTCGGCCGCCTGGGCTGCGCCCTGGCGACTCTTGAGGTTCTCGGCGACCACTTCGTGGAGATCGTCGACGCTGTACAGGTAAACGTCGTCGAGTTCGCCGACTTCCGGCTCGATATCGCGCGGAACGGCGATGTCCACCATGAAGATCGGCTTGTGCTTGCGCAGTTTCAGCGCGCTTTCCACCGCGCCTTTGCCAAGGATCGGCAACTGGCTCGCGGTGGAGCTGATGACGATGTCGCTGCGCACCAGTTCGGCCGGGATGTCCGAGAGCAACACGGCGTGAGCACCAAACTGCTCGGCCAGAATGCTCGCGCGCTCCAGCGTGCGGTTGGCGACGACGATGCGTTTCACACCCAATTCGTGCAGATGACGGGCGACCAGGGTGATGGTTTCGCCGGCGCCGATCAACAAGGCCTGGCTGCGTTGCAGGTCGCTGAAAATCTGTTTGGCCAGGCTGACCGCGGCAAATGCCACGGACACCGGGTTTTCGCCGATGGCGGTGTCGGTACGCACCTGCTTGGCTGCGTTGAACGTCGCCTGAAACAAGCGCCCGAGCAATGGACCGATGGTGCCGGCTTCACGCGCCACGGCGTAAGCGGATTTCATCTGGCCGAGGATCTGCGGCTCGCCCAATACCAGCGAATCAAGCCCGGAGGCGACCCGCATCATGTGACGAACTGCCGCATCATCTTCGTGCACATAACTGCTCGCACGCAGCTCTTCGAGGCTCAAATGGTGATAATCGGCCAGCCAGCGCAACACGATGTCGGCCGAAAGGTGATCCTGCTCTATATAAAGTTCACTGCGATTGCAGGTGGAGAGGATTGCAGCTTCGCGGCTGTCGGTGAGGCGGCAGAGCTGCTGCAAGGCCTCCACCAGCTGCTCAGGGGTAAAGGCCACGCGCTCGCGCACGTCTACTGACGCAGTCTTGTGGTTGATACCGAGTGCAAGGAAGGCCATTCAAGGTCGCTGATGGTGACGTGAAGCCGGCAATTGTCCTACTTCGCCACAGACAGAACAACTACCGCTGACTATTGTCCCAATGTCCTGCCTCTATAAAGGCCTCGATTGAGACTCGGTTATGTTTGGCCGAAGGCTTGTGTCATGATGATCCGACCGCAGGTTAGTCGTCCTCTTCCTATATGAATAGATCTTCCGCGTTGCTCCTCGCTTTTGTCTTCCTCAGCGGCTGCCAGGCCTTGGCACCCTCGTCGCCGGACGGTTCGTCGCCGGTTGAAGACAGCACTCCGGCCCCTGAAAAGCCCAAGGTCTACAGCTCATTCAGTGAAGAAACCGTCTTCAGCCTGTTGAGCGCCGAACTGGCTGGCCAGCGTAATCGTTTCGACATTGCGCTGGACAACTACGTGACCCAGGCCATCAACACCCAGGATCCGGGCATCTCCGAGCGGGCATTTCGCATTGCCGAGTACCTGGGCGCCGATCAGGCCGCCCTGGACACCGCGCTGATCTGGGCAAAAAACGCCCCGAACGACCTCGAAGCGCAACGCGCAGCGGCCGTGCAACTGGCGCGCGCCGGGCGTTATGACGACTCCATGGTCTACATGGAGAAAGTCCTGCAAGGCAAAGGCGACACGCATTTCGATTTCCTTGCCCTGTCCGCGGCCGACACCGACCAGGACACGCGCAACGGTTTGATGAAAAGTTTCGACCGCTTGTTGCAGCGCCATCCGAAAAACAGCCAGCTGATCTTCGGCAAGGCCTTGCTGATGCAACAGGACGGTGACGCCAAAGGTGCGCTGACCCTGCTGGAAGACAATCCGCCAGACGACGGCGAAATTGCCCCGATCCTGTTGCGCGCGCGCCTGCTGCAAGTGCTCAACCGTGGCGACGAAGCCTTGCCGCTGCTGCAAAAAAGCATCAAGAAGTACCCGGACGACAAGCGCCTGCGCCTGACTTACGCGCGGATGCTGGTTGAGCAAGACCGCATGGCAGACGCCAAAGCCGAGTTTTCCAGCCTGGTGCAGCAATACCCGGAAGACGACGAACTGCGTTACTCCCTGGCATTGGTCTGCCTGGAAGCCAAGGACTGGGACGAGGCCAAGAGCCTGCTCGAAGACCTTATCGCCCGCGAAAGCCACGTCGACTCTGCTCACCTGAACCTCGGCCGTATCGCCGAAGAGCGTAACGATCCTCAGGGTGCGCTGATCGAGTACGCCAAAGTCGGCCCGGGTAACGACTACCTGCCGGCCCAATTGCGTCAGACCGACATCCTGATCAACAACGGCAAGACCGGCGAAGCCCAACGCCGCCTGGCCGCCGAGCGCGACGAGCAGCCGGATTACGCGATTCAGTTGTACCTGATCGAAGCCGAAACCCTGTCCGCCAATAATCAGGGCGACAAGGCCTGGGCTGTCCTGGACAAAGCCTTGAAGCAGTATCCGGACGATCTGAACCTGCTGTACACCCGCGCCATGCAGGCGGAAAAACGCAATGACCTGGCGCAGATGGAAAAAGACCTGCGCCTGATCATCAAGCGCGACCCGGACAACGCCATGGCACTCAATGCGCTTGGCTACACCCTGTCCGACCGCACCACGCGCTATGTCGAAGCCAAGGCCTTGATCGAACAGGCCCACCAGATCAATCCGGAAGACCCGGCGGTGCTCGACAGCCTCGGCTGGGTGAACTTCCGCCTGGGTAATCTCGATGAAGCCGAGCGTTATCTGCGCCAGGCACTGGAGCGCTTCCCCGACCAGGAAGTGGCCGCCCACTTGGGTGAAGTGCTGTGGGCCAATGGCAAACAGCGCGAAGCCAAACAAGTCTGGGGCAAATTCCTCAAGGAACAACCCGACAGCCCTACCCTGCGCGGCACCATCAAGCGCCTGACCGGATCAGAGACTCTTTAAGATTATGTTTTTGCGCCACATCATCGTTTTCAGTTTTATCGCCCTGCTCGCCGGTTGCGCGGGCTTCGGCGCTCGTGAATCCGTCGAAGGCCACGGCAACCCGGCCCAATGGCGTGAACACAAACAGCAATTGACCGCCCTCGATGGCTGGCAGATCAACGGCAAGATCGGCATCCGCGCCCCCAAGGATTCGGGCAGCGGCACCCTGTTCTGGCTGCAACGTCAGGATTACTACGACATCCGCCTGTCCGGCCCGTTGGGTCGTGGCGCGGCACGCCTGACCGGCCGACCTGGCAAGGTCTCGCTGGAAGTGGCCAATCAGGGGCGCTTTGACGCACCGAACCCGGAAGTCCTGCTGGAAGAACAACTGGGCTGGAAATTACCGGTATCGAACCTGGCCTGGTGGGTCCGCGGGCTCCCGGCGCCGGACAGCAAAAGCAAGCTGAACCTGGATGCCGACAGCCGCCTGGCCAGTCTGGAGCAGGACGGCTGGCAGGTCGAATACACCAGTTACACGCAACAAAACGGTTTCTGGCTACCTGAAAAGATCAAGCTGCACGGCACCGACCTTGATGTCACGCTGGTGATCAAGGAATGGCAACCACGCAAGCTGGGGCAGTGAACATGACCGCCCCCCGCTTGACGTTGCCCTCCCCGGCCAAACTCAATCTGATGCTGCACATCCTCGGTCGCCGTGAAGACGGTTATCACGAGTTGCAGACGATTTTTCAGTTCCTCGATTACGGCGATGAAATCACCTTCGCCGTGCGCGACGATGGCGTGATCCGGTTGCACACCGAGTTCGACGGCGTTCCCCACGACAGCAATCTGATCGTCAAGGCTGCGAAGCAACTTCAGGAACAATCCGGTTGTGCGCTCGGCATTGATATCTGGATCGAAAAAATCCTGCCCATGGGCGGCGGCATTGGCGGCGGCAGTTCCAATGCCGCGACCACATTGCTCGGCCTGAATCATCTCTGGCAACTGGGCTGGGACGAGGATCGACTGGCCGCGCTGGGCCTCAAGCTGGGCGCTGACGTCCCGGTTTTCGTGCGTGGCCACGCCGCTTTTGCCGAAGGCGTTGGGGAGAAACTGACCCCTGTAGACCCCGAAGAACCGTGGTATGTCGTGCTGGTACCGCAAGTATCTGTAAGTACAGCAGAAATTTTTTCCGATCCGCTGTTGACACGTAACTCTCCTCCCATTAAAGTGCGCCCCGTTCCCAAGGGAAACAGTCGTAATGACTGCTTGCCAGTAGTAGCAAGGCGTTATCCAGAGGTACGTAACGCGTTGAATTTGTTAGGTAAATTTACTGAAGCAAAACTCACTGGCACTGGAAGTTGTGTGTTTGGGGGCTTCCCAAGCAAAGCTGAAGCTGATAAAGTCTCGGCCCTTCTTACAGAGACCCTTACAGGGTTTGTAGCAAAAGGAAGCAACGTTTCGATGTTGCATCGCAAGCTGCAAAGTCTGCTCTAAAGGAACCGATTACTGGGTAATCGTTGCAACAGATACAGGGGCGTCGCCAAGCGGTAAGGCAGCAGGTTTTGATCCTGCCATGCGTTGGTTCGAATCCAGCCGCCCCTGCCATTTTCCTATACTCATCCAGGTTACCCTCAGCCTTCAGGTACTGCGCGTGTCCAAGATGATGGTCTTTACGGGGAACGCTAACCCCGATCTGGCTCGACGTGTCGTACGTCAGCTGCATATCCCTCTCGGTGACATTTCTGTCGGTAAGTTTTCCGACGGCGAAATTACAGCCGAGATCAATGAAAACGTCCGCGGTAAAGATGTCTTCATTATTCAGCCGACTTGCGCTCCGACCAACGATAACCTGATGGAACTGGTAGTGATGGCTGATGCCTTCCGCCGCTCCTCGGCTACTCGTATCACTGCTGTTATTCCTTACTTTGGTTATGCCCGTCAGGATCGCCGTCCGCGTTCCGCACGTGTGGCTATCAGCGCGAAAGTCGTTGCTGACATGCTTACCGTAGTCGGCATCGACCGTGTTCTCACGGTTGATCTGCATGCTGACCAAATCCAGGGTTTCTTCGATATTCCGGTAGATAACATCTACGGCTCCCCGGTTCTGGTGGATGACATTGAAGATCAGCGCTTCGAAAACCTGATGATCGTGTCCCCGGACATTGGTGGCGTCGTGCGTGCACGTGCTGTTGCCAAATCCCTGGGCGTGGATCTCGGGATCATCGACAAACGCCGTGAGAAAGCCAATCACTCTGAAGTGATGCATATCATCGGTGATGTCGAAGGGCGTACCTGTATTCTGGTCGATGACATGGTCGATACCGCCGGCACTCTGTGCCACGCGGCAAAGGCTTTGAAAGAGCATGGCGCTGCCAAGGTTTTCGCCTACTGCACACACCCTGTGCTGTCCGGTCGGGCGATCGAAAACATCGAAAATTCCATGCTGGACGAACTGGTGGTGACTAACACCATCCCGTTGTCCGCTGCTGCACAAGCCTGCTCGCGTATCCGTCAACTGGATATCGCGCCGGTAGTTGCCGAGGCGGTCCGCCGCATCAGCAATGAAGAATCGATCAGCGCGATGTTCCGCTAAGGGCCCTGCCCTTCTCGAATGTCTCGTTGACGAAAAGCGCCCCGCCCCGGCATTCCTGTCGGGGCGGGGCTTTTTTGCCCATATCGCCTTTAGCGCTGGTCGCAAACGCTGGGGCGAATGTGGTTATTTTGGAGATACAACATGAACGATTTTACTCTGAATGCTGAAGTGCGTTCCGACCTGGGGAAAGGTGCGAGCCGCCGCCTGCGTCGTCTCGCAAGCCTGGTACCAGCTGTAGTTTACGGTGGCGAAAAAGCCCCTGAATCCATCAGCATGCTGGCTAAAGAAGTTGCCAAACTGCTCGAAAACGAAGCGGCTTACAGCCACATCATCGAGCTGAACGTTGGCGGCACCAAGCAAAACGTAATCATCAAGGCTCTGCAACGTCACCCGGCTAAAGGCCACGTGCTGCACGCTGACTTCGTTCGCGTAGTTGCCGGCCAAAAGCTGACCGCTATCGTTCCTGTGCACTTCATCAACGAAGCTGCTCCAGTGAAGAAAGGCGGCGAGATTTCGCACGTTGTTGCTGAAATCGAAGTGACCTGCCTGCCAAAAGACCTGCCTGAATTCATCGAAGTTGACCTGGCTAACGCCGAAGTCGGTTCGATCATTCACTTGTCCGACCTCAAAGCCCCTAAAGGCGTTGAGTTTGTTGCTCTGGCACACGGTGATGACAAGGCTGTTGCCAACGTCCACGCTCCACGTGTTGCTCCAGAAGCTACCGAAGAAGGCGCTGCAGAGTAATTTCACTCTGTACGCCGGAGTGATTGGAACATCGCGGACTGGAACGTAGCGAGAAAGCGGGCGAGAACGCGGAGTTTACATAATGGTAAATGAGCAATTTTCGTCCACTTTCGCCGCACACACTGATTGCAGCGATGTCATCCACCACTCCAAGGAAGGGCCCCTATCGTGACTGCCATTAAACTGATCGTTGGCCTGGGAAATCCAGGCGCTGAATACGAACAGACCCGGCATAACGCAGGGGCCCTTTTTGTTGAGCGCATCGCAAACGCACAAGGGGTCAACCTTGTCGCCGATCGCAAATATTTTGGCCTGACCGGACGCTATTCGCATCAGGGTCAGGATGTTCGTCTGCTGATTCCCACTACCTACATGAACCGTAGCGGCCAGGCCGTAGCAGCTCTGGCGGGTTTCTTCCGCATCAAGCCTGAAGAAATCCTCGTGGCGCACGACGAACTCGATCTGCCTCCGGGCGTTGCCAAGCTCAAGCAGGGCGGCGGCCATGGCGGTCACAACGGGTTGCGCGACATCATTGCGCAACTGGGCAATCAGAATACCTTTCACCGCTTGCGGCTTGGCATTGGCCACCCGGGCGTTGCCAGTATGGTTTCAAATTTCGTCCTGGGTCGTGCGCCACGCGCCGAACAGGAAAAACTCGATGCCAGCATCGACTTTGCCCTCGGCGTGCTGCCGGATATCCTCGCCGGTGAATGGAACCGCGCGATGAAAAACCTGCACAGCCAGAAGGCCTGACTCTACTCCGAGGGGAAACACCATGGGATTCAATTGCGGCATCGTCGGCCTGCCTAACGTCGGCAAGTCCACCCTGTTCAACGCCCTGACCAAATCCGGGATCGCGGCCGAGAACTTCCCCTTCTGCACCATCGAGCCGAACACCGGTATCGTGCCGATGCCGGATCCGCGTCTGGATGCCCTGGCGGCCATCGTCAATCCAAAGCGCATCCTGCCGACCACCATGGAATTCGTCGACATCGCGGGCCTGGTTGCCGGCGCTTCGAAAGGTGAAGGCCTGGGCAACAAGTTCCTCGCCAACATCCGTGAAACCGATGCCATCGCCCACGTGGTCCGCTGCTTCGAAGACGAGAACGTGATTCACGTCTCCAACAGCGTCGACCCGAAACGCGACATCGAGATCATCGACCTGGAACTGATCTTCGCCGACCTCGACAGCTGCGAAAAGCAACTGCAGAAAGTCGCCCGTAACGCCAAGGGTGGCGATAAGGACGCCGTGGTCCAGAAAGGCCTGCTGGAGCAACTGATCGCTCACTTCACCCTCGGCAAGCCTGCGCGTACGCTGATGAAGAACATGGGCGCCGACGACAAGGCCGTGATTCGTGGCTTCCACCTGCTGACCACCAAGCCGGTCATGTACATCGCCAACGTCGCTGAAGACGGTTTCGAGAACAACCCGCTGCTGGACATCGTCAAGGCCATCGCCGAAGAAGAAGGCGCCATGGTGGTTCCGGTCTGCAACAAGATCGAGGCGGAAATCGCCGAGCTGGAAGACGGCGAAGAGAAAGACATGTTCCTCGAAGCCCTGGGCCTCGAAGAGCCTGGCCTGAATCGCGTGATCCGCGCTGGCTACGAGATGCTGCACCTGCAGACCTACTTCACCGCCGGTGTCGAAGAAGTCCGCGCCTGGACCGTCCGCGTCGGTGCCACCGCACCACAAGCCGCTGGCGTGATCCACACCGACTTCGAAAAAGGCTTCATCCGTGCCGAAGTGATCGCGTACGACGACTTCATCCAGTACAAGGGCGAAGCCGGCACCAAAGAAGCCGGCAAATGGCGTCTGGAAGGCAAGGATTACATCGTTAAAGACGGCGACGTGATGCACTTCCGTTTCAACGTCTAAGTTTTTCGGTGCGAAGCACCCGCCCAAGAAAAAGCCGCGTTTGATACGCGGCTTTTTTGTGCCTGAAAGATTTACACGCCGCCCCCCCCAACTCCTGTGGGAGCGAGCCTGCTCGCGAAAGCGGTCCAACATTCAACGATGATGTTGGCTGATATTCCGCCTTCGCGAGCAGGCTCGCTCCCACATGGGAATGGTGTGGGATCAGGCCTTTTTGGTTCGCGGCAAGAAGATCGCCAGCACACCCAGCAACGGCAGGAACGAGCACAGGAAGTACACGTATTCAATGCCGTGCACATCCGCCAAATGCCCGAGCAACGCCGCTCCAATCCCGCCGAAACCAAACATCAACCCGAAGAACACTCCGGCAATCATCCCGACATTGCCCGGCACCAACTCCTGCGCGTACACCACAATCGCAGAAAACGCCGAGGCGAGGATAAAGCCGATAATCACGCTCAGGACGCTGGTCCAGAACAGGTCAACGTGCGGCAACAGCAGCGTGAACGGTGCAACGCCGAGGATCGAGAACCAGATCACCGCCTTACGCCCGATCTTGTCGCCAATCGGCCCACCGAAGAAAGTCCCCGCCGCGACCGCGCCCAGAAACAGGAACAAGTGCAGCTGCGAACTGGCTACCGACAGGTCGAACTTCTCGATCAGGTAAAACGTGAAGTAGCTGGTGAGGCTGGACATGTAGAAGTACTTGGAGAACACCAGCATCCCAAGCACCACCAGCGCACTGATCACTCTGCCCTTCGACAGACCGTGAGTCGCCGCCTGGCCTTGCTTGAGTTTGAACAGGTTCAAGTGATTGGCGTACCAGCGGCTGATCCGGTAGAGCACGAACAGCGCGAACACAGCGAATAGCCCGAACCAGGCCACATTGCCCTGACCATACGGGATGATGATCGCGGCCGCGAGCAGCGGACCGAACGCCGACCCGGCATTTCCGCCGACCTGAAAGGTCGATTGCGCCAGGCCAAATCGACCGCCCGAGGCCAGTCGCGCCACGCGGGAGGCTTCCGGGTGAAAGGTCGACGAACCGATACCGATCAGCCCTGCCGCCAGCAGAATCAACGGAAAAGTGCCGACCATCGACATCATCACAATGCCGATCAGCGTACACACCGTCCCGGCAGGAAGCAGCCAGGGTTTGGGATGTCTGTCGGTGTAGTAACCGACCCACGGCTGCAAGAGCGAAGCGGTCAGTTGAAAGGTCAGCGTGATCAGGCCGACCTGGGTAAAGGTCAGGCCATAGTTGGCTTTGAGCATCGGATAAATCGACGGCAGCACCGACTGGATCAGGTCGTTGATAAGGTGCGCCAGCGCCACTGCGCCGATGATGCGCATGACCAAGGGGCTGCTTTGTGAAGTCGCGGGTGCCGACGTCGCGCCGGTCTGAGCGTTGCTGATAGCCATGAGTATTTCCGTACAGCGGATGGGTGCACGCGGGCAGGTGCGTCAATGTGCCATTTTTCGGTGCGAGAGCGCCATCCCCTTAGCCAGCTAACGAACTAATCTTTCATCGGCCGGTAGGTGATAGCGCAACGCCATGGTCTGAATCTTGCCTTGTTTAACACCTTCAACGCGGGCCTCTTACAAAGGGGACCGAGAATGGGAAGTTTCGCTACAGAGTCGGCCTACAGAGCTGGCGAGAGTGAACTTTCGAGGCCTTTTAAAAGGGCACGAGTCGCGGTCGCAACGGCCTCGACGCACGCCGATGGTGCGTGGTGTCCAGAGGAGTCATGGGGCATGTCGTTTTTATCACCGGGGATCGGGTTGCTGGGGCGTTTTGGCTTCGCACGCAAATTTCAGCTGTTGTTCCTGCTGTTTATCCTGCCGCTGGCCGGCAGCCTGTTGATGATCGGCCAGGATTATCGGGCCAAACTCAGCCTCATCTCCGGCGAACGCGCCGGGGTCAGGCAGCTGCTTGCTCTGGATGCTCTGGATAACCTGCTCGCCGCCCAGCGTGACCGCGCGGCTCGCTGGCGCGCCACGGAAACCAATCGCCAACCGACGCCAGCCACCCTCGCCGCCATGGGCGCGTTTGATGCGGTGCAGCCTGCCGTCGCTCAAGCCACCTCGGACCTCGGCAACGCGCTGAAAGTCGAAGGCGCCGAGGGCGAAACGCTTACCCGCTATCAAGCCTTGCAAACGGCCCTCAATGGCCTGGATTCGAAAAGCCTGAGCGGCGTCAGCTGGTGGCCGGACGGATACGACCGTTTCACCAACGCCTTGAGCGCCCTGCAAGCCCTGCGCGAACAGATCGCCATGGACAATCGCCTGACGCTCGCGCCCTGGCTGGAAACCTATTTGCTGACGCAGATTTCCACCCAGCACGCGCCAGACCTGATTGAACGGGTCGGTCGCCTGGCCGCCGTCGGCCAGGCGTCCGTGGTCTCGGGCCAGTTCACCCTGCAAAGCCGCCTGCAATTGCGTGACTTGCGCAGCCGTATCGGCGATGCCCGGGAGCAACTGGTAAAAACCGCCACGCTCCTGGAAGCGCGCCTGCCCAGCGCATTGCAAAGCTGGGCCGGGCAATACCATGACAACCTGAAACACCTCGACGCGAGTTTGAAGGTGCTGGATGACGGCGTATTCGGTGGCAGCATCAGCCTCAAGCCGGAAGAGTTCGAACGCAACCTCGACGGCCTGCTCACAGACCTTGCGGCCCTGCGTCAGCAATCGTTGATGTCGCTGGATCAGCGCCTGGATTACTACCACGACTCGGCGATTCGTCAATTCATGCTGGTGGCGACGATCTTTGGCTGCCTGCTGCTGGCCGCGCTGTACCTGTTCATCTGCCTGCAAGCCTCGATCCGGCGCAGCGCCAGCGGCATCACGCTGCTGGCCGAAGCCCTGCGTGACGGCAATCTGAGCCTGCAAGCCCCCGTACAGGGCCGTGACGAACTGGCGGCCATCAGCACCGCCCTGAACGTCGCTGTGGTGCAATTACGCAACAGCTTGCAGGGAGTCGATCACGAAACCTTGCAGGTGAGCAACGCGGTGCGCACGCTGAACCATCACTCAAGTGGCGCACTCGGCGAAGTCGAGGCGCAACAATTGCAAATCAGCCAGATTGCCGCGGCGGCCACGCAACTGGCGGCGACCTCTCAAGGGGTTGCCCAGAGTTGCGAACAGGCGTCAGGCAGCGCTCAGCACACCCAGCGCATTGCCGCCGACAGCAGCCGAGACAGTCAACGCACCACAGCGAGCATTCAACAGCTTAATCAGCGCTTGAACGACACCGCTGCGGCACTGGGCCGGGTCAGTGAGCAAGGGCAACAGATTCAGCTGGTGGTCGACACCATTCGCGGGGTCGCCGAGCAAACCAACCTGTTGGCGCTCAACGCCGCCATCGAGGCCGCCCGTGCAGGCGAACAAGGTCGCGGTTTTGCCGTGGTAGCCGATGAAGTGCGCAGCCTGTCGCAACGCACCCAATCGTCCACGGCGCAAATTGCCGGCACGGTCGACAGCCTGCGCAACACCGTGAATGAAGCGGTGAGCCTGATGGAAGCGGCCTGTAGCCAGGCACAAAGTGACGCCCAATCCGTCACCGGCCTGGGCGAACGCCTGGGGGAAATCGCCCTCGCGGTTCAGGGCGTGACCGATACCCTGGCGCACATCGCGACCGCCGTGGAAGAACAGGCCAGCACCGCCGATGAAGTCAGCGGCAACATCCAGCAAGTCGATCAGGCGGCAGTCAGGTTGCTCGAAGGCGCACGGGCGGTGAACCTGGCGGCAGACACCTTGAGCCAGGGCAGCAAGGCCTTGAGCGCGAATACCGGGAGATTTCAGCTCAGTTGACGCCCTCCTCCGGCCCGATTTTTCGGGCCAGGAGGATAAGCAGTTGAAAGCGTAGAGAAATATTTTAGATTTACGCTTGACACATCATCGTTCCAAGCCAATAATGCGCGCCACTTGGCTACATAGCTCAGTTGGTTAGAGCATAGCATTCATAATGCTGGGGTCCGGGGTTCAAGTCCCTGTGTAGCCACCAAGTACTAAAAACGGCTTACCGAAAGGTAGGCCGTTTTTTTATGCCTCGGGAAAAGTACCCTGAACCCCACGGGTCCAGGGTGATCCGCCTCAGGTGCGAATCGTCGGCAACGCCGACAACGCTCGCTCCCAAATCTGCCACGTCCGCAGCCACACCATGGCCTGCCAGTCGCTGTCGGCCGGATAGAATTGCTCCAGCAGATTCAGCTTGATTCCCCGCCCCAGCGCATCACTCGGATCGCCATGAAGATGCAGCCAGTGGTCATCGCGCAAATGACGATGCACGTCCGCCCCCGGGTACGTCCCGCACTCAATCACAAACGGCATCAACCGAACCTGCGGCAACGCGTCGATCAACGCCTGCGAGGTGTAGCCAGTCGCGGTAGCCGCCACACCGGTTTCACTTAACGTGTCGGCGCCGGTCAGCAGCGTGTACAGCCACGGCCCGTAAATGGCCTGGGCATCGGGCAGCGCGGGATAAGCAGCCTCAGTGATCGTCAACAGCATCGGATGACCGTACTCGCCGGCCCCCGTGTGCAAGTCGAAACACATGGCCACGTCGGCATGGGCGATGTGCGTTTGCAGGATGGCGTGCAATGTACGGTTCGACCAACTTGGCGCCAGCCCACCGAAAAACAGGCCGTCGGGGTGACTGTGCTGGCCACCCTCGACAATCGACATCACGGCCGGCCAGCCGTGTTCGCGGATCTGCGCGTCGAGCATGGCATCGGCGCGCTCACGCTCAGGACCTTGCAGCTCGGTGCAGGCGTAGATGTCATGCAACGTTGCGTAAGCCTGATTGTCCGGCAACGGCCGTTCGAAATTCAGGTGATTGCGATTCAGGTCGATGTTGTCTTCGTTAACCCGCCGCAGCCAGGCGGTGCCCCAGGGATTGACCAGGTGAATGAACACCACGGCCACATCCGCCGGCAGTGAGCGCTTGCCCAATTCCTGCATCCATTTGATCTGACAACCCGAACCGTAGAAGCCTTCGACGCCATGGGTGCCGCTCAGCGCAATCAGCAACCGCTTGGCGCCAGGATCGCCCAGTACTGCGACATCGGTACTCAAGGGTTCGCCGAAAGGCCCTTTCAGCGGATGCGGGTATTCGGTCAACGTCGCACCGGCCTCGGTGGCGGCCGCGAGGAACAGCTCTCGCTGATGACGGTAACTTGGCTGGGTGGGAAACTCGGTTTGCATGTCTGCCTCTTGTTGATCTTCTGGCCCGTCTATTGCCCTCGACCCTACAGAAAATCCTTCGACTCATGAAGGACAAAAGCAGCTTTACTGTAAGCCCTGGTTTGCACCCTGCCGAGTCGGCCGATAAAGTCCCGGTAACTTTCCCCACGGACGGAGTGCCCCAACGTGTTCTCAGCCTTCCATTTGAGCCGCTATCGCCGCTCGGCCCTGTCGCTGATCGTCGCGACGCTGACCCTCACCGCCTGCAACGCGCCACCCACCTCGACGTTGCCTGTGGCACCCGAAAACGCCTCGGGCTATCGCACCGACCTGCAAACCCGCCACGCCTCCAGGCACATGGCAGCAGCGGCCAACCCGCTGGCGGCCGAAGCCGGGCGGGAGATGCTGCGTCAGGGCGGCTCGGCGATTGATGCCGCCATTGCGATGCAAGCGGTGCTGACACTGGTCGAGCCGCAATCTTCCGGCATTGGCGGCGGTGCATTGATCGTGCTTTGGGATGGCAAGGCAGTGCGCACCTTCGACGGTCGCGAAACCGCGCCGGCCGGCGCCACCGAGAAGCTTTTCCTACAGGCCGACGGTAAACCGATGGCGTTCACCCCGGCCCAGATTGGCGGGCGTTCGGTGGGTACGCCGGGCGTGTTGCGAGCGCTTGAGCTGGCGCACCGCAAACACGGTCGTCTGCCGTGGGCGAAGCTGTTCGAACCCGCCATCAAACTCGCGGAGCAAGGCTTCGCCATCTCGCCGCGCCTTCATCTGTTGATCGCCTCGGATTCGTCCATGCGCAGTTCGCCGGACATGGTGGACTACTTCCTGAATGCGGACGGCAGCCCGAAAGCGGCCGGTACGTTGCTGAAAAATCCGGCACTGGCCGTTGTGCTGAAACGCATCGCCAACGAAGGGCCTGACGCGCTGTACAAAGGCGCCATCGCGCAAGAGATCGTCACCAAGGTTCAGGGCCACGCCAACCCCGGCAGCTTGTCCCTGAACGATCTGCAAGGCTATCAGGCCAAGGAACGCGCGCCGCTGTGCACCGATTACAAACGCTGGCAGGTGTGCGGCATGCCACCGCCATCATCGGGCGGAATCGCCGTGGCGCAGATTCTCGGCACCTTGCAGGCCCTGGAAACCCGCGACCCGCGTTTCGCCCTCGCGCCGCTGAAACCGGTG
Source organism: Pseudomonas oplopanacis (assembly GCF_057128725.1). Classification (NCBI taxonomy): domain Bacteria; kingdom Pseudomonadati; phylum Pseudomonadota; class Gammaproteobacteria; order Pseudomonadales; family Pseudomonadaceae; genus Pseudomonas; species Pseudomonas oplopanacis. Next base: position 29,724 of record NZ_JBSKHV010000011.1, on the reverse strand, counting down.
AAGACGCAAAAACCCGCAGGCACCGAGCCCGCTCCGCAAGCCGTGCACCTGATCGCCGAAGCCGAGCGCCTGGCTTACGCCGACCGCGCGCAGTACGTGGCCGACGCCGACTTCGTGCCCGTGCCGGTCAAAGGGCTGGTAGACCCGGCCTATCTGGCCAGCCGCGCCGCCCTGATCGGTGATCGCAGCATGGGCGTGGCCAAACCCGGTACCCCGCCAGGCATTCAGGTGGCCTACGCGCCGGATCGCTCACCACTGCGCATCTCCACCTCACAGGTGGTGGCGGTGGATGACCAAGGCGGGGCCGTGTCGATGACCACCACCATCGAGTCCGCCTTCGGTTCGCACGTGATGGTCCAGGGCTTCCTGCTCAATAACGAGATGACCGACTTCTCCTTCATCCCCGAAGAAAACGGGCAAAAAGTCGCCAACCGCGTTGAGCCCGGCAAACGCCCACGCTCGTCCATGGCGCCGACCCTGATCTTCGACCGCCAGAGCGGCGAATTCCTCGCCACCATCGGCTCCCCCGGTGGCTCGCAAATCATCGAGTACGTGGCCAAATCCACTATCGGCCTGCTCGACTGGAACCTCGATCCGCAAGCCGCCATCAACCTGCCCAACTTCGGCAGCCGCAATGGCCCGACGGAGCTGGAGCAGGGGCACTTCAGCGCGGAGCTGATCCAGGCGTTGAAGGACAAGGGACACAGCGTCAGCGAAATTGACATGACCAGCGGCACCCAGGCGATTGTTCGGGTGAAGGATGCGCAAGGGAATGCGTCACTGGCGGGCGGGGCTGATCCTCGGCGTGAGGGGGAAGCGCTGGGGGATTGATTCGTACGCGGGAATGAAAAAGGGCTTACCGGGAGGTAGGCCCTTTTTTACAGATATTGCAATCTGATCGGCTGTCGCGTGATGCCATTTCCTACACGCAAAAATATGTTTCTTGAGTAGAGTTTCGCACCAGGTTTGTCCCATCAAATTAGATGTCTGATGCACCTGACCACTAGAGTCGAGCCTACTTCCCCGCCTATCGGTTATGCCTCCACAGACTTGCATCAGTCCCAGCACGGGACTAGGATCGTGCCATGAGAATCATCGCAGTTGGTCAGCTGAAAAAGTTTTGGGGGAAATACCCCGACTCGGAACAATCCTTCCTAGCCTGGATTGACGAGGCAAAAAATGCGAACTGGAAAGCGCCTTTGGATATAAAGGCTCACTTTGCTACTGCCAGTATTCTCAAGAGCTGCAGAGTCGTATTCAACATCAAGGGTAACGACTTTAGATTGGTGGTCGCCGTGGCTTATCGCTTCGGCGCCATATACATAAAATTCGTCGGCACTCACAAGCAGTACGACGCAATCGACGCCGACACCGTCGAGATGGAGTAACCATGAATATTCATCCGATTCACACCGACGAGGACTACCGTGCGGCACTGAAAAACGTGTCGGCACTGTTTGACAACGAACCAGAGCCTGGCACCCCTGAGGGTGATTATTTCGACATCATGATCACGCTTATCGAAGCTTATGAATCAAGAAATTTTCCGGTCGATCTACCCAATCCAATCGACGCCATCAAGTTTCGTATGGAGCAATCCGGCTTATCTGCCTCAGACCTTGCGCCCGCTATTGGCAGGACAAACCGGGTCTATGAAGTACTCAATGGCAAACGCGCCCTGACGCTTCCAATGATCTGGAAACTGCATGAGTTATTCGGAATTCCGGCTGAGAGCCTGATCAAGCCAGTGAAGCAGGCCTGATCAGGCGTTACTCCTCTGAAATCAGGCCGGCACACCCAAAATAATATGCGACGCCTTGATCACCGCCGTCGCGCTCACGCCCGGCGCCAGTCCCAGCTCCGCCACCGCTTCACGGGTAACAATCGAATAAACCTCGCTGCCACCATCAAGCTTGATCACCACCTCAGCGTTCACCGCGCCATCCGTGACGCTGGTGACCTTGCCTTCCAGGCAATTACGCGCCGAGAGACGGATGTCGCTGGATTCGGTCATCAGCATGACCCACGGCGCCTTCACCAGCGCGACTGCATCCTTGCCGACCGCCAGGCCCAGGCTTTTCACGCTTTCCATAGTGACGACCGCGACCAGTTCGTTGCCGCCGGGGAGTTTCAGCGAGACTTCGGCGTTGACCGCACCTGGCTGCAGGTGGCTGATGGTGCCTTTGAATACGTTACGCGCGCTGACTTTCACGTTGTTGTCTCCTTGAATAATAATTTTTGTATACAACTTTACCCATCATTCGGGATAACGCCGTGTGACGCAACGACGCACGTACCTGGCCACGCCTCAACCCGCACGCAAATATTCAGCTTAGCGCGTGATCTTCAACACCTGCCGCGCCTTGTGCTTCTCCAATGCCAGATCGATCAACCGGCTGACCAGTTCGCTGTAGGTCATGCCGGTGGCCTGCCAGAGTTTGGGGTACATGCTGATCCGGGTGAAACCGGGTAGCGAGTTGATCTCGTTGATCAGCACTTCGCCGCTGTCGGTGAGGAACACATCGACCCGCGCCAGCCCGGAGCAGCCCAGCACCTGGAATGCCTCAACGGCCAAAGCCCGAATACGCTCGCTGGACTCGACACTGATGTTGGCCGGTACCACGACCTGCGCCGCCTGGGCGTCGATGTACTTGCTGTCGTAGGAGTAGAAACCACTACTCACCACGATTTCACCACAACCGCTGGCGATGGCGTCTTCGTTGCCAAGTACGGCGCACTCGATCTCACGGCCGCTGACGGCGGATTCGATCAGCACCTTTTCGTCGAACCCCAGGGCCAGTTCCACGGCCGCCTGGTACTCGGCTTCGTCATTGACCTTGCTCACGCCCACGGAAGAGCCCTGGTTCGCCGGTTTGACGAACAGCGGCAGTCCGAGTTTGCCCTGAACTTCGGCGAACCCGGTACGCGCTGACGTGGCGCGGTTCAGGGTGACGAACGGCGTGACCGCCAAGCCCGCATCGCGCAGCAGGCGTTTACTGATGTCTTTGTCCATGCACACCGCCGAACCGAGCACGTCAGAGCCGACAAAAGGCAGGTCGGCAATGCGCAACAGGCCTTGCAGGCAACCGTCTTCACCCAGGGTGCCGTGGACAATCGGGAAGATCACATCGACGTGCCCGAGCAGCTCCTGACCGGAGGTTTCCACCAATTGCTGACTGACTTTGCCCGGCACCACCGCCAATTCACGGTTGGACTGGTTGAGGGCGATCAGGGCTGGATTTTCCTGATTGAGCAGGAAGTTCGAAGGGTCGTTGAGGTGCCAGTGACCCTGTTTGTCGATGCCGATCAGCACCGGCTCGAAGCGCGAGCGGTCCAGCGCATCGACAATGTTTTTCGCCGATTGCAGCGACACTTCGTGTTCCGCCGAACGACCACCAAAAATAATCCCTACCCGCAATTTACTCATGCAAAACACCTCAACGATTGGCCACCAAATGCGCGCCGAACAGTAGATAGCAACTGCCCGCGAAGCGATCCAGCCATGTGCGCGAACGCTCGTAGACGACCGCGACTCGTTGGCTGGCGAACAACAGCGCAACGCTGCAATACCAACTGAATGACAGGCTCGCCATAGTCAGCACGGCCAGCGCGAGCAACATCGGTGGCGGTGAGGCGGGCATGGCGGTAGCAAAAATGGTGGCGACGAACAGCGCAGATTTCGGATTGGTCATGTTCCCCAAAAAGCCTTGGGTATACGCCGACAGCAACGTATGCCCTGTCTCGTTCAGCGCGCCAGCATCACCCGGCGCCGCTGACGGTTTACGCTTGAATTGCTTCAGGCCCAGATAGATCAGGTAACAACCACCCGCAATCTTGAACCCCAGGTACAGCGTCGGTGCTGCACTGAACAACGACTTGATCCCCAGGCCTCCCGCCAGCCCCCAGAGCACGGTGCCCGTCGCCACGCCCAACGCAGCCACCACGCCATGACGGCGTGTGCGACTGGCGGCCAATTGCGCGATGTTGAAGAAATTAGGACCCGGCGTGACCACGGCAACGGTCCATAAAAGCGCCAGCGACAATAGCGGCGCAGCGTAGCCCAGTGAGGTATTTTCCATGATGCGGGGTGCCTTCTTGGCCTCGATAATGCTCAACACCTTGCAACATTTACCCCGGCTTTTCTACCCGTCCAACGGGTTTATCGGGCAGCGCACAGGTGACTGGGTTACCGTGTTCTGCATTGATTTCACGACTACAACGCCATGGCCAAGCAAACGCCTCCCATCGACTGGTTCCACCGCGCGCCCGACGTGGGCGGCCTGCAACGTTTCGAAGCGTTTTTTGCGGGTCACGGCTACGACCTTCATCGTCACGACACCTACGCCATCGGCCGAACCCTGGCCGGTGTGCAGAGTTTTCAGTACCGCGGCGGATGGCGCCACAGCCTGCCGGGCGGGACGTTGGTGTTGCACCCGGACGAAGTCCACGATGGCGAGGCCGGCACCGAGGCCGGGTTCAAATACCGAATGATGTACATCGAACCGGCGCTGATCCAGCAGATGCTTGGCGGACAACCGCTGCCGTTCATCAAGAACGGACTGTCGACTGACCCTCGCCTGTTCGCCGCCACCGACGTGTTGCTGCGCAGTCTGGATTGCCCCCTCGACCCTTTGGAGGAACAGGACGCGCTGTACGATCTGGCGCAGGCCCTGAGCAGCGTTTCGGGAACACCTTTCGCCCGCCACCAGAGCTTCGACTACGTGGCGGCGGAGCGCGCGCGGGAGTTCATTCACAGTGCGCTGGATCGCACCGTGACGCTGGAGGAGCTGGCGCACCACAGCGGTCGTGATCGCTGGAGCCTGTCACGGGACTTTCGCCTGTTGTTCGGCACCAGCCCTTATCGATACCTGACCATGCGGCGCCTGGACCTGGTGCGCTCGCTACTGATCCAGGGCCAGTCACTGGTCAGCGCTGCGCTGATTACTGGCTTCACCGATCAAAGCCACATGACCCGGCAATTCAGCAAAACCTACGGTCTGTCGCCGGCCCGCTGGATGAAAATGCACCGTCGCTAAGCGACGCACAATCGTACAAGAAGCAGACCTGAGCGCTGGTTATCGTGGGTTCAAGATCAACTACGGGAGCTGCTGCATGAACGCTTACAAAAGCCTGAACTTCGCTGAAAAAATCGCCCGGATCGATGCGCACTGGGCGCCCCGGGTCATCGCCGAAATGAACGACTACCAGTTCAAGGTGGTGAAGCTGCTGGGGGATTTCATCTGGCACGATCATCTGGAAACCGACGAAACCTTCATCGTGCTCGAAGGCCAGCTGCGCCTCGATTTTCGTGACGGTTTCGTATTGGTCAACGCCGGCGAAATGTACGTGGTGCCCAAAGGGGTCGAGCATAAACCCTCTGCCGAGCAAGAGGTGAAGCTGCTGCTGATCGAGCCCAAGGGTGTGCTCAACACCGGCAGCGAAGGCGGCGAACGCACGGCGGTCAATGACGTGTGGGTGTGAGGCGTTACGCCAAGGTCTTGCCGTCCACCGGGTCGCCAATCATCAGGAAATGCCCGCCCGCGACATGGTGCAAGGTGCGCAGTGCGTCATGCCCCTCGAAGTGCCAACGGCCGTCGCTGAAGACCCGCTCATCTGCCTGGGCGGCAATCACCTCGGCCAGGAACAGATCGTATTGCTGATGATTGCTGGGCTCTGGCAGCAGTCGACATTCCAGCCATGCCACGCAGCCCTCGAGCAAAGGGGCGTCGATCAGCTCACCGCTAAACGTTTGCAAACCATACGCCTGGAACTTGTCCTGACCTTGGCCCTGGGTCAATTCCAGGCCTGATGTCGAGCCAACGGTCTGGGTGATATCGGCTTGAGCGACGCAGGGCACGTTCAGGACGAAGGTGCCCGAGGCTTCGAGCAGTTGCCGGGTCCAGGTGGACTTGTCCAGCACCACGGCAATTTTCGGCGGTTCGAAATCCAGCGGCATGGCCCAGGCAGCGGCCATGATATTGCGCTGGCCGTCATGGGCGGCGCTCACCAGTACGGTCGGCCCGTGATTGAGCAGGCGATAAGCCTTGGACAAAGGAACCGGGCGGCGGTGGGAAACGCTCATGGTGTCTGCTCCTGGGAAAAGAGCCGATTGTAGCGATTTCCACCGCGAGGGCGGGTATCAAGTCGCCAGTTGATTGGCAAACTGGCCGACCGCGTTCACCACTTTCTGCGCACCGTCCTGAATCTCGACGATCACCGTACCGGCTTCCGCAGCCAGCGCCAGGCCTTGTTCCGCCTGAAGCTTGCCGTCGGTCATCAGAGCCACGGCATTACGCGCCATCTCCTGGTTCTGCCGCACGACACCGACGATCTCATCAGTGGCCTGGCTGGTGCGAGACGCCAACTGCCGGACTTCGTCCGCGACCACGGCAAAGCCCCTGCCCTGTTCACCTGCCCGAGCCGCCTCGATGGCCGCGTTGAGCGCCAGCAAGTTGGTCTGCTCAGCGATGCCGCTGATGGTTTTGACGATGGTGCCAATCACCAGCGATTGCTCGTTCAAGGCCTCGATGCCATCGCCAGCGGTTTGCATGTGCTTGGCCAGGTCGCGCATCACGTCCACCGCCTGAGTCACCACGGCCGTTCCGCGCTGGGCACTCTGGTCGGTTTGCTGAGAGGTGCTGTAGGCAATGTTGGCCGCTTCGGCCACGGCGTTTTCCTGGTTGACCTGATCGGTGATCACGGTGGCGAACTTCACCACTTTGTAGAGCTTGTTGTTAGCGTCGACCACCGGGTTGTAGGACGCTTCCAGCCAGACCAGACGACCATGGCTGTCGACGCGTTTGAAACGGCCGGCGACAAACTCACCGGCGTTCAGGCGTCGCCAGAAATTCTGGTACTCAGCGCTGCTGGCCTCCTGCGGTTCACAGAACGTACGGTGATGTTTGCCCTTGATCTGCGCGAGGCTGTAACCCATGCCGCTGAGGAAGCGGTCGTTGGCCGCCAGCACATTGCCATCGAGGTCGAACTCGATCACCGCGGTCGAACGCACCAGCGCGCCAATCAGATTCTCATGTTCACGGGACGCTTCGATGGTGCGGGTCAGGTCGCTGGAGTAAATCGAGAAATGCTTGATCCGGCCATCCGCCGAACGCACCGGCTGCAAAATCGAACGCAACCACGCTTCCTTGCCATTGCCACGGAGCAAACGCACGGCCCCGGCGAAATGCTCGCCACGGCTCAGCGCGTTCTGGAAGCGACGGTGGAATTCATCGGATTTGACATGAACCGGGACGATCTCGTCGATGTTGCGGCCGGCCAGGTCGCCGCTCTTGTAGAACATTTCACCCAGGAAGTTCTGGTTGGCCGATTGAATCCGGCCATCGGGATCAAGGGTCAGGACCAGCATCTCGCTTTCCAGACTGTCCTTCACTTGCTGAAGGCTGGAGAGTTCTTCGCGAAGAGCCGACAGCTCCTGCTTCAAGCGTTTGTTGAACATGGGAAAGCACCGATGGACTGGATGGAAAGCGGCATACAGCCTAGCCATCGGCGGTGCAGGTGTTTTCTGAAGACTGATTCAGGGTTGTCCTACAAAAATAGTTGCCGTATCCCCCGGCGATTACATCGCGCCAGCGGCCGCGCAATGGCCGGCTCTGGGCAGGCGTGCGCCAAAATACGCCGCGCTGCCCACACCCACCGCGCCCATGACCGCACAGAAGATCACGCAGATCCACGGGCTCCACGGCATCAGACCAATCAACAACAGCGGTGTGATACTCGCCCACGCGGCGTAGGCAATGTTGTAGGTGAAGGAAATTCCCGAGACGCGTACCCGTGCCGGGAACAGGCTGACCATCACTGACGGCACCGCGCCGACCACCCCGCAACTCAGACCGGCAATCGCATAGGCCAAGCCTATCCAGTGGCCGCCAGTAATCAGGCAGGTATAGAGCACGCCAATCCCCAGCGGCAGCAGCAGGCTATAGAGCATGACCGTGCGCCAGCCGCCGATGCGGTCGACCAGCAACCCGGCGAGCACGCAGCCGATGTTCAGGAACACGATGCCCAACGCACTCAGGGCAAAGGTATGGCTGGCGGTCATGCCGAAGGTTTTCTGCATCATGGTCGGTGTGATGACGACAAACACCACCACCGCCGAGGTCAGCACACAGGTGAGGATCATCGCCGGCAACATCGCCAGACGATGCTCACGCAAGACCGTGCGCAATGGCAATTCGACGGCGGCATCGCGCTGGGCCTGCATCGCCATGAATACCGGGGTTTCACTGAGCCAGCGGCGCAACCAGACGCCAATCACCCCGAACACACCGCCCAGGAGGAACGGATAACGCCAGGCGAAATCGAGAATTTCCGCCGGGGTGAACGCCTGTGCGAGGAAGGTCGCCGTCAGTGCGCCAATCAGGTAGCCAAAGGTCAGCCCGGCTTGCAGGAAACCGAGGGCATAACCGCGATGCCCGGCCGGCGCGTGCTCGGCGACGAACACCCAGGCACTCGGCACTTCACCGCCCACCGCCGCGCCTTGCAGGACACGTAGCGCCAACAGCAGCAGCGGCGCCCAATAGCCGATTTGCGCATAGGTCGGCATGATCCCGATCAGCAGGCACGGCAGCGCCATCATCAGGATGCTCAGGCTGAAGACTTTCTTGCGCCCCAGCCGGTCGGCGAAATGCGCCATCAGAATCCCGCCCAATGGGCGCGCCAGATAACCGGTGACGAAGATCCCGAAGCTTTGCAGCAGGCGCAGCCATTCGGGCATTTCCGGCGGGAAGAACAGTTGGCTGAGGGTCAGGGCGAAGAACACGAAAATGATGAAATCGTAGATTTCCAGCGCGCCGCCAAGGGCCGCAAGGCCAAGGGTCTTGTAATCCGAGCGGGTAAAAGGCGTCGGGCGCGAAGGGGTGTTGGCAGTCATGAAAAAGAACTCTGCAGCCGGTAAAAAACCAAGGCGCCCATGGTCTACGCAAACGCGCCCATGGACAAGCCGTTAGACCATAGTCCTGTTTTGGTAAAGTTTCGTCACAAATCAGCAGCGGTTGATTTACTGTTGGCATCTGTCCAGACGGGCCTTTGCGGCCCGAAAGACCACAACAAACATAAAAATTCGAGGTACACCCGTGGCCGCTGATATCGAAGATACCCGCTCCGCCCGCTTTGCCCTGCGCTGCTCAAGTTTTGCCGAACGCTGGTTCCCCGATTCCTGGGTATTTGCCGCGCTGGCGGTGATCATCGTCGCCGTCGCCACGCTGTTCATGGGCGCCAAACCGACTGACGCCGCGATGGCGTTCGGTGACGGATTCTGGAGCCTGATCCCCTTCACCATGCAGATGGCATTCGTGGTCATCGGTGGCTATGTCGTCGCCGCCTCGCCACCCGCCGTGAAACTCATCGACCGCTTGGCGCGCATTCCGAAAAACGGGCGCTCGGCCGTGGCGTGGGTCGCGTTGATTTCCATGACTGCCTCGCTGCTGAACTGGGGTTTGTCGCTGGTGTTCGGCGGTTTGCTGGTGCGCGCCCTCGCCCGCCGCGTCGATCTGAAAATGGACTACCGTGCCGCCGGTGCAGCCGTCTATCTGGGCCTCGGCGCTGTGTGGGCCCTGGGCCTGTCGTCGTCCGCTGCACAACTGCAGGCCAACCCGGCCAGTCTGCCGCCGTCGATCCTGGCGATCACCGGGGTCATTCCCTTCACCCAAACGATCTTTCTGTGGCAGTCCGGCGTGATGCTGCTGACGCTGATCGTGGTTTCGCTGATCATTGCCTACGCCACCGCACCAGGCCCTAACACCGCCCGTGACGCCAAGGCCTGCGGCGTCGACCCGAGCTTCAATCTGCCGCCACTGCAACCACGCACTCGTCCCGGCGAATGGCTGGAGTACAGCCCGGTGCTGACCCTTTTGCTGGTGGCACTCGCGGCTGGCTGGCTGTTTCACGAGTTTTCGACCAAACCGGCGCTTACTGCCATCTCCGGGCTGAACACCTACAACTTCCTGTTCCTGATGCTCGGCGCGCTGCTGCACTGGCGCCCGCGCAGTTTCCTCGATGCCGTGGCCCGCGCAGTCCCGACCACCACCGGCGTGCTGATCCAGTTCCCGCTGTACGGCTCGATCGCTGCGCTGATGACCACAGTCAAAGGCGCAGATGCTCAGACCCTGGCGCACCACATCTCGACCTTCTTCGTCAGCATCGCCACCCACGATACCTACGCGCTGCTGATGGGCGTGTACTCGGCGATTCTCGGTTTCTTCATCCCGTCCGGCGGCGGCAAATGGATCATCGAAGCGCCGTACGTCATGCAAGTGGCCACGGACCTGAACTACCACCTGGGCTGGGCCGTACAGATCTACAACGCAGCCGAAGCGCTGCCGAACCTGATCAACCCGTTCTACATGTTGCCGCTGCTGGGCGTGCTCGGGTTGAAGGCGCGGGACTTGATCGGGTTCTCGTTCGTGCAATTGCTGGTGCACACGCCGCTGGTGCTGTTTCTGCTGTGGGCGCTGGGGACGACGCTGACGTATACGGCGCCGGTGATGCCTTAAAATCGACTGGTTGCACCTGTTCTAGAGCAGGTGCAATCAAGTTTGGTCGTTGGGTAAAACCTTCAATAGCTGCGGCAAGGCTGACTGACTCTTCTTTGCTCAACCCCTCGACGAAGACAAGTGCATCACCAGCGGCTTGTCGCATATGGTCAAGTAGTCGCCGAGACGGTTGACGGTCATACAGGCCGCGCCTGTTCCAGCACCTGCTGACGAAACTTCAACGGAAGGTCTCCCGGTGTCAGCAGATCGACACTGACCCCCAGCAAATCTTCGAGCTCAACCTGAAGACCGCCCAGATCGAACAGCGTGGCACCCGGGAGCGCATCCACCAGTAAGTCCAGGTCACTCCCCTCTTGATCGGTGCCCAATAATGCGGAGCCGAATACACGAGGATTGGACGTGCGAAAACGGCCTACGACCTCGCGCACGGCGGCGCGTTTCAGATCCAGTGCGATTGAAGGTTTCATGATTGACCTTTGCCAAGTCCAGTATTGCGCCAGTCTAGCAGTGCTTGGGACAGGGAAACACCGCGTCACTTGTAACCCTTCTGTCACATCCCGCTGCTAGCGTCCGCCGAAACATACTGCAACAAACTCAGCTAAACGGGACGTGGCATGACTGACGATAAAGACAACATCGACGCTCCTTCTCCCGACTCAGACGCCCCCACCGACACCAGTCGCCGGCGCTTTCTGGGTGGTGTCGCAGTGCTGGGTGTCGGCGCAACGCTGAGTGCTTGTGGCAATCAGGGGGATGAGCCGGGCAAACCTGTCGAACATCCGTTGTCCCCGGCGGAATTGGACAAGGCCCTGCACGACCAGGTGAAAACCGTGGTGGTGATCTACGCCGAGAACCGCAGTTTCAACAATCTGTTCGGCAATTTCCCCGGCGTCGAAAAACCGCTGTCATCGCTCCAGCCTGCCGAATATCAACAGCGTGATCGCGATGGCAGTCTGTTGCAGACGCTGCCACCGGTGTGGGGCGGGGTTTTGCAGATCGGCCCGCAAACCCTGGATGGCGTGACGTACCCCAGTGAAACCCAGTTTCAGGAGCAACTGCCCAACGCGCCGTTTGCCCTCAAAGGCCCGAACGCTGAGGACTTGCCGTTCGGCTTGGTGACTCGCGATTTGTGGCACGTGTTCTATCAAAACCAGATGCAAATCAATGACGGCAAGAATGATGGTTTTGTCGCGTGGGCCGACTCCGGCGGCCTGACCATGGGCCATTACGCGCAGAGTCGTTATTCCCTGCGCTTGTGGGACGTCGCCCAGGAGTTTGTGCTCTGCGATAACTTTTTCCAGGGCGCTTTCGGCGGTTCGTTTCTCAATCACCAGTACCTGATCAGCGCCACCGCGCCGTTTTATCCCGACGTCGCCAACTCCGTGGCCAAGGCGCAGATCGCAGTGCTGCAAAGCGATGATCCGGCGGACCCGCGGCTCAAACCTTTGGAGAAATCCCCGGCCAGCGCCATGACCGGTCCACCGCAGTTCGGCCCCAGCGCATTGACCCCGGATGGCTACGGCGTCAACACGCTCGCGCCGCCGTACTGGCCGACGTGGATTCGCGACCCGGACCGTCCGGCCTACGCCAAACCGGACCTGCCGAACGTGATGGTCCCGCAGACCCACGAGCACATCGGCGACAAGCTCTCCAAAAAGAACATCGACTGGGCCTGGTACGCCGGCGCCTGGCAGGCGACGCTGGATCAGTTCAAGGACTCCGGTGGCATCCCCAAGATTCCCAACTTCCAGTATCACCACCAGCCGTTCAACTACTTCAAACAGCTGGGTCCGGAAAATCCGGCCGAACGCAACAAACGTCTGCGCGACGCCGGCCTGGGTGATGAGTCGAACACCAACAAGTTCTTCGCCGATGCCGAGGCTGGCAAGCTGCCGGCGGTGAGTTTCTACAAACCCCAGGGCAACCTGAACATGCACGCCGGTTACGCTGATGTGGCGTCCGGCGATCGGCACATCGTGCGCGCCCTGAAAGTGCTGCGCGAAAGCCCGCAATGGAAAAACATGGTGGTGGTGGTCACGGTCGATGAAAACGGTGGCTGGTGGGATCACGTTGCACCGCCCAAAGGCGATCGTTGGGGGCCGGGATCGCGGGTGCCGGCGCTGGTGGTCTCGCCCTTCGCGCGCAAAGGCACAGTGGATCACACGGTCTATGACACCGCGTCGATTCTGCGGTTAATCACTCGGGTGTTCGGGCTGGAGAAGCTCGACGGGCTCAAGCAGCGTGAGGAGGCGATGGTCGCTCGGGGTCAGAAACCCATGGGGGATTTGAGCAACGCATTGAGCTTCGCAAAATAATAGCCCAGTGCCACCATTTTCCTTTGCCCCTCCACTGCTCCGGTAATATCCTTGGGCGGATATTAATTGTTTCAGTTTTTTGCAGACCGGAAAGGGAGTTCACTTGATGATCGTAGGGATTGACCTGGGCACCACCAACAGCCTCATCGCCATCTGGCGGGGAGAGTCCAGCGAGTTGGTGCCCAATGCGCTGGGCCAGTTCCTGACCCCCAGCGTGGTCGGTCTCGACGATCAGGGCCGAGTGCTGGTCGGCCAGGCTGCCCGTGAGCGATTGCACACCCACCCGCGCCAAACCACCTCACTGTTCAAACGTCACATGGGCAGTGCCACCGAAGTGCGCCTCGGCGACCGGACATTCCGTCCCGAAGAGCTTTCGGCGCTGGTGCTCAAGAGCCTGAAGGAAGACGTCGAACGGGCTTTCGGCGAAACGGTGCATGAAGCGGTCATCAGCGTCCCGGCCTATTTCAGCGATGCCCAGCGCAAAGCCACGCGCATTGCCGGGGAACTGGCCGGGCTGAAGGTTGAAAAACTGATCAACGAACCGACGGCGGCAGCGCTGGCGTACGGACTGCACCAACGGGACAAGGAAACCTCGTTCCTGGTGTTTGACCTCGGTGGCGGTACGTTCGACGTGTCGATCCTGGAGCTCTTCGACGGAGTGATGGAAGTGCGCGCCAGCGCCGGCGACAACTTTCTGGGCGGTGAAGATTTCGACAGCGTGCTGCTCGAACACTTTCTGGATCACCATCGCAACACCGACAACTTCCCCGACCGCAACAGCGTCATTCAGCCGCTTCGTCGCGAAGCCGAGCGCGTGCGCAAAGCCCTGGGCCATGACGCCAGCGCCGACTTCAGCTTGCGGGTGGATGGCCAGCAATGGACCCAGACGATCACCCAACAGCAATTGGCCACGCTCTACACGCCGCTGCTTGAGCGCTTGCGCACGCCGATTGAACGAGCGCTGCGAGACGCGCGCATTCGCGTGAGTGATCTCGACGAAATCCTGTTGGTCGGTGGCACGACACGCATGCCGCTGGTGCGCAAACTCGCGGCGGGCCTGTTTGGTCGCTTCCCGTCCATCAGCCTCGATCCAGACGAAGTGGTGGCCCACGGCGCAGCCATTCAAGCGGCGCTAAAAGCACGCTCTGCCGCGCTGGAAGAAGTTGTGCTGACGGACGTCTGCTCTTACACATTGGGCATCGAAACCTCGACGCAGGTGGGCGGGCAACGCGAAAGTGGCCATTACCTGCCAATCATCGAGCGCAACAGCATTGTGCCAGTAAGCCGGGTCAAGACCGTTTACACCGTCCATGACAACCAGGAACACGTGAAGCTGAATATTTTTCAGGGCGAAAGTCGCCTGGTCAAAGACAACGTGGCATTGGGTGAACTGGAGATCAAAGTACCCAAGCGCAAGGCCGGCGAAGTGTCGCTGGATGTGCGCTTCACCTACGACAACAATGGCTTGCTGGAGGCCCAGGTGGTCGTGCCGTTGACCGGCGACCTGCACTCTCTGGTGATCGAGAACAATCCCGGCGTGCTTACCCCGGAGGAGATTCAAGCGCGTTTGCAGGGTTTGGCGCTGCTGAAAATTCATCCTCGCGATCAGCAGGTCAACACCGTGTTGACCGCACGTCTTGAGCGTCTTTATCAGGAAAGTCTGGGGCAGATGCGCGAACAGATCGGTCACTGGGCCCAGCAGTTCCAGAGCGTGCTTGAGTCCCAGGATGAACGCCGGATCCGTGAAGCGCGCAGCGAGCTGACGCAGCAACTGAGTACGCTGGACAACGGCGTCTGGCAGTAAGGAGCCGCACATGGATTGCTGGTCTCTGCTGGAACTGGCCGAAGACGCCGACGCACGCACTATCAAGCGCAGTTACGCGCGGTTGCTGAAAACCTACCGGCCCGATGAAGACCCCGAAGGCTTTCAACGCTTGCGCGAAGCTTATGAGCAAGCGCTGGGGGTTGCCCAATGGCGGGCTGAATTCGCGGCTGACAACGTTGAAGTGGCGACCGCCGAAGTCGTCGAACAACCGCATCAGGCCAATCTCCCGGCGTGGTCCGAGACGCTCGAACTTCGACCGCTGAACATCGAAAGCCCACGCGTGCTTCACCCGCTTGGCATTGAACGTCCACGCGCGCTGCATTCGCTGAACCTTGCCCCCTCAATTCCCCCGCCCCTGCACGTTTCACCGGACGAGCAAGCTGCACGGGCGCTTCTGGACGGGCTCACGGATCAGAACCTCGCCGAGCGTTGGGAGCAGGCGCAACAACAGCACTGTGCCCAGGTGTTTGAACAGTTGCTGCTGCAACTATGCTTCGATCATCCAGGCTTGCGCAGTTCGATTGCCAGTTGGGCCGTGCAGCATCTGGACTGGCTGGCACCCTGGCAAAACATCGTCATGACCGATGGGCAGCGAGATGCCCTGGCCAGTGGTTTGCTGCAGGACTATCGGCAGGTGTTGCAGGAGTTGCTTGAAGCTGGCAAAGAACGAGAATTCCTCACTCAGCTGAAAAGTGACACCGCTCAACCCTGGCTTCAGGTGTTCGATCGACGCCAGGAATGGCAGCGAATCATCCTGCAACTGTTCAACGACACCGAATGGAGCCTGCCGCTGTTCGACCGCGTTGGACAGGTATTTGGCTGGGACGACCAAAAAGGCATTCACCCGGAACCGGCGTCGACCTGGCAGGCCTTGATCGAGCGCTGCAATCAGGAAAGTTTCTACGAAAACCTGCAGGCCAAGGCGCAAGACAGCCGGGTATGGGCGGCCGATGTACAGGCCGCGCATCTGCTGATGAATCCAATGCGGCCCGGACAACAGAAAAAACTGACCGATGGCTTTGGCCAGAACGAATGGCAGGCCTGCCATGACCTTGCGCACACGCTCAAGTGGCGCTATCCGCATTTGCTCCTGCGCCTGCCGCGCACCGATGTGTTTTTCTGGCGGCGTTTTTTGCCACGCCCGATCGCCGCCGAAACCTGGCTGCTAGTCTGGGCGGGCTTCGCCTTGGCGCTGTATTTGTTTTTTTTCCCCTCCAACCATAACTCCCTCGGTTACAGCATCGGCATACCGTTGATTCTCGCTCTCGCTCCGTTCTCGTTTTGTCGCTTCGCGCTGAGTTGGTGGGTGGTGATCACCTCCCACTTTATTGTCCAGGACCTGCGGCTGACAGAAGAAGTGATTCCGCGACGCTTGAACCCGGAAACGCGCTGGTTGCTGATCCGCCACGGCGGACCACAGGCCGTCATGCTGATGCTGTTTGCGCTGCTACAGGGTTGGTTCGGGATCGTGACGTACGTCGGTTTTATGCTGATCGGTTTCTTGCACACACGGCGCATCGGCGAACTCGACCCTGAACTTCGTGCACGTCGTCCATGGCTGACGGCGCTGCATTGGGCGCATTTGAGCCCGCTGCAAGTGGTGTTCTTGCTGGTGATGGTCGGCCTCGACCTGGCGTGCCAGATTTACTTTCCTGACTATCACCTGACTCAACTGCGTTTCAGCTAAACGACGACCGGCCGATCTGCTTTAGTACGGTGGCCCGCGATGCACGCGGGCCCACGCTGAAAAGGATCTGAGCATGCTGAAACTCACAGGACTCACCTTTGCCGCCCTCGCCCTGAGCGCCGCCGCCCACGCCGATGTCGATCTGAAACTGGGCAGCACCGAACGCGTCACCCGGCTTTTCGCCTACCCCAACAACTGCAATGTGATCTGCTTTCGCAACTGGACGCTTGAGCAAACCGTCGAGCATTACCTGACCCAAAGCGTGCAACGCGATGGCTACAGCACTGCGAAAGTGCGCGTCAAAACGGACAACCATCAGCTTTACGCCGACATCAGCGGCGTGCCAAAGGGCTATGAAAAACCGCTGGCCGCACTGCTCGATGCCGGCGATCTGGCCTACACCGGCGCCAAAAAACTCAATGCCGACAGTAAATGGGCCTACAACTGGTACTTGTTCCTGCCGTTGGGCATGGCCCTGGAAAACCGCAAAAGTGTCGAGCTGCTGCACTTCCCGCCGGATTATTCCCTGACCCACGCCCAGGATTACCTGCGCTCCGCGACCACGGATCGCTGGGCCACGTTGCTGACGGATAACGGCATCCCCGCCGTCCAGACACCGGGTTATCAGACCATCATCGACATCGCGCCCATTGCCGCACCGGCCAGCGCCGGCAAGGATCTGGAGGGTGTCTACGGCTACTTCACGGATTACCAGACCACCATGGTCAAGGAAATCAGCCAGAACGCCAAAGGCGCTGCGCTGCCGATGGTCGCCTTCGGCGCGCCAGTGCGTAACTGGATCAAGCAGCAATATGGTGTGACCGTCGACGTGCTGGGTCTGGCCACCATCAGCCCGAAGAAAGGCCTGAACGTGCCGGTATTGGGCTCGAACCATCCGAGTTACATCTGGTACGCCGCCAACCCGGACAGCTACACCGGCGACGATGCTCAGGCGAAAGCCGATGCGGCGGGCCTGACCGTCATGGGCCAGGACTTGAGCGCCGCGTGCTGGCAGGCCGGCATGGGCAGCACACCGGGCAGCGACCCTGCTGCCCAGCTGAAAAGCTGCACGCAAACCTGGCAAGTGACCCAGAAAGAAAAAACCTGCGAGTTGTTCTACACCTCGATCCGCAACCTGCCCCCTGAACTAGCCGTGGCCAAGTGCGCGACAACCCCGATCAAGGCCCAGCTCCAACAACTGCAATCCCCGGCGCCCGCAACAGCGATTCCGGCACCTGCGCTGTAATCACCTTGCGCGTCAGTCAAGGCTGACGCGCAAAAGCGCACATCCCACTGTCAGTTTTGACAGTAGACCCATCGTTTCATATGCGAGATCGTGAGGTATACCCGTGTTGCAGGGCTGACAGGCTCGTCAGTTTGGGAAGTCGCAACGCACTGCCGACAAGGATCGTTATGAAAACTCATCCCGTGCACCACACTTCAGAACACCCGCCGGATGGCGTTTATCCGTTTCCAGAGCTGCCGGTCAGCCGTGGATTTCCAGCGCTGGCCGATTTCGAAATCATCTGCAACGCCGATGGTTCAGCGGTAGCCGTCGCAGCACTGCGCGAATTTCCACGGATCAGTCGAATCTGCCGGGTGTCGGGGCATTTGCTGCCTTATCGCACTCGACACACGCGGCAACTGGCGTCCGGGATTCACGTCTATGACCCGCTCTTCAGCGGCCTGCTGCGGCATTCCTGTGACCCCAACGTGTTTTTCGACATGAGCGAACTGTGGTTGTGGGCGCTGAAGGACATCAAGAAAGGCGACAGCCTGACGATGGACTTCGCGGCAACGGAAGACAAACTGCTGCGCCAGTTTGCCTGCCAGTGCGCGTCGCCTGAGTGCCGAGGCTGGATCACCGGTTACGATGAACCGCCGAACGCCGACGGCCAGTTGTTTTATCACCACTTGCGTCGGCGCGGTCTCTGCTAGACGGTTTACAGCTTCTCGACCGGGCGCAGACGGTATTGCGGCGGCAGTTGCTCAAATCCGCTGATGGTCGTGTTCAGGCTCTTCCAGCGACCGTCCTTGATCCCGTAGATGCAACCATGGATCGACAGCGGCTGCCCACGGTGCCAGGCGTTTTGCACGATGCTGGTATGGCCGACGTTCGCCACTTGCTGGATCACGTTGAGCTCGCAGAGACGATCGACCTGTTCTTCTTCGGTCGCCAGCTCGGCCAGTTCTTCGCGCTTTTCGTAATAAAGGTCACGGATCGAGCGCAGCCAGCCGTCGATCAGGCCCAACTGACGATCCTGCATCGAAGCGCGCACGCCGCCACAGCCATAGTGGCCGGTGACCAGGATGTGTTTGACCTTGAGCACGTCCACCGCGTACTGAATCACCGACAGGCAATTGAGGTCGGTGTGCAGCACCACATTGGCCACGTTGCGGTGCACGAACAGGTCGCCCGGCAACATGCCGACGATCTCGTTGGCCGGCACCCGCGCGTCGGAACATCCAATCCACAAGTATTCCGGCGTCTGTTGGCGCGCCAGCTTGGAGAAGAAGTCCGGATCTTCCTGTTTGATCGCTTCAGCCCAGCGTTCGTTGTTATCAATCAGATCTTGTAATTCGTTCATGCTGTAAAGCCTCAAGAATGATGCGCTGGTTTGACAGACAACCACCCGTCGGGGTCACGCGCTTGATGCAAGTTAGGCCGGTGGAATTCTCAGGAGCCCAGTGGGTCCACCCTAGTAAGGCCCACAGTATGAGGAATTGCCATGACTGAATCACGACGTCCGTACGATGCGGCGCAACCTGAGCCGATCGACGACAACGAAGACCGCATGGGCTCGATGCATGAGCTGGATTTCGATGAGGAAGAACCCAGCGCCAAAATCGGTGACGAACTGCCGGAGACCGAACGCGAACGGCTGATGCCTCGCGAGCGTGTGCGCGAAGCCGGTATGACGGGGGCTTCGACCGATGATCACGAGTCTACCGATGATGACATGAGCCCGGAAACGTTGATCCATGAAGATGGTGCGCGGGATGCTCACGAAGCGGGTGAAGGCGATCAGGCGGATTGGGATTTGAGCATTGTCGATGAGGACGACATTGGCGGGGGAAATGGGCTGGATGAAGCGGAGATGGCGCGGCGGGATCCGCTGGATAAGGATCGGTGATCTTCAGCGCCTGTTAGGTCGCCTTCGCGAGCAGGCTCGCTCCCACAGGTTTTATGTACGACATAAATTCATTGTGGGAGCGAGCCTGCTCGCGAAGCTTTTAAAAAGGATCAGTCGACCAGGGTGCAGGCCATGACCACCGCATCTTCCCGACCACCAACAGCCGGATAATAATCCCGACGTCGGCCAATTTCGTTAAAGCCATACCGCTCATACAAGCGAAACGCCGAGCGGTTGCTGTCGCGAACTTCCAGAAAGCACTCCCGCGCCTCAGCCTTGTAGGCAATCGACATCAAATGCTCCAGCAGCGTCAAACCCAGGCCACGGCCCTGATTTTCCGGTTTGACGGTGATATTGAGCAGATGTGCCTCATCCAGAATGATCTGCACCACGCCATGGCCGACCTGCTGCTGCCCTTCGAACATCAGTAAGATCTGGTACTTGCCCAGCCCGTCGAGAAAAATCCCGCGGGTCCAGGGATGGCTGTAGGCCGCGTATTCGATTTTCAGTACAGCGTCCAGGTCCGCCTCGGTCATCGGGCGAAACGATACAGCGTCACTCATTTGATTCTTTCCAGCGCGCCATCAGCCGACGCATGGCTTGCCAGACATCAGCCTTACGCTGTGGCTCTTCCATTAATAATTCCAGACCCGGCAGGGCCCAGACCGAGCCCAGGCCTTCGACCTGGAGTTCGCGGTTGAATGATTCGGCGTTGGCCTCACCGGCAAAACGCACCGCTGGCAGGCCGATCAGCCACACGCAGACGCACGGCGCGTCTTCGATGCGCGCCGAGAGAAAGCCTTGCACGAAGTCGCGCGCCGCTTCCGGGCCTTGATCCATGGTGCCGCGAGCCAGCAGCGGCCAGCGTACCGGTTCGCCGACAATCTGCGGGCTGTCCGGCAGACCGGCGGCGCGCAGCATGTCCTTGAGCAGCAGATAGGCAGGATCGCGGGTCTGGAACGTTTCGCCTGTGGGTAACTCCACCAGCAGCAGGCAGCGACCGGCGCGCAGCAATTGCAGGGCGAAACGCGGTGGCGGCACCTGCACAACCTTGGCGACGACCGGAACCGCCTCTTCTTCGACCTTGGCGTTGGTGCGCGTACTGGCCAACGAAGGACGCGGCACTTCGATCTTCACCCGTTCGGCCGGTTTGACCAGCGGTTCCACGGGCGAATCCGCCACAGGCGCGGGCGCAACCGGAGCCATCGGCGCGACGACCAACGGCTCAGGCATCTCCAGCAGCTCGGGGCGCGAGGGCGCGGCAAAGGGCAATTCGGTGCGCGGCAGCCAGTTAACCACCTGCATGGCGGTCAAATAAGCGCGGCGACGGGACTCGATAAGCAAAGGTCGGCCACTTGTGGATAACTAAAGTGCGGTGATTCTACCGCCCTTCGCTCAAGATCGCCCGCGCTTGATCGATAGAAACCCTACAGTCCGTCCCGAGAGTGAATCGACACGCCCGCGATGCAGTACAATCGCGGCTTTTAATCGCCAACCAGCCGGCCATTCCGATGATCGAACCCAAGCGCGTCTTGCGCGCCCTCGCTGAACACTGGGCACTTCTGGAGCCACTGTGCGAGCACTTCGACCAAGGCACATTGAGCCTCAACGAACTGCGTTCACAGTTGGCCGCCCAGCAACTCGACAGTACGCCGCAGGACATCACCAGCCTGCTGGACGTGTGGATCCGCCTCGATATTCTGGTTCCTGTGGCGAAAAGCCCGAACCGCTTCGAGCTCAATGCGCAGATCCATGACTTCCTCGCCTACCTGCGCCGTGAGCACCGTCTGGGCCTGTGCCTGGAAATCGAAGCCTATTTGCGTCACCTCGAGCGCCTGGCCGGTTACATCCAGGATGCGTTCGACATTCGCGATGGCCATGATCTGGCTCGCCAATTGCGCTTGCTCGATATGCGCGTACGCGACGTATTGAAGAAGCTCGACAACGATGAACAGGCGCTGGTAGCCGTCGCCGAACGGGCGAAAACCAGCGATCGGCAGATTCCGTTGCGTCAGCGTTACGCTGAAGTGCTGGCGACCTGGGACGAATACGTCGAACCGATGATTGACCTGGTGAACGCCGACGGCGCCTTCGAACAAGGCGTTCGCAAGGTCGAAACCGTGCTGCTGAAGATGCTCAGCGAGCAGCAACGCCTTGGCCATCTGGTCGACGACGACATGCTGCTGCGCACCCACGCGCGCATCCTTGAAATGCAGACCAGCGCTCAATTGACCCTGCGTCATGCCCGCGAACTGTTGCTGCCATTGCGTGAAGAAGCTCGTCGCCACAATGCCGTGACCCGTGGCGCGGCGCTGGCCCTGTCAGCCATTCGTCGCAAAGGCATCGACGCCGTACCGCAAGCCGCGATGCCAATGTTCACCCGCCCGCAAAGCACCTTTCTCGGCAGTGCCAGTCAGGTCGAAGCCTACGTGTATGCGCTGGCCCGTTTCGAACCGAAACCAGCGCGTTTCCCCAAGGCTCACAAGACCCAGAAAGGCGAAGCCCCACGCGCGCCACGTACCGTTCGCGAAATGCTCGAACGCTGCGAAGACGCCCTGCCGATGCCGGACCTGATGACTTGGCTGCTGGAGCAAGAGCCGGACGGCGCGACCGACGAGTTGCTGTACTGGTTCTCGCGCCTGTCTCGCGAGAAACGCTTCAAACGCGAGCGTCTGGAACGCCGCGAATACCACACTCATGAGCATCAGGTCAGCCTGCGCTCCTTCGCCCTGCTCTCGGCCGGCGACACCGCCGCCGAGGATTCTGCGAGCATCCCAAATGCATCTTGATCTAAACGAATTGTCCCAGCTGGCGCCGATCTTTCGCGAGCTGTTCAAGGGCTACCACGTCAGCCGCCGCGACCCTGAGCTGTATGCGCAACTGTCGAACTTCCAGGACCAGTACCGCACGCTGTTCAAGGCGCTGGGGTTTGAGCTGGTGTGCGACACCCGTGGTTTCTACTACTTCGTGCCGGACCTCGCTGCCGCCGCGGTGAACAAAACTGCACAACGACTGGCGCTGTTCACCTTCATCCTCGTCGAGCACCTGGCGGATCAGGGCCGTGACCCGGTTGCCGTGCTCGACGGTGGCAGCCTCGGCCGCGATGAATTGCCTTCCTTGCTGGAAAAGTACCGCGACCTGTTCATCCAGGCCGAAGTGCAGACCGTCGAAGAGCTCGAAGAAAAAATCATGCGCCGCATGACCCAGCTCGGTTTCGCCGGCGAAGAAAACGGCATCTACCGTTTCCTGCCGCCGATGCACCGCTTCCTCGATGTCTGCCTGTCGGTTCAGCAGGACCGTGATCTGGCGGCCAGCCTGCACAGCGTGTTGCCATTGCCAGTTCCGGTATTGATCGATGACGACAGTGACGAAAAGCTGTTGGAAACCGATGACCCGCTGGATTTGAGTGCCTTTGAGATAGAGAGCGAAGAAGAAAGTGAAGAAGACGCCATGGCCCGCGCCATCGCCGAAGAACAGGAGACCGACGCATGAGCAAGGAACGCTACGGCATTCGCCGCTTTGCCCTTTTGAACACCGCCGGTTACAGCCTCGGTCTGTTTCCGCTGGAAGAGCCGCTGTCGGTCTACGGCGCGAACAACCTCGGCAAATCCGCCTCGATCAACGCCTTGCAGTTCCCGATTCTGGCGCGCATGTCGGACATGAGTTTCGGCAAGTACAGCCTGGAACAATCCCGGCGTTTCTACTTCGCCTCGGACACCAGTTACATCCTGGTTGAAGTGTCGCTGCCCCACGGCCCGCACGTGATCGGCGTGGTCGGTCGCGGCCCGGGCGGTGGTTTCGGTCACCAGTTCTTTGCCTATGCCGGCAAACTGGATCTGGCGCACTATCAGAAGAACGACACCTGCCTGCGCCAGAAAGAACTGTTCACCAACCTTGAGCGCGAAGGCCTGAAAGCCTACGAATTGAAGCCTGATGAGCTGCGTCGCTTGCTGGTTGGCGGTCACACCTCGATTCCGCTGGACCTGACGCTGATCCCGTTGCGTTCCACCAGCGAGCAGAGCCTGAAGACCTTCCGCGCGTTGTTCATCAACTTGCTGCACATGCGCGAAATCACCGCGGCCAAGCTCAAGCAATTGTTCCTCGATGCGTTCGAGCACAGCCTGCGTTCCGGCAGCGTCGATTACATCGCCGCGTGCGAAGAAGCCTTCCGCGATGTACGCCGCATGGAGCAGGACTACAACTCGCTGGTGACCGCCGGCCCGCTGGTTGAAGCACTGGCCTCAGGCGTGGCTCAGCGCAATATCCTGCGCGGTAAATTGCACCGGATCTCGCCACTGCTCGACTCCCTGCTCGGCACCTGGTCGGACTACGCCAGTGCGCGCAAGGAAGAGCTGACGATTCAGGCCGAGCATTACCGCAACGAGCAAGACGCACTGCAAAACGATCAGCGTGGTGGCACGCAAGAGCTGATGCGCCTGGAGCGGGAAATCACCGGCATCCAGCGCTGGCTCGGCGAGTTGTCGGTGCTCAAGCATCGCTTCGCGTTGGTCGATGACGTCAAAGTGCTGGAGCAACAACTGCTCGCGGCCAAGGACGCGCACGATGAACTGGCCGGTGCGCTGGCACAGTCGCGGCAGTTCTCTGCCGAAGACCTCGAAGAGCGTCTGCGCGATCTGGAAAAACGCCTGAAGTCGGTCAAGCAACAACTCGATCACGCCGACAACAACAGCTACGCCCGACTGCGCGAAGAGTTCTCGCAACAGGACGTCGAACGTCTGATGCGCCTGTTCAACAGCGCGCTGTTCAGCCTGCCGCTGGGCGAGCATGGGATTACGCTGGACGAGGACGGTCAGTGGGTCAAATCCATGGAACTGATCCTCGACGGTTTCAAAGGCGAGCGCTTCGAAGTACCGGGCCTGTCCATCGACATCTCGAACATCGAGCCGCCAGCGCTGCAAGCGTTGGCTGACCGCGCGGCGTTGCGCGATCAGAAAGAGCGTCTGGACAAAGAACTCAAGCAACTGAAGACCCAACAAGCCGTCGCCGCCGACCGCGCCGCGAGCAAGACCCAGACTGAAGCGCTGTACCAGCAAGTGCTGGATGCGCAGAAAGCCCTGGAAGACTTCCGTCGCGCGCAAACCTTGAGCGCTGAAGAAGGCGACAAGCTTGAGCAATTGGCGCAGATGGAAGCGGCGCAGGACGAATTGAAACGCTCCAGCGACGCCTTCACCGAACGCGTCCAGCAACTGTCGGCCAAGCTGCAACTGGTCGGCCGTCAGATCGGCGACATGGAAGCCAAGCAACGCACCCTCGACGACGCCCTGCGCCGCCGTCAGCTGTTGCCGGCAGACCTGCCGTTCGGCACGCCGTTCATGGACCCGATCGACGATTCCATGGACAACCTGCTGCCGCTGCTCAACGACTATCAGGACAGCTGGCAGGGATTGCTGCGCAGCGACGGTCAGATCGAGGCGCTGTACGCCCAGGTTCGCCTCAAAGGCGTGGCCAAGTTCGACAGCGAAGACGATATGGAACGTCGCCTGCAACTGCTGATCAACGCCTACGCGCACCGCACCGACGAAGCCCTGACGCTGGGCAAGGCACGCCGGGCGGCGGTCACCGACATCGCCCGGACCCTGCGCAACATTCGCAGCGACTACGACAGCCTCGAACATCAACTGGCGCTGTTCAACCGCGAGATCAACAAGCGTCAGGTGTCCAACCTGCAAAGCTTCCGCATCGTCCTCGCGCCGAACAAGGAAGCGCTCAAGCACATCGACCAGATCATTCACAGTGCCGGCCAATACGAAGAAGGCGAAACCCTCTCCGTGTTCGACCTGAGCCAAAGCGCCGAGCAGGACAACAAGAACGAAGAAGCCAAGGAATATCTGGCACGGCTGGTGGCGGCCAACCACAACCAGCTCGGCCTCAAGGACTTGTTCGAACTGGCCTTCGAGATCACCAAGGTCAACGGTCAACCGGTTATCCACACCGACATCGACGGCGCCGCGTCCAACGGCACCACGATGACCATCAAGGCGCTGACCAACATGTACTTGTTGCTGCACTTGATGGACCGCGACCAGGCCGGTCGCGTGCGCCTGCCGTACTACCTCGACGAGGCGGCGGACATCGATGAGAAGAACCAGGCAGCGCTGCTGGAAACCAGCCTGCAATTGGGCTTCGTGCCGATCCTGGCAAGTGTGAAGCCGCAGGTTTGCGCCAGTGTTGCGATTGACCTGGAAGGTGGCAGCGGGCCGAACGGGATCTACATCGATGAGGCGGACTGGAAGTACATTCGCCGTCATGATGAGGTGAAGGCGGTTGTTGTTGCGCAGGCCGATGAACCGGAGCTGGATGCGGTTTGAGTTAAACCGCTAGAAACGAAAAGGCCGCGATCCAATGGATCGCGGCCTTTTTTGTGGGCGCCTTTCAGTGTGTTTGAGGGCCTCTTCGCGAGCAGGCTCGCTCCCACAGTGGTTCGGTGTGTACACCGGATTCAATGTGGGAGCGAGCTTGCTCGCGATGGCGACATCACAGACACCAATAAACTATTTGCCGATCGAGATCTTCGGCGCCCAGGTCAGCCATTCATCTTCAAACTTGTCGAACAGCGGGAAGGTTTGCTCAGCTCGCGCCGGGCTACCCATGCGATCGCCTTCCGGGGTGGCGAAGGCAATGCCGCCCTGAATCAGCGTCTCCAGCGACTCAGTGCGTACCGTTGCGCCTTTGAACAAGCCGTAGTCAAAACCAAAACCGCTGCTGTTCCAGAAACGCGTACCGCTGCGCACCAACGGCGCGTATTTCGGTTCGATCAGAATGTGCACCAGCACACGATCTGCCGTCTGCCCAAGTTCGTAGGCCGTGACCTTGCCGACAGTAATTTCACGATACGTCACCGGCACACCGGTTTTCAGCGATCCACGGCGCGCGGCACTCAACACCAGACTCAAGCCGGCTTCCTGCTTGGCCGTCTCTGGCGGGTTGGCCAACGCGACGAAATTCTTTTGCGGACCGAGGTTCTTCGGTGCAGGTTGTACTTCGATGTATTGACCGGTCACCAGCGTTTCCAGATTGCGGGTCTTGATCAGCCCCAATTCAGGCTTGACCACCCAGAACTGGCTGCCGACGCGGGCAATGCGCTCCGGTACTTCGGTGATACGCGCGGTGAGCATCACCGATTGCAGATCATCGGTGAGGTCAACGTCTTCGATCTTGCCGACGTCCAGCCCTTTGAATCTCACCGGCGTGCCGTTACGCAAGCCATCAGCGCGCTCAACCTTGATGGTCACCACGGTGCCTTTCTGATTGGCCTCCTCATGGTTGGCGAACAGGCGGAAACGCGGGATCTTCTTTTGCAGCGGGGCTTTGGCTTCCGGTGTCTCAAAGGCGATGCCACCGGCCATCAGGCTTTGCAACGATTCACTTTTGACCTGTATCCCGCCCGTCAGCCCGCCCGTGAGCGTGATGCCGCTGGCATTCCAGAATCTCGTCGAGGCGTTGACCAGCCCTTCGTATTCCTTCTCGATGTGAACACCAATCACCAGCTGTTTCTTTTTCTTGGAGAACTGATAGCTCTGGACCGAACCGACCTTGACCTGCTTGTAGAGAATCGGGCTGCCGACTTCCAGCGAGCCGAGGTTTTCAGTGAATAACACCAGGTGCAAGCCTGGGGAACGCAGGTCAAGCGGCGGAGCCTTGGGCCGTGCCACGAATTCGCGTTGTGGTGCGGAGCCTTTATCGCCAGGGCGCACGGCGATGTAGTTACCTTTGACCAACGCTTCCAGCCCCGTGATGCCCGCGAGGGAAATCGACGGTTTGACCACCCAGAATTGAGTACCGGTGACCAGGTAATCTTCGGCCAATGGATCGAGAGTCAGTTCGGCGGTGGCACCGGACAGGTCCGGATCGATCTTCAGCGCTTTCAGGTTGCCGACCTGGATGCCTTTGTACATCACCGGCGTACGGCCAGCCTGCAAGCCTTCGAAATCGGTGAGCTTGACCTTGACCCGAATACCGGCGGCGGCGGCGTCAAAGTCTTCGTAGAGACGGAACGGCAGGCTCGGGTCGGTGGGCGGGCTATCCTTGCGGTTCTCCGGCGTAGCGAACGCAATACCCCCGGCGACGATGCTGGCAAGTGACTCACTGCGAATTTTCACACCGGACAGATTGGCGTCGATGCTGATGCCGCTGGCGTTCCAGAAACGTGTGTGTTTGCGCACCAGATTGGCGTAGGTGGGTTCGATGAATACTTTGAGCTCGACCGTACTTTGGTCTTCCGAGAGCACATAGCTTTTGATCTGGCCGACTTTGATCTGCTTGTAGAACACGGGGCTGCCACGGTTCAGCGAGCCGAGGCGATCAGCCTTGATGGTCAAGTGCAAACCCGGTTTGGCGTCGGACAGAGGCGGCTCTTCTGCCAGCGCCTTGAACTTGCGAGTGGGCTCGCCTTCACCAGGGCTGATCGCCACGTAATTGCCCGACACCAGGGTTTCCAGACCGGTGATACCGGCCAGCGTCACGCTCGGTTTGACCAGCCAGAAGCGGGTGCTGGTCCTGAGGTATTGCTCGACATCCTTGTTCATCTCGACGGTTGCGATCACGCCTTTGGAAGCGCCTTCGTCATCGAGTTTCAGAGCTTTCACCTTACCGACGGACATGCCTTTGTAGACGACTTCAGTCTTGTTGGCCTGAATGCCTTCGCCGCTTTCGAACCGCACCTGAACTTCGATGCCGGTCTCGTTATAGGCACGCCAGCCGAGCCAGCCGCCGATGATCAACGCGACCAGGGGCAGGATCCAGATGGCGGACCAGTTCGAGGCCGGTCGGGTTTTCGCTGTAGGCAAATCAGTCATGGTCGTCGTCCGACTCCGTGTTATCCCAAATCAGTCGGGGATCGAAAGAAACTGCGGCAAGCATCGTCAAAATCACCACACTGGCGAAGGCGATGGCGCCAAGATTGGCTTCGATGCTGGCAAGCCGTCCAAAATTCACGACCGCCACCAGGATGGCGATCACAAAGATATCCAGCATCGACCAGCGGCCGATGAACTCGATAAAGCGGTACATCCAGATTCGTTGGCGAGCCGAGAGTGGCTGGCGGCGCTGTATCGAAAACAGCAGCAAGCCGATGCCCACCAGTTTGAACGTCGGCACTAGAATACTGGCAATGAACACCACCGCCGCGATGGGAAACATGCCGTAATGAACCAGGTCAATCACGCCGGACATGATGGTGCTGGGGGCGCCCTTACCGAGTGAGTTGATCGTCATGATCGGCAGCACGTTGGCCGGAATGTAGAGAATCGCCGCGGTAATCAACAGTGCCCAGGTGCGTACCAGGCTGTTCGGGCGACGGGCATGAACCAGCGCACCACAACGGGTGCAGACTTGCTCATCGGTGTCAGCGTCCTGCTTGTTCAACTCATGGCATTCCGCACAAATCAGAATGCCTGCATCAATCGCCCGCATGGGCATCCTCTCCTGATAAAGCCTGCCAGATCTGATGAGGCGACATCACAACCTCCAATCCGACCTGAACCAACAGCAAACTGATAAAGCACACCAGACCGAGACCTACGCTAATGGCTGCCATATCTGCCAGTTTTACGAACGCGACCAGTACGCCCATGAGGTAAACCTCGAGCATTCCCCAGTCCCGTAGATGGTGATAGATGCGATAGAGCAGCAAGCCGTAACTGCGTCCGATATCAAAGCGAATGCTCAACAAGACTGCCAATTGGCAGAGCAGTTTGAGCAAAGGGATTCCCATGCTGCACAGGAACACAATTACCGAGACGCTTTGCATGCCAGTGTCGAACAAAGCCACAACGCCGCTCCAGACAGTGTCCTTTGAGGATTGTCCGAGTAGATTGAGCTCCATAATGGGTAAAAAGTTCGCCGGCACGTACAACAATAAAGCGGCGATAACCAAAGCGAGACTGCGTTGTACGACATTATGCCGATGGGCGTAGAGCTCATAGCCGCAGCGCGGACACAGCGCTTTCTCGCCATGGCCGAGTTCGGGTTTGCGCATCAGCAAGTCGCACTCATGACACGCGACCAAATCGTCTAGCGGTAATTCTGACAGCCTTGTGGCGTCAACCGGATCTGACATAAAGGCTCTGTTCCGAAAAAGTTGGTCCTATTCTAGAGGCATGAGTCAAAAATAACTGCGCCAATTTGTGCCTCAAGATGGAGTACTTTTTCGCAGACAAAACAAAACCCCAACTGCTTTCGCAATTGGGGTTTCGGAATTTAATCTTGACGATGACCTACTCTCACATGGGGA
>NZ_JBSKHV010000010.1:0-238174 GCF_057128725.1 Pseudomonas oplopanacis | reverse complement strand
CCAGAACGCCCTGAAGTTAACGGCGCAATGGGTTAGCAGCGGAAGTACCAAGGCGACAGGTACCTTGACACGTACCGTTTGAAAAAAAAGTGAGTCGCCGTAAGGGCGAAACCCTAAGCAGCCGTTACCGCAGCAACGGATATAAACCCAATCCAACAGACAACAAAAAGGCGCCCGAAGGCGCCTTTCGCTTTACAACAGATCAACACCCGTCAGGCCATTTCAGCCGTGGTCTCAAACTCGAAGGTCAGCTCGCCGTCCTTCAGATCGATATGCACCACACCACCATGGTCCGCCAGTTCGCCAAAGAGGATCTCTTCGGCCAGTGGACGCTTGATCTTGTCCTGGATCAAACGCGCCATTGGACGAGCGCCCATTGCCGTGTCGTAGCCACCCACTGCCAGCCAGCCGCGCGCTGCGTCCGTCACTTCCAGCTGCACACGCTTGTCTTCCAGCTGCGCCTGAAGCTCGGTAAGGAACTTGTCCACCACGCTTTTGATGACCTCATGACTGAGGCGACCAAACTGGATAATGGTGTCCAGACGGTTGCGGAACTCTGGCGTGAAGCTCTTCTTGATCACTTCCATCGCATCGGACGAGTGGTCCTGATGGGTGAAACCGATCGAAGCACGCGCTGCTGTTTCGGCACCGGCGTTGGTCGTCATAATGACGATCACGTTACGGAAATCCGCCTTGCGCCCGTTGTTATCAGTCAGCGTACCGTGATCCATGACCTGCAGCAGCAGGTTGAAGACTTCCGGATGCGCCTTCTCGATCTCATCGAGCAACAGCACACAGTGAGGCTGCTTGGTGATGGCTTCGGTCAGCAGGCCGCCCTGATCGAACCCGACATAGCCTGGAGGCGCACCGATCAGACGCGATACGGTGTGGCGCTCCATGTACTCGGACATGTCGAAGCGAACCAGCTCGATACCCAACGCCTTGGCCAACTGACGCGCCGCTTCGGTTTTACCGACACCGGTCGGCCCTGCGAACAGGAACGAACCGACAGGCTTGTCAGGCGACTTGAGGCCGGCACGGGACAGTTTGATCGCCGTCGACAACGAGTCGATGGCGGCATCCTGGCCAAATACGGTGAGCTTCAGGTCACGCTCAAGGTTACGCAGCAGCTCTTTGTCGGAGCTGGTGACGTGCTTGGGCGGAATTCGGGCGATTTTCGCCACGATGTCCTCGACCTGAGGCACCTCGATGCGTTTCACACGTTTCTCGATTGGCTGCAGACGCTGGTAGGCGCCCGCCTCGTCGATGACGTCGATGGCCTTGTCCGGCATGTGCCGGTCATTGATATAGCGCGAAGCCAGCTCAGCGGCCGCACGCAGCGCCTCATCACTGTATTCGATGTTGTGGTGCGCTTCGAAACGCCCTTTCAGGCCGCGCAGGATGCCAATGGTGTCTTCCACCGAAGGCTCCGACACATCAACCTTCTGGAAGCGACGAGCCAAGGCGCGGTCCTTCTCGAAGATCCCGCGGAATTCCTGGAACGTGGTCGAACCGATGCAACGGATATCACCCGAGGACAGCAGCGGCTTGAGCAGGTTCGAGGCATCCATGACGCCACCGGACGCAGCACCCGCACCGATAATGGTGTGGATTTCGTCGATGAACAGGATCGCCTGCGGACGTTTTTTCAGTTCATTGAGCAGCGCCTTGAAGCGCTTCTCGAAATCGCCACGGTATTTGGTCCCGGCCAGCAAGGCGCCCAAGTCGAGGGAATACACCACGCTGTTGGCCAAAAGGTCCGGCACCTGGTTGTCGACAATGCGTTTGGCCAGGCCTTCGGCAATCGCGGTTTTACCCACGCCCGCCTCGCCCACCAGCAACGGATTGTTTTTACGACGGCGCGCCAGGATCTGCGCGACGCGTTCGACTTCCAGCTCACGGCCTACCAATGGATCGATTCGACCCTGGCGCGCGAGTTCGTTGAGGTTGCTGGCATAAGCATCCAGAGGATTGCCTGAAGATGAAGACTCACCGCCCTCGTCGTCCTGCATATCTTGCTCACCTTCAGAGTGATCGCCATGCCCGGGCACTTTGGAAATGCCATGGGCGATGTAGTTGACGACATCGATGCGCGCAACGCTCTGCTGTTTCAGCAGGAACACTGCCTGACTCTCTTGCTCACTGAAGATCGCGACCAGCACGTTGGCGCCAGTCACTTCGCGTTTGCCCGAGCTCTGTACGTGGAACACAGCACGTTGCAGTACACGCTGGAAGCCCAGGGTTGGCTGGGTTTCACGGTCCTCGTCATGGACGGGGATCAATGGCGTGGTGGAGTCGATGAACTCCTGCAGGTCATGCTTGAGTTTG
The DNA here is from genome assembly GCF_057128725.1 of Pseudomonas oplopanacis. Lineage (NCBI taxonomy): Bacteria > Pseudomonadati > Pseudomonadota > Gammaproteobacteria > Pseudomonadales > Pseudomonadaceae > Pseudomonas > Pseudomonas oplopanacis. The sequence goes on along the minus strand of NZ_JBSKHV010000010.1, from coordinate 235,846 downwards.
TCGAGGTTTGCGCCGCACGCACGCAAAACAGTGGCGGCAGCCTCATTGTCCAATAGGGCCAGCAGGAGATGTTCGACGGTCATGAATTCATGACGCTTCGAACGGGCCTCCTTGAAGGCTAGATTGAGGGTGACTTCGAGCTCGCGGTTTAACATAGCTTCACCTCATACCCAAGTGGTCGGCGATTAACCGTCCTTCTCGATTTCACAGAGTAGCGGATGCTGGCTTTCCCTGGCGTACTGGTTGACCTGCATGGCCTTAGTCTCGGCGATGTCGCGGGTAAACACTCCACATACTGCCCGTCCTTCTGTGTGGACGGCCAGCATGACCTTGGTCGCCAGCTCCCGATTCAGGTTAAAAAACACCTCGAGCACTTCGACGACGAAATCCATCGGTGTGTAGTCATCGTTGAACAAAACCACCTTGTACATCGGCGGCGCCTGTAAAGCAGGCTTTGCCTCCTGAACAGCAATGCCTGCGGAATCGTCGTCGTGTGAATCAGGATGATCCTGATTGAATGTTAGTCGAATCTGGCTGATTGCATGCATGGAAAGAAAGGTTCGTCAGTTGTGCTAATACAGTGGTGGGGGCGGCTATGGACGATTTCAACACCGACCGCCCGGTCACCTTGACTATCGGGAAAACGGTGTTACAACCAATAGAGCCCACAGTGGGTAAAAAAGGTCCGCGGAGTCAATCTTATTTATAAAGACTGACTGCGGATGTACTGGATGATACTCCAGTGATGGAGTCTGTTGCAGAGGGATATGAGCATGGCAGTCGGCAAGGTGAAATGGTTCAACAACGCCAAGGGATTCGGTTTCATTAACACCGACGCCAGAGAAGGTCGTGACGAGGATGGCAAGGAAATCGATTTCTTTGCCCACTATTCGGCCATCGATATGGGTGGATACAAGACCCTCAAGGCCGGACAGATCGTCAGCTTCGAGATCGTTCAGGGGCCCAAAGGGCTGCACGCCGTCAAAATTACAGACAAAGTGGCCGTTGACGCCGCTGCAGCCGCAGCAGCCGCTACCAGCTCCCAGGCTAAAGCCGTGAGCTGATTCCCACGATTCAAGGCATCCGGTCATAACAAAACCGCCCGACTCGATCACTCGAGCCGGGCGGTTTTGTTGCAGCCGCTTTTCGCTTACATATGCGAGATCAGCGCATCACCAAAGCCGGAAGACGACACCAGCTTCGCGCCGTCCATCAGACGTTCGAAGTCATAGGTCACGGTCTTGGCGGAAATTGCGCCGTTGGTGCCCTTGATGATCAGGTCGGCCGCTTCGGTCCAGCCCATGTGACGCAGCATCATTTCAGCCGACAGGATCAGCGAGCCCGGGTTGACCTGGTCCTTGCCGGCGTATTTCGGCGCAGTACCGTGGGTCGCTTCGAACATGGCAATGGTGTCGGACAGGTTGGCACCCGGTGCGATACCGATACCGCCCACTTCCGCCGCCAGGGCGTCAGAGAGGTAGTCGCCGTTCAGGTTCAGGGTCGCGATCACATCGTATTCGGCCGGACGCAGCAGGATCTGCTGGAGCATGGCGTCAGCGATGGCATCCTTGACGATAACGTTCTTGCCGGTTTTCGGGTTCTTGAACTGCATCCACGGACCGCCGTCGAGCAGGGTCGCGCCGAACTCTTCAGCCGCCACTTCGTAGGCCCATTCCTTGAAGGCACCTTCGGTGAACTTCATGATGTTGCCTTTGTGCACGATGGTCAGCGAGTCGCGGTCGTTGTCGACCACATACTGCAGGGCCTTGCGTGCCAGACGCTTGGTGCCTTGCAGCGAAACCGGCTTGATGCCGATACCGCAGTTTTCGTCGAAACGGATCTTGGTGACGCCCATTTCATCTTTGAGGAACTTGATGACTTTGGTCGCTTCCGGCGAACCGGCTTTCCACTCGATACCGGCGTAGATATCTTCCGAGTTCTCACGGAAGATCGTCATGTCGACATCGCCTGGCTTTTTAACCGGGCTAGGCACGCCTTCGAACCAGCGCACAGGGCGCAGGCACACATAAAGGTCGAGTTGCTGACGCAGGGCCACGTTCAGGGAACGAATGCCGCCGCCGACCGGGGTGGTCAGAGGGCCCTTGATGGAAACCACGTAATCTTTAACTGCGTCCAGGGTTTCCTGGGGTAGCCAGGTGTCCTGATCGTAAACCTGAGTCGCTTTCTCCCCGGCGTAGACTTCCATCCAGGAAATTTTGCGCTCGCCGCCGTAAGCCTTCTTAACAGCAGCATCGACAACCTTGATCATGACCGGGCTGATATCAACGCCAATACCATCGCCTTCGATGAAGGGGATGATCGGGTTGTTAGGAACATTGAGAGAATGGTCCGCGTTGACGGTGATTTTGTCGCCGACTGCTGGAACCTGAATCTTCTTGTATCCCATGCTGAACTCCATTGTTTGGATTGAACATCTGGCTTCGTTCGAGCGTAACCCAGTTAAATCGGCGCGCAAACCCTATGTTCCATCCATCTGCCGCAAAGCTGCATTCCTCGCGGCCTACAAGCCTGAAAGCAAAGGGAAAAGCGCCAAAGTCGAGCACGACGAACGACTCTACGCCCCACCTGCCCCTGCGACCTTTAGACCAATGGACGATATTCCTTACTCATGAACCATCGGCAGATTGCCAGCTACCTATGTATAATGCCGCCGCTGACTAAAGGGTCACGACGGTGGAAAGGCTCTACGATGAGACTTTCCGCCCTATAAGCCGGTCTGTTACCGCAGTCCGAATGCTTGACGCCCTACTGATGCACCCAACATCACAGCAACGAAACCTCGATATTCGGCTCATGGATGACTTTGAACGAACGCGCTTACCCGGCGCCCCTCGAGTTTCTGCGCACGCTTTAGCAAAGAAGAGAGAGTTAATCCGAATATGCCCACCCGCTCGAAGATCATCTATACCTTCACCGACGAAGCCCCAGCCCTCGCCACCTATTCACTGTTGCCTATCGTAGAGGCCTTCACCGCCTCGGCTGATATCGCCGTTGAAACCCGCGATATCTCTCTTGCAGGACGCATTCTGGCCAGCTTCCCCGAGCAACTGGGTGACAAAGCCGTAGCCGACCACCTCGCCGAACTGGGCGACCTGGCCGTTACGCCTGAAGCCAACATCATCAAGCTGCCGAACATCAGTGCTTCCGTACCGCAGCTGCAAGCCGCGATCAAAGAACTGCAAGCCCAGGGCTTCGCCGTTCCTGACTACCCGGAAACCGTGACCAGCGACGCCGACAAGCTCGCCAAGTCGCGTTACGACAAGATCAAGGGCAGCGCCGTAAACCCGGTTCTGCGCGAAGGCAACTCCGATCGTCGTGCACCGCTGTCGGTCAAGAATTACGCTCGCAAGCATCCGCACAAAATGGGCGCCTGGGCTAAAGACTCCAAGTCTCACGTTGCGCACATGAGCGCCGGCGATTTCTACGGCAGCGAAAAAGCTGCCCTGATCGAAGCCGCTGACGCTGTCAAAATCGAACTGATCGCTCAAGACGGCACCACCACCGTCCTGAAAGAAAAAACCACCGTACAGGCCGGTGAGATCCTCGATTGCGCGGTCATGAGCAAAAACGCTCTGCGCAGCTTCATCGCTGCCGAGATCGAAGACGCCAAAGCCAAGGGTGTGCTGCTGTCGGTTCACCTGAAAGCCACCATGATGAAGGTCTCCGACCCGATCATGTTCGGCCAGATCGTTGCCGAGTTCTATAAAGACGCACTGGCCAAGCACGCTGACGTGCTGGCGCAGATCGGCTTCAACCTGAACAACGGCATCGGCGACCTGTACGCTCGCATCAAGGCCCTGCCGGCTGAGCAGCAAGCGCAGATCGAAGCGGACATCCAGGCGGTCTACGCCGTTCGTCCGTCGTTGGCCATGGTCAACTCCGACAAAGGCATCACCAACCTGCACGTGCCGAGCGACGTCATTGTCGACGCCTCGATGCCAGCCATGATCCGTGACTCCGGCAAAATGTGGGGCACCGACGGCCAGCTGCACGACACCAAGGCTGTGATCCCGGATCGCTGCTACGCAACCATCTACCAGGCCGTGATCGAAGACTGCAAAGTCAACGGTGCTTTCGACCCAACCACCATGGGCAGCGTGCCAAACGTTGGCCTGATGGCGAAGAAAGCCGAAGAGTACGGTTCGCACGACAAGACTTTCCAGATCAAGGCCAACGGCGTGGTTCGGGTTTCCGACAGCGCCGGTCGCACGCTGCTGGAACAGTCGGTTGAAGCCGGCGACACCTTCCGCATGTGCCAGACCAAAGACGCGCCGATCCAGGACTGGGTCAAACTGGCCGTCAACCGTGCTCGCGCCAGCAGCACCCCGGCGATTTTCTGGCTGGACCCGATGCGCGCCCACGATGGCGTAGTGATCGAGAAAGTTCAGGCTTACCTGAAGGATCACGACACGGCCGGCCTGGACATCCAGATCATGGCACCTGTCGACGCGATGAAGTTCACCCTGCAACGCACTCGCGAAGGCAAGGACACCATCTCGGTGACCGGCAACGTATTGCGCGACTACCTGACTGACCTGTTCCCGATCATGGAACTGGGCACCAGCGCCAAGATGCTGTCGATCGTTCCGCTGATGAATGGCGGTGGCCTGTTCGAAACCGGCGCCGGTGGTTCGGCTCCGAAGCACGTTCAACAGCTGCTGGAAGAGAACTTCCTGCGCTGGGATTCCCTGGGCGAGTTCCTGGCCCTGGCCGCTTCCCTTGAGCACTTGGGCGTGACTTACAACAACCCTAAGGCGCTGGTTCTGGCCAAGACCCTGGATCAGGCCACCGGCCAGTTCCTGGACAACAACAAGTCGCCATCGCGTAAAGTCGGCAACATCGACAACCGCGGCAGCCACTTCTACCTGGCGCTGTACTGGGCTCAAGCCCTGGCGGCCCAGACTGAAGACGCAGCACTGCAAGCGCAGTTCGCGACCCTGGCCAAAACCCTGACCGAGAACGAAGCAACCATCGTTGCCGAGCTCAACGCCGTTCAGGGCAAGCCAGTGGACATCGGCGGTTACTACCACGCCAATGCCGAGCTGATCAGCAAGGCCATGCGCCCTAGCCCAACCTTCAACGCAGCGGTTGCTGCGCTGGTTTAAGGTTGTAAGGATGCATCACAAACCCCGGCCAAGTGCCGGGGTTTGTGTTTGCGGGTCACACACACACTTATCCATCAGAACCGGATCCTGTGGGAGCGAGCCTGCTCGCGAATGCGGTATATCCTTCAACACTGCATTGACCGGCCTACCGCTTTCGCGAGCAGGCTCGCTCCCACACTGATTTTTATTCCAACTTCAGAATCGAGGAAGCTTCATGGACTGGAAACCCCACATCACCGTCGCCACCATCGTCGAAGACAATGGCCGCTTCCTGATGGTCGAAGAGCTCAAGCACGACCGTGTCGTGATCAATCAACCCGCCGGCCACCTCGACCCGAATGAAACCCTGATCGAAGCCGCGGTACGCGAAACCCTCGAAGAAACCGGCTGGGACGTCGAAGCCACCGGTGTAGTCGGCATTTACCTGTACACCGCCCCGAGCAACGGCGTGACGTACCAACGGGTCTGCTTCATCGCAAAACCGCTCAAACACCACCCGGATTATCAGCTGGACGACGGCATCGTCGGTGCCAAGTGGCTGACGCGTGACGAATTGCTGGAACAGCGCGCAAACTGGCGCAGTGAGCTGATCATCCGCTGTATCGATGATTATCTGGACGGCAATCACTTCGGTCTCGAACTGATCCGCCCTTCTCTTTAGCCTTGCGGGCTCCAGCCTGCTAGAATCGCGTCCTTTTTCAAGACACTCATTGAATCCCTATGCGTGATCCAGCCCCTTCTGACACACAAAAGAAGCGCGTCATTGTCGGCATGTCCGGCGGCGTGGACTCTTCCGTTTCCGCTCTCCTGCTGATCGAGCAGGGTTATGAGGTGGAAGGCCTGTTCATGAAGAACTGGGAAGAAGACGATGGAACGGAATACTGCACCGCCATGGACGACCTGGCGGATGCGCAGGCTGTGTGCGACAAAATCGGCATCAAGCTGCACACCGCCAACTTCGCCGCCGAGTACTGGGACAACGTGTTCGAGCACTTCCTGGCCGAATACAAGGCCGGTCGCACGCCGAACCCGGACATCCTGTGCAACCGCGAGATCAAGTTCAAGGCGTTCCTCGACTACGCCATGATGCTCGGTGCCGACCTGATTGCTACCGGCCACTATGTGCGCCGTCGCGATATCGACGGTCGTACCGAACTGCTCAAGGGCCTGGACGCGAACAAGGACCAGAGCTACTTCCTGCACGCCGTCGGCGGCGAGCAGATCGCCAAGACCCTGTTCCCGGTTGGCGAGCTGGAAAAGCCTGAAGTCCGCGCGATTGCCGAGAAATACGAGCTGGCGACCGCGAAGAAAAAGGACTCCACCGGTATCTGCTTTATCGGCGAACGCCGCTTCAGCGACTTCCTCAAGCAGTACCTGCCGGCGCAACCCGGCGAGATCAAGACCACCGAAGGTGAAGTGATCGGCCGTCACCACGGCTTGATGTACCACACCATCGGCCAGCGCCAGGGCCTGGGCATCGGCGGCTTGAAAGACGCCAGTGACGAGCCGTGGTACGTGCTGATCAAGGACCTGGAGCACAACGAGCTGATCGTCGGCCAAGGCAATGACCACCCGTATCTGTTCTCCCGCGCCCTGCTCGCCTCGGACATCTATTGGGTCAACCCGATTGATCTGACCGAGCCGCGCAAGTTGACCGCCAAGGTCCGCTATCGTCAAAGCGACCAGCCGTGCACGCTGGAGAAAACCGCTACCGGCTACCGCGCCACCTTCGATGACCCGCAACGCGCGGTCACCCCCGGCCAGTCCGTGGTGTTTTACGACGGTGAAATCTGCCTGGGCGGCGGCGTTATCGAAATTGCCGAGCCGTGGACCAGCAAAGGCCAGCAACAATGAGCCCCACTCAGGAGCAACTGACGGCGCTGGGCGGTGTGTTTCTCGCTGCCGTCCTCGTCGACAAGATTGCCAAGACCGGCCAGACCACCGAAGCCGGCCTGTCCTGCATGCTCGGCAGCCTGCTGATTCGCGACCCCAAGGACACGCTGGAAGTCTACGGCGGTGACGACCTCAACCTGCGCGAAGGTTATCGCGCGTTGGTGGGCGCACTTGAACGCGACCCGAGCGCCCTTCAACGCGAACCCTTGCGTTACGCATTGGCGATGCTCGGGCTGGAACGTCAACTGGCCAAGCGCGGCGACATGCTGGACGTGATCGGCAAGCGCTTGCCGCAGATTCAATCCCAGGTCGAGCATTTCGGCCCGGCTCACGAAAACGTGATCGCCGCGTGTGGCGCGCTGTACCAGGACACCCTGAGCACCTTGCGCCAACGGATTCAGGTCCACGGCGACATGCGCAACCTGCAGCAGCCGAGTAATGCCTCGAAAATCCGCGCCCTGTTGCTGGCCGGGATTCGTTCGGCGCGCCTGTGGCGGCAGTTGGGCGGTCATCGCTGGCAGCTGGTGATCAGCCGTCGCAAATTATTGAAAGAGCTTTACCCCTTGATGCGTAACGAATAAGTCACGCAGACAGCTATTTACTCCGCATTACGCGTAATACGCCGGTCAGTTGGTAACGGACCGACGGATTTTTTCATGTATGATACGCGCCCCATTTCGTTGCCCGACTGTCCGAGAACACCCCATGCAGCTTTCTTCGCTCACTGCGGTTTCCCCTGTTGACGGCCGCTACGCCGGCAAAACCCAGGCCCTGCGCCCGATTTTCAGCGAATACGGCCTGATCCGTGCTCGCGTTCTGGTTGAAGTGCGCTGGCTCCAGCGCCTGGCCGCTCACCCTGGCATCAGCGAAGTGCCGGCGTTCTCCGCCGAAGCCAACGCTGTGCTGAACACCCTGGCGGAAAACTTCGCTCTGGAGCACGCCGAGCGTGTCAAAGAGATCGAGCGCACCACCAACCACGACGTCAAAGCCATCGAATACCTGCTCAAAGAGCAAGCGGCCAAGCTGCCGGAACTGGCTGCCGTCAGCGAATTCATCCACTTTGCCTGCACCAGCGAGGACATCAACAACCTGTCCCACGCCCTGATGCTGCGCGAAGGCCGTGATGATGTGATGCTGCCGCTGATGCGCCAGACCGCCGAAGCCATTCGCGAACTGGCTATCCGTTTTGCCAACGTGCCAATGCTGTCGCGCACCCACGGCCAACCGGCTTCGCCGACCACTTTGGGCAAAGAGCTGGCGAACGTGGTTTACCGTCTGGAGCGTCAAATCGCTCAGGTCGCTGCCGTTCCGCTGCTGGGCAAGATCAACGGCGCTGTCGGCAACTACAACGCTCACCTGTCGGCCTACCCTGAGATCGACTGGGAAGAAAACGCCCGCGCCTTCATCGAAGACGAGCTGGGCCTGGGCTTCAACCCGTACACCACGCAGATCGAACCGCACGACTATATCGCCGAGCTGTTCGACGCGATCGCGCGCTTCAACACCATCCTGATCGACTTCGACCGCGACATCTGGGGCTACATCTCCCTGGGTTATTTCAAACAGCGCACCATCGCTGGCGAAATCGGTTCGTCGACCATGCCGCACAAGGTCAACCCGATCGACTTCGAAAACTCCGAAGGCAACCTGGGCATCGCCAACGCACTGTTCCAGCACTTGGCGAGCAAACTGCCAATCTCCCGCTGGCAGCGTGACCTGACCGACTCCACCGTGCTGCGCAACCTCGGTGTCGGCTTCGCCCACAGCGTGATCGCGTACGAAGCCAGCCTCAAAGGCATCAGCAAGCTTGAGCTCAACGAGCAGAAGATTGCCGCTGACCTGGACGCTTGCTGGGAAGTGCTGGCCGAGCCGATCCAGACCGTGATGCGCCGCTACAACATCGAAAACCCGTACGAAAAGCTGAAAGAACTGACCCGCGGCAAGGGCATCAGCCCGCAAGCGCTGCAGACTTTCATCGACGGCCTGGACATGCCAGCCGCCGCCAAGGCCGAGCTGAAATTGCTCACCCCGGCGAACTACATCGGTAACGCTGTAGAGCAAGCCAAACGCATCTGATTGACCGCTGGACCTGCTTGAGACGCCCGGCCGCGCCGGGCGTTTTTATTCCTGTCTAAAAAGTAGTTTTTTTCAATAGGTTACACATGAATCCTGACATTCCTCTTCAACTTCTGGGCGGCATCACGGCGCGCGAATTCTTGCGCGACTACTGGCAGAAAAAACCGCTGCTGATCCGCCAGGCGATTCCTGATTTCGAAAGCCCGATCGACGCCGACGAACTGGCCGGCCTGGCACTGGAAGAAGAAGTCGAATCACGCCTGGTGATCGAGAACGGCGAGCGCCCATGGGAATTGCGCCGCGGCCCGTTCGCCGAAGACGAATTCAGCAAACTGCCGGAACGTGACTGGACCCTGCTGGTTCAAGCGGTCGATCAGTTTGTGCCGGAAGTCAGCGAACTGCTGGAAAACTTCCGCTTTCTGCCGAGCTGGCGCGTCGACGACGTGATGATCAGCTTCGCCGCCCCAGGTGGCAGCGTCGGTCCGCACTTCGACAACTACGACGTGTTCCTGCTGCAAGGCCACGGCAAGCGCAACTGGAAAATCGGCCAGATGTGCGACTCCGAAAGCAAGTTGCTGCCACACGCAGACCTGCGCATCCTCGCTGAATTCGAAGCTACCGAAGAGTGGGTCCTGGAACCGGGCGACATGCTGTACCTGCCGCCGCGCCTGGCTCACTGCGGCGTCGCGGTCGATGACTGCATGACGTACTCGGTGGGTTTCCGTGCGCCGAGCGCCGCTGAAGTGCTGACCCACTTCACCGACTTCCTCAGCCAGTTCCTGACCGACGAAGAGCGTTACACCGACGCCGACGCCCTGCCTGCGGTCGATCCACACCAGATCCAGCACGACGCCCTTGATCGCCTGAAAAGCCTGCTGGCCGAGCACATGAGCGACGAGCGCCTGCTGCTGACCTGGTTTGGCCAGTACATGACCGAGCCGCGCTACCCGGAACTGGTGGTTGGCCCGGAAGAGATCGAAGAAGACGACCTGCTCGCCAGCCTTGAGCAAGGCGCCGTCCTGATCCGCAACCCAAGCGCCCGCCTCGCCTGGTCCGAAGTCGATGACGACCTGCTGCTGTTCGCCAGCGGCCAGAGCCGCTACCTGCCGGGCAAGTTGCGCGAACTGCTGAAAATGATTTGCGCCGCTGACGCGCTGCACATCGACAACCTCGGCGAGTGGCTGAGCGACGAAGACGGCCGAGGCCTGATCTGCGAATTGATCAAGCAAGGCAGCCTGGGGTTTGCTGATGAATAAAATTCACGTACGTGTCGCAGACTGGCAGAAGGACATCGCCGAGATCCGGCGCATTCGTGAGACGGTATTCATCGCCGAGCAATCCGTTCCACCTGAGCTGGAATGGGATGCCGATGACGCCACTGCGGTGCATTTCCTGGCCTTCGAAGGCGACTTCCCGATTGGCACCGCGCGCCTGCTGCCCGATGGCCACATCGGCCGGGTTTCGGTGCTCAAGGACTGGCGCGGCCTGAAGGTCGGCGATGCATTGATGCATGCGGTAATCGGTGAAGCCGAGGAGCGCGGCCTGAAGCAGCAGATGCTCAGCGCGCAGGTGCAGGCCACGGCGTTCTATGAGCGCCTGGGTTTTCACATCCTCAGCGAGGAATTCCTGGAAGCCGGGATTCCACATGTGGACATGGTGCGTCACTCGGCGTAACACCCTCGCCACAGAGAACACCACAAAACGCCCCGCCATCAACCGATGCCGGGGCGTTTTGCTGTCTACGATTCAACTTGCACCACGTCGGGCCGACAAACTGGCAATATCAACACTTCAAGATGTCGGAGATAACGGATATGTCCCTACGCACCCTGCTCACCACCCTGTTGCTGACCTGCAGTTTTTCAGCCATGGCAGCCACCGAGATCGTGCCCCTGAACTACCGCACCAGCGCCGACATGCTGCCCATGGCGCAGGATTTCATTGGCAAGGAAGGCCAGGTCAGCGCCTACGGCAATCAGCTGATCGTCAACGCAGATCAACGCAAGATCGACGAACTTAAAACCCTGATCAGCCAACTCGACGTCGCGGCCAAGCGCTTGTTGATTACCGTCGACACCAATGAAAACAACTTTCAGGGCGATCAGGGCGTCTCGGTCAACGGCGCCAAGCCAAGCCAGACCCGAATCATCAATTACGGCACCGCCAGTCGCGACGGTGGCATCCAGCAGGTTCAGGCCAGCGAAGGCACGCCCGCACTGATTCAGGTCGGCCAGAGCGTACCGCTCACCAGTTCGCAGACCGACTCCTACGGCGATTTGCGCAGCCAGACCGAATACCGCAACGTCACTCAAGGCTTCTATGTCACCGCCAGCGTCACCGGCGACATCGTTCACCTGGCGATCAGTACCAACCGTGACCGCATGAGCCAGGAACGTCCCGATGTAGTGAACGTGCAAAGTACCGACACAACTGTCACGGGCCGCCTCGGCGAATGGATCCTGCTGGCTGGCGTCAACCGTCAGACCCAGGCCGACAAACAGGGCACGAGCCGCAACTACGCTACTCAGGGCCGGGATGACATGACCCTGCGGGTGAAAGTCGATACTTTGGACTAAACCACCGAAAACTGACTGATTAGTCGTATTAGACCAAAGATGTAGTGCCTGAAAAAAAGCACTACAAAACGTTTGACGATCGAAAAAAGCAAAGGCATGATGGCCTCGCTCCCGCTAATCAGGGGCCCTGGCAAGGGCCTTCGAAGCGATGCTCGCACCTACCCCGCGAGCCGCTTCGTGTCTGTACCGCCCACAAGGTGTGTTTGACGAGGTTGCCGACTGGAACGAAGTTGTCCCGAGGGACGGAAGCGTAATTAGGTAACCCGGCTTTACACTGATGTTTGCACCAAGGCCCACGATGCCCCAATGCGTTCGCCAGTTTGCCCTTACCTGCTCACTTCCCCTCGAGCCCATCGTTCATCCCGTCGCCACCCCCGCCAAATCCGACTTGACCACCAAGCTTCTGGTCAGCGAGCGCATGAATTTTCCACCGCAGAACAACTTTCCGTAAAAGACGCGACGAGGTTTATCTCCATGGCACTGACACGCGAACAGCAAATTGCAGCCCTCGAAAAAGATTGGGCTGAAAACCCACGCTGGAAAGGCGTGACTCGCGCTTACTCCGCTGCTGACGTCGTCCGCCTGCGTGGCTCGGTTCAACCTGAGCACACCTTTGCAAAAATGGGCGCCGAAAAGCTGTGGAACCTGGTCACCCAGGGCGCCAAGCCTTCCTTCCGTCCTGAGAAAGATTTCGTCAACTGCATGGGCGCCCTGACCGGCGGCCAGGCTGTACAGCAAGTTAAAGCCGGTATCCAGGCGATCTACCTGTCGGGCTGGCAAGTGGCTGCGGACAACAACTCCGCCGAATCGATGTACCCGGACCAGTCGCTGTACCCGGTGGACTCCGTTCCAACCGTGGTCAAGCGCATCAACAACTCGTTCCGTCGTGCTGACCAGATCCAGTGGAAAGCCGGCAAAGGCCCGGGCGACGAAGGCTACATCGACTACTTCGCCCCAATCGTGGCTGACGCTGAAGCCGGTTTCGGCGGCGTACTGAACGCTTACGAGCTGATGAAAAGCATGATCGAAGCAGGCGCCGCCGGCGTTCACTTCGAAGACCAACTGGCTTCCGTGAAGAAATGCGGCCACATGGGCGGCAAGGTACTGGTTCCTACCCAGGAAGCCGTACAGAAGCTGACCGCTGCCCGTCTGGCAGCAGACGTTGCCGGTACTCCGACCATCATCCTGGCCCGTACCGACGCTAACGCCGCTGACCTGCTGACTTCCGACTGCGACCCGTACGACCAGCCATTCGTGACTGGCGAACGTACCCAGGAAGGCTTCTACAAAGTGCGCGCCGGTCTGGACCAGGCCATCGCTCGCGGCCTGGCTTACGCTCCGTACGCCGACCTGATCTGGTGCGAAACCGCCAAGCCGGATCTGGACGAGGCTCGTCGCTTCGCTGAAGCGATCAAAAAGGAATACCCGGACCAACTGCTGTCGTACAACTGCTCGCCTTCCTTCAACTGGAAGAAAAACCTGGACGACGCGACCATCGCCAAGTTCCAGCGCGAACTGTCCGCCATGGGTTACAAGCACCAGTTCATCACCCTGGCCGGCATTCACAACATGTGGCACAGCATGTTCAACCTGGCGCACGACTACGCCCGCAACGACATGACTGCCTACGTGAAACTGCAAGAGCAAGAGTTCGCTGACGCTTCGAAAGGCTACACCTTCGTGGCTCACCAGCAGGAAGTGGGCACCGGCTACTTCGACGACATGACCACTGTGATTCAAGGTGGCTCGTCTTCGGTAACCGCACTGACCGGTTCGACTGAAGAAGAACAGTTCCACTGATCTGCTTCGCTTGATCGATCGGCCGCTGCGGGCCAGATAGAAAGCTAACCGCAGCGCCGCACATCTGACGCCCCGACTGGTTCGGGGCGTTTTTTTGCCTGCGATTCCTCAAACACCACAGGGGTCCGTGGCGAGACAGGAAAAACATTGATCCAGCGCGGTATCAGGGTCAGAAAAATCCGTTAAAACCGTCGCCTTCACTACTTGCTGTAACGCGCATAAAAGACAACTTCGCGGCCCCAATCCGGATAACCAGTTTAAAAACCACTGCAAACAATATTGATTATCATTTAGCCATAACTATGTTCGTTACATTCCCTACAAAACAATATTGATGAAAACCCGGCTAATGCCCGTAACGCATGGGTTGCGGGGCTTTGGAGGTGCGCTATGTCCTTATTCCTGTAAATAATTTCGCTATAGGAATTTTACTTGCTGAGTGTTGTGCCATAAAATCAGCGGGATTGATTGCTGCGACATATCGTCACTGCTTTGTTTCTTTTCAAGCTCAGAGACCTTTGCTCTCTGTTAAGGATTACCAGCATGCCCGAAGCGACAGGACTCATGGCCCACAACTGGGGCTTTGCCATTTTCCTTCTGGGCGTCGTCGGCCTCTGCGCCTTCATGCTCGGCGTTTCCAGCCTCCTTGGGTCAAAAGCCTGGGGCCGCAGCAAAAACGAACCGTTCGAATCCGGCATGCTACCTACAGGTGGCGCCCGTCTGCGGCTCTCAGCCAAATTCTATCTGGTCGCGATGCTCTTCGTGATCTTCGATATCGAAGCCCTCTTTCTCTTTGCATGGTCTGTGTCCGTCCGCGAAAGCGGCTGGACCGGATTCGTCGAAGCTCTCGTTTTCATAGCAATTCTGTTGGCAGGCCTTGTCTACCTATTCCGAGTGGGCGCCCTTGACTGGGCTCCGGAAGCTCGTCGTAAGCGGCAAGCGAAGCTGAAACAATGAGGCTTTGGCAATGCAATACAATCTCACCAGGATCGACCCCGATGCTCCTAACGAGCAGTATCCGATTGGCGAACGGGAAACCGTTTCCGATCCGTTAGAAGATCAAGTCCACAAAAACATCTTCATGGGCAAGCTCGAAGACGTGCTTAACGGCACGATCAACTGGGGGCGCAAGAACTCCCTGTGGCCGTATAACTTCGGTCTTTCGTGCTGCTACGTGGAAATGACCACCGCCTTCACGGCGCCCCACGACATCGCGCGCTTTGGCGCCGAGGTTATCCGGGCATCGCCGCGCCAGGCGGATTTCATGGTTATCGCCGGTACCTGCTTCATCAAGATGGCGCCGATCATTCAGCGTCTCTACGAGCAAATGCTCGAACCTAAATGGGTTATCTCCATGGGTTCGTGCGCCAACTCCGGTGGCATGTACGACATCTACTCTGTCGTTCAAGGGGTGGACAAGTTCCTGCCCGTGGACGTCTACGTGCCTGGCTGCCCGCCCCGTCCTGAAGCTTTCCTGCAAGGCTTGATGCTCTTGCAAGAGTCGATTGGACAGGAGCGTCGTCCGCTTTCCTGGGTCGTTGGTGATCAAGGCGTCTACCGCGCCGAGATGCCTTCCGAAAAGGAAAAGCGCCGCGAACAGCGAATCGCAGTCACCAACCTGCGCAGCCCCGACGAAGTCTGATCCAGATCTGCTTCTTTAATAGAACGAGACACTGGCTTCATTCTTTACGTTGACCGAAAGCGATAAATAACCATGACTACAGGCAGTGCTCTGTACATCCCGCCTTATAAGGCAGACGACCAGGATGTGGTCGTCGAACTGAACAACCGTTTTGGCGCGGACGCGTTCACCGCCCAGCCTACCCGCACCGGCATGCCGGTGCTTTGGGTTGCGCGCGCCAAACTCGTCGAAGTCCTGACCTTCCTGCGTAACCTGCCCAAGCCGTACGTCATGCTCTATGACCTGCACGGCGTGGACGAGCGTCTGCGCACCAAGCGTCAAGGGCTGCCAAGCGGCGCCGACTTCACTGTGTTCTATCACTTGATGTCGATCGAACGTAATAGTGACGTGATGATCAAGGTCGCCTTGTCCGAGAGCGACCTCAACGTGCCGACCGTGACCGGTCTGTGGCCGAACGCCAACTGGTACGAGCGTGAAGTGTGGGACATGTACGGCATCAACTTTGCCGGTCACCCGCACCTGACCCGCATCATGATGCCGCCGACCTGGGAAGGTCACCCGCTGCGCAAGGACTTCCCGGCCCGTGCCACCGAGTTCGACCCGTTCACCCTGAACCTGGCCAAGCAACAGCTTGAGGAAGAAGCCGCGCGCTTCAAGCCTGAAGACTGGGGCATGAAGCGTTCCGGTGCGAACGAGGACTACATGTTCCTCAACCTTGGTCCTAACCACCCTTCCGCGCACGGTGCGTTCCGCATCATCCTGCAGCTGGACGGTGAAGAGATCGTCGACTGCGTGCCGGACGTTGGTTACCACCACCGTGGTGCCGAGAAGATGGCCGAGCGTCAGTCCTGGCACAGCTTCATCCCGTACACCGACCGTATCGACTACCTCGGCGGCGTGATGAACAACCTGCCGTACGTGCTCTCGGTCGAGAAGCTGGCCGGCATCAAGGTGCCCGAGAAGGTCGACGTCATCCGCATCATGATGGCCGAGTTCTTCCGGATCACCAGCCACCTGCTGTTCCTGGGTACCTACATCCAGGACGTCGGCGCCATGACCCCGGTGTTCTTCACGTTCACCGACCGTCAGAAGGCGTACACGGTGATCGAAGCCATTACCGGTTTCCGTCTGCACCCGGCCTGGTACCGCATCGGTGGCGTCGCCCACGACCTGCCGCGCGGTTGGGAAAAACTGGTGAAAGACTTCGTCGAGTGGATGCCAAAGCGTCTGGACGAATACCAGAAAGCCGCCCTGGACAACAGCATCCTGAAAGGCCGGACCATCGGCGTCGCCGCCTACAACACCAAAGAAGCCCTGGAATGGGGCGTCACCGGTGCAGGCCTGCGTTCGACCGGTTGCGACTTCGACCTGCGTAAGGCACGTCCATACTCCGGTTACGAAAACTTCGAATTCGAAGTGCCGCTGGCCGCCAATGGCGATGCCTACGATCGTTGCATCGTGCGCGTCGAAGAAATGCGCCAGAGCATCAAGATCATCGAGCAGTGCATGCGCAACATGCCGGAAGGCCCGTACAAGGCGGATCACCCGCTGACCACGCCGCCGCCGAAAGAGCGCACGCTGCAGCACATCGAGACCCTGATCACGCACTTCCTGCAAGTTTCGTGGGGCCCGGTCATGCCGGCCAACGAATCCTTCCAGATGATCGAAGCGACCAAGGGCATCAACAGTTATTACCTGACGAGCGATGGCGGCACCATGAGCTACCGCACCCGGATTCGTACCCCAAGCTTCCCGCACCTGCAGCAGATCCCTTCGGTGATCAAAGGCAGCATGGTCGCGGACTTGATTGCGTACCTGGGTAGTATCGATTTCGTTATGGCCGACGTGGACCGCTAAGCATGAACAGCACGCTTATCCAGACAGACCGTTTCACCTTGAGTGAAACCGAGCGCTCGGCCATCGAGCACGAGTTGCATCACTACGAAGACCCGCGCGCGGCGTCGATCGAAGCCCTGAAGATCGTCCAGAAGGAACGTGGCTGGGTGCCGGACGGCGCTCTGTACGCCATCGGCGAGATCCTCGGCATTCCGGCGAGCGACGTTGAAGGCGTGGCGACGTTCTATAGCCAGATCTTCCGTCAGCCAGTGGGCCGTCACATCATTCGCGTTTGCGACAGCATGGTCTGCTACATCGGTGGTCACGAATCCGTGGTCAGCGAAATCCAGAGCAAGCTGGGCATCGGCCTGGGTCAGACCACCGCCGACGGTCGTTTCACCCTGCTGCCGGTCTGCTGCCTCGGCAACTGTGACAAGGCGCCGGCGTTGATGATCGACGACGACACTTTCGGTGATGTGCAGCCTGCCGGCGTTGCCAAATTGCTCGAGGGCTACGTATGACCCTGACTTCCTTCGGTCCTGCCAACCGCATCAAGCGTTCGGCCGAGACTCACCCGCTGACCTGGCGTCTGCGTGACGACGGCGAAGCCGTGTGGCTCGACGAGTACCAGGCCAAGAACGGTTACGCCGCTGCACGAAAGGCCTTCGCCGACATGGCTCAGGACGACATCGTCCAGACCGTGAAAGACTCCGGTCTTAAAGGTCGCGGCGGTGCAGGCTTCCCCACGGGCGTTAAGTGGGGCCTGATGCCCAAGGACGAATCCATCAACATCCGCTACCTGCTGTGCAACGCGGATGAAATGGAGCCGAACACCTGGAAAGACCGCATGCTGATGGAGCAACTGCCCCATCTGCTGATCGAAGGCATGCTGATCAGTGCTCGCGCGCTGAAAACCTACCGTGGCTACATCTTCCTGCGTGGCGAGTACACCACCGCTGCCAAGCACCTCAACCGTGCAGTGGAAGAAGCCAAGGCAGCTGGCCTGTTGGGCAAGAACATCCTGGGCAGCGGCTTCGATTTCGAGCTGTTCGTCCACACCGGCGCCGGGCGTTACATCTGCGGTGAAGAAACCGCACTGATCAACTCCCTGGAAGGCCGCCGCGCCAACCCGCGCTCCAAGCCGCCCTTCCCTGCCGCCGTTGGCGTGTGGGGCAAGCCGACCTGCGTGAACAACGTTGAAACCCTGTGCAACGTGCCGGCGATCATTGCCGACGGCGTGGACTGGTACAAATCGTTGTCCCGCGAAGGCAGTGAAGACATGGGCACCAAGCTCATGGGCTTCTCCGGCAAGGTCAAGAACCCGGGCCTGTGGGAGCTGCCATTCGGCGTCACCGGTCGTGAGTTGTTCGAAGACTACGCCGGTGGCATGCGCGACGGCTTCAAGCTCAAGTGCTGGCAGCCTGGCGGCGCCGGTACCGGTTTCCTGTTGCCGGAACACCTGGACGCACAAATGTACGCCGGCGGCATCGCCAAGGTGGGCACCCGTATGGGTACCGGCCTGGCCATGGCGGTGGACGACAGCGTCAACATGGTTTCCCTGCTGCGCAACATGGAAGAGTTCTTCTCCCGTGAGTCGTGCGGTTTCTGCACCCCGTGCCGTGACGGTTTGCCGTGGAGCGTCAAGCTCCTGCGTGCGATCGAGAACGGTGAAGGGCAAGCCGGCGATATCGAGACCCTGCTGGGTCTGGTCGGCTTCCTCGGCCCTGGCAAGACCTTCTGTGCTCACGCACCGGGCGCCGTGGAGCCGTTGGGCAGCGCAATCAAATACTTCCGCCATGAGTTCGAAGCCGGCATCGCGCCTGTCAGCGCCGTCGTCCCGCCTCTGGCAAGGCCGATCGTAGTCGGCGCGTAAACGCTTAAAGAAGGCGAAGGGTCCGTGCCCTTCGCCTTCTCGTGTGATGACGCCTTTAACGGCTGTGTTGATTCACGCGAATAACAAGATTCCATTAGCCACGCCCGCTGACACCGGGCCAACGAAGAACTTTGAACCATGGCCACTATCCACGTAGACGGCAAAGAGCTCGAAGTCGATGGGGCAGACAACCTGTTACAGGCATGTCTGTCGCTAGGCCTCGATATCCCTTATTTCTGCTGGCACCCAGCCCTCGGCAGCGTTGGCGCTTGCCGCCAGTGCGCGGTCAAGCAGTACACCGACGAAAACGACAAGCGTGGTCGGATCGTCATGTCGTGCATGACGCCCGCCACCGACGGCAGCTGGATCTCCATCGACGACGAAGAAGCGAAAGTATTCCGCGCCAGCGTCGTTGAATGGCTGATGACCAACCACCCTCACGACTGCCCGGTCTGTGAAGAAGGCGGTCACTGCCACCTGCAAGACATGACGGTAATGACCGGCCACAACGAGCGCCGTTACCGCTTCACCAAGCGTACCCACCAGAACCAGCAACTGGGCCCGTTCATTTCCCACGAAATGAACCGCTGCATCGCTTGCTACCGCTGCGTGCGCTTCTATAAGGATTACGCTGGCGGCACCGACCTCGGTGTATTCGGTGCCCACGACAACGTGTACTTCGGTCGCGTTGAAGACGGCACCCTCGAAAGCGAGTTCTCCGGCAACCTCACCGAGGTCTGCCCGACCGGTGTGTTCACCGACAAGACTCACTCCGAGCGCTACAACCGCAAGTGGGACATGCAGTTCTCGCCGAGCATCTGCCATGGCTGCTCCAGCGGTTGCAACATCTCCCCGGGCGAGCGCTACGGTGAACTGCGTCGTATCGAAAACCGTTTCAACGGTTCGGTAAACCAGTACTTCCTGTGCGACCGTGGCCGTTTCGGCTATGGCTACGTCAACCGCGAAGACCGCCCGCGTCAGCCTCTGCTGGCCAACGGCGCCAAGCTGAGCCTCGACGAAGCACTGGATAAAGCTGCTGATCTGCTGCGCGGTCGCAACATCGTCGGTATCGGTTCGCCGCGTGCCAGCCTTGAAAGCAACTACGCGCTGCGCGAACTGGTCGGCGCCGAGCACTTCTACTCCGGTATCGAAGCGGCCGAGCTGGAGCGCATTCGTCTGGTCATGCAGGTGCTGAAAGACAGCCCGCTGCCGATCCCGAACATGCGCGACATCGAAGACCATGACGCGATTTTCGTTCTCGGCGAAGACCTGACCCAGACTGCAGCCCGTATGGCGTTGTCCCTGCGTCAATCGGTCAAAGGCAAGGCCGAAGACATGGCCGACGCGATGCGCGTTCAGCCTTGGCTCGACGCCGCGGTGAAGAACATCGGTCAGCACGCGCTGAACCCGTTGTTCATCGCCAGCCTGGCTGAAACCAAGCTCGACGACGTCGCCGAAGAATGCGTTCACGCAGCACCGGACGACCTGGCCCGCATCGGTTTCGCCGTGGCTCACGCCCTCGACGCCAGCGCTCCAGCCGTTGAAGGCCTGGACGCTGAAGCCCTGGAACTGGCCAAGCGCATCGCCGACGCCCTGCTCACGGCCAAGCGTCCATTGATCATTGCCGGCACCTCGTTGGGTTCCAAGGCGCTGATCGAAGCGGCAGCCAACATCGCCAAAGCCCTGAAGCTGCGCGAGAAAAACGGTTCCCTCAGCCTGATCGTGCCAGAGGCCAACAGCCTCGGCCTGGCCATGCTCGGTGGTGACTCGGTCGACGCCGCGCTGCAAGCCGTCATCGATGGCAAGGCCGACGCCATCGTCGTGCTGGAAAACGATCTGTACACCCGTACCGACAAAGCCAAGGTTGATGCCGCACTGACCGCTGCGAAAGTAGTGATCGTTGCCGACCATCAAAAAACCGCTACCAGCGATCGCGCGCACCTGGTTCTGCCAGCCGCCAGCTTCGCTGAAGGCGACGGTACCCTGGTCAGCCAGGAAGGCCGTGCCCAGCGCTTCTTCCAGGTCTTCGATCCGAAGTACATGGACGCGAGCATCCTGGTTCACGAAGGCTGGCGCTGGCTGCATGCCCTGCGCGCGACCCTGCTGAACCAGCCGATCGACTGGACCCAGCTGGACCACGTCACCGCTGCCGTCGCGTCGAGCACGCCGCAACTGGCGCGTATCGTTGATGCCGCACCGTCCGCCTCGTTCCGCATCAAGGGCATGAAACTGGCCCGCGAACCGCTGCGTTATTCCGGTCGTACCGCCATGCGTGCTGACATCAGCGTGCACGAACCGCGTACCCCGCAAGACAACGACACCGCGTTCAACTTCTCGATGGAAGGTTACTCGGGCTCGGTCGAACCGCGTCAGCAAGTGCCATTCGCCTGGTCTCCGGGCTGGAACTCGCCGCAAGCCTGGAACAAGTTCCAGGACGAAGTCGGTGGTCACATCCGCGCTGGCGACCCGGGCACCCGCCTGATCGAAAGCACCGGTGATTCGCTGAACTGGTTCGCCGCTGTACCGCGTGCGTTCAACCCGGCTCCGGGCACCTGGCAGGTTGTGCCGTTCTTCCACCTGCTGGGCAGCGAAGAGACCTCGTCCAAAGCCGCGCCGGTTCAGGAACGCATCCCGGCCGCTTACGTTGCCTTGGCCAAGTCCGAAGCCGATCGCCTGGGTGTCAATGACGGCGCCATGCTCAGCTTGAACGTGGCTGGCCAGACCTTGCGTCTGCCGCTGCGCATCAACGAAGAACTGGGTGCCGGTCTGGTTGCATTGCCTGCGGGCATCGCCGGCATTCCGCCAGCGATCTTTGGCAAATCCGTTGACGGTCTGCAGGAGGCAGCGCAATGACTTGGTTCACTCCTGAAGTGATCGCCGTGATCATCTCGGTCATCCAGGCCATCGTGATTCTGCTCGCCGTGGTGGTGTGCGGCGCGTTGCTCAGCTGGGTCGAGCGTCGTTTGCTCGCCCTCTGGCAGGACCGTTACGGTCCGAACCGCGTCGGCCCGTTCGGCGCGTTCCAGATCGCGGCCGACATGATCAAGATGTTCTTCAAGGAAGACTGGACCCCACCGTTCGCCGACAAGATGATCTTCACGTTGGCACCGGTCGTGGCCATGAGCGCCCTGCTGATTGCCTTCGCGATCATCCCGATCACCCCGACCTGGGGCGTGGCGGACCTGAACATCGGCATCCTGTTCTTCTTCGCCATGGCCGGTCTGTCGGTCTACGCGGTGTTGTTCGCCGGTTGGTCGAGTAACAACAAGTTCGCCCTGCTGGGCAGCTTGCGGGCCTCGGCGCAAACCGTGTCGTACGAAGTGTTCATGGGCCTGTCGCTGATGGGCATCGTGATCCAGGTCGGCTCGTTCAACATGCGCGACATCGTTGATTACCAGGCCCAACACCTGTGGTTCATCATTCCGCAGATCTTCGGTTTCCTGACCTTCTTCATCGCTGGCGTCGCCGTGACTCACCGTCACCCGTTCGACCAGCCGGAAGCGGAACAGGAACTGGCCGACGGTTACCACATTGAATACGCCGGCATGAAATGGGGCATGTTCTTCGTCGGTGAGTACATCGGCATCGTGCTGATTTCAGCGCTGCTGGTGACCTTGTTCTTCGGTGGCTGGCACGGTCCGTTCGGCATTCTGCCGCAGATCCCGTTCATCTGGTTTGCACTGAAAACCGCGTTCTTCATCATGATCTTCATCCTGCTGCGCGCTTCTATTCCGCGCCCACGGTATGACCAAGTGATGGATTTCAGCTGGAAGTTCTGCCTGCCGCTGACCCTCGTCAACATGCTGGTGACCGCTGCGATCGTGTTGCTCAACACGCCCGCCGTCGCGGCTCAGTGAGGATAGAGAATCATGAAGTACATATTTGACATCGTGCATGGCTTCTTCACCCAGCTTCGCAGCCTGGTGATGATCTTCGGCCACGCCTTCCGCAAGCGCGACACGCTGCAGTACCCGGAAGAAGCCGTGTACCTGCCGCCGCGCTACCGTGGCCGTATCGTCCTGACCCGCGACCCTGATGGCGAAGAGCGTTGTGTAGCCTGCAACCTGTGCGCCGTGGCGTGCCCGGTGGGTTGCATCTCGCTGCAGAAAGCTGAAACCGAAGACGGTCGCTGGTACCCGGACTTCTTCCGCATCAACTTCTCGCGCTGCATCTTTTGCGGCCTCTGCGAGGAAGCCTGCCCGACCACCGCAATCCAGCTGACACCGGATTTCGAGATGGCCGAGTTCAAACGTCAGGACCTGGTGTACGAGAAAGAAGATCTGCTGATCTCCGGCCCCGGCAAAAACCCTGATTACAACTTCTATCGTGTTGCAGGTATGGCGATTGCCGGGAAGCCGAAAGGCTCCGCGCAGAACGAAGCCCAGCCGATCAACGTGAAGAGCTTGCTGCCTTAAGGAAGAAAGATGGAATTCGCTTTCTATTTCGCATCGGGTATCGCTGTGGTGTCCACGCTTCGCGTGATCACCAACACCAACCCTGTGCACGCCCTGCTCTACCTGATCATTTCGCTGATCGCCGTGGCCATGACGTTCTTCGCCCTCGGCGCACCGTTTGCCGGTGTCCTGGAAGTGATCGCCTACGCTGGCGCCATCATGGTGCTGTTCGTGTTCGTGGTGATGATGCTGAACCTGGGCCCGGCCTCGGTCCAGCAAGAGCGCGTCTGGCTCAAGCCCGGCATCTGGCTCGGCCCGGTCGCCCTCGGCGCCCTGCTGCTGGTTGAACTGCTGTACGTGCTGTTCAGCCATTCCAGCGGCCAGGCCATCGGCCACACCACCGTAGACGCCAAGGCCGTGGGCATCAGCCTGTTTGGCCCTTACCTGCTGGTGGTCGAACTCGCCTCGATGCTGCTGCTCGCTGCAGCCGTCACGGCGTTCCACTTGGGCCGCAACGAAGCCAAGGAGCAATGACGATGCCTGCTATCCCTATGGAGCATGGTCTGGCGGTCGCCGGCATCCTGTTCTGCCTCGGTCTGGTAGGCCTGATGGTCCGCCGCAACATCCTTTTCGTGCTGATGAGCCTGGAGGTCATGATGAATGCCTCCGCACTGGCGTTCATCGTTGCCGGTAGCCGCTGGGCGCAGCCGGATGGACAGATCATGTTCATCCTGGTGATCAGCCTGGCAGCCGCCGAGGCCAGTATTGGCCTGGCGATTCTGTTGCAGCTGTATCGCCGCTTCCACACTCTCGATATCGACGCTGCCAGCGAGATGCGCGGATGAATCTTCTCTATCTGACTTTCGTATTCCCTCTCATAGGTTTCCTGCTGCTGGCGTTCTCACGCGGCCGCTTCTCGGAAAACCTGTCGGCGCTGATCGGCGTCGGTTCCATCGGTCTGTCGGCCATCGTCACGGCTTACGTGATCTGGCAATTCAACGTCGCCCCGCCCGAGGGCGGTCACTACACCCAGGTGTTGTGGCAGTGGATGGCGGTTGAAGGCTTTACGCCGAACTTCGCGCTGTACCTGGATGGCTTGTCGGTCACCATGCTCGGTGTGGTCGTCGGTGTCGGCTTCCTGATCCACCTGTTCGCGTCCTGGTACATGCGCGGTGAAGCCGGTTATTCGCGCTTCTTCGCCTACACCAACCTGTTTATCGCCAGCATGCTGTTCCTGGTCCTGGGCGATAACCTGTTGTTCCTGTACTTCGGCTGGGAAGGCGTGGGCCTGTGCTCGTACCTGTTGATCGGTTTCTACTACAGCAACCGCAACAACGGTAACGCGGCACTCAAGGCCTTCATCGTCACCCGTATCGGCGACGTGTTCATGGCCATCGGCCTGTTCATCCTGTTCCAACAGTTGGGCACGCTGAACATCCAGGAACTGCTGGTCAAGGCACCTGAGCACTTCAAGGTCGGCGACTTCTGGATCGTTCTGGCGACCCTGATGCTGCTGGGCGGCGCTGTCGGTAAATCCGCGCAACTGCCGCTGCAAACCTGGCTGGCGGATGCGATGGCCGGTCCTACTCCGGTTTCGGCACTGATCCACGCCGCAACCATGGTGACCGCAGGCGTTTACCTGATTGCCCGTACCCACGGCCTGTTTGCGTTGGCGCCGGACATCCTGCACCTCGTCGGCATCGTCGGCGGCGTGACCCTGGTGCTCGCCGGTTTCGCGGCACTGGTGCAGACCGACATCAAACGTATCCTCGCCTACTCGACCATGAGCCAGATCGGCTACATGTTCCTGGCGCTGGGCGTTGGCGCATGGGAAGGCGCGATCTTCCACCTGATGACCCACGCCTTCTTCAAGGCGCTGCTGTTCCTTGCCTCCGGTGCGGTGATCGTTGCCTGCCACCACGAGCAGAACATCTTCAAGATGGGCGGCCTGTGGAAGAAACTGCCGCTGGCCTACACCAGCTTCATCGTCGGCGGCGCGGCCCTGTCTGCCCTGCCACTGGTCACCGCCGGTTTCTACTCCAAGGACGAAATCCTCTGGGAAGCGTTTGCCAGCGGCAACCACGGTCTGCTGTACGCCGGTCTGGTCGGCGCGTTCATGACCTCGCTGTACACCTTCCGCCTGATCTTCATCGCGTTCCACGGTGAAGCGAAGACCGAAGCGCACGCCGGTCACGGTATCGCTCACTGGCTGCCACTGTCGGTGCTGATCGTGCTGTCGACCTTCATCGGCGCGATGATCGTTCCACCGCTGCACGGTGTGTTGCCGGAAAGCGTCGGGCATGCCGGCGGCGAAGCCAAGCACAGTCTGGAAATCGCTTCGGGCGCCATCGCCCTGGCCGGTATCCTGCTGGCCGCGTTGCTGTTCCTGGGCAAGCGTCGTTTCGTCACTGCCATCGCCAACAGCGGCATCGGCCGCTTCCTTTCGGCCTGGTGGTTTGCTGCCTGGGGCTTCGACTGGATCTACGACAAACTGTTCGTCAAGCCTTACCTGGCGATCAGCCACGCACTGCGCAGAGACCCGCTCGACCAGACCATCGGTCTGATCCCGCGTATGGCCAAAGGTGGTCACACCGCCCTGAGCCGTACCGAAACCGGTCAACTGCGTTGGTACGCAGCCTCGATGGCAGCCGGCTCCGTGCTGGTCATCGGCGCCATCGTGCTGGTAGCGGTCTGAATATGAACCTTGCGAACTTGCGAAAGGAATTGAGCCCGTCATGATTCTGCCTTGGCTAATCCTGATCCCCTTCATCGGCGGCCTGCTGTGCTGGATGGGTGAGCGCTTCGGCGCCACCCTCCCCCGCTGGATTGCGCTGTTGACCATGACCCTGGAACTCGCACTCGGCCTCTGGCTGTGGGCCCACGGTAATTACTCATTTGCACCGGCGCCTGGCGCCGATCCGACCTGGGCGCTTGAGTTCAAGCACATCTGGATCCAGCGCTTCGGCATCAGCGTGCACCTGGCCCTCGACGGCCTGTCGCTGCTGATGATCCTGCTGACCGGTCTGCTGGGTATCCTCTCGGTACTGTGCTCGTGGAAAGAGATTCAACGTCACGTTGGCTTCTTCCACCTGAACCTGATGTGGATCCTGGGCGGTGTCGTCGGCGTGTTCCTCGCCCTCGACCTGTTCATGTTCTTCTTCTTCTGGGAAATGATGCTGGTGCCGATGTACTTCCTCATCGCGCTCTGGGGTCACAGTTCTTCGGACGGCAAGAAAACCCGGATCTACGCGGCGACCAAGTTCTTCATCTTCACTCAGGCGTCCGGCCTGATCATGTTGGTGGCGATCCTGGGTCTGGTGCTGGTCAACTTCAACAGCACCGGCGTGATCACGTTCAACTACGCCGACCTGCTGAAAACCAAGATGTCGCTCACCACCGAGTACATCCTGATGCTCGGCTTCTTCATCGCCTTCGCGGTGAAGCTGCCGGTCGTACCGTTCCACTCGTGGTTGCCTGACGCTCACGCCCAGGCGCCAACAGCAGGTTCGGTCGACCTGGCCGGTATCTTGTTGAAGACAGCGGCTTACGGCCTGCTGCGTTTCGCCCTGCCGCTGTTCCCGAATGCCTCGGCCGAGTTCGCGCCGTTTGCCATGACCCTGGGTCTGATCGGGATCTTCTACGGTGCGTTCCTGGCCTTCGCCCAAACCGACATCAAGCGTCTGATCGCCTACTCCTCCGTTTCCCACATGGGCTTCGTGTTGATCGGCATCTACTCCGGCAGCCAACTGGCGCTGCAGGGCGCGGTAATGCAGATGCTGGCGCACGGTCTGTCGGCGGCGGCACTCTTTATCCTCAGCGGTCAGTTGTACGAACGCACCCACACCCGCGACATGCGTGAAATGGGTGGCCTGTGGTCGAAGATCGCTTACCTGCCGGCCATCAGCCTGTTCTTCGCAGCCGCGTCCCTGGGCTTGCCGGGCACCGGTAACTTCGTCGGTGAGTTCCTGATCCTGATCGGCACCTTCGCCGCTGCGCCGTGGATCACCGCGATCGCAACGTCGGGCCTGGTGTTTGGTTCGGTCTACTCGCTGATCATGATCCACCGTGCCTACTTCGGCCCGTCCAAGTCGGACGCGGTGTTGCATGGCATGGATGGTCGCGAACTGATCATGGTGGTCGGTCTGGCGGCGCTGCTGATTTACATCGGCGTGTACCCGCAACCGTTCCTCGATACCTCTGCCGCGACGATGCATGGCGTGCAGCAGTGGCTCGGCTCCGCCTTCACTCAACTCGCTTCGGCCCGGTAAGAGCGCTATGGAATTCACGACTCAACACTTTATCGCGCTAGCGCCGTTGTTGATCACCAGCGCCACGATCATCGTGGTGATGCTGGCGATTGCCTGGCGCCGCAACCACTCTCAGACCTTCCTGATTTCCGTGGCGGGCCTGAACCTGGCATTGCTGTCGATCCTGCCAGCCCTGAAAGTCGCGCCATTGGCCGTGACCCCGCTGTTGCAAATCGATAGCTTCGCCTGCTTGTACATGGCGCTGATCCTGGTCGCCACCCTTGCTTGTGTGACCCTCGCCCACGCCTACCTCGGCGATGGCGGTTCGGGTTACCCGGGCAACCGTGAAGAACTGTACCTGCTGATCCTGATGTCCGCCGCCGGTGGCCTGGTTCTGGTCAGCGCGCAGCACCTGGCCGGTTTGTTCATCGGTCTGGAACTGCTGTCGGTGCCGGTCTACGGTCTGGTGGCTTACGCCTTCTTCAACAAGCGTTCGCTGGAAGCCGGTATCAAGTACATGGTGCTGTCGGCCGCCGGTTCTGCGTTCCTGTTGTTCGGTATGGCACTGCTGTACGCCGACTCGGGTTCGCTGAGCTTCGTGGGTATCGGTCAAGCACTGGCTGCCACTGGCCTGCCAAGCTCGCTGGCGCAACTGGGCCTGGGCATGATGCTGATCGGTCTGGCGTTCAAGCTGTCGCTGGTACCGTTCCACCTCTGGACCCCGGACGTGTACGAAGGTGCTCCGGCACCGGTGGCCGCGTTCCTGGCAACCGCTTCCAAAGTCGCTGTATTCGCGGTGATGGTGCGTCTGTTCCAGATCTCCCCAGCGGCAAGCAGCGGTGTGCTGAGCGACGTGCTGACCATCATCGCCATCGCGTCGATCCTGTTCGGTAACCTGCTGGCACTGACCCAAAGCAACCTCAAGCGTCTGCTGGGTTACTCGTCCATCGCCCACTTCGGCTACCTGCTGATCGCCCTGGTGGCGAGCAAAGGTCTGGCCGTGGAAGCCATCGGCGTGTACCTGGTCACTTACGTGATCACCAGCCTCGGCGCGTTCGGCGTGATCACCCTGATGTCCTCGCCGTACAACGGCCGTGACGCGGATGCCCTGTACGAATACCGCGGCCTGTTCTGGCGCCGTCCGTACCTGACCGCCGTACTGACCGTGATGATGCTGTCCCTGGCCGGTATCCCGCTGACCGCGGGCTTCATCGGCAAGTTCTACATCATCGCGACCGGTGTCGAGTCGCATCAATGGTGGCTGGTCGGTTCCCTGGTACTGGGCAGCGCCATCGGCGTTTTCTACTACCTGCGTGTGATGGTCACCCTGTACCTGATCGAACCGAACCTGCGTCGCCACGATGCGCAACTGCACTGGGAACAACGTGCAGGCGGCGTGATGCTGCTGGCGATCGCTCTGGTGGCGTTCTTCCTGGGCGTTTACCCGCAGCCATTGCTGGTCCTGGTTCAACAGGCCGGGTTGGCGGGTTGATCGCTTAAGCGACACTCGGTAGAAAACAGAAACGGCACCTTCGGGTGCCGTTTTTGCGTTTGTGGGATGTGTTGCGGCTGCCCTGCCCTCCTTGTGCAATCCCCGAAAGCGCTCGCCTGACCCACCGCCATCGCGGGCAAGCCCGGCTCCCACAGGTTTAGCGGTGTACATGAAGCCTGCTGGCATCCCGCAATTCTGTAGGAGTGAGCCTGCTCGCGATGGCGGACTATCAAGCACATAAAACGACACCTTCGGCTGCTGCTTTTGCACCTGGGGTAGTGGCTTCAGACATCGATTGACCCACCGTTTTCCAGGCCAGCCCCCTGCCAAGTTTCCCCTCCCCTTTATCGAATGCTCTCACCGTACTGGTCGACTCGTCCTACAGGTGTTTTTACAACCGGGGTCTACCGTTCAAAGCGGGAGCGAAAAGGATGGCTTCGATGCCTTGACCGATTCGATTATCGAGACAACACTATACGTAGGTAGCGTACAGAACATGGATGCTCTTTTTATCGAATTACCTATGTTTCAGAAACACCGAGACGATTATCTGGATGACGATCTGTTTCGTAGCTTTCAGCTGGAGTTACTGAGGAATCCGCAAGCGGGTGATCTCATCGAGGGCACCGGAGGGCTGCGCAAAATCCGCTTCTGCGATCAACGCCGAAGCAAGGGCAAGCGCAGCGGATTGCGGGTGATTTATTACTGGTGGTCAGGCTTCGATCAATTCTGGTTATTCACCGTGTACGACAAAAACGAGCAGGACGACCTGTCGCCCTCCCAGAAAAAAATCTTCAGACAAATGCTAGCAAGAGAAATCAACACGAGATCCCACTATGAAACGTGACATTTTTTCCGAACTGATGGATGGCCTCGAAGCCCTGGCCGATGAGCGCCAAGGCAAGATTACATTGCGAACCCACAAGGTTCAGCTGCCAAAACTGGTGCCCATCACCGCCGAGGAAGTGGTAGCCATCCGCCAACAGCTCAACCTCTCCCGTTCCGTGTTCGCCATGTATCTGCGCACCAACACACGAACCCTCGAGAACTGGGAACAGGGACGGGCAATACCCAATGCCCAAGCCACGACGCTGATCCGTCTGGTGGAACGCTTTCCGCAGACGATCGAACAACTCGCAGCCTTGAACTGAACCGTCGAGGCAAAACGGCACAGTCGGGTGCCGTTATTGCATTTTTCGAAGGCCCAGAACCTTGGTTTGGGCGACGCTCGATTTTCCCCTCACAAATTTTGTAGGAGTATTCGCCAAGTAAAAGGTTAAAGATCACGATCAACACAACTATTGAGATTTTGCCTCAGCCTCCTGTTGAAACTTCCCACAAGTGGAAACGAAAAATCCCGAACACCCAGTTGTTTTGTAATGTCGTTACTGCCAAAGCGCACCACGGCGCCACGCACTATTTAGTCAACCCAACAATTGTTGTGTACGTATTTCGATGTTACTTCAATACGCTTTCGACACTTTCTGACATTTTTGACGCCCTTAACCCATGACTTATATATTTGATCCGTGCTCAACAACGCACATCCAACTAAAAACAAGAGGATTTAATCATGGGTTATTTGGTCAGCTGGAACGCCAACAAAGTAATCGACCTTGAACAACAGGACGGCCCTACTGCAGAGCAAATTGAAGAACTGCAATTGACCGAGACTGAACAGGCCGAACTGGAAGCCGTTTAAAAAAAACGGGGGGCAATGCCCCCCGTTTTTCAAGGGAGCAAACCATGGACAGTTTCACACCTGCAGAACGAGACCTCACCCTTGCACAGGCCGAACAGCGGATTTACGCGGAACTGGAGAGTTTGGGACTTCACGCCGAGCCCCGCGTAATGGGCCAACAGATCGTCGCGGTGCAGGTCTCTGCCAGTTCCAGCAACCAGCGCGGCATCGCTCGTGGGGCGGGCAAGGGTTATCACCCTCACGCCCATGTTGGAGCGCTGTACGAAACACTGGAGCATTATTTAAGCGATCATTTCAATACGTCCGATATTGACTGCATACACCCGCGTTACTTTTCTGACTCGACACTATTTATCGACGACTCTGTTCTTTCTCCCCTCATCGAACAAGACGACACATTGACAGCCTGCAGAACTTATACGGATGTTTTCAAACACACTTCATTTTATTACCCGGTTGCTTTATGCTCGCCCGGATACTCATCCAGCCCACTGAAACAAGACACAACACACTATGGCGTATTACGACGTTACGCATCTAACAGCGGAACGGCTATTGGCGCCAGTTACAACGAAGCCGTCTTGCATGCAGCCAATGAATGCATCGAACGCGATGCAGTCTCATTGTTTCTGCTGGAGCATTTCTACTACGAAAACCAGCCGGCGCTGCGCCGGGTCGCTCGAGTGGCGGATGACGAAGAACTGGGCCGATTATGGCGGGATGCCGAGACTGAGATCGGAGCAGAAATCGCCTTGATCGACATCAGCACCGAATTCCTGCCACACACGTTCCTGGCGTTCTCTACCGAACCTGCCGTCCATCCCAACGTGTTCGGGAGCGGTTGTTCGATCAGCCCCCGACATGGCGCGTGGCGGGCGTTGACCGAACTCGTCCAGTTGCATCACACCGCCTCGGAACCGGAACTGCAGTATTTCCTGAGCAACGCGCAACGGCACTTGAGCCCATTTCCGCGCCTGCTTCGCTGCCTGCAATTCGATCTGTATCCACTGCTGACCCTGTGCAAGCAACTCAAGGTGCAGTTACCCGACGCAGTCAATGAGCGTCCGTTGGCGGAGCAAATCAATCTGCTGGCCGAAGACCTGCAGCGGCATGGGCGCACGCTGGGGGTACACCGGCTGCATCAGACCCCACTGGGGACCACGCTGGTGAATGTGGTCATTCCGGGGCTGGAACGGTTTTTCGTGGTATCCAGCGGCAATGTGGTGATCCCGCAAGCACGCGGACGGCGCCTGCAAAAGCATCAGGAAGTGGCAGCATGACCCCTGCCTTCCGTCGAGAGCAGCACCTCACTCATTCCTTCACCGATCGCAAGGCTATGCCAGGCGAACTCGATGTCCACATCGAACCCTTCGGCCCGGGCCTGCATCATCTGTTCGTTTTGCGCGTGAACGGCAGCGATTGGATCGGTCGCAAAGTCCTGCAACAGCACGCCACTGACGGCTGGTACATCAGCAGCCTGCTCAAGCCCTGGATGCTGCTCGGACCGTTGGCTGAATGGCATTGGGGCAATCAAGGCGCAGTGATCTATTTCCGCGCGGCGTCTTTGCAGCAGAAGGAAACGGCGTTTGCCAACGCATTGGTGCAATCTGACGGCGAAGTGCGCTTCCCGTTTCCGGCCATGGATGACAGCGGTCTTGAATCTGTATGCCCGCCCGATTATTGGCAGTGCAACGAGTCCCTCGCCACACAGTTGAATGCCGACGAAACACACTTTCGCGAGCATTGTGCATGCCTGCTCAAGACCCTGTCAGATCCCGACTCGGTGATCCTTGACCCGGCGTGTTCGACGGGTGAATTCATCGCGCATCTGGCCGCCGAGCTCCCCGACCGTCAGTGTCTGGGCTCTGATCGCTCAGCTTCGATGATCGAACATGCCAAACAGCGTCACGGCACGTCACCTGTCCGGTTCTACTTTGCCGACGCCCGCGACATCGCAACTGCCGGCATCAAATGCGATGTGCTGATACTGCGTTTCCTGAATGCCGAAGTGATGACGCGCACGGACGCACGCAAAGCGTTCCACGATTTGGCGGCCTGCGTTAAGCCGGGAGGCACAATTCTTCTTTTCGGCCATACGCCGGTGCTGATCGCCGTGCCTTACATGGCGCAGTTGCTCAAACTTGAGCTGATGTCCTGCGTTGCGGCCCGTCCTGGCCACACAGAACTGTTCCAGTTCTACAGGCTGAGGAAGCCCCTCTGATGGTCAGGAATGGCTACTACCCGACAGACGACGGCCATCATCTCTATTGGGAGCGATACGGTACCCCAGGTAGCGAACCGATATTTTTCCTGCATGGCGGACCGGGTGGTCGCAGCAACCGCCATCACCTGGAGTTTTTCGATGAGCGCTGTTTCGACATCATTCTGTTCGACCAGCGTGGCTGCGGACGCTCCATACCCCAAGGCGAACTCCAGCACAACAACACCTGGCTTTGCGTCGAAGACATCGACGCCCTGCGCCGGCACCTGGGCTTCGAAAAAATCAGCTTGTTCGGTGTCTCCTGGGGGAGCTGGCTGGCTATCCAATACCAGCAACGTTATCCCGAGGCTGTTCTGAAAACCACGCTGGTCTCTGTGTTCGTGCCGTTTGCGGCCAATGTAACTGCCTACGATAAAGCCTTGAGTGACGGCTTGTCGGCAATGCCCGATGGAACCTGCGCCGCCAGTGCCGCGGCGATTTACCAAGCCCTGAACAACGGCTGTTCAATACAGCAGCGTCATGCGGCGCTTCACTGGTCGCGGGCGGCGTTGCATTTGAACGGACAATCGATGCCCCCTGGCGCACTCGAAGACTTCGTTGACGACGAAGCCGTGCGCAGTATCCGTCTGGAATTGCACTACCACGTCAACCGGTACTTCTTCAGCGTGGAAGACGAAAACCTCTCGCTCAACGCCGACACCCTGGCGATACAAGGCATCAAAGACACCTTCGGCCTGGCCAGCCTGCGCTGGTTGCGCGAGCGCCAGCCCATTCACTGCCGCCTGCTACACGCCGGGCACAACGCGTTCGAGTTGCCGGTATTAAAAACCGTGCGCCTGTCGTTGAAACGCGCTTATGCGCAGGCAACTCCGACATGACGAAATTGTAATTCCCTCATCACCTTGACGTTATCCGCAGCTTGCAACGATGTCACCCGGCGACCATGCCGGCGGGACTATGCCCGTCGAACAATAAAACCCACGCCGAAGCACGTTCCCGTTCTGCCGATCCCAAGGAGTGATTGATGGTTAACAATACAAAAATGTCGATGGCCGCTTTGGCTGTAGTGGTCGGCTCAGGGCCGTCCATGGTCCTGGCGGAGGATAAAGCCGAGGGGTTTATCGAAGGCAGCAGCCTGACGATGCTCAACCGCAACTTCTACTTCAATCGTGATTACCGTCATGGCCAGTCGAGCCCTACCGGCAATGGTTATTCCGAGGCCTGGGCCCAGGCCATCATCAGCAAGTTCGAGTCCGGGTTTACCCAAGGCACCGTCGGGGTTGGTGTTGATGCGTTTGCCATGATTGGCCTGAAGCTCGATACCGGTGACGGCCGCAACGGTGGTCGCAGTTCGTTCGACGTGCTGCCGGTCAACAGTGAAGGCGAAGCGCCGGATGAATACACCAAGGTCGGTGGCGCCGCCAAAATCCGCGCCTTCGATACGGTGGTCAAGGTCGGTGATGTGTTCCCCGCCACCCCGGTCGTCGCGGCAGGTGACTCTCGATTGCTGCCGGAAAGCTTTAGGGGCGTCACGGCGACCAACACCAGCCTCGAGAGATTGTCGGTTCAGGGCGGACGCCTGCATGCGATGAGTCAACCAGTGTCCAGCGACCTGCGCGAAAACTTCGCGACGTTTTACGCCGGTCCGGTCAATTCGCCGTGGATCGCCTACGGAGGCGGCGACTATGCGCTGAACAAGAACCTCCGCTTCAGCCTGTATTCCAGCCGTCTCAAGGATGCCTGGAATCAGTATTACGCCGGCACCGCGTGGACGTATCCGCTGTCGGACGACCTGTCGTTGTTTGGCGGCCTTAACTATTACAAGGCGGTCGATGAAGGCAAACAGTTGCTCGGCCAGTTCGACAACAACATCTGGAGCGGTCGGGTCGGCGTGAAACTCGGCGCGCATTCCGTGGCGTTGTCGCACCAGCGCAACAACGGTAATGACGACTTCGACTACCTGCGCCAGTCCGACTCGATCTTCCTCGACAACTCCATCCAGTACAGCGACTTCAACTCGCCGAAAGAACGTTCGTGGATGGTGCGTTACGACCTCGACATGACGACCTTTGGCGTGCCGGGATTGTCGTTCATGACCCGCTACGCCCGTGGCACCGACGCCGACTATTCCAACGCCAACGCCGTGTACATGCGCCGCGATGCCGAGGGCAATCCGCTGACCGACCAGAAGCGCTGGGAACGCGACATCGAAGTCAAATACGTGGTGCAGACGGGCTCGCTGAAAGACCTGTCGTTGCGCCTTCGCCAGGCCAATACCCGCGCTACCGCGTATGAATCGGATCTGGATGAAGTGCGGGTGATTATCGAGTACCCGCTGGCGATTCTCTGACTTCACGGGTTATACGCATTTACCTTTAGAAGCTCCTGGCTCCTTTGGTAAGAGGTGAATTTTTTGGCGTCCTTTTGGACGCCTTTTTTTGTGCCCGGGTTTGGTGGGCTCATTCAGCATCTTCTTTGACTGGCCTACCGCTATCGCGGGCAAGCCCGGCTCCCACAGGTTTCTCGGTGTACGCAAACTCTGCTGGCACCCCTGAAATAATGCAGGAGTGAGCCTGCTCGCGAAGAGGCCGGCCCAGCCCACATCATCATCGACTGACCCACCGCTATCGCGGGCAAGCCCCGCGAATTGAAATACGCACTGCAAGGCTCACCCACCACGCTGACGACAATCCCCAGCCACGGTGTATCGGATAGTGTTGAGCTGGCCCTTGGAGTCTTCATAAGTCATTGCGGCCGGCACCGCAGCGCAAGCCGCTTGCGGGCGCACCACGCTGACCACTTTCACCACGTCCAGCGTCATCCCGTACGCATACTCCTTCACCACCGGCGCAGCTTTACCCTGGTTGGCGGCGTACTGCTCCATGGCTTTGGAATTGGCGCTGAGCGCACGTTCAAACGTACGATCACCGCCGCCCTCAGCCATTACATTCAGGGACATCGCCATCACGCCGGCGAATGTCATCACCTTGATCAATTTCATGTTCATTACCTTCATAAAAAAGCCCACCACCGGAATTCGATGACGGGCTTGTCCAAGTGCGGCACGCTTACAAATTTTTAGTCTTATCGTCCTTCTTTTCATTGACGACGACCGGGTCGCGGGCCTGCTCCTTGGCGACGAACAGTTCTACGGATCGGTCTTTGGCCGCCATCATTCTTGCGAATGTCTTGTCGCCGCCACCGGCCGCCATGACCACAGAAGACATCACCAATGCCGCTGCAAACGCACCCACCTGTACAAGTTTCATCTTTGATTCCTCGTTTAATTAACTAACGGGATCAAGGTAACAATCCGAACCTTTCGTGACGGTGGCGCGCACATTACATATCCGTTATGTGCCAGAAAAGGGTGGGAGCGAGCAGGCTCGCTCCCACAGGGGATCACCTATTGGGTTGGGACAGTGTCTTCGTCTCGTCGATGGGCGAGCTGATACAGCGCCGGCAAGATCAGCAACGTGAGGATGGTCGAGGACACAATCCCGCCGATCACCACCGTCGCCAGCGGACGCTGCACCTCCGCCCCGGTGCCGGTTGCCAGCGCCATTGGAATAAAGCCCAGGGACGCCACCAGCGCCGTCATCAACACCGGCCGCAACCGCGTCAGCGCCCCTACGTTGATCGCATCAGACAGCGAACGCCCCTCCTCGCGCAAATTGCGGATGAACGAGATCATCACCAACCCGTTGAGCACCGCCACCCCCGACAGCGCAATGAATCCGACACCTGCCGAGATCGACAGCGGGATGTCCCGCAGCCACAACGCCATGACGCCACCGGTCAAGGCAAACGGAATCCCGGTGAACACCAGCAGCCCGTCCTTGAGGTTGTTGAACATCATGAACAACAAGCCGAACACCAACAGCAGCGCCACCGGCACCACGATCTGCAAGCGCCTGGCCGCCGACTGCAACTGCTCGAACTGCCCGCCCCAACTGGTCCAGTAGCCCGCCGGAACCTGGACATCGCGCTCGATCACTTCGCCGGCCTCTTTAACGAACGAACCAATGTCGCGCCCACGCACGTTGGCGCTGACAATCACCAGTCGCTTGCCGTTTTCGCGGCTGACCTGATTGGGCCCGAGTACCAGGTCGAGGCTGGCGACGTCCTTGAGCGCGATGAAGCCAATCTGGCCGGCAGCGCCATTGACCGGCGCCGGTACCGGAATCAGCAGCGCCGACAGGCCATCGATGTCCTGGCGCATGGCATCGGACAGGCGCACCACCATGTCGAAACGCCGGTCGCCTTCGTACAGCGTCCCGGCCTTGCGCCCGCCGACCGCCACCGCAATGGTGTCTTGCACATCGCCCACGTTGAGGCCATAACGCGCGGCCTTGTCGCGGTCGATGTTGATGGTCAGCACCGGCAGGCCGGTGGTTTGTTCAACCTTGACCTCGGAAGCGCCATCGACCTTCTGCAGGGCTGCGGCGACCTTCGCCGCCGTGGCGTTGAGCACGTCCATGTCGTCGCCGAACACCTTGACCGCCACGTCGCTGCGCACGCCGGAGATCAGCTCGTTGAAGCGCAACTGGATCGGCTGCGACAGTTCATAGTTGCTGCCCGGCAACGTCGCGGCGGCTTGTTGCAGTTCGGCCATCAGGGTTTCGCGGGACTTGTCCGGGTCCGGCCACTGCTCTTTCGGCTTGAGCATCACGTAGCTGTCGGAGATGTTTGGCGGCATCGGGTCGGAGGCGATTTCGGCGGTGCCGGTGCGGGCGAACACGCGCTCGACTTCGGGCACCTTGTCGAGGATCAGGGTTTCCAGACGCTGTTGCATGTCGACCGACTGGGTCAGGCTGGTGCCCGGCACGCGCAGGGCTTGCAGGGCAAAGTCGCCTTCACTGAGGCTGGGCACAAACTCGCTGCCCATGCGACTGGTCATCACGCCGCTGAGCGCAATCACGCCCAGTGCCATCCCCACGGCCAGCGCCCGATGGCTCATTACCCAGGCCAACGCCGGCGCATAAATCTGGCGCGCGCCGCGCATGACCGCACCCTCCTCTTCCTTGACCTTGCCGGTCACGAACAGCGCAATGGCCGCCGGAACAAACGTCACCGACAACAACATGGCCCCCAACAGCGCGATGACCACCGTGAACGCCATCGGGTGGAACATTTTCCCTTCGACACCGCTCAAGGCGAAGATCGGCAGGTACACGACCATGATGATCAACTGGCCGAAAATCAGCGGACGCCGCGCTTCTTTGGCGGCTGCAAACACTTCGTGAAACCGTTCGGAACGGGTCAGCAGTCGCCCGTGATGCTGCTGCGCATGGGCCAGCCGTCGCAGGGTGTTTTCGACGATCACCACGGCGCCGTCGACGATGATCCCGAAGTCCAGCGCGCCGAGGCTCATCAGGTTGGCACTGACCTTGTTGCTGAACATGCCGGTGAAGGTGAAGAGCATCGAGAGCGGAATCACCATCGCGGTAATCAGCGCCGCACGGATGTTGCCGAGAAACAGGAACAGAATCGCGATCACCAGAATCGCGCCTTCCACCAGGTTCTTCTTCACCGTGGCAATGGCTTTGTCGACCAGGTGCGTGCGGTCGTACACCGGCACCGCGATCACGCCTTTGGGCAAGGATTTATTGATCTGTTCGAGCTTGCCGGCAACCGCTTGCGAGACGGTGCGGCTGTTTTCACCGATCAGCATGAACACCGTGCCCAGCACCACTTCGCGGCCGTTTTCGGTGGCGGCACCACTGCGCAGTTCGCGGCCGATTTCCACGGTCGCGACGTTCTTCACCCGGATCGGCGTGCCGTCGACGTTGGCCATGACAATGTTGGCGATGTCCTCGGTGCTAGCCACCTGCCCCGGCGCACGAATCAGCAACTGCTCGCCGCTGCGCTCGATGTAACCGGCGCCGACGTTGGCGTTATTGCGCTCCAGCGCCGTGACCAGATCGGTGAGGGTCAACTTATATGCCGCCAACCGTTTCGGGTCGGGTGCGATCTGGTATTCCTTGGCGAAACCGCCGATGGTGTTGATCTCGGCGACCCCCTGGACGTTGCGCAATTGCGGCTTGATGATCCAGTCCTGAATCACCCGCAGATCGGTGGGTGTGTACGGCGTGCCGTCGTCCTTCAGCGCACCGTCCTGCGCTTCCACCGTCCACAGGAAAATCTCGCCGAGGCCGGTGGAAATCGGTCCCATCACCGCCTCCGCGCCCTCGGG
Source organism: Pseudomonas oplopanacis (assembly GCF_057128725.1). Classification (NCBI taxonomy): domain Bacteria; kingdom Pseudomonadati; phylum Pseudomonadota; class Gammaproteobacteria; order Pseudomonadales; family Pseudomonadaceae; genus Pseudomonas; species Pseudomonas oplopanacis. The sequence continues at coordinate 196,772 of NZ_JBSKHV010000010.1, read as the reverse complement.
CAATTGCTCCTTGGCGATCTGCAAGCGCTCGTTGACCAGTTGCCGGGCGAAGAACAGGTCGGTGCCGTCCTTGAAGATCACCGTGACCTGCGACAGACCGGAACGCGACAGCGAACGCGTCTGCTCCAGCGCCGGCAAACCGGCCATCGCGGTTTCAATCGGAAAGGTGATGCGCTGCTCGGTTTCCAGCGGCGAGAACCCGGCGGCGCCGGTGTTGATTTGCACCTGGACGTTGGTGATATCCGGCACGGCGTCGATCGGCAGTTTTTGATAACTGGCGATGCCGAGGCCGGCCATGAGCAAAACGGCGAGCAGCACAATGATGCGCTGCTCGATGGCAAACTGGATCAGGCGTTCGAACATGAGAACCTTCTCGTCGAGGGGGCGTATCGGTGGGAGTCTTCAGTGAGCGGTTTTAGTGAGCGTGCTCTGCCGAGGCTTTGCCCAGTTCCGATTTGAGGACGAAGCTGCCGGCAGCAGCGACTTGCGCGCCAGGCTCCAGCCCTTGGGTGATTTCCACCTGGCCGGCCGCGCGACTGCCCAGCTCCACCGCTTGCGCCTTGAAGCCATCGTCGGTGCGCACGAACACCGTGGGTTTGTCCTCGACCGTCTGGATCGCGGTTTCGGGAACGGCGACCTTGGCCTGGCGGCTGTCGGTGGCGACCCGGGCAGCGACGAACAGCCCCGGACGCCACGAGCCTTGCGGGTTTTCCAGGGTCACGCGAACCGTCGCGGTGCGCGTCTGTTCGCCGAGCAAGCTGCCGACGTAAGCCACGGTGCCGACGACTTCGGCGTTCAGTTCCGGGGCGCTGACGGTGACTGTTTTGCCCACTTGCACCTTGTTCAGGTCCTTGGGCGACACGCCGAAGGTCACCCACACCCGCGACAGATCCGAAAGCGTGAAAGCCGCCGTGGTTTCGTCAACCACCTCCCCCGGCGTCAGGTGTTTTTCCACTACCACGCCGTCGAATGGCGCGCGCAATTCATAGCGATTGCCGCCGGTGGCGACCACGCTGCCGCTGAGCACGCTGATTTTCTGCCGGGCATTGTTCAGGGCGATTTCGGCTTCCTCCAGCGCCTGGCGAGCCTGAAGGAAATCCTGTTCGGCGGAAATCTTGTCCTGCCACAACTGCTTTTCTCGCTCGTAAGTGGTACGCGCCAAGGTCAGGCGTCGCTGTGCGGCAGCTTGTTCGCTGCGCTGATCGGAGATCTGCTGACTGGCGATCACCGCCAGCAACTGCCCCTTTTTCACCGGCTGCCCGAGATTGACCGACACCGACTCGACCACTCCCGGCACGCGCGGCACGATGTGGGCGGTACGGTCCTCGTCGAAGCGCACTTCGCCGGGAAACGACAAACCGAGGCTGATGTTCTGCGCCCCGGCTTCGGCCAATTGAATGCCCGCTATAGCAATCTGCTCGGCGCTCAACGTCAGGTGCCCTTCTTCGCCTTCGGCATGCTCGCCGTTGGCAGTGGCGCCTGCTTCAGCGTGGTCGGCATGCTCCGCCGCCTCATCGGCATGGGCGTCGATGGTGGAATTACCCGTCCACATCGAACCGATGCCAATGCCCAGTGCCAACGTCGCCGCAGCGACAACGATCAGTTTTTTATCCATGGAAACTCCTCTGCGTCAGGCCATCGCGCAGTCAGGTAAAAGGTGAAATTCAAGGGCTGACGGCGAGATCGCCAAAAATCCGTTCGATGCGCACCCGCGCGTCCGTCGCCTCGGCAACGGCCTGTATGTACTGGGTGCGGGCGCTGATCAGGGTGCGCTGGGCGTCGAGCACGTCGAGGAAGCCGAACTTGCCCATTTCGAAACCGCGGGTGGCGCTGTCCACAGCACTTTGCGCGGCGGGCAGGATGGTCTGGTTGAACGCTTTGACCTCGCCGTTGGCGGTCTGCCATTGCTCCAGGGTGGTCTGGATTTGCGTGCGCAAACGCAGCTCGGTGGCATTGCGCAGGTCCCGCGCCTGATCAGCGCGCCGCGCCGCGGCCAGGACGTTGCCTTGATTGCGGTTGAACAGCGGAATCGGCATCGACAGCCCCACCACGTTCACCCGCTCGCGCTCCGTTTCGCTGTACTGGCTGCCGACACTGACAGTCAGATCCGGCATTCGCTGCGCTTTCTCCAGCCCCAAAGAAGCCTCGCGCTGATCGATCTGCAATGTGGCCAACCGCAGCTCGGCGGTTTCGTTCAGGCGCTCGAGCAACCGGGTCGGCGGCGGTACGGCCGGCATGCCTTGAGGTGCGGCCTGCACATTGACCGAGGTCGGCAACGGTGAGCCCATGACCTGCGCCAATTGCTGATAGGCATTGCTCTGGTCGCGTTCGGACCGGCTCAACTCCAGGCGCACTTCCGACAGTTGCACCTGCGCCCGCGTGCCTTCGACCGGTGACGATTTGCCCGCCTCGATACGCCCTTGCGCCACGCGCACACCGTGCTCGGCCAGTTGCAGCGACTGACGGGACAACTGCAACCGTTGCTGGGCAGTCTGTGCGCCGGTAAACGCCTGGATCACATCGGCGCGCAAGGCATTGCGCTGGCGTTCCAGCTCGATGCCGGAGGCGTCCTGCGCACGGCTGGCAACTTCGATACGTGCGCCGCGCTTGCCGCCCAGTTCAATCGGCTGGCTGAGCATCACCGTGGTGGTACGCGATTCGCGCCGGGTGTCTTCGGCCTCCCACGACACTTCAGGGTTGGGTATCAGACCGGCCTGCTGTCGATCCCCTTGGGCGATGCCGATTTCCCACTGCGCTGCCGCCAGGTCGGGGTTACCGGCGAATGCCGTTTGCAGGGCCTGATCCAGCGTCAGCGTCGAGCCGGGCGAGACCGCTGCGAAACCAGGACCGGCCAACAATAAAAAACAGGTGGCACTCACCACCCGTCGCGTTTTTTTCAGGCGTGATCGCGCCGTCAGTTCTCTTAAACCGGGCAATGGAGTACTTCCTTCTTTAAATCAAGAAACTTCGATGCGGCCACGGTAATGTTTTGAACTTATCGACAAGGTGACTGGAACATTACAAATCCGTTATACACGGCGCCGACAAGTTGTTTTGCTCTAGCATGTGAAGTACAAATCCAGTATCGCAATACATAGAAACAAATGCTCTGTGGTTATCCGCCGAACAGTACTTGTCCGAATTCAGTTCTCATGCGGCGGATGAACTTTTTGCCACACCCACTGCGACAAGCCGTCGCAGATGGCCGGTTTAAAGGCTCAGCACCGACGTTTTCGGTTGACCCTGTAGCCACTACACCCTTTACCTTGCACGCCTTGACACGGAGAACCGCTGAAAGAAAATACAGACCTCACACAGTTAGCCGTTATTGAATCCCGTCCGGAGCCCTTACAAAAACAACAACTTTCCCGACCAACTTAGTTACATATCCGTTAAATAGAAGTGGTGATTGATCATGCGAATCCTTATCGTCGAGGACGAGCTTAAAAGTGCCGAATACTTACATCAGGGACTGACGGAAAGTGGTTATATCGTTGACCACGCGGCAACGGGTGCCGATGGACTGCATCTGGCCCAACAACAGGTTTATGACCTGGTGATCCTGGACGTGAATCTGCCCGAACTGGACGGCTGGGGCGTACTTGAACAACTGCGTCGTACCCGCTCCACCCGGGTGATGATGTTGACCGCGCGCGGTCGGCTGGCCGACAAGATTCGTGGCCTGGACCTGGGTGCCGATGACTATCTGGTCAAGCCATTCGAGTTTCCGGAATTGTTGGCGCGGGTACGCACCTTGATGCGCCGCAGCGATAACATCCCGGTCCCCCAGGTGCTCAAAGTCGCCGACCTGGAACTCGACCCGGGGCGCCACCGCGCCTTTCGCGGCGAACAACGCATCGACCTGACCACCAAGGAGTTCGCGCTGCTGCATCTGTTGATGCGCCAGTCCGGCGAGGTGCTCACCCGCACCCAGATCATTTCGCTGGTGTGGGACATGAACTTCGACTGCGACACCAACGTGGTCGAAGTCTCGATCCGGCGCTTGCGGGCGAAAATCGACGACCCCTTCGACAACAAGTTGATCCATACCCTGCGCGGTGTCGGCTATGTGTTGGAGGCGCGGGAATGAAGCCGGTGAGCCTGTCGCTGCGCCTCGGTCTGACGGTGAGTATTCTCGGGGCATTGTTGGTGGTGTTTCTGGCGATCTTCGCGTATTTCGCCCTGACCCATGAGCTGAATTCGCTCTCCCGGGACAGTCTGGAAAAGAAAATGGCGCAGGTGGAACACAGCCTGTCGATGTACATCGATGCCAATGAAGTCAGTGGAAAACCACACATTCTGCTCGATCAGATCATGGGCCATGACAACCTGACGCTGACAATTTACGACCGCTCGAACCTGCGTTCACCGCTGTTGAAGTCCGGCACCGGCATGGCCGATCCGCGCGTCGAACTGAAGGCCGTGCGCAGGGCCACCGATCAGTTGGCTTACTCCGCCAGCACCGACGCCCAAGGCATAAAGTTTCTGACGGCCTCCCGATTGATCCGCCTGAAGGACGGCACCAGCGTCCCGGTACTGCTGTCGATGGACAATGCCCACGATCAGGCGTTGCTCAGTGCCTATCTGCGCACGACGCTGATGGCGCTGCCGTTGCTGCTGATCCTCATCGGCCTCTGTGCCTGGGCGGCCGTGCAGCGTGGCCTGGCACCGATGCGCGAGTTTCGCAAAGTGGCGGAGATGGTGTCGACGCAAGACCTCGACCATCGACTCTCGGTGGTGAACATGCCGCAGGAACTCAGTGAACTGGCGCAGGGCATCAATTTCATGCTGCATCGCCTCGACAGCGGCGTGCAGCAGTTGTCGCAGTTCTCCGATGATCTGGCCCACGAGCTGCGCTCGCCGATCAACAACCTGATGGGCAAGGCACAGGTGACACTCTCTCGTGAACGCACGACGGATGAGTACAAAGACGTGTTGGTGTCGTGTACCGAAGAACTGGATCGCCTTGCGCGGATTGTCTCGGACATGCTGTTTCTGGCGCAGGTCAGCCACCCGGCGGCGCTGACGCCTTTCGAGCTGATTGCGCTGGAAGATGAAGCCCTGAAAGTCGCCGACCTGTTTTCCCTGTCCGCACAGGACAAGCAGGTTCATTTGACGGTGGTGGGCAGTGCCCGGGTGACGGGCGACCGGTTGATGATCCAGCGGGCGATCTCGAACCTGCTGTCCAACGCCCTGCGCCACTGCCCGGCCGGGCAAACGGTTTCGCTATTGATTGAACAAGGCGCGACGCAGGTTTCCCTGCTGGTTAGCAACCCCGGCGCGGGCATCGAAGCGCAGCATCTGCCGCATCTTTTCGACCGTTTTTACCGCGTCGACAGCAGCCGCTGCCGCGCCCAGGGCAGCACCGGACTGGGCCTGGCCATCGTGCGCTCGATCATGAGCCTGCATCAGGGTGTGGCAGAGGTTAAGAGCCTGCCGGGAGTGATGACGGTGTTTCGGTTGGAGTTTCCTGCGATTGAGGGTGTGGCGCCCTGAGGTATCAGGCTTGAGATTTTCGCTGTCGGGGCCGCCGCCTTCGCGAGCAGGCTCGCTCCCACAGGGGATTTGTGTCGTACACAAAATCGGCTGTCACCTCGGCCCAATGTGGGAGCGAGCCTGCTCGCGAAAGCGGTTTCTAAGCCACACACAAAAACGGCACCTTTCGGTGCCGTTCGTTTTGCTCAGTAAAGAGGCTTACTTACGCGCATCCGCCCACGATTTCAGCAGTTCGTTGTAGTTCACGGTTTCGCCTTTCGGCTTCTCGTTCGCCAGCTTAGGCTTCGGTGCGCCCGGTTGATCGAACCAATATTGCGCATCGCGCTCGGGGTTCATTTTCGGGGCGCAAGTGGTTTGCGCTTTCGAGCGTTCCAGACGGGACATGATCGCGTCCTGATCCTTGGCCAGACCGTCCAATGCCTCTTGCGGGGTTTTCTCGCCGCTCGCCGCTTCGGCGATGTGGCTCCACCACAGTTGCGCCAGACGCGGATAGTCCGGCACGTTGGTCCCGGTCGGGGTCCATTGCACACGCGCCGGGCTGCGGTAGAACTCGACCAGACCACCGAGTTTCGGTGCCAGGTCGGTCATCGCTTGCGAGTTGATGTCCGACTCGCGGATCGGCGTCAGGCCGACGATGGTTTTCTTCAGCGACACGGTTTTCGAGGTCACAAACTGCGCATACAGCCACGCCGCCAGTTTCTGTTTCTCAGGCGTGGACTTCATGAACGTCCACGAACCCACGTCCTGATACCCGAGTTTCATGCCCTCTTCCCAATACGGACCACGCGGCGATGGCGCCATGCGCCACTTCGGCGTGCCATCGGCGTTGACCACCGGCAGGCCCGGTTTGGTCATGTCGGCGGTGAACGCGGTGTACCAGAAGATCTGTTGGGCGATGTTGCCCTGAGACGGTACCGGCCCCGACTCGGAGAAGGTCATGCCCGCCGCTTCCGGTGGTGCATAGGCTTTGAGCCAGTCGACGTATTTCTGGGTGGCAAAGACTGCCGCCGGGCCGTTGGTGTCGCCACCGCGGGTCACGCTGGAACCCACCGGGTGGCAATCCTCGACGCGAATGCCCCACTCGTCCACCGGCAAACCGTTCGGCAGGCCTTTGTCGCCACCACCGGCCATGGAGAACCAGGCATCGGTGAAGCGCCAGCCCAGCGACGGGTCTTTCTTGCCGTAGTCCATGTGCCCGTAAACCCGCTTGCCGTCGATTTCCTTGACGTCTTCGCTGAAGAATTTGGCGATGTCTTCATAGGCCGACCAGTTCACCGGCACGCCCAATTCGTAGCCGTACTTCTCCTTGAACTTGGCTTTCAGGTCCGCACGTTCAAACCAGTCGGCGCGGAACCAGTACAGGTTGGCGAACTGCTGGTCAGGCAGCTGATAGATCTTGCCGTCCGGCGCGGTGGTGAAGGAAATGCCGATGAAGTCCTTGATGTCCAGGGTTGGCGAGGTATACGCCTTGCCTTCGTTGGCCATCAAGTCGGTGATCGACTCGGTCTTGCCATAGCGAAAGTGCGTACCGATCAGGTCCGAGTCGTTGACCCAGCCGTCATAGATGCTCTTGTCCGACTGCATCACGGTCTGCAGTTTTTCCACCACGTCGCCTTCTTGCAGCAAGTCGTGGGTCACCTTGATCCCGGTGATCTCGGTAAAGGCCTTGGCCAGCACCTTGGACTCGTATTCGTGGGTAGTCAGGGTTTCCGATACGACTTTGATGTCCATCCCGCGAAACGGCTCGGCCGCCTTGATGAACCACTTCAATTCCGCGAGCTGCTGGTCGGCCGTCAGGGTGGACGGTTTGAACTCGGCGCCAATCCATTTCTTCGCAGCGTCTTCATAGGCGTCGGCCCAGGCCGCAGCGCTCAACCCACTGAGTGCCAGCATGGCTGCCAATGAAATGCTATGTCGCAGCTTATTGTTTTTGTCGAACATAGAGACCTCCTGTTTGATTTTCGGAGCAACATTGCCGAGCGATTCGACTAGCCCCAACGCATCACAGCCAACAGCCACACCAGGGACAACGCGGACGCTACCCAGATGCTCCAGTCGGTGACGCCGATTACCAGCAAATGCAGGTAGGCGCTGCCGAGAAGACCGATAAACAGCCGATCGCCACGGGTGGTGGCAATCGGCAACAAACCCCGCCGAAGAATGCTCGGCGAACGCAACTCCCAGGTCGTCATGCCCACCAGAATCAGGCCAATGACAATGAAGAACGCCGCGGTGGGGACCGTCCAACTCATCCATTCCATCATCAGCTCCTCATACCCGGCCGAGGGCAAAGCCCTTGGCCACGTGGTTGCGAACAAACCAGATCACCAGCATGCCCGGCAGGATGGTCAACACCCCCGCCGCCGCCAGCACGCCCCAATCGATGCCGGACGCCGAGACGGTACGCGTCATCACCGCCGCAATCGGCTTGGCGTTGACCGACGTCAGCGTGCGCGCCAAGAGCAACTCGACCCAGGAAAACATGAAGCAGAAAAACGCCGTGACACCGATCCCGGAGCCGATCAGCGGGATGAAAATCTTCACGAAAAACTTGGGAAAACTGTAGCCGTCGATGTAGGCGGTTTCGTCGATTTCCTTCGGAACACCGGACATGAAGCCTTCAAGAATCCACACCGCCAACGGCACGTTAAACAGGCAGTGAGCCAGGGCCACGGCGATGTGGGTGTCGAACAGACCGATCGAGGAATACAGCTGGAAGAACGGCAGCAGGAACACTGCCGGTGGCGCCATGCGATTGGTCAGCAGCCAGAAGAACAGGTGCTTGTCACCGAGGAAGCGATAGCGCGAAAACGCATACGCCGCCGGCAGCGCCACGCTCAGGGAGATCACCGTGTTCAGGCTCACGTAATACAGCGAGTTGAGGTAACCGGTGTACCAGCTCGGATCGGTGAAAATCACCTTGTAGTTATGCAAGGTGAAGTCCGAGGGAAACAGCGTCAGGCCGCCGAGGATTTCGGTGTTGCTCTTGAACGACATGTTCAGCAACCAGTAGATCGGCACCAGCAGGAACAGGATGTAGATCAGCAGCGGGATGAGTTTTCTCTTGCTCATGATGGGCCTCAGCGGTTGGCGTCAGAGTGAGTCATGGCGGTGTAGAACAGCCAGGACACCAACAGGATGATCAGGAAGTACACCAGCGAAAACGCCGCTGCCGGTCCCAGGTCGAATTGCCCTACGGCCATCTGGGTCAACGTCTGACTGAGGAACGTCGTGGCATTCCCCGGCCCGCCACCGGTCAGCACGAACGGCTCGGTGTAGATCATGAAACTGTCCATGAAGCGCAGCATCACCGCGATCAGCAGCACGCTTTTCAGCTTGGGCAACTGAATGTGCCGGAACACTGCCCAGGCCGAGGCCCGATCAATCCGTGCCGCCTGGTAATACACGTCCGGAATCGCTCGCAACCCGGAGAAACACAGCAACGCCACCAGCGACGTCCAGTGCCACACGTCCATCACCAGCACCGTGACCCAGGCGTCCATGGTGTTCGATGCATAGTTATAGTTGATGCCCATCGCATTCAGGCTCGAACCCAGCAGGCCGATGTCGGCGCGGCCGAAAATCTGCCAGATGGTGCCGACCACGTTCCAGGGAATCAGCAGCGGAATGGCCAGGATGATCAGCACCAGCGACGACCAGCGCCCCTTGGTCGGCATGGTCAGGGCGATGGCGATGCCCAGCGGGATTTCGATCAACAGCACGCAAGCGGAGTAGATGAACTGCCGCAAAAGAGAGTCATGCAGGCGCGGATCGAGCAGCACTTGCTTGTACCAGTCGGCGCCGACGAAGTAGCGGCTGGACTGGTCGAAAATGTCCTGCACCGAATAGTTGACCACCGTCATCATCGGGATCACCGCACTGAAGGCCACCAGCAGGAACACCGGCAACACCAGCCACCAGGCCTTGTTGTTTTGCACCTTGTTCATGGCTGCACTCCGTTATTGGCTTGCGCTGGCAGCAGATATTCATCGGCATAGACCATCAACCACTGCGCCGGAAAACTGATGTACGCCGTGCCTTCCGGCACCGGTTTGTCTTCGGCCAGGCGCACTTTCAGCGGCGCGCCGTCGAGGTTCAGGGTCAAGATTTTGTAGGTGCCAAGGTCTTCGATGTGTACGACCTGTGCCTGCATTGCGTCATCAAAGGGTTCTTCCCACACGTGGACGAACTCCGGGCGGATACCGACTTTCAGGGTTTTCCACTCGGACTCGGCGATGCGCTGTTGCTGCGCCTCGGACAGCGGCAGGTGCGTCGAGGCGAACCCCACGCCTCCCGGTTGCGGCGTGACCTCGATCAGGTTCATCCCCGGGCTGCCAATGAAGTAGCCGACAAAGGTGTGGCTCGGCCGTTCGAACAGTTCTCGCGGCGTGCCGAATTGCACGATCTGCCCGCCGTACATCACCGCGATCTTGTCGGCGAAGGTCGAGGCCTCCAGCTGATCGTGGGTGACGTAGACCATGGTGATGTTGAACTGCTCGTGGATCTGCTTGAGCTTGCGTCGCAGCTTCCACTTCAGGTGCGGGTCGATCACGGTCAGCGGCTCGTCGAACAGGATCGCCGAGACGTCATCGCGCACCAGCCCACGGCCCATGGAGACTTTCTGCTTTTCGTCGGCGGTGAGGTTGCTGGCCTTTTTGCTCAGCAGTGCCTGCAGGTCAAGGACCTCGGCAATTTCCTGCACCTTGGTGTGAATTCTCGCCTCGGCCATGCCCTGATTACGCAGCGGAAACGCCAGGTTATCGAACACGGTCATGGTGTCGTAGACCACCGGGAATTGAAAAACCTGGGCGATGTTGCGCTTCTCCGGCGTCAGGTCGTTGACCGCTTTGCCGTCGAACAACACGTGCCCCTGCGAAGGGCTGAGCAACCCGGAAATGATGTTGAGCAAGGTCGACTTGCCGCACCCCGAAGGCCCGAGCAACGCATAGGCGCCGCCCTGCTCCCAGATGTGGTCCATCTCGCGGATCGCGTAATCCTCAGGGCCGGACGGGGTTTTGGTGTAACTGTGGGCGAGGTTCTGCAAACGGATTTCGGCCATCAGGCAACCCTCGCGACACGGCGACCGGGCGCCTGGACCAAACGTCCCTGCGCATCGAACACAAACAGTTTATGGGTCGGGATATAGATGCGGATCGGCGCGTCGACGTCGTATTCGTGAACGCCAGGCAAGTGCAGCACCAACAGGAAATGCTCGTTGCGCACGTGCAGGAAAGTTTCCGAACCGCTGATCTCGGCGACCTCGACGGTCACGGCCAGTTCCAGATCATCGTCGTTGCTCGGCACCAGCGAGATGTGGCTTGGCCGCACGCCAAAGCGGAACTCGCCCTCGCCAACCGGCCGCAAATCCACGTTCAACGGGAAGTGCACGAAGTTGGCGAAGCTGACTTCGTTGCCGGCAATCCGTCCCGGCATCAGGTTGATCGGCGGCTCGGAGAACAGCTCTGCCGCGAGCACGCTTTGCGGCTGGTGATAGACCTCGGACGACTTGCCGCTCTGGATCACCCGACCTTCGTGAAGAATGGTCGTGGTGCCGCCCAGTGCCAGGGCTTCGTTGGGTTCGGTAGTGGCGTAGATGGCGATGGTGTGCCGCGCCTTGAACAGCTCGCGCATTTCCTGGCGCAGTTCTTCGCGCAGCTTGTAATCGAGGTTGACCAGCGGCTCGTCGAACAGGATCAGCTCGGCGTCCTTGACCAGTGCGCGGGCCATGGCCGTGCGCTGTTGCTGGCCGCCGGAGAGTTCAAGGGGATGGCGCTGGAGGAACTTCTCGATGCGCAGCATCTTCGCGGTTTCCAGCACTTTGCTCTGGATCAGCTCATTGGACACACCGCCCTGGCGCAACGGCGAGGCAATGTTCTCGAAGACGGTCATGGTCGGGTAATTGATGAACTGCTGATAGACCATCGACACGTTGCGCAGGCGCACCGGGCGCTGGGTGACGTCGACGCCGTTCATGAGGATGCGGCCGCTGTCGGGCTTGTCCAGCCCGGCCATCAGGCGCATCAGACTGGTTTTGCCGGACAGCGTGCGCCCGAGCAAAACGTTGAAGGATCCGGGTTCAAAACTCAGGCAGGCATCGTCGATCCAGGTCTGGCCCTCGACGGTGCGGCTGACGTGCTCCAGGGTTAATGACATGGCTCGGCCTTTTTTATTATTTGGAGTCAAGCGACCGGAGCTACAGAGCGAGTTTCGTGCCAGATATTTCAAGCCATTGATCCGACTGGAAAATCTTTGTATGAGCAGGGTGAACGCTTTCGTTGCTGAACAAAAATGAACAGCCTGAACTGAACAACTGAACAATCCGGCGGTTGACAATGAACAATCGTGAACAACACTCTACGGATGTTTTTGCCCCACCCGCAGATGCGCAACGTCGCTAAACCTGTGGGAGCGAGCCTGCTCGCGAAGGCGGTGTGTCAGTCGATATAAATGTTGAATGTTGTATCGCATTCGCGAGCAGGCTCGCTCCCACATGGAGTTCGTCGCCACCCCGGGGTTTGTGCAGCAAAACCAATCATAAAAACAATAAAAGCTTGCTCAGAGATCGACTGCCATGGCCGCACCCGCCTCGCCGCTCTCCCACGACGCCGTCATTCAGGACTCCTGGAAGCGTTGCCGCGCCTTCGGCCTCAACCACCAGAGCGCCCCGGCATTCGATCAACTGCCGGCCGAAGGCATCGCCCAATTGCTGGAGAGCCAGCACTCCCTGGTCCAGACCACGCACCAGGAAGTCCTGCCGTATTACGAAAACATCCTGAGCAATTCCAATTGCCTGATCATGCTCGCCGACAATCAAGGCCAGGTCCTGACGTCGTGGGGCACCCAACGCTTTATCGAGCCGAGCCTGACCCGTGGTTTCAGCGCCGGCGCCAGCTGGATGGAGCGTTGCAGCGGCACCAACGCCATCGGCACCGCCCTCGCCTGCGAGCAGGCCGTGCACATCGAACACGATGAACACTTTCTGAAAGCCAACCGTTTCATGACCGGTTCCGCCGCGCCGATTTTCGATGCCGAGCGCAAGGTGATCGCGGTGCTGGACGTGTCCAGCGACAGCTACCTGCCGCCGTCCCACACCCTCGGCATGGTCAAGATGATGAGCCAGACCGTGGAAAACCGGCTGATTCTCAACCTGTTCCATGGCCAACATTTTCAACTGACCTTCAACACCGGGTTGAACAACCTCGACAGCCAGTGGGCGGGGTTGTTGATCTTCGACGAGACCGGCCAGGTACTGTCCGCCAACCGTCGCGCCGACAATCTGCTGGGCATCAGCCTGTCGCGGGTCAGCGTCGAAAGCCTGTTCAAGGTGTCGCTGCTGGAATTACTGAACCAGCCCGACGGTTTGCCGTTCGCCCTGCAAGCCTCGGGGCGCAACCGCTTCCAGTGCCTGCTGAGGCGGCCGAAACAGGTGCCGATTCAACCGCGGCTGTTTGCGGAGCCAGTGGTCGTGGCGGCTCCCGAAACGATCAGCCTCAACACCCTGCACTTCGGCGACAGCCGCGTGGAAAAAGCCGTGCGTCAGGCTGAACGCCTGCTGGAGAAAGACATTCCGCTGTTGATTCACGGCGAAACCGGGGTCGGCAAGGAAGTCTTCGTCAAAGCCTTGCACCAGGCCAGCTCGCGCAGCAAACAACCGTTCATTGCCGTCAACTGTGCAGCGATCCCCGCCGAACTGGTGGAATCCGAGTTATTTGGCTACGAGAAAGGCGCATTCACCGGCGCCAACCAGAAAGGCAGCATCGGACTGATCCGTAAGGCGGATAAGGGCACCCTGTTCCTTGATGAAATCGGCGACATGCCGCTGCCGACTCAAGCCCGGTTGTTGAGGGTATTGCAGGAACGTTGCGTGCAACCGGTGGGCAGCAGCGAGCTGTTCCCGGTCGATATCCGGATTATTTCAGCGACCAACCGTGCGTTGCGTGAGCAAGTGCAACTCGGTCGGTTTCGCGAAGACCTGTATTACCGGATCGGCGGCTTGACCCTGGAATTACCGCCCCTGCGCGAACGCAGTGACAAGCAGGCCTTGTTCAAACGCTTGTGGGAGCAGCACCGGGAGCCATCGCAATGGGCCGGGTTGAGCCGTGAAGTGCTGGAGCTGTTCGGCCGTCATCCGTGGCCGGGGAATTTGCGTCAGGTCAGCAGCGTGATGCAGGTGGCGCTGGCCATGGCCGAAGAACAGCCGGTACGGCCGGAGCATTTGCCGGATGATTTTTTTGTCGATCTGGAGATGGAACCGGTGGATTCGCCTGAAACGCTGGCGGTGGATTTGAATGATGTCGAGAATTTGAATCGGCAGTTGCGCGCGGCTGGGGGGAATATTTCGCATCTGGCCCGGCGGTTGGGGGTTAGCCGTAATACCCTCTATAAGCGATTGCGCCAGGCTGAGTGATGAGTGAACTGTACTGGCTGTGGTTGGCTTGAGACCTTCGCGAGCAGGCTCGCTCCCACAGGGGATTTGTGTCGTGCCGAAGATCGACTGTGGGAGCGAGCCTGCTCGCGAAGGCATCAGCCCTGTCACCACAAACCTAAAACCCTGCACATAAACAAAAACCCGCACAAGGCGGGTTTTTGTTTTGTAGCGGATAACCCAATCAGTCAGCCAAACGCCAGGTCGTGCCGCCCTTCCCGTCTTCCAGCACCACGCCCATGGCGGTGAGCTGGTCGCGGATGCGGTCGGATTCGGCCCAGTCTTTACCGGCACGAGCCGCCAGACGCGCAGCGATCAACGCATCAACTTCAGCGGCATCCACACGCCCTTCAGCGCCAGCCTGCAAGAAGTCATCGGCCTCAAGCTGCAACACACCCAACACGCTCGCCAGTTCTTTCAGACGCGCCGCCAGACCCGCCGCCGCATTGAGATCGCTCTCGCGCAGACGGTTGATCTCGCGCACCATTTCGAACAGCACGGCGCAGGCTTCCGGCGTGCCGAAGTCGTCGTTCATCACCTGAGTGAAGCGCTCGACGAAGGCTTCGCCGCCGGCCGGTGCCACGTTCGGCAGGCCTTTGAGCGCGTGATAGAAACGCTCTAGGGCGCCTTTGGCGTCCTTGAGGTTGTCTTCCGAGTAGTTGATCGCGCTGCGGTAGTGGCTCGACACCAGCAGGTAACGCACGACTTCCGGGTGGTACTTTTCCAGCACGTCACGAATGGTGAAGAAGTTGTTCAAGGACTTGGACATCTTCTCGCCATTGATACGAATCATGCCGCAATGCATCCACGCGTTGGCGTAGGTCTTGCCGGTGGCCGCTTCGCTCTGGGCGATTTCATTTTCGTGGTGCGGGAACTCGAGGTCGCTGCCGCCGCCATGAATGTCGAAAGTCTCACCCAGGCAGCAGGTCGACATCACCGAGCACTCGATGTGCCAGCCCGGACGACCGTCGCCCCACGGCGAAGGCCAGCTCGGCTCGCCTGGCTTGGCGCCTTTCCACAGTACGAAGTCCAGCGGGTCCTGTTTGGACTCGTCGACTTCGATGCGTGCGCCGATGCGCAGGTCTTCGATCTTCTTGCGCGACAGCTTGCCGTAGCCCATGAACTTGGCGACGCGATAGTACACGTCGCCATTGCCCGGGGCGTAGGCGTAACCCTTGTCGATCAGGGTCTGGATCATGCTCAACATACCCGGAATGTGATCCGTGGCACGCGGTTCCATGTCCGGCTTGAGGATGTTGAGGCGCGCCTCG
This sequence comes from Pseudomonas oplopanacis, assembly GCF_057128725.1. NCBI lineage: Bacteria > Pseudomonadati > Pseudomonadota > Gammaproteobacteria > Pseudomonadales > Pseudomonadaceae > Pseudomonas > Pseudomonas oplopanacis. Next base: position 181,580 of record NZ_JBSKHV010000010.1, on the reverse strand, counting down.
TCCTCGTGCATCGCAGCGATCATGCGTTCGGTCAGCGCATCGTACGGCTCGCCGTTCTCGCGGGCACGATTGATGATCTTGTCTTCAATGTCGGTGATGTTGCGCACATACGTCAGGTTATAACCGCTGAAGCGCAACCAGCGGGTCACCAGGTCGAATGCGACCATGCTGCGGCCATGGCCAATGTGGCAGTAGTCGTACACGGTCATCCCGCAGACGTACATGCGCACATTGTTGCCATCCAGCGGCTTGAAGACTTCTTTGCTCTTGGTGAGCGTGTTGTAGATCGTTAGCACTTTAAAAACTTCCTTGAATCACTGGCCCCACGAATCACGCAGGGTCACGGTACGGTTGAATACCGGAGCGCCCGGTTTCGAGTCCTTGATATCCGCGACGAAGTAACCTTCGCGCTCGAACTGGAAACGGTCTTCCGGCTGTGCGTTGCCCAGCGAGGGTTCAGCACGACAACCGTTGAGTACCTGCAGCGAGTCAGGGTTGATGTTGTCCAGGAAACTGGCGCTGTCTTCAGCCTTTTCAGGGTTGGCCGAACGGAACAGGCGATCGTACAGACGTACTTCGCACTCGACGCTGGCAGCGGCCGGCACCCAGTGCACCACGCCTTTGACCTTGCGGCCTTCAGGGTTCTTGCCGAGGGTTTCCGGGTCGTACGAGCAACGCAGTTCAACGATGTTGCCATCGGCGTCCTTGATCGCTTCGTCGGCGCGGATCACGTAGCTGCCACGCAGACGCACTTCGCCGTTGGGTTCCAGGCGCTTGTAGCCTTTTGGCGGCTCTTCCATGAAGTCATCGTGGTCGATGTAGATTTCACGGGCGAACGGCAGCTTGCGCACGCCCAGTTCTTCTTTCTGCGGATGACGCGGCAGTTCGAGGTTCTCGACCTGGTCTTCCGGATAGTTGGTGATTACCACCTTCAACGGACGCAGCACGCACATGGCGCGCGGGGCGTTCGCGTCCAGATCCTGACGGATGCTGAACTCGAGCATGCCGAAATCGACGACGCCGTCAGAACGGTTGGTGCCGACCATGTCGCAGAAGTTGCGGATCGACGCAGGCGTGTAGCCACGGCGGCGGAAGCCCGACAGCGTCGACATGCGCGGATCGTCCCAACCGAACACGTGCTTTTCATCGACCAGTTGCTTGAGCTTGCGCTTGCTGGTGATCGTGTAGTTCAGGTTCAGGCGGCTGAATTCGTACTGACGCGGGTGCGCCGGCACTGGCAGCGCGTCCAGGAACCAGTCGTACAGCGGACGGTGGCTTTCGAACTCCAGGGTGCAGATCGAGTGGGTGATGCCTTCGATGGCGTCCGACTGACCGTGGGTGAAGTCGTAGTTCGGGTAGATGCACCACTTGTCACCGGTCTGGTGGTGATGCGCGTGACGGATGCGATACATGATCGGGTCGCGCAGGTTCATGTTCGGCGAGGCCATGTCGATCTTGGCTCGCAGCACGCGTGCGCCGTCCTGGAATTCGCCGGCCTTCATGCGGGCGAACCAGTCGAGGTTTTCTTCCACGGAGCGATCACGGAACGGGCTGTTCTTGCCCGGCTCGGTCAGGCTGCCACGGTATTCCTTGGCCTGTTCCGGGCTCAGGTCGTCGACGTAGGCCTTGCCGGCCTTGATCAGTTCAACGGCCCAGTCGTGCAACTGGTCGAAATACTGCGAGGCGAAGCGCACGTCGCCGGACCATTCAAAGCCCAGCCATTTGATGTCGCTTTCGATCGCGTCGATGTATTCCTGGTCTTCCTTGGCCGGGTTGGTGTCGTCGAAACGCAGGTGGGTAACGCCGCCGAATTCCTGGGCCAGGCCGAAGTTCACACAGATCGACTTGGCGTGACCGATGTGCAGGTAGCCATTGGGCTCAGGCGGGAAACGGGTGACGATCTGCGTGTGCTTACCCGAGTCCAGGTCCGCCTGGATGATCGGGCGCAGGAAATTGACCGGCACGGCAGGGCCGGTCTTGGCATTCGAGGTAGGGTCGACAGTGGGCTTGCTCATAGGATCCTTGAACGTACAAGTGCGCGGCCGGAGAAGGCCAAGTAAAACAAAGCCGCTATCATAGCCGATGCTGTCAAGCACCTGACAGAGCGCGCCTGCAAACGGTCGTATTTAATAGGCCATAAATGAAAAACAGCCTCGAAATTCGCGCCCGGCACGCTAAACTGCGCACCTTGGCTGTTACTGGCCAGACCGGTTGGGGGCTGTAATAGCCCGAAACCCACGAATTCCTAGAAAGAGTACCGATCATGACCCAAGTCAAACTGACCACCAACCATGGCGACATCGTCCTGGAACTGAACGCTGAAAAAGCCCCGATCACCGTGGCCAACTTCATCGAGTACGTTAAAGCCGGTCACTACGAAAACACCGTTTTCCACCGTGTCATCGGTAACTTCATGATCCAGGGCGGCGGTTTCGAGCCAGGCATGAAAGAAAAGAAAGACAAGCGCCCAAGCATCCAGAACGAAGCCGACAACGGCCTGCCGAACGTGAAGTACAGCGTTGCCATGGCCCGCACCATGGAGCCGCATTCGGCTTCCGCCCAGTTCTTCATCAACGTGGCTGACAACAGCTTCCTGAACCACAGCGCCAAGACCACTCAGGGCTGGGGCTACGCCGTATTCGCCAAAGTCGTTGCAGGCCAAGAAGTGGTCGACAAGATCAAAGGTGTTTCCACCACCATGAAGTCCGGCCACCAGGACGTACCAGCAGACGACGTGATCATCGAGAAAGCCGAGATCATTGAGTGATACTGCTGATTTCAGATTTGCATCTGGAAGAGGAGCGCCCGGACATTACCCGGGCGTTTCTGGATTTGCTCGCCGGACGCGCCCGCTCGGCGAGTGCGTTGTACATTCTGGGCGACTTTTTCGAAGCGTGGATTGGCGACGACGCCATGACGCCCTTCCAGCGCTCCATCTGCCAGGCCCTGCGCGAATTGAGCGACAGCGGCACGGCCATTTTCCTGATGCACGGCAATCGCGACTTCATGCTCGGCCAGGCCTTCTGTAAACAGGCCGGCTGCACGTTGTTGAAGGACCCGAGTGTCGTACAGTTTTACGGTGAGCCGGTGCTATTGATGCACGGCGACAGCCTCTGCACCCGCGACGAAGCCTATATGAAGCTGCGTCGCTACCTGCGCAACCCGATCAGCCTGTTCATCCTGCGGAATTTGCCACTGCGCACCCGGCACAAGCTGGCGCGCAAGCTGCGCAGTGAAAGCCGTGCGCAAACGCGGATGAAGGCCAATGACATTGTGGATGTCACGCCGGAGGAAATTCCGCGGATCATGCAGGAATATGGCGTGAAAACCTTGATCCACGGCCATACCCATCGCCCGGCTATCCACAAATTGCAGCTGGGCGAACAAGCGGCCAAACGCATTGTGCTGGGGGATTGGGATCGCCAGGGCTGGGCGTTGCAGGTGGATGAGCAAGGGTTTGCGCTGGCCCCCTTCGACTTCACCCCGCCAGCGCAACTGGCAGCCCCCACGAACTGACTACCGAACACAAAACCCTTGTAGGAGCCGGCTTGCTGGCGATAGCGGTTTATCATTCAACAACTTTATTGACTGAAAAAACGATATCGCCAGCAAGCCGGCTCCTACAGGATTGTGTTGCGCTTAATGGCCGGAAGCAGCAGGCCCCGCTTTCGCTGCAAACGGCGGTTTCGCCAGCCAAACGATCAGAATCAACCCCATGAACCCCCACCCCAGCAACGTGAAGTAATCCACGGTGGAGAGCATGTACGCCTGACTGGTCAGCACATGGTCGAGCTGCGCATAGGCCGGGTTACCCGCCCCGCCCAAGGTGTTCAGTGCATCGCGGGTGGCCGGGTCGAACGTGGTGATGCTTTCGCTCAGATACGCATGGTGCTGATCCGCCCGGCGAATCCAGATCCAGGTGGTCAGCGATGCCGCAAAACTACCGCCGAGGGTCCGCAGGAAGGTCGCCAGGCCCGCACCATCGGCGATCTGGCTCGGTGGCAGGTCCGACATCAAGATGCTCAGGGTCGGCATGAAGAACAGCGCCACGCCAATGCCCATGAACAGTTGCACCAGGGCGATGTGCTGGAAGTCGACCTCATTGTTGAACCCGGCGCGCATGAAGCAGCTCAGGCCAATGGCCAGGAACGCCAGACCGGCCAGCAGACGCAGGTCGAACTTGTGCGCGTACTTGCCGACAAACGGCGACATCAGCACCGGCAGAATCCCGATCGGCGCAACAGCCAGACCGGCCCAGGTCGCGGTGTAGCCCATCTGGGTTTGCAGCCATTGCGGCAGGATCAGGTTGATGCCGAAGAACCCGGCGTAACCGAGAACCAGCACCAACGTGCCGATACGGAAGTTGCGGTAGGCGAACAGCCTCAGGTTCACCACCGGGTGCTTATCGGTCATTTCCCAGATGATGAACACCGCCAGCGCTATCACGGAAATGGCGGAGCTAATCAGGATGAAATTCGACTCGAACCAATCCAGGTCATTGCCCTTGTCGAGGATAATCTGCAACGCACCGACGCCAATGATCAACGTGATCAGCCCCACGTAATCCATCGGTTGGCGGCTGGTTTCCACCGGGCGTGCCTTGAGTTGCTGGCGCACCACCATCACTGCGAAGACACCGATCGGCACGTTGATGAAGAAAATCCACGGCCAGCTGTAGCTGTCGGTAATCCAGCCGCCGAGGATCGGCCCTGCAATGGGTGCCACCACCGTGACCATCGCCAGCAACGCCAGGGCCATGCCGCGCCTCGCGGGGGGATAGACCGCGATCAGCAGCGTCTGGGTCATCGGGTACAACGGACCGGCCACCAGGCCTTGCAGCACTCGAAAGCCGATCAGCTCCGGCATCGAGGTCGAGATACCGCAGAGAAACGAGGCCAGCACAAACAGCACCGTGGCCCAGAGAAACAGCTTCACTTCACCGAAGCGGCGGCTGAGCCAACCGGTCAGCGGCAGCGCGATCGCGTTGCTCACCGCGAAGGACGTAATCACCCACGTGCCCTGCTCCGAACTCACGCCCAGGTTGCCGGAAATGGTCGGTAGCGCCACGTTGGCGATGGTGGTGTCGAGCACTTGCATGAAGGTCGCCAGCGACAGGCCGATGGTGCTGAGCAACAGGCTGGGCGGCGTGAAAGAGGCGTTATTGCTCATCGCTAATCCTTTGAAACCTGATTGGCGCCGCGCCTGTTATTGACGCAGCTGACCTTGTGGATCAGCGTTGCGCGGTCTTGCTGACCGCAGCGCTGTTGTCGTGGATCAACTGAGTGATCATCGCGTCGGCTTCAGCCAACTGACGGTCGTAGACGTTGGTGCTGAACGAGGCCTTTTGCGGCGGCTGTTGCGCCAGCACCGGGCCGCTCTGGTCGTGCAGGTTCACGTCGACCTGCGTCGACAGCCCCACGCGCAACGGGTGCTTGGCCAGTTCTTCGGCGTTGATGTGGATCCGCACCGGCACGCGCTGGACGATCTTGATCCAGTTACCCGTAGCGTTTTGCGCCGGCAGCAGGGCAAACGCACTGCCGGTACCGGCGCCGAGGCTGTCGATGGTGCCGCTGAATTTCACGTCGCTGCCGTACAGGTCGGCCTGGATGTCCACCGGCTGACCGATGCGCATGTCACGCAGCTGGGTTTCCTTGAAGTTGGCGTCGATCCACAGCTGATCCAGCGGAATCACCGCCATCAGCGCAGTGCCCGGCTGTACCCTTTGACCCAACTGCACGGAACGCTTGGCCACATAACCGGTGACCGGTGCAATCAAGGTGCTGCGTGAGTTGTTCAGGTAGGCCTGACGCAGTTGCGCGGCCGCCGACATCACGTCCGGGTGCGACGAGACCACGGTGTCATCGACCAGCGCACTGGTGGTTTTCAATTGCTGCTTGGCGTTGGCCAGGGCGTTTTGCGCCGAGGTCAGGTCGTCGCGAGCGTGGGACAGCTCTTCCTGGGAAATCGCACCGCCGGCGGCGAGGTTTTTCCGGCGATTGAAGTTGTCCTGGGCCTTTTGCACTTCAGCCTGCTGCGCGTTGACCTGAGCTTTCATACCGTCGACGTTACTGTACAAACCGCGTACCTGGCGCACGGTGCGCGCCAGATTGGCCTGTGCACTTTGCAGGCCGACTTCGGCGTCATTCGGGTCGAAGTTGATCAGCACCTGACCTTCGTGGACCAGGTCACCGTCATCGGCGCCGATGCTGACCACGGTGCCGGTGACCAGCGGGGTGATTTCCACCACGTTGCCGTTCACATAGGCGTCATCGGTGCTTTCGTTCCAGCGCCCGTAGAGTTCGTGATATCCCCAGACGCCGACTCCGGCGAGGACGACCAGGATGGCCAGCGCGACCAGCATGACTTGGCGTTTACGCGGATTGCTCGTGTCTTGAGCGTTCTCCGGCGCTGTGTTGGTTGGAGCAGCAGGTGTATCGACAGTGGCCATGACAAATACCTTGAATTAGTTGTGCTGCGTGGCTGGGAGGGCGTTGGCTGCGGTCAGGGTTTCGCCCTGAAAACCGCCGCCCAGCGCTTGCATCAATTGGATCGACAGGTCGATCTGCTCGGCATTCAGGTTGGCCAGCTGACGCTGGGCCTGGAGCAATTGCTGCTCGATGCTGAGCACGTCCAGGTAGTTGCCGATGCCGGAACCGTACCGCTGGACCACGGTGTTGTAGGAATCCTGGGCAATGTCGGTGGCATGCTGCTGCGCACCGATCTGCCGACCGATATCCCGCAGCTGATTAATGGTGTCGCTGACATCGCCGAGCGCTTTCACCAGGCTTTTGTTGTACTGCGCCACCGCGAGGTCGTAATCGGCGTCGCGCGAATCGAGGTCGGCGCGCAAGCGGCCACCGTCGAAAATCGGCACAGAAATGGTCGGGGCGATGTTGAAAAAACGGCTCGCCGAACCAAACATTGCATCCCCCAACAACGATTCGGCACCGGCCGCGGCGCTGAGGTTCAGGTTGGGATAGAACTGGGTTTTGCCGGCGGCGATGTTCTTGCTCGCGGCCTCGACCCGCCAGCGCGCGGCCACCAGGTCGGGACGACGACCGAGCAATTCGGCGGGCAGCACCGATGGCAAAGCCACAGCGCTGGCCTGAAGGATCTTCGGTCGGGCGATTTCGTTGCCGCGGTCCGGGCCTTTGCCGAGCAGCACCGCCAGGGCGATTTTTGCGCTGTTCAGGCGTTTCTCGGCGTCGATCAGGCTGGCTTCGGACGTGGCTTCCAGGCTTTGGGTCTGCTGGAACTGGTATTGGCTGTCGATGCCCGAGCTCAGGCGACGTTGGCCCAAGTCGAGCATTTGCCTGGTTCGTTTGAGGTCTTCATTGGCCAGGTCGTAGACGATGTGCGCCTGCCCCAAATCGCTGTAGGCGCGGGCGACGTCGGCGGACAGGGTCAACTGCGCGGCCTGTTGATCGACTTCGGCGGCGCGAGCCTGGCCCAACGCGGCTTCCCAGGTGTCACGCTGACCGCCCCACAGGTCGAAGTTGTAATTGAAGCTGGCGCCGATGTTGCGCACGGTGGCGTAAGTGCCACCCTGCCCGGTCGGGTCCTGGTCGCGGGACAAACGCGAACGGCTGACACCGGCGCTGGCATCGAGGGTCGGCATGCGCGCGGCGTCGGCGGCGTAGGCCGCGGCACTGGCCTGATGCGCGCGGGCGTCGGCGATTTGCATGTCGGGGCTGTCGTGCAGGGCTTCGCGGATCAGACCGTCGAGCTGCGGGTCGCCGAGGCTTTTCCACCAGTCGTTTTTCGGCCAGGCCGCCGGCGACAGGGTTACGCCGCTGAGGGACTGACCGGCCTTGAGGGTTTTCGCATCGAGGCTTTTGCCTTCGGTGGTCAAGCCGCTGTAGCTGGCGCAACCGGCCAGGGTCATGGCGGCCAGGACCAGGTTCAGCCCGGTGCGCAGGGTTTTACTGTTCATTTGTCACCTACCCGCAGCAGGGTGATCGAATCACCGGCGGCTATCAGGATTTTCTTGAGGATGTGTTCCAGGGTTTTCAACTCATCGGGGCTGATGGCGCCGGCCAACTCGTTCATGGCGTCGGCGCCAATGTGCGGCAGACGGTCGGCGAGGCTCTGGCCTTCGGCGGTCAGCACCAGTTGAACCTGGCGGCGATCCGCCTCGGAGCGTTGGCGGATGAGGAAACCTTTCTGTTCCAGACGATCGAGCATGCGGGTCATCGAGCCGCTGTCCAGCGACAGGTGACGGCACAACTCGGCCGGGGTATCGACGCCGTACTGGGCCACGATAATCATCACCTTGAACTGCGCGGCGGTGATGCCGTGGGGTTCCATGTGCGTGTCGATGATCCGGTCCTTGAGCAGCGCGGCACGCCCGAGCAGGAGGCCGAGGTGGCAGTTTTCGAAATCGTCCGGGGTGAAATGTTTCATTTGCTCACCTAATAACTGCCTAGGCAGTGAATGTATGACGAGATGTTACTGCCTAGGCAGCCAATGTCAACGCAATAGTTAGGTTGCTTGGTAATTAGTTGACCGATGGTGTCGGGTATTTGCGTCGGGCACACTGACGCCTTCGCGAGCAGGCTCGCTCCCACAGGTTCGGTGTGACACCTGTGGGAGCGAGCCTGCTCGCGAAGGGGGCGACTCGGTGTCGTGAAAGGAAACGGGTCTAGAAATCCCGCTTGTAGAAGATGTCCAGCGAACTCGCCACGCCGCTCGCCGCTTCGAGGTAGACCTTCTTGCTCAGCTTGTAGCGCAGGGCAATGGTGTTGGCCGGTTCAAACACGCCCACGCCATAACGCAAACTGAGTTTCTCGGAGATGTTGCCGCTGGCCACGACGGCGGTGGTGTTGCCGCTGCCCTGGGTATCCAGTTGGAAATCCTGAATCCCCAAATTCTTCGCCAACCCGCCGGTCACCCCGGAACTGCCCATCAAGCCCAAACCAAGCGCTGCCTGGGCCAGCATGTTGTTGTCTTCGCCGTTGCTGCTCAGCGGACGCCCCAGCACCAGATAGGACAAGGCCTGTTCCTGGCTCATGGCCGGTTCGGAGAAGATCTGCGTGGTCGGCTGCTCGGCACTGCCGCTCAGGCGAATACCGGCGATCACGTCGTCAGTCTGGCGAATGGCCTCGACGTCCAGGTACGGCTGATCGAGCGGGCCGGCAAACAACAAGCGCGCCCGGCGCACAGTCAGGCGCTGGCCGTAGGCGCGATAACGCCCGTCGTTGAGCCACAGCTCGCCGCGTGTGTCCAGGTTGTCGCCGATGTGCACATGCCCCTGCACATTCGCGGTCAGGCCAAACCCGGCAAAGCTCAGCTTGTCTTCGCCGACCACCACATCAATGTCCATTTTCATGGCCAACGGCGGTTTGCCTTCTTCGGTCTGCTGGCCGACGATCACCACGTCATCGGAGATCTTTACCGTGGAAGGTGGCAATTCGCGAATGGTGATCTCACCTCTGGGCACCTGCACTTTGCCGGCGATCGCCAACTCGTCGCCCTTCATCGAGATTTTCAGGTCCGGCGCGACTTCCAGCTTGGCGTACGGCTCGACGGTAACCGGTAACTGCGAGCCCTTGAGCGCCAGGTCCACCACCAGCGCCTGTCCCCAGGCGATGTTGCCGTTAAGGGTGCCCTGCCCGGTCTTGCCGCTTTTCCAGTCGCCATTCAATTGCACGGTTTCACCGGCAATCACCGCTCGCAGCTGCAAGGCTTGGAGTTCCATCGGCAGTTCAGCCCCGGAGACTTCGCCGTCGCTGAGCAGCAGGCTGCCGTTGACCTGCGGCGCCAACAGGCCACCGGAAATCGTGCCGCTGCCATTCAAGCGCCCGGTGAGCTTCTCGACCATCGGCACGAACGGCCGCGCCACCGACAGGTCCAGCCCGCTCAAACGGAATGAACCGGTGAGCGGTTTGTTTTTCGGCAACGGGTTGATTTGCGCCTGCACCATCAGTTCGCCGAGCTTGCCGCCGACGAAGTTGAGGTCGGTGTCGATGCGTTTCGGCGTGAGTTTGCTGGTGAGTTTCAGCGTCTGGTACGGGAAGTCCAGCCACTGGTCCTTCTCCTTCATGCGCAACGTGCCGCCGCTGGCGTCGATGCTGATCTGGCCATTCGGGCCGCTGGCCGGCAGGTCCAGTTGCAGGTCGGCGTTGAGGCTGCCCTTCCAGGCGAAATCCTTCGGCAGCCACTGCGCCAGGCTTTCAATCGGGAATTGCTTGAGGTGGAAACGCAGCTTCGGCTCCGGCATTAAACGCTGGTCTTCACCGCAAAGGCTGGCCGGGCCGGACATCCAGCAATGGGCGCCAAGGTTGATTTTGCCGTCCGCCAGCCGCTCCAGTTTCGCCGGGCCTTGCAACTTCCAGTCCTGCCCACCGGTCTGGATATCGCCGCTGGCCAGGCGACCGCGCCAGTTGCCTTTGTCCAGCGCGCCGTCGAGACCGAGCGCCAGTTTCAGCTGCGGGCCTTGCAGGTCGAGGCTGAGTTTCTGGTTTTTGATGTCGCCCTGGCCGCTGGCGGTCAGCGTGCCCAGTGAGGTGTCACCGGCCTGGATGCCGCTGCCCTTGAGGTCGATTTTCGCCCGCTGCGCACTGTCGAGCGTCGCGTCGAGATTGAGGCTTTGCAGGCGATTGTCGTCGAACGCCAGTTGCGTGCCTTGCAGCCCGAGCTTGCCTTGCGGCGCCTTGAGCGTGCCGGCGACATCGATGCGGCCGTTCAGTTGCCCGCGCAGTTGTGGCCAGAGCTGGGCCAGACGCGGCATCTTGATGTCGACCTGACCGGCAAGTTTCTGTTGCAGGCTGCCCTTGCCATTGATGCTGTTGTCGCCGAGGCGGATTTGCAGCGCGTTGAGGTTCCATTGCTCGCCACCGCCATCCGCCTTGGCCTGGATCACGGCGGGCTGCCCGCGCAGCTTTCCTTTCAAGTCGAGGTCGGCAGTGAGGCTGAGTTTGTCATTCTTCATCTCGCCTTTGCTGCGCAATGGTCCGGCCAGCATGCCCGGCAATTCCGCCACCCAGTACGCCGGGTTGATCGCTGACAGGTCGAGCGCGGTGTCCCACGCAATGCCGTCGGCGAATTGCAGGTTCAGGTGCCCTTCGGCCTTGCCCTGCCCGGCCTGGAGCTGGATTTGTTGCAGGTAGATTTTCGTCAGGTCACCGCTGAACGGACTGTTCAGGGTGAAAGCGCCGGCCGGGCCATCCGCCGCTGCCTGGAAGCTGCCGAGGTATTTGCCATCGGTGTAGGAGATGTCACCGTTGAAGCTGCGCAACGCCACTTCCGGCTCGTCGATCAGCGGATAGAGGCGGTGCCACGGGAAGTCCAGCCAGGCGATTTTCGCGTCGGCGCTCAGGCCTTTGCTCCAATCGAGGGTGCCGCTGAGCTTGAGGCTTTGCTTGTCGTTGGCGGTGAGGTCGAGGGCGGCGATCTGCGCGCCCTTGGCGTCGACCTTGCCTTGCAGCAGCAACGCAACCGGGCCTTGTTCGGCGGGCAGCGTGGCGTGGCCGAACAATTGGTAACCGTTTTTCAGGTCGCCGTCGCCGGTGAGTTCCAGTTGATTGAGTTGCAGGGTGTCTGGCAGGTCGGCGGCGGGTTTGAAGCCGTCGGCGGTGATGCGTACCTTGGCCGGCAAGTTGTCCGCCAGTGGTTGCATCTCGCCGGTCAATTGTCCGTTCAGGTAACCGCTGCTGTCGGCTTTCAGGTTCAGGGTTCTCAGCAGGTCGCCGTCAACCTTCAGCGCCAGTGTCCAGGGCGCGGGGGTTTGCAGGGTCAGTTGACCTTCAACCTTGAGCGGCCAGTTACCGGTGGGTTGCAGCAGGCCGGAGAGGTTCAGGCTCAGGTCATCGCGCTGCAACTTTACCGAATCGATCTGCATCCCTTGCGCGGTCCAGTGCGCCGCCAGTTGCAAGCCTTTGAGCTGCTCGCTGCCGTTGAACAGCAGGCTGCCGATCTGCACATCACCCAGCTCGATGGCCAGGGGTAACTTCAGATCCGGAAGGCTGATCGGCCCGCTGCTTTCTGCTTCAACACCGGGCGGAAATTGCAGGCTGACTTGATCGGCCTTCACCTGCTCAAGGCACAGCGTCATGCGGGTCAGGCACAGCGGCGACCAGGCGAAAATCACCTGGCTCAGCTCAACCCGGCTGGTGTCTTGCTGCCACAGCACATGATCGGCGCTCCACTGCCCGCCCAATCGGCCCTGGAAATTCTCGATGGTCAAACCCGGCACGAAGCCCAACGCCCAGCGACTGCCCGTGGCCGTGCCCAGCACCGAGACGATGCTCAGGACCACCAGCATCAGCAGCGCCAGAATCGCCAGCAGCGTTATTTTCAAACCACGATTCACAGCTCAGGCCCCATGGAAAAGTGCAGCCGAATGCCGCCGTCATCGTCCAGCGCGTGGGCCAGGTCGAGGCGGATCGGCCCCACCGGTGAGACCCAACGCACGCCGATGCCCACCCCGGTCTTGAGGTTCGGCAGTTCGAGTGTATTAAAAGAGTTGCCCTGGTCGACGAAGGTCGCGACCCGCCACTTCTCGGCGATGGAATATTGGTATTCGGCGCTGGCCGCGACCATGTAGCGGCCGCCGATGCGGTCGCCCTCGGAGTTCTCCGGGGACAGGCTTTGATAGTCGTAACCGCGCACGCTCTGATCGCCACCGGCGAAAAACCGCAGCGACGGCGGGACGGAACTGAAGCCGTTGGTGGCGCTGCCGCCCACCTGCACCCGGCCGAGAAAGCGATGTTTGTCGAAGACCGTGGTCAAGCCTTTCACCAATGCGGTGCCATATAGCAAATTGCTGTCTGAACCGAGGCCTTCTTTTGCCACTTTGGACTCGAATTGCAGGCGATAGCCGTTGTGCGGGTCGATGCGGTTGTCGCTTTTCAGGTAGGAATAGCTGACGCCGGGCATCAGCAATGTACTCAAACCCGAGTCGTCACCCAGGGAGTAATCCTCACGCTGCCATTTCAACGACACCACGCGCTGCCAGCCACTGGGCAATTTGCTGTGCCATTCCGGGCCGATGGTCAGCAGCTTGCTGTGGGTGTCGGTGCCGGCGATGTCTTCATTCTGGTAACCACCGGCAAAGCGCAGTTTGTCGGTCAGCGGCGGGTCCAGCGGGATGTCGTAGAACAGCCCGACGTTTTGCCGCGGCGCCGACAACTCGGCTTCCCAGCCATAACTGTGCCCCTGCGGATTGACCCAGTGTCGGGTCCAGTTGGCCTTGACCCGGGGACCGACGTCCGTGGAATACCCCAGGCCCAGGCCCATGGTTCGCGGCTTGCGCGTTTCGAGTTTAACGTCCACCGGGATCACGTCGTTCTTGGACGCCGTCGGTGCCGCATCGACGCGTACGCCTTCGAAATAACCACTCGATTGCAGCGCCTGGTTGAGTTCGGCAATGAGTTCGGAGTCGTAAGGCGCGCCTTCCTTGAACGGCACCATGCGTTGCAGCAGGTCTTCGTCGAACGGTGTGTCGCCTTCGAAACTGACTTTGCCCAGGGCATAGCGCGGGCCGCTGTCGTAGATCAGTTCGATATCAGCCACGCCGGCACGCGGGTCCACCGATAATTTCTGACTGGTGAAGTGACCACTGAAAAAACCGAAGCGCGAGGCCTGATTCTGGATCAGGCGCTTGGCGTCTTCGTAGTGACCATGATTGAGCACCGCGCCGGTTTTCAGCGACGCGCCTTGGGGCACACGAAAAGATTTGAGGGAAGCCGCCGGGCCGTCGACGCGAATCGTGACATTGCGCAGGTGTACGGGCTCGCCGGGGTCGATATTGAGCACCAGGCGCGGCGTCTTGCCACCCTTCACATCGCTGTCGATCTGCGGCTGGTAATAACCCAAGGCCTGGGCGGCCTTGCGCGCTTGTTCCTCGGCGCCACGACTGAAGCGCAACAACGCTTCTTCGTCACGATCGCCGAGGTTGCCGATATAGCCCTCTATATTGGCTTTCAGTTCATCGTTGGACGGTTTTATCCGCACATCCAATTCACTTTGCGCCAGCGCCGCGCAGCTGGTGATCAGCATCAACGCGCCACTGGTAATTCGTCCTGGAAATTTCATAGGCGCGGATGCTATCACGAGCTTGGGAGCGTGATAGAGCCTCGCTTGGCGTTAAAGTTCTACGGATTATGCCGTTGCGGTTTGCAGCACCTGCGGATTGGCGTGAAAAAACACGTGTTCGCGAATCGGTCCTACGGCAACCTCGCCGATTTCCTCATAACCTTGACGCTTATAGAACTCCAGATAGCGAGGATTCCCCGTGTCGAGGATCACGCCCTGGGAGGTTTCATCGACTGCGCACCAGTTATGCACCGCTTGCAGCAGTTGTTCGCCGAAGTGTTTGCCCTGGAACTGCGGGTGAATCCCCAACAGCGGCAGCACATGAACCGAATCACTCGGCACGCAGGCCGCGACGGCGGCGTGGTAATCGAGGTAGCGACGGGTGCAGCGAAAACCGGCGCTGAGCACCATGCGCAAACGCCAGGCCCAACTTTCAGTGATACCCAGGCGTCGTTGCGGCGGCGCAATCAGTGCGATGCCGATCAGCCGGTCGTTGACCAGCAGGCCGATGGCCGGCAAATCCTGAAGGAAATGCTGTTTGACCAGTTCGCGCACGGTGGCCCGCACACGATGTTCATAACCGGGGCGTTCGGCCTCGAACAGGTAACCGAAGGTCGGTTCGTGCCGGTAGGCGTGGTACAGCAGGGAGCGCGCTTCATGGGCATAGCCGCTGTCGAGCATGTGAATGTCGGCGATGGCGGTCGAGGTTTCAGGCATAACGGTTGATCTCCCCGGTACAGCTCAAATGGCTGTGCTCTTCTTGGTACGAGCCTATCGGTGCTGACACAGTTCCCTACTGATCGATATCAGTATTGGCGCGATCACCAGCAGGCTCGCTCCCACAAAGGTATAGACCAGACTGGCACTGGAGGAGTGAGCTTGCTCCGGGCGGCGTTCCGACGATGAGGCCCGCATTGGCGATGAAAGACCTACCGCCGGACACGAATCCCCTCACCCCACACTGGCCCGATTCCTACATGTCAGCTAGCATCGCCCTTTTGCCAGGACTGCCGACCATGAAGATCGTCTCCTTCAACATCAACGGGCTGCGCGCTCGCCCGCATCAGCTGGCGGCGCTGATCGAAAAACACCAGCCAGACGTCATCGGCCTCCAGGAAACCAAGGTTCACGATGACCAGTTCCCGCTGGCCGAGGTTCAGGCGCTGGGCTATCACGTTTATTTTCATGGGCAGAAAGGCCATTACGGCGTCGCCCTGCTCTCGCGCAAAGAACCGCTGGCCCTGCACAAAGGCTTCGCCACCGATGAAGAAGACGCTCAGCGCCGCTTCATCTGGGGCACGTTCGCCGACGCCAATGGCGTGCCGGTGACGATCATGAACGGCTATTTCCCACAGGGCGAAAGCCGCGACCACCCGACCAAGTTCCCGGCCAAGCAACGTTTCTACAGCGACCTGCAGCAACTGCTGGAAAGCCAGTTCAGCAACGATCAGCCGGTGGTCGTCATGGGTGACGTGAATATTTCCCCGGAAGACTGCGACATCGGCATCGGGCCGGACAACATGAAACGCTGGCTGAAAACCGGCAAGTGCAGCTTCCTGCCGGAAGAGCGCGAGTGGATGGCCCGCCTGAAAAACTGGGGCCTGGTGGACAGTTTCCGTCACCTGAACCCGGACGTGGCCGACCGTTTCAGCTGGTTCGACTACCGTAGCCGCGGCTTTGAAGACGAGCCCAAGCGTGGGCTGCGCATCGACTTGATCATGGCGTCCCATGGCTTGTTGCCACGGGTCAAGGATGCGGGCGTGGATTACGACCTGCGCGGGATGGAAAAACCCTCCGATCATGCGCCGATCTGGCTTGAATTGAGCTGATTTCCAAAACTAAACACAATTCCCCTGTAGGAGTGAGCCCCCTCGCCACGGCTCGCTCCCACAGTTATAAACAACTGTCATCTTTCGGAAATCTTACTGACTTATTCTCCCCGCACTTTCTTTGGTTTTTTAAGGTGCGGGCATGACGCTGCGCGTTTTGTTTCTATGGATGCTGTGCGCCGGCCTGCCCTTGACGGCAGCGGCCGCTGATTTACCCACACCCGCCAATGGTCCGGTGCTGCGCATCCAGGGCTCCAACACCATCGGTGCGGCATTGGGCCCGGCGTTGGTCGAAGGGCTGTTGCGCGAACAAGGCCTGCTCAAGGTTCACAGCGAAGCACCGGACACCGCGAACGAATTGCGCATCGTCGGCGAAACGCCACAGGGCCGTCGCGTCGTGGTGGAAGTGGCGGCGCATGGTTCCAGCACCGGTTTCACCGCGCTGAAAAATGCCACGGCCGACCTCGCCGCCTCCTCGCGTCCGATCAAGGACAGCGAAGTGGTGGACCTCGAACCCTTGGGCGACTTCAAAAGCCCCGACGCCGAACAAGTCATCGCCATCGATGGCCTCGCCATCATCCTTCACCCGCAGAACCCACTGAACCAGCTCAACACCGAACAACTGGCGCGAATTTTCAGTGGCGAAGCCAGAACCTGGGAAGAACTCGGCGGCAGCGGTGGCGCGATTCATTTATATGCGCGGGATGACCAGTCGGGCACTTACGACACGTTCAAGGAATTAGTCCTCAGCCGTCGTGGGAAAACCCTGAACAGCGCCGCGAAACGCTTCGAATCCAGCGAACAATTGTCCGATGCCGTCAGCCTCGACCCGCAAGGTATCGGTTTCATCGGCCTGCCCTACGTGCGCCAGGCCAAAGCCGTGGCAATCGTCGATGGCCAATCCCAGGCGATGCTGCCGCTGAACAGCCTGATCGCCACGGAAGATTATCCGTTGTCGCGCCGACTGTTTTTCTACCTGCCGCCGCATGGGAAAAATCCTTGGGCCGAGGCCTTGGCGGTGTTCGCGCAAAGCAGCAAAGGCCAGGCGATTGTCGCGGCCAACGGTTTTATCGCCCAGACGGTCCAGGCCATCACGGTCATACCGAATGCGTTGATGCCCGAGGGCTATCAGGCACTCAGTCGTCATGCGCAGCGGCTGTCGGTGAATTTCCGTTTTGAAGAAGGCAGCGCGACGCTCGACAACAAGGCGCAGCAGGACCTGACGCGGGTGCTCGACTATATAAAGCAGCATGGCAAAACCAATCGTGACGTCACGCTGGTCGGGTTTGGCGATGCCAAGAGCGACCCGGCCCGCGCCGATCTGCTGTCGAAGCTGAGGGCGATGGCGGTGCGGCGGGAACTGGTGAAAAGCGGCGTGGTGTTTCGCGAGATTCGTGGCTTTGGCGCGGAAATGCCGGTAGCGGCGAACAGTGCGGATGAGGGGCGGATCAAGAATCGGCGGGTTGAGGTTTGGGTGTATTGAGTCAAATGTCGATGCGGTGGATCGGCTGACGCTATCGCGAGCAAGCTCGGCTCCCACAGGGATCACGCTGTACCTGTAGGAGCCGGGCTTGGCCGCGATGAACGATAACGCGGTCTGACTTACTGCCCGCTACGCATCATCTCTTTCGGCACATACTTGCCGATCTCGAATTTGCCGATCGCTGCGCGGTGCACCTCGTCCGGGCCGTCGGCCAGGCGCAGGGTGCGCTGCATGGCATACATGTAGGCCAGCGGGAAATCGTTGGAAACCCCTGCCCCACCGTGGATCTGGATCGCCCGGTCGATAACGCGCAGAGCCACGTTCGGCGCGACTACCTTGATCTGCGCGATTTCGCTCTTCGCCACTTTGTTGCCCACGGTGTCCATCATGTACGCCGCTTTCAACGTCAGCAGGCGGGCCATGTCGATTTCCATCCGCGAGTCGGCGATCTTGTCGATGTTGCCGCCCAGACGTGCCAACGGCTTGCCGAACGCGGTACGGCTGACCGAACGTTTGCACATCAATTCCAGCGCCCGCTCCGCCATGCCGATCGAACGCATGCAGTGGTGAATCCGGCCTGGGCCAAGACGACCCTGAGCGATTTCGAAGCCGCGTCCTTCGCCCAGCAGGACGTTTTCGTACGGCACGCGGACGTTTTCGAACAGCACTTCGGCGTGGCCGTGCGGCGCGTCGTCATAACCGAACACCGGCAACGGACGCACGATCTTCACGCCCGGGGTATCCACCGGCACCAGAATCATCGAGTGCTGGGCGTGGCGCGGCGCATCCGGGTCGCTCAGGCCCATGAAAATCAGAATCTTGCAGCGTGGATCGCAGGCGCCTGAGGTCCACCATTTTTTGCCGTTGATGACCCATTGATCGCCATCACGCACGGCCCGTGCGGCCATGTTGGTGGCGTCCGAAGAGGCTACGTCCGGCTCGGTCATGGCGAATGCCGAGCGGATCTCGCCGCGCAACAGCGGTTCGAGCCAGCGTTGTTTCTGTTCTTCGTTGGCGTAGCGCACCAGCACTTCCATGTTGCCGGTATCTGGCGCGGAGCAGTTGAACGGCTCCGGGCCCAGCAGCGAGCGGCCCATGATTTCGGCCAGCGGCGCGTATTCGAGGTTGGTCAGGCCGGCGCCGAGTTCAGACGCAGGCAGAAACAAATTCCACAGGCCTTCGGCCTTGGCCTTGAGTTTGAGTTCTTCCATGATCGCGGTCGGCTGCCAGCGATCGCCTTCGGCAACCTGGCGCTCGAACACCGCTTCGGCGGGATAAACGTAAGTGTCCATGAACGCAGTCACGCGCTCACGCAGTTCCTGGACCTTGGGCGAATAAGCGAAATCCATGAGCATTTACCTTCTTGGGCAGAGGTTGTTTTTGGTCATGTATCGATGCTAGAACAGCGCTGATAATTTACCTAGCCTATTCTCGGCGTGTATTAACATTCATCACCGATATATGATCGGGTGATTGAGAACCAACAATAAGAGTGCAGCGCAATGAATCTGAGCAAGGTCGACCTCAACCTTTTCATCGTCTTCGACGCGATCTACACCGAAGCCAACCTGACCCGTGCCGGGCAGATTGTCGGCATTACCCAGCCAGCGGTCTCGAACGCTCTGGCTCGCCTGCGCGAGACCTTCAACGATCCGTTGTTTGTGCGCACCGCCCAAGGCATGGTGCCAACGCCCATGGCCCAGAACATCATCGGCCCGGTGCGCAACGCCCTCTCCCTGTTGCGGGTGTCGGTGCAGGAAAGCCGCATTTTCAACCCGCTGCAGGCGGTCAAGACCTATCGCATCAGCATGACCGACCTCACCGAAGCGGTGATCCTGCCGCCGCTGTTCCAGCGCCTGCGTCGCCTCGCGCCGACGGTGATCATCGAAAGTTTCCTGTCAAAACGCCGCGAAACCACCAAGGAACTGGCGGCTGGCCGTCTCGATTTCGCCGTAGATGCGCCGCTTAACACCGATCCGCAAGTGCGCCACGTCAAGTTGATGGAAGACCGTTACGTTTGCGCCATGCGCAAGGGCCATCCGCTGGCGGGCAAAGAGAAATTCACGCTGGATGATTACCTGTCGCTGACCCATATCCACATTTCCAGCCGCCGCAGCGGTCTGGGCCATGTCGACCTGGCACTGGGGAAAATGGGTATTCAGCGCAAGATCGCCCTGCGTTCCCAGCATTACCTGATGGCCTCGCAAGTGCTGCAGCAGACCGACATGGTCATGACCGTGCCGGAGCGCTTTGCCCGTCGCAATGATTTGCACGCCTTCAGCCTGCCGGTCAACGACGTGCCGCCGGTGGAAACTCACCTTTACTGGCACGAAAGCACCGACCAGGACCCGGCGAACCGCTGGATGCGCGAGCAGATGATCGAGTTGTGCCAGCAGGTGACTGCGCATGAGAAGAAGCTTGAAAAGGTGTAGGACTTGATACCGAGGTGCTCGCGAAGGGGCCAGTAACGACACAGAAGACCCCAGCCCCTTGACGTAAACGTCAACCTGCCATTAGCTTAGCGCCATGACCTTTTTCGAGCGCTTCCATGAGCAGCCAGACCTATAGCATTTCCGACCTCGCCCGCGAGCTCGACATCACGACGCGGGCCATTCGCTTTTATGAAGAGCAAGGCCTGCTCAGCCCCGAGCGTCGCGGCCAGGAACGTATCTACTCGCCCCGCGACAAAGTCAGCCTGAAGCTGATCCTTCGCGGCAAGCGCATCGGATTTTCCCTGGCCGAGTGCCGCGAGCTGATCGAGCTGTATGACCCCACCGGCGGCAATCAAAAACAACTGCAAACCATGTTGAGCAAGATCGCCGAGCGTCGCGAACAGCTGGAACAGCAGATGCTCGACATCGAGCAGATGAAGCTTGAACTGGATACCGCGCAGGAACGCTGCACTCAAGCGCTGGAACAAACGATCCAGAACCAGAAGGTCATTCAATAGGGCAACACACTCCTACAGGGTTTTTTGAACATTCAGACAATCAGCACAGGTCGATTCCCATGTCTCTACCCACCCACGTACGCATGGTCGAAGTCGGCCCCCGCGACGGTCTGCAAAACGAAGCCCAGCCGATCAGCGTTGCCGACAAGGTTCAACTGGTCGACGCCCTGACCGCCGCCGGCCTCGGCTATATAGAAGTCGGCAGTTTCGTCTCGCCCAAGTGGGTGCCGCAAATGGCCGGTTCCGCTGAGGTCTTCGCGCAAATCCAGCGCAAACCCGGCGTGACCTATGGCGCACTCGCCCCCAACCTGCGCGGGTTTGAAGATGCGATGGTCGCCGGAGTCAAGGAAGTCGCGGTGTTTGCCGCCGCGTCTGAAGCCTTTTCCCAACGCAACATCAATTGCTCGATCAGCGAAAGCCTGGAGCGTTTCGTGCCGATCATGGACGCCGCCAAACAACACGGCGTGAGCGTGCGCGGTTACGTGTCCTGTGTGCTGGGTTGCCCTTACGAAGGTAACGTCGCCCCAGAGCAAGTCGCCCGGGTGGCGCGCGAGCTCTATGCCATGGGCTGTTACGAGGTGTCGCTGGGCGACACGATCGGCACCGGCACCGCTGGCGCCACGCGCAAGATGTTCGAGGTGGTCGCGGCCGACGTGCCCCGTGAAAAACTCGCCGGGCACTTCCACGACACCTACGGCCAGGCCATGGCCAACATCTACGCCAGCCTGCTGGAAGGGATCTCGGTGTTCGACAGCTCCATCGCCGGCCTCGGCGGCTGCCCGTACGCCAAGGGCGCCAGCGGTAACGTTGCCACTGAAGACGTGGTTTACCTGCTCAATGGCTTGGGCATCGATACCGGTATCGACCTGGATGCATTGATCCTGGCCGGCCAACAGATTTGCACGGTGCTGGGGCGTCCAACCGGTTCGCGCGTGGCCAAGGCTCGCAGCGCACAGTGAGTGTGTCGGGGTGTTACCGCACGGTCGCCAAGGTGGGCGCGAGCGAGTAACACGGAAACAGATTCCAGGGTTTTCCCTGATGCGAAAAACCCTACAAAATCACAAAGCATTGATTTTAAAGGATTTTTAAAAGTTGGCACGGCTTCTGCTATCTCTACTGCATAACAAGAACAAAAAAAGCAGCAAGCCCTAATAAAAATAAGACGTAACGACTCTGACATAACAAAAACAACACGGCAGAGACGCAGCTAACAGATTTTTTTGGAGAGGATGTGCTTTTCAGGGTGCTTTTCGGAGTCACCCGCAACCGGGCAGAGAACAATAAAACTACCGTCAGGTAGCTCCCGAACTGGTTGGATCGCTCAGCGAAAAAGTAGATCAGCGCTCAAAAAAATACGTTTGCTCTTGATCCCGGATGGGGATCGACAAAAACAGCGGTAAAGGGTCACGGTCACCAAAAACAAAAACAGACCGCCCCTCAATAATAAAAAAAGAGCACGCGCAACGACAAAATTAAAGGGGAGCTTCGGCTCCCCTTTGTGCTGTCTGACATTCAGGTTTTCCTCGATTAGAAATGTGGGAGCGAGCAGGCTCGCTCCCACAGTGGTTTGTGGTCAGTCTTGGTTACCGCGCAGTTCTTCGATACTGATCTCGCGCATCCGGAATTTCTGGATCTTGCCGGTCACGGTCATCGGAAACTCCTCCACAAACTTGAAGTAACGAGGCGTCTTGAAGTGCGCAATGCGCTCTTTGCACCAGGCTTGCAGTTCTTGCTCGGTGGCGCTGTGGCCCGGGTGGAACTTGATCCAGGCAACAATCTCTTCGCCATAGCGCGAGCACGGAATGCCGATCACCTGCACGTCCGCCACCGCCGGGTGGGTAAAGAAAAACTCTTCCAGCTCCCGCGGGTAAACGTTCTCGCCGCCACGGATGATCATGTCCTTGTTGCGTCCGGCAATGCACACGTAGCCTTCGTCGTTCATGCTCGCCAGGTCACCGGTGTGCATCCAGCCGGCCTGATCGATGGCTTCTGCGGTGCCTTGCGGGTTGTTCCAGTAGCCGAGCATCACGCTGTAGCCACGGGTACACAGTTCGCCAATGGTGCCGCGCGGCACGAGATTACCGGCCTCGTCGATGATTTTGCTTTCCAGCTGCGGCTGGGTGCGGCCGACGGTGGTCACGCGTAATTCCAATTCGTCTGACGGTCCGGTCTGCAAAGACACGGGGCTGGTTTCCGTCATGCCGTAGGCAATCTGCACTTCGTTCATGTGCATTTCATTGATGACCCGGCGCATCACTTCGATCGGGCACGTGGCACCGGCCATGATCCCGGTGCGCAGGCTCGACAGATCAAATTCGGCACGCTTGGGTTGATCGAGCATGGCGATGAACATCGTTGGTACGCCATACAGCGCCGTGGCTTTTTCTTCAGCGACAGTGGTCAGGGTCAGCAAGGGATCGAAGGCATCGTTCGGGTAAATCATGGTGCTGCCATGGGTGATGCAGCCCAGGTTACCCATGACCATGCCGAAGCAGTGATACAGCGGCACCGGGATCACCAGGCGATCGTTAGCAGTCAAGCCAAGGCTTTCGCCGACCATGTAACCGTTATTGAGAATGTTGTAGTGACTGAGGGTCGCGCCTTTCGGGAACCCGGTGGTGCCGGAGGTGTACTGGATGTTCACCGGCTGATCGAAATGCAGGCTGTCCTGGCGTTCGCGCAGCTGTTCAATCGAAACGCTGGCGGCCAGATCAGCCAATTGCGACCACGGCAGAAAACCTGACGGTGGCTGCGCATCCAGGCTGATGACGCCGCGCAGATCAGGCAGGCGTTCACTGTGTAACTGTCCGATGGATTGCTCGGCCAGCTCGGGAACCAGGCCTTGCAGCATCGCGTGATAGTTGGAAGTTTTGAAGGCGCCGGCGCAGACCAGCCATTGGCAACCGGATTGCTTCAATACGTATTCGAGTTCGGAACTGCGGTACGCCGGGTTGATGTTGACCAGAATTACGCCGATTTTCGCGCTGGCGAATTGGCTGATGCACCACTGCGCGCAGTTCGGCGCCCAGATGCCGAGTCGATCACCGGCCTGCAAGCCCAGCGCGAGCAACGCTCTGGCATGCAAGTCAACGACCTCGGCCAGTTGCTGCCAGGTGTAGCGCAGCTGTTGATGGCGCACGACCAGCGCCTCCCCGGTCGCATGCTGCGCGACGGTGTGATCGAACGCCTGGCCGATGGTCATCGCCAGCAAGGCTTTGTCCTGGGAACCACGGGTATAGCTGCGCTGCGGGCTTGCACTGGGTTGATCCATGACGACCCCTATTGTCTTTATTTAGTGGGTTGGCGACGGTCACCTGTGGGAGCGAGCCTGCTCGCGAAGAGGTCGGCACATTCAACAATGATGTCGACTGATCCGTCGCTTTCGCGAGCAGGCTCGCTCCCACAGGGTGTCCGCGTTCTATCTTGAACTGGCTCTACTCTCGCTCAAGTTGACGTTAACGTAAAGGGTGATTGACAGCCATCCGTCACAGGCTTACGTTAACGTAAAGGTGAGAGCCGAATCACTGCCCTCCCCACCCTACAAAAAAGCCAAAAGGTGCCCCATGAGCTACCCATCCCTGAATTTTGCCCTCGGTGAAACCATCGACATGCTGCGCGATCAGGTTCAGTCCTTCGTCGCCAAAGAGATCGCCCCGCGCGCCGCTCAGATCGACATCGACAACCTGTTCCCCGCTGACCTGTGGCGCAAATTCGGCGACATGGGCCTGCTGGGCGTGACCGTTCCGGAAGAGTACGGCGGCGCTGGCCTGGGTTACCTGGCCCACGTGGTGATCATGGAAGAAATCAGCCGCGGCTCGGCGTCGGTTGCCCTGTCCTACGGCGCCCACTCCAACCTCTGCGTCAACCAGATCAACCGCAACGGCAACCACGAGCAAAAATCCAAGTACCTGCCGAAGCTGATCAGCGGCGAACACATCGGCGCCCTGGCCATGAGCGAACCGAATGCCGGTTCCGACGTGGTCTCGATGAAACTGCGCGCCGACAAACGCGGCGACAAGTACGTGCTCAACGGCAGCAAGACCTGGATCACCAACGGGCCTGATGCCAACACCTACGTGATCTACGCCAAGACCGACCTGGAAAAAGGTCCGCACGGCATCACTGCGTTCATCGTCGAACGCGACTGGAAAGGTTTCAGCCGCAGCAACAAGTTCGACAAGCTCGGCATGCGCGGCTCCAACACCTGCGAGCTGTTCTTCGATGACGTTGAAGTGCCGGAAGAAAACATCCTCGGCGTGCTCAATGGCGGCGTGAAAGTGCTGATGAGCGGCCTCGACTACGAGCGCGTCGTCCTTTCGGGTGGCCCGACCGGGATCATGCAAGCTTGTATGGACCTGATTGTTCCGTACATCCACGACCGCAAGCAGTTCGGCCAAAGCATCGGCGAATTCCAGCTGATCCAGGGCAAAGTCGCTGACATGTACACCCAGCTCAACGCCAGCCGCGCTTACCTCTACGCGGTGGCCCAGGCCTGCGAACGTGGCGAAACCACGCGCAAGGACGCTGCCGGCGTGATCCTCTACAGCGCCGAACGCGCCACGCAAATGGCCCTCGACGCGATCCAGATTCTCGGTGGCAACGGCTACATCAACGAATTCCCGGCCGGTCGTCTGCTGCGTGACGCCAAGCTGTACGAAATCGGCGCCGGCACCAGTGAGATCCGTCGCATGCTGATCGGTCGCGAACTGTTCAACGAAACCCGCTAATCGGAGCTGTCCATGGCTATCCTGCATACCCAGCTCAACCCCCGTTCGGCGGAGTTCGCGGCCAACAGCGCGGCGATGCTCAAACAGGTCGACGCCCTGCACACCCTGCTCGCCCAAGTGCAGCTCGGTGGTGGCCCGAAGGCCCAAGAACGCCACACCTCGCGGGGCAAACTGCTGCCTCGCGAGCGCATCAATCGCTTGCTCGATCCGGGCTCGCCGTTCCTTGAGATCAGCCAACTGGCGGCCTACGAGGTGTACGGTGAAGACGTTCCAGCCGCGGGCGTGATTGCCGGGATCGGCCGCGTGGAAGGCGTCGAGTGCATGATCGTCGCCAACGATGCCACGGTGAAAGGTGGTTCGTATTACCCGCTGACCGTGAAAAAACACCTGCGCGCCCAGACCATCGCCCAGCAGAATCGCCTGCCGTGCATCTATCTGGTGGACTCTGGTGGCGCCAACTTGCCGCGTCAGGATGAAGTGTTCCCGGACCGCGAGCACTTCGGGCGAATCTTCTTCAACCAGGCCAACATGAGCGCCATGGGCATTCCGCAGATTGCCGTGGTGATGGGCTCGTGCACCGCCGGAGGTGCGTATGTGCCGGCGATGGCGGACGAAGCGATCATGGTGCGCCAGCAAGCGACGATTTTCCTCGCCGGCCCGCCGCTGGTAAAAGCCGCAACCGGTGAAGTGGTCAGCGCCGAAGACCTCGGCGGGGCCGATGTGCACTGCAAGATTTCCGGGGTTGCCGACCATTACGCCGAAAGCGATGAACACGCCTTGGCCATTGCCCGACGCAGCGTTGCCAACCTCAACTGGCGCAAGCTCGGTGAGCTGCAACAACGCGCCCCGATTGCCCCGCTCTACGCCAGCGACGAGCTATATGGCGTAGTCTCGGCGGACGCCAAGCAGCCGTTCGATGTGCGCGAAGTGATCGCGCGTCTGGTCGACGGTTCGGTGTTCGATGAATTCAAGGCACTGTTCGGGACCACACTGGTGTGCGGTTTTGCCCACCTGCACGGTTACCCGATCGCGATCCTCGCCAACAACGGCATCCTGTTCGCCGAAGCCGCGCAGAAAGGCGCGCACTTTATCGAACTGGCCTGTCAGCGCGGCATCCCGTTGCTGTTCCTGCAAAACATCACCGGCTTCATGGTCGGCCAGAAGTACGAGGCCGGCGGCATCGCCAAGCATGGCGCGAAACTGGTGACCGCCGTGGCGTGCGCCAAGGTGCCGAAATTCACCGTGATCATCGGCGGCAGCTTTGGTGCAGGTAACTACGGCATGTGCGGTCGGGCCTATGACCCGCGCTTCCTGTGGATGTGGCCGAACGCACGCATCGGCGTGATGGGCGCCGAGCAAGCCGCGGGCGTGTTGGTGCAGGTCAAACGCGAGCAGGCCGAGCGCAGTGGCCAAGGCTTCAGCGCCGAGCAGGAAGCCGAGATCAAGCAACCGATCCTCGATCAATACGAAGAACAGGGTCACCCCTACTACTCCAGCGCACGGCTGTGGGACGACGGCGTCATCGACCCCGCTCAGACCCGTGATGTGCTGGCCCTGGCCTTGTCCGCGTCGTTGAACGCGCCTATCGAACCGAGCCGCTTCGGCGTGTTCCGGATGTGATCGGGAGAAAACCATGAGCGACTTCAAGACCCTCGAACTGCTGACCGACCCACGGGGTTTCGCCACCCTGTGGCTCAGCCGTGAAGAAAAGAACAACGCATTCAATGCTGAAATGATCCGCGAACTGATCCTCGCGTTGGACACCGTTTCCAGCGACGCCAGCCTGCGCTTTTTGCTGGTGCGTGGACGCGGCAAGCATTTCAGCGCCGGCGCGGACCTGGCGTGGATGCAGCAATCGGCCGAGCTCGATTACCACACCAACCTCGACGACGCCCGGGAACTGGCGGAGTTGATGTACAACCTCGCCAAACTGAAAATCCCGACCCTGGCCGTGGTGCAAGGCGCCGCGTTCGGCGGTGCGCTGGGCCTGATCAGTTGCTGCGACATGGCGATTGGCACCGACGACGCGCAGTTCTGCCTGTCGGAAGTGCGCATCGGCCTGGCGCCAGCGGTGATCAGCCCGTTCGTGGTGCAAGCCATCGGCGAGCGCGCGGCCCGCCGTTATGCGCTGACCGCTGAACGCTTCGGCGGGCAACGGGCGCGGGAAATCGGTTTGTTGTCGGAAAGCTATCCGGCTACCGAGCTTGAGCAAAAAGTCGAACAGTGGATCGACAACCTGCTGCTCAACAGCCCCGCCGCCATGCGCACCAGCAAAGACTTGTTGCGTGAAGTCGGGCACGGCGCGCTGACCCCGGCCCTGCGCCGTTACACCGAAAACGCCATTGCCCGCATCCGCGTCAGCCCTGAAGGTCAGGAAGGCCTGCGTGCCTTTTTGCAAAAGCGTCCGCCGAGCTGGCAAGCCCCCACCACCAAGGAGCCGCGTTGATGAGCGCACCTGTTCTCACCACCTTGCTGGTGGCCAACCGTGGCGAAATCGCCTGCCGGGTCATGCGCACCGCCAAAGCCCTGGGCCTGACCACCGTGGCCGTGCACAGCGCCACTGACCGTGAAGCGCGACACAGCCGTGAAGCGGACATCCGCGTCGACCTCGGTGGCAGCAAAGCCGCCGACAGTTACCTGCAAATCGACAAGCTGATTGCGGCAGCCAAGGCCAGCGGCGCTCAGGCGATCCATCCGGGTTACGGCTTTTTGTCGGAGAACGCCGGGTTTGCCCGTGCGATTGAAGACGCCGGCCTGATCTTCCTCGGCCCACCCGCCTCGGCCATCGACGCCATGGGCAGCAAATCCGCCGCCAAAGCGCTGATGGAAACTGCCGGCGTGCCATTGGTACCGGGTTATCACGGCGAAGCGCAGGACTTCGACACCTTCCGCGACGCGTGTGAGCGCATCGGTTATCCGGTGCTGCTCAAGGCCACCGCCGGCGGTGGTGGCAAGGGCATGAAAGTGGTCGAGGACGTCAGCCAGTTGGCGGAAGCCCTGGCCTCGGCGCAGCGTGAAGCAAAATCCTCCTTCGGCGACTCACGGATGCTGGTGGAGAAGTACCTGCTCAAACCGCGCCATGTGGAAATACAGGTTTTCGCCGACCAGCATGGCAACTGCCTGTACTTGAATGAGCGCGACTGCTCGATCCAGCGTCGCCACCAGAAAGTCGTCGAAGAAGCACCTGCGCCAGGCTTAAGCCCAGAGCTGCGTCGCGCCATGGGCGAAGCGGCCGTGCGTTCGGCGCAAGCCATTGGTTATGTCGGCGCCGGCACCGTGGAGTTTTTGCTGGATTCGCGCGGCGAGTTTTTCTTCATGGAAATGAACACGCGCCTGCAGGTAGAGCACCCGGTCACCGAAGCCATCACCGGCCTCGACCTGGTGGCCTGGCAGATTCGCGTGGCCCGTGGCGAAGCGTTGCCGATGACCCAGGCCGAAGTGCCGCTGATCGGTCACGCGATTGAAGTGCGGCTATACGCCGAGGACCCGGCCAATGATTTCCTGCCGGCCACCGGGCGTCTGGAACTGTACCGTGAATCGGCCGAAGGCCCGGGACGTCGGGTCGACAGCGGTGTTGAAGAAGGCGATGAGATTTCGCCGTTCTACGACCCGATGCTCGGCAAGCTGATTGCCTGGGGTGAGGATCGCGAACAGGCGCGGTTGCGCCTGTTGAGCATGCTTGATGAGTTTGCGATTGGAGGGCTCAAGACCAACATCAACTTCCTGCGCCGGATCATTGCGCACCCGGCGTTTGCCGCGGCAGAACTGGACACCGGGTTTATCCCGCGCTTCCAGGAGCAATTGTTGCCCGCGCCGTCGGACCTCAGCGATGCATTCTGGCAAGCGGCCGCCCAAGCGGTTGCCCAGAGCCAGGCCGCTTCACCGCGTGCAGATGACGTCAGTTCGCCATGGGCCATCAGCAATGGTTTCCGGGCTGGATTGCCGAAAGAAATCACTTTGCACTTGAGCTGCGAAGGCCAGGATCGCGCGTTGACCCTGGGCGATGTCTGCACGGCTCAGCTTAAAGGCGAGCAATTGCTGACCGAGCTCCACGGCGTACGCCGCCAGCACCGGGCGATCCGCCGTGGTGACTCGGTTTATCTGCAATGGGACGGTGAGCTGCGCCGCATCGAGTCCTACGACCCGATCAGCGCCGTCGAGGCCAGCCACAGCCATCAAGGTGGGCTCACCGCCCCAATGAACGGCAGCATCGTGCGTGTGCTGGTGGAGGCCGGGCAAACGGTCGAAGCCGGGGCGCAATTGGTGGTGCTGGAGGCGATGAAAATGGAGCACAGCATTCGTGCGCCCCACGCGGGTGTGATCAAGGCCTTGTATTGCCAGGAAGGCGAAATGGTCAGCGAAGGCAGTGCATTGGTCGAACTGGAAGAAGCGTGAAATGAAGATCGGTCCTACGTTCTACGAGGACCGATCTGATTAGAATTTGGCCGTTGCCTGAACCACTACACCGAGAATTCGACATTCATCGGTGTAAAGGGCCTTCGGATACGTCGGATTGAGCGGGACCAGGTAACGCTGCCCACCCTCTTCGATCAGCTTGCGAAACGTCGCCTCGGTGCTGTCCGACCACTGCGCGATCACCAGCTTTCCGGGCTCGGGCACGATGGCCGGATCCACCAGGATCATCATGCCCTCGGCGATGCTCACGCCCGTGGGCGCCGTCATCGCATCGCCCACGACCACCAGCCAGAACGCCGCGCCCTGGGCATGGTAATCCGTCAGTTCGAAGCGCGGCTTGCCGTAGACGGCCAGCTCACCGTCACGCACCTGCATCGGCTCGCGCCATTCACTGACCGGGTAACGGAAGTACGGGTTGTACTTGTGCGTAAGGCAAGGCTCGTCGTCCTGCAAGACCTCGCGAATCACCATCGCCACTTCCAGAAAATCCATCCCGAGCGCGCGCAAGACACGATTCATGTCTTGAATGCTCGGCTGACGGCGTTTATTCAGCCAGTGACCCACGCCACCCTGGGACATCTCCAGGCGGTCGGCGAGTACTTCTTGAGTGACTTTGAGGTCACTCATCTTGGCTTTGACCAACTCAATCCATTTATCCATGTGCGGCACGATACGTGGGGTACTCCGACCAACAAAACACAACTTGTAGTATTTAAATTCCAGTCACAAATACAGTTCGTACTAGGATGGATTCACGGATCTGAATCTATCACGGAGCTTGCCATCGTCATGACGTTACCCAGCAATGACCTGCCAGATATGCAAATCGATACCACGCTGACCTCGCCCAAAGGCAATGCCGCCGCACAGCGAGCGCTGGATTATTACTTGAAACCAACTGTGTCCGAACCCGCTGCAACGGAGCGGTTCTTCGATGTGAACCCGGGTATCAGCGCAGAAGAAGCGCTGGTCCATGCCTCGGATTTGTTGCGATGCGCCGCGGCGACTGCACATGAATCGGCCAGCAACCTGAACGGTCCGAGCCGCGACCTGGCCTATTCGACGGTGCACATGATCGACATGGCCAAGGCGATGATCGATCGGTCTTTGCAAGAGCATCGGAACGCATGAAACGGGCGAGCGTTTTGGGAGGACAGGAAAGAGTTTTCCTATCGAACAGATAAAATCATTTGACTTGCAAACGAGAATGATTATTATTGCATGCAGCTGGTCGCGAGATCAGTCGATTGTCCAAGTGACCTTAGGTCGGTCTCCTGGACTATCTCCTCATCAGGCTAATCACGGTTTTTAACCCGGCTTTTTGCCGGGTTTTTTTTTGCCAGTTATTCTGGCTTTTACCTTCAGGCTAATGAAGTCTTTGGGTGCTGCAAATTCGATGGCGCGGATAATATCAAAAGAATATCGATTGGCAAGAGAAGCCCGGCATCATTGGGCCAAACGAATGTAAAAATAGCACTTGAGAATCAATCGCACAGTCACTAAGCTGCGTCGGCGTCATGGAGGACGCCCCCCTCTGCACCCCGCAATTTCCCTCGGTTTCCCCCCTGCCTTGCGTGTAAAGTAGCCGCCATAAAATCATATTCAGGAACCGACTATGACCGTGGCCAAATCTTCCTTCGACATCAGTGCAAACTTCGACAGCGGCAACATTGAAGTGCTGGACATCAGCAACCCGCTTCAAGCGCTGCTGGCCATCAAGCCCGACACTCGCAGCCCACACTTTCAATGGTTCCACTTCAAGGCCAGCGGTCTGCACGTGGGTCAGGAGCATTGGTTCCGTCTGAACAACGCCAGCAAGTCCTCGTACAACAAAGCCTGGGATGGTTACCAGGCTGTTGCGTCGTACGACCACGTCAACTGGTTCCGCGTACCGACCATTTTCGAAGGCGACTGCCTGCGCTTCAGCCTCGAAGCTACCGCCACCCACGCCTGGTTCGCCTATTTCGAACCTTACAGCCGTGGCCGTCATGACTGGCTGATCGAGCAGGCACTGGCCAAGGCCGGCACCGAGCTACTGGCCACCGGCAAGAGTGTTGAAGGACGTGACATTCAATTGCTGCGCAAAGGCACCGGTGCCGAAGGCCGACGCAAGGTCTGGATGATCGCGCAGCAACACCCTGGCGAACACATGGCCGAATGGTTCATGGAAGGCGTAATCGAGCGCCTGGAAAAACACGACGACCCGGTGATGAACAAACTGCTGGCCAGCGCCGACCTGTACCTGATACCGAACATGAACCCGGACGGCGCCTTCCACGGTCACCTGCGCACCAACGCCATGGGCCAGGACCTGAACCGTGCCTGGCAGAGCGCCAGTCAGGAGATCAGCCCGGAAGTGCTGTTCGCGCAACAGCAGATGGAAAAATATGGCGTCGACCTGTTCCTCGACATCCATGGCGATGAAGAAATCCCATACGTGTTCACCGCTGGTTGCGAAGGCAACCCGGGCTTTACGCCGCGCATCGAAAAACTCGAAGAGCATTTCCGCAGCCACCTGAAACACCTGACCAAGGATTTCCAGACCAAGCACGGCTACACCCGCGACGAGCCGGGGAAAGCCAACATGACCCTGGCCTGCAACAGCGTCGGTCAGAAATTCGACTGCCTGTCATTGACCCTGGAGATGCCGTTCAAGGACAACGACGATGCTCCGAACGCGCTGACAGGCTGGTCCGGCAAGCGCTCCAAGCAATTGGGCAAAGACGTGCTGACCACCGTCGCCGACATGATCGATACTTTGCGCTGATTACTCGGTTCATGTAGCCGTTGGCGCTGACTGCGCCAGCGGCTACAACAGATCAGCCGCGATCCTTGCCCCGCAACATGCTGTCCAGCACATCATCGCGTCGCACCCAACCGTGAAACAACGCTGCCGCCAAATGCAGCAGCACGGTCAAAAACAGCAGATACGCCAGATACCCATGCGCCTTGCGCAAAAACGCAAACACCTGCGCATTGGCCGGCAGGATCGATGGCAACTGGAACGAGTTGCTGAGCATCACCGGATCACCCGCCGCCGAAATCATTGCCCAGCCGAGCAACGGCAAGACGAACATCAAGGCGTACAGCAAGACGTGCGAGGCCTTGGCCGCCAGCGCCTGCCAGCTCGGCAAGTCTGCCGGCAACGGCGGTTGTTGCGTGGAGAAACGCACGAACAAACGCACGATCACCAGCAGCAGAATCGCAATGCCCAACGGCTTGTGCAGATGGATCAGCCACTCATGGCGCTCGGACACCGAGGCCACCATCCCCGCGCCGATAAACAGCATCGCAATGATCATCAGCGCCATCAGCCAATGCAGCAGCCGCGCCAACGGCGCGAAATGGTTAGGTTGGGCGCTCATTGTTGAGCCTCCTGTTTAGCGGCGGGCAACTGACTGACTTCACTGGTGCGGCGCAAGTAGGAACTGGCGTAACCGGCTGAACGAGCCGCGAGCAACGGGTCGTCGGAACCTTCGATGCCGTTGGGTAATACGAGCGGATCGTAGTTGATGTCGCGGCACTCGCCATTGAGTTGCGGCTGGGTGCGTTCAAGGACCAGGGTGCCGGCGTTCAGCACTTTGCGACCGTCGGGCCAGGCCTTGCTGGCGTCGTTGACCGGATCCCCCGGGTTGGCCAGCGTCATCATCAACTGCCAACGCAACGGTCCGGCCGACAAGCGCTGAACCAGATCATTCTCCAGAAAATCACTGCCCTCGGGCGCTGTGGCTCCCGCCGCGTCCTGTGCCACCGGCACCATGCTCCAACGCACCGCCTGGCGTTGACCGGCCGCATTCACCAGGTAGAACGCGTTGACGCTGTTGTACGTCTCGGTCGCATAACTGGCCGACGGCTTGGCGGTTTTGATCCAGGCCAGGAACGGCGCCGTTTCCGGATGTGAACCGAAAAATGCCGGAACTGCCGCAGGGTCAGGTTTACCGGTGGCAGGAAGCGGCGACTGGGCTTGCTGCAATTGATAGAACGCTTCTGGCGTGCCCACGGGGAACACCGGCATGCTGTTCATCCCGGTGCGCCACTGCTGGCCGTTGGCCTGGGTGAAGCGCAACGCCATGCTGCGAATCGGTACGGCACTGTCCGGCGCGTAAGGATTGCCCGCGGGCAACGCAAAACGTCCAACCACCGGGGTCTGGGCTTCGCTGAACACTTGGGCACTGGAATAGGTGCGTGCTTGGGCGGTGCTTTCGAAATGGCCGATCACGCACACGCCCTTGGCGTGATTGCGCCGGAAACCCGGGTGCACGCCGTTATTGGTTTCCAGCACATTGATCAGTTTTTTCGGCGTTAGTCGTTGTGGGTCAAAGGTGCCGTTGACGTAGGCAAAGGCCCCGGCCAGCGCGGCGACCACCACGGCAATGCCGGCCAGGCGTAACGTCAGGCTTGCGCCACTCAGCGGTGGCCGGGTGGGCCCGGTTGGCGGTGTTGAGCGATCAACCATGAAAGACTCCAGGGCCATCGGCCACAGGGGGAAGGAGCTATGAGACGAACGTCACGTAGGATTATTCCCCCTGAACTGTAGTTTCTTTCATCGCACCGCGAGCGACGAATGCTCACCCCCCCATCACACGGGGTTGAAACACGCCTCACGTTTATCGAGAAAAGCCTGCATGCCTTCTTTTTGCCCGGGGGTTGCAAACAACCCATGGAACGCCCTTCTCTCGTACAACAGGCCTTCGCGTAATCCGTGCTCCAGCGCACGATCAACCGCTTCGCGCGCTGCCATCGTGGCGGTTTTGGCGAAACCAGCGATGGTCTGCGCCGCCGTCATGGACTCCTCCAGCAGGTCGGCGGCGGCAATCACTCTCGACACCAGCCCTGCCCGTTCGGCCTCCTGGGCAGACATCGGGCGACCGGTCAGGATCATGTCCATGGCTTTCGATTTGCCGATCAGGTGCGTGAGGCGCTGGGTGGCGCCCATGCCGGGCATCACGCCCAGTTTGATTTCCGGTTGAGCAAATCGCGCTGTATCGGCAGCGAAAATCAAATCGCACATCATGGCCAACTCACAGCCGCCGCCAAACGCATAACCGGCGACCGCGGCCAGCGTGGGGGTCCGTAACGTGGCAAAGGCTTCCCACCCGGCAAAATAATCCTCGTGGACCATGTCCAGATGGGACTTTTGGCTCATTTCCTTGATATCGGCACCGGCCGCGAAATAATCCACGGTACCGGTCAGGACGAAACACCCCACGCCTGGATCCCGATCCAACCGTTGCAGGATGTCCAGCAGTTCGCGCATGACCTCATCGCTCAGGGCGTTCCGGGCTTGCGGGCGGTTGAGACGAATCAAGACGACGCGATCATGACGTTCGATCAATGTGTGCATGGTGACCTCTTTGAAAAATGGTTGAAGGGTTAATAGCCAGCGCTCACGTCAGGAATCCCAGATCGCGCCATAGGCCGGAATGCCGCGACTTTCCATTTCCTCGACCACTCGCTGAGTCAGTGTCTGGTTGGAAATGCAGATCACGGCCTCTGCACCGGTCGCTTGAACCGCGTCATAGGCCAGTTGCACCAGATCGGGTTTGCCCAGCACATCGGTGTCCCAGATCAAGGCATCGGGCTCGGCCTGGAGAATCTCCTCCACCAACTCGTCACCGTAGGTTTTTCGTGGGTTGCGAGTCGACCAGATCAGATGGATCGGCACCTGCCTGGCAAGCAGATGGGGCAGTACCGGGCCGATACCGCTACCGGTTGCGATATACACCACTGACTTGAACAGGGTTTCGATGTGCGCCACGCCGGCGGTGGTAATGCCTTTGACCCAGACGTGAGTCGGCATTTGTTCGATGAATTCGCCGGTCCAGTCCCCGGCCCGGGAAATGATCAGTCGAAAACCGGCCTGCCCCGGCGTGGGAATGTTGGCAAACGAATGCCATTCCAACAGCGGGTTGAGACTGATGGCGTTGGACGAACCGGCAAACGGCGTGACATGCCCGAACCGGGCAATGACGGCGTGGGATGAAGTCCTGAGTAACTGCACCGGTACTTTGCGCAAACGCAACCATGGCAACGCAATGCTGAACGTCAGCACCATCAGCATCCAGAAGGGCACCGAGGTGGCCAGTACTTCTTGCAGCGGCGCTTGCGGGTTCTGATCACGGGCAAACAGCAGGGTCGAGACCCAAAACAATGCGAGTGCCGTCCAGCCACCGAAGCGGTGAGTGCGCTCGAACCCGTTGTGAAAACGGGAACGAACCCAGGGATGCGCCATGGTCGCCACCAGCAGCAACACCCCCAACAGCCCTGCATTCACCCAAAGCAGCGCGGTCGAAACGCCTCCTTTGCCGTCAATCCAGTGCCAACCCGATGAGCCCAGCAATGCCACGAACCAACCAATGGCGGCCAAGGCGCCACCACTGTGCAGGCCCCCCAAGTGATAGACCTTGGCCAATGAGCGACGAATCATCAGCGGCCAATGGGTGGGGGCGCGGGTGGCCAGCCAGAACAGCAGATTGATGACGTATTGCTGGCGAATCAAAATCGCCATCGACAGATTCGCCACTACCAGTCCCGCCAGCGTTTCCAGCTCAATACCGGAGGATGTCCACCATTGCCCGGCGTTCAACCCGTGCGCCAGCGCGGCGCCATTCAGTACCAGGACCAGTGCCACAAGACGGTTGTAATGGGAAAACCACGGCAGCGTTCCAAGGCGTCGCCACAGCGCACGCTTGGCGGGTAAGCCGCTGGCGGCGCTCATGCGCTCACCTTCGGTACAGCGTTGACATCAAGGTTGGCCTGTTGCGCCTGGGCCAGCAGCAGCCGCTTATCGACTTTACCCCGTGAAGTCAGGGGAATGTGGTCCACAGCGATGATCAACGAAGGGACGCAATAGTAGGCGAGGCGCGCCTCACAGCGACGTCGCGCCGCTTCGATGTCGGTGGACGCAGGACTGACGAAAGCCACCAGATGACGACTGTCGAGTTTCAGCGTAACCGCTCGCTCGCAGGCGTCGCACGACTCCAGCACCGCCGACACACTGTCGAGTTCAACCCGAAAACCCCGCACCTTGACCTGATCATCGACGCGCCCCAAGTGTTCGAGCTCGCCCTCCTCCGTCCAGCGCCCCAAGTCGCGAGTACGAAACATCATCCGGTCCGAACCAAGAAATGGATCGGGTCGATAACGTTCCGCGGTGAGTGCCGCATTCCCCAGGTAACCCGCTGTTACGCAATCCCCGCCTGCCCACATCTCCCCTTGCACCCCGATGGCACACGGTCGACCCTCTTCATCAAGTACGTACACCGTGTTATTGGGCGTGGGTTTGCCGATGGTCAGGGGCCTTCCGGCCTGATACCGCTGCATGGTGTTGACGATGGTGGTCTCGGTCGGGCCGCAGGCATTGTAAAAAATGCAAAACGACGACCAGCGATCGGCCAGTGGCTGGGGACACGGCTCGCCGGCAACGGCCACGACCTTGGCCTGATGGCAACGCGCGGGATCGAGTGTGCCGAGAATCGACGGCGTGGCGATCAGCACGTCGCATTGCTCGGCGGTCCGGCCAATGTCTTTGCCCCGGATCATCAACGTCGCGCCATGAGCCAGGCAACCCAGAATCTCCCACGCGGCCATATCGAAGGCGATGTTCAGAATCTGCCCGACCTTGAGCCCGGGCTTCATGCCGAGGTTGCCCGGCTCCGTCAGCAGAATATTGCAGACATTGCGGTGGGTAACCCGAACCCCGTTGGGTTGCCCGGTGGTGCCGGAGGTGAACAACAGGAAGCACAGTTGATCCGCGGTCGTTGACGGCGTACCGGCCACGTTCAATTCGTCCGATGAGGTGGTCGGCACTGCCATGAAATCATCAAGGCAAATGCAGTGCTGCGCCGCTGTCAGGGGAATCTGCGACTCGAGGTTCGACAGCGTCAGCACAAGACGCGTGGCGGCAACCTCCATGATGTGGCGCAATTGCGTCGCGGGGGTGATCCCCACGTGCTGGGGAATGTAGGCCGCGCCCGCCTTCAATACGGCCAACATGCCCACCAGCATGGGGATCGAGCGTTCCACGAACAGGGCAACGTGATCACCGGGCTTGACGCCCTGGCTGATCAACACGGCAGCCAGTCGATTGGCCTGCCTGTTCAATTCGTTGTAGGTGATGGATTCACCTTGCCAAAGGGCCGCAACACCTTGAGGGTGGGTCACGGCGTGCGCTTCGATGGCGTGATGAATCAAGGAGAACGCGGGCTGGACCGTCGGCCCACGACCCATTGTCTGCCAAAGGTCCTGATCAACCGCAGGCGCAGGCATCGACGAATAGGCCAATGCAGGTTTGAGGGTGATTGCGTGCTCTTGCATGTCAAAAATCTCATCGGGCTCAATGTTTAAGCTCAAGACCGGACGGTTGCGCCGAGCCAATTGAGTGGCTGGACGCAATGCCGGTTGCGCTTGCTACGAGGGTTGAGCGACGACGTTTGATGCCATTACATGGATTACAACCAAAGAGGAAAGGTCCTACAAAAAACAGGCGGTGGGATTTTCTTTTACGGCAGAGGGAATAACCTGCGTTAGACGGCGTCTTCCTTGTCACTGCCGCCCTTCACTGACTCAGAACCCGCCCTTTCCCATGAACGATATCGACGAACAACTCAGAGAAATCATTCCCAGGCTCCGGCGTTTCGCCGTGTCACTGACGCGCAATCCCAGCAGCGCCGACGATCTGGTGCAGTCGAGCCTGGAGCGAGCACTGTCGAGTTGGGCGGACAAACGCCCCGAAGGCGACTTGCGCGCCTGGCTGTTTTCGATACTGTACCGGCAGTTTCTGGATGCCCACCGCCGTTCCCGGCGCTATGCGCGGATGCTCGAATTCTTTACCGGGCGTGATGACGCACAGCCCTCGGTTGAACGCACGGTGATTGCTCAATCGACGCTGCAAGCCTTCGACCGACTCAGCACCGAACAGCGCGCGTTGCTGCTCTGGGTGTCGGTGGAAGGGTTGAGTTATAAAGAGGTCGCCGAGATTCTCGACGTCCCCACCGGCACCGTGATGTCTCGTCTGTCCCGCGCCCGCCAGGCCTTGCGCCAGCTCAGCGACGGCGAAATCACCAGCCCTTCTTTGCGGATACTCAAATGATCAGCATGCCCCCGAGCGAGCGTGACCTGCACGCCTACGTCGATCACCAACTCAACGACGCCGACCGACGTCTGGTGGAAACGTATCTGGCCAGCAACCCGCCAATGGCGGCGCAAGTGCGCGCCTGGCAACACGACGCCCAACAACTGCGCGCAGCCATGAGCGGCGCCCTGCACGACACCGTCAACCCGGACCTCGACCCGGCGCTGATTCGCCAGCGCCTCAAACGCCAGTCACGTCGTCATCTGGCCAGCGCGGCCGTGCTGTTGATTGCCGTCAGCGTGGGAGGATTGAGCGGCTGGCAAGCGCGCCAGATGACCCTGCCCAGTCCCCCGCTGCCGATGACCGATGCGCTGCAGGCTTATCGCCTGTTCGCCCAGCAAGGCATCCTGCCAGCGGACTACAAAGTCAGCGACGATGGCGACATGCAGGGCTGGCTCGATCGTTATTTCACCCGTGCCAATCGCCTGCCGGACCTGTCGAATGCAGGCTTCAAACCGGTCAGCGGCCGTTTGCTCAGCACCGAGCAAGGGCCGGCGGCGATGGTGGTTTACGAGGATCAGGGCGGGCACAAGATCAGCTTCTACGTGCGTCCACCAGGGCCGAAAAACATTTTCCTGCCGCGGGGCAGTCGCAGCGATGGCGAGTTGCAGGCCGAATACTGGTCCGGCAGCGGCTACAACTACGCGATGGTCAGCCCGAGCGACACGCCGGCGGCGCAGATGCTCAGGCAGACGGAGCAGTTCTGACCACACCACCGATCAACTGTGGGAGCGAGCCTGCTCGCGAAGAGGCCAGCACATCCAACATTGATGTCGACTGACACTCCGCTTTCGCGAGCAGGCTCGCTCCCACAGGGGATCAATGATCATTTCGAGAGTGTGTTCAGCCCTGTCCAAAAACCTGCGAAGGCCGTCGCAGCAGCGGGTCGAACGGATTGATCCGCGGCCCGATCATCGCCGCTTCGCGCTTGAGCATTTCCACCACCGTAGGCAATCGATCCGGACCCAACCGATCACTCACCGTCGCCACACTCAACGCCGCCACCGCCCGCCCCTCTCGATCCAGAATCGGCACCGCCACCCCGGCCATGCCTTGCAGCACCCCGGTATTACGCCCCGCATACCCCAGCGCGCGCACGTTCTCGACCTCCGAGCGCAGGAACACTTCGTCGTACAGATGGAAATCCTTGAGTCGCGGCAAGTTGTAATGGATCACCGTGTCGCGCTCCTCCTCCGGCAGAAAAGCCAGAATCGCCAGGCTGCCCTGCCCTACGCCCAGCGCCACGCGCCCACCGATATCGCCGGTGAACGTGCGGATCGGAAACGGCCCTTCGCTGCGGTCCAGACAGATCGCGTCGAAACCGCTGCGCGCCAGTAAAAACAACGAATCCCCCAACGACGCCGAGAGCCGCAGCAGCGACGGTCGCACCAGTTCGCGCAGGTTGCCGGTATTGCCCGCACGCGCCGCCAAGGCAAAAAAGTCCAGGCTCAGGCGATAGCGTTTGCTGCGCACGTCCTGCTCGACCATGCCCTCGTCCATCAGGCTGCGCAACAAACGGTGCGTGGTCGGTTGCGACAAGCCGATGCGCTGCGCCAGTTGCGTCACACGTTCCCCGCCCTCGACGGTGTCACCGAGGCTGCGCAGCACCGCAAACAATCGGGAGACCGCACCGACACCGACTTCATTTTTGTTTTCATTCCGCTCAGTGGAATCTGACATGTGGTTTCTCGACAATAAATTTACTCACTGAATGAAATCGAAAATAGTCTTCGCTTCAGTGAAATAGGCCATTGAGCCCATCCTAGTCTTCGTCCTAATCTGCGTCCACAGGGGCGATTCGAACAACAGCGGCAGCCGACTCCAGTCGAGCGCCAACGCACCCAGCAAGACTTTTTCGTATCTGCCCATACAAAAAAGCGCGCCTTCGGGTGACGCATAACAATCTCAGGTGGAGCGCAGTCATGGCTTTTGTGCAACTTGAAGGACTCGGCAAACGTTACGGCGAGATCGACGCCGTCGTGGCCACCCACCTCTCGGTGGAAAAAGGCGAGTTCGTGTCTCTGCTCGGTCCGTCCGGGTGCGGCAAGACCACCACCCTGCAAATGATCGCCGGCTTCGTCGAAGTCACCAGCGGTCGCATCCTGCTCGACGGCCGCGACATCACCCACGCCAAACCCGCCAGCCGTGGCCTGGGTGTGGTGTTCCAGAGTTACGCGCTGTTCCCGCACATGACCGTCAAGGACAACGTCGCCTTCGGCCTGCGGATGCGCAAAGTGCCCGCCGGCGAGTTGCAGCAGCGCGTGGCCAGGGTGCTGAAACTGGTACGCCTGGATCAACACGCCGAGCGCTATCCCCGCGAGCTTTCCGGTGGCCAGCGCCAGCGTGTGGCACTGGCCCGGGCCCTGGTGATCGAGCCCCCGGTGCTGCTGCTCGACGAACCGCTGTCCAACCTCGACGCCAACCTGCGCGAAGAAATGCAGTTCGAAATCCGCCGCATCCAGCGCGAAGTCGGAATCACCACGTTGATGGTCACCCACGACCAATCCGAAGCGCTGTCCATCAGCGACCGCGTGGTGGTGATGCAGGCCGGACGCATCACGCAAATCGACGCGCCTTACACCCTCTACGAACATCCGCGCACCGAGTTCATTTCCGGTTTCGTCGGCAAAGCCAACCTGCTGCCCGGCGAGCGTGACAGCGCCGGCGTGGTACAGGTGCGCAGTGGCGGCGACCTGACCCTGAGCCTGCGCCCGGAAAAAATCGACCTGCGCGAACAAGATCACGGGCGTTTGCAAGGCAAGATCGCCAGCCGCTTCTTCCTCGGCAGCCAATGGTTGTACGGCGTCTCAACGGCCCTGGGCGACATCAGCGTGGTGCGCCGAAACGACGGTTCGACGCCGCTGAACGAAGGCACGGCGGTCGGCCTTGATTGGGATGCCAAACTCCTGCGAGTGCTGACGGTCGACGAGGTGTCGGCATGAGTGCGTTGGCCGCCGTTCGCCAGGGACGCCAGGGTTATTTGTTGTCGGCACCGGCCCTGGCGTTGTACATCAGCCTGTTGGCCATTCCGCTACTACTGACGCTGGTGTTGTCGTTCAACGTCTTCGACTACAGCTCGGGGATCAAGGGCGACGCCTACACCCTCAGTCACTACGGCAGCCTGCTGGGCGACCCGTACTTCTACGAAATCTTTCTGCGCACGATGTGGATCAGCGCCCTGACCACCCTGCTGTGCGTGGTGATCGGCGTTCCCGAGGCCTACATCCTCAGCCGCATGGGCGCGCCGTGGCGTTCGATCTTTCTGATCCTGATCCTCACGCCGCTGCTGATTTCGGTGGTGGTGCGGGCGTTCGGCTGGAGCCTGTTGCTCGGCGCCGACGGCCTGGTCAATCAAACCCTGCAAGCCTTCGGCGGTTCGCCGATGAAGCTGTTGTACACGCCGTTTGCGGTGGTGATTGCGCTGGTCCACGTGATGCTGCCGTTCATGATTATTCCGGTCTGGACCTCGCTGCAGAAACTCGACCCGGCCGCCGAACAAGCCGCGATGTCCCTCGGCGCCAGTCACTTCACGGTGATGCGCCAGGTGGTTCTGCCGCAGATCATGCCCGGCGTTCTTTCCGGCACCTTGATCGTGTTCGGCCTGGCCGCCAGCTCATTTGCCATCCCCGGCCTGCTCGGCGGGCGTCGCCTGAAAATGGTCGCGACACTGATCTACGATCAGTACCTGTCGGAGCTGAACTGGCCGATGGGCGCGGCGATTGCCGTGGCGCTGTTGGTGCTCAACCTGCTGATCATGCTGTCGTGGAACCGGATGATCGAAGGCCGCTACAAGAAGTCATTGGGATAACTCGTCATGTCCAAGAACGGTCCTTTCGCCCTGCTGTTTCATGCCCTGGTGGTGCTGTTCATGCTCGCGCCGCTGGTGGTGGTCTGCCTCGTCGCGTTCACCCCGGAAAACACCCTGAGCCTGCCGACCACCGAGTTTTCCCTGCGCTGGTTTCGCGCGGTGTTCGAGCGCGCCGACTTTGTCGATGCGTTCTACAACAGTTTGATCCTGGCGTTCTGCGCCGCCAGCCTGGCGACCCTGATTGCGGTGCCGGCGGCGTTGGCAATCACCCGTTTCGAGTTTCCGGGACGGGACTTTTTCAACGGGCTGTTCCTGTCACCGATCATCATTCCGCATCTGGTATTGGGCGTTGCCTTGCTGCGTCTGTTTGCGCTGATGGGGGTCAACGGCAGCTTTGCGTGGTTGATTTTCGCCCACGTGCTGGTGGTCACGCCGTACGTGCTGCGACTGGTGCTGGCGTCGGCCATTGGCCTGGACCGCAGCGCCGAACATGCCGCGCAATCCCTCGGTGCCGGGCGCTTCACGCTGTTCCGGGAAATCACCTTGCCGATGATTCTGCCGGGCGTTGCGGGGGGCTGGTTGCTGGCGTTCATCAACAGCTTTGATGAGGTCACGCTGTCGATTTTCGTCACCTCGCCGGCCACACAAACCTTGCCCGTGCGCATGTACGTGTACGCCACCGAATCCATCGATCCGATGATGGCGGCGGTGTCGGCCCTGGTGATCGCGCTGACCGCGCTGACGATGATTCTGCTTGATCGGGTCTACGGCCTTGATCGGGTGCTGGTGGGTAAACAATGAGGGCGCCATGGCTTTGCTGAAACGACTGGC
Organism: Pseudomonas oplopanacis; assembly: GCF_057128725.1. NCBI lineage: Bacteria > Pseudomonadati > Pseudomonadota > Gammaproteobacteria > Pseudomonadales > Pseudomonadaceae > Pseudomonas > Pseudomonas oplopanacis. The sequence goes on along the minus strand of NZ_JBSKHV010000010.1, from coordinate 138,369 downwards.
CGAGGGCGACCGCCCGGCCGTGAACTTTACCCTCGACGGCCAACCGGCCAGCGCCCTGCTCGGCGACACCGTGCTGACGGCGGTGCTGACCTGCAGCGAGCACCTGCGCGGCAGCGACTTCAGCGCCGAACCCCGCGCCGGGTTCTGCCTGATGGGCGCGTGCCAGGACTGCTGGGTCCGCCTGGGCGACGGCCGACGCGTACGCGCGTGCTCGACGCTACTTGAGACCGACCACCACATCACCCGCGAACCGGGGCGCTCGTTATGAACACCTTGCCAATCTGCCGCAACCGAATCCCCTGTAGGAGTGAGCCTGCTCGCGATAGCGGTGTGTCAATCACCACCTATGTTGAAACTACCGCCGCCTTCGCGAGCAGGCTCGCTCCCACAGGGGTTTTGCGGCGGTCGGGCAATGGGTGGTGGGTATGAAGCCGGTAGTCATCATTGGTGCCGGCCCCGCCGGGATTCGGGCGGCGCAGACGCTGGTCGCGCATGGCGTTCGCCCGGTGTTGCTGGATGAAGCCGCGCGCGGTGGCGGGCAGATTTATCGGCGTCAGCCGGCCAACTTCAAGCGTTCGGCGGTCAAGTTGTATGGCTTCGAAGCGCGCAAGGCCAAGGCGCTGCATCAGACCCTCGATACCCTGCGCGAACAGCTCGACTATCGGCCCGACACCCTGGTGTGGAACGCCGAAGCGGATGCGCTCGACACACTGCATGAAGGTCGCGCCGCACGGATCGAGTTCTCCCGCGTGATTGTCGCCACGGGCGCCACCGACCGGATTCTGCCGGTGCAAGGCTGGACACTGCCAGGCGTCTACAGCCTCGGCGCCGCGCAGATTGCCCTGAAATTCCAGGGCTGCGCCATCGGCGAACGCGTGGTGTTCGCCGGCAGCGGCCCATTGCTCTACCTGGTTGCATACCAATACGCCAAGGCCGGTGCGAAGGTGGTCGCGGTGCTCGACAGTTCGCCGTTCAGTGCCCAGGTCCGCGCCCTGCCCGGCTTGCTCTCACAACCGGCGACGCTGGCCAAGGGCATTTATTACCGCAGCTGGCTGACCGCTCACGGCATCCCGGTGCATCAGGGCGCCACCTTGCGAGGCATCGATGGCGAACACCGTGTGCGGTCGCTGAACTGGTCCGACGCAAAGGGCGAACACCCACTGGTGTGCGACGCCGTCGCATTCGCCCATGGCTTGCGCAGTGAAACCCAACTCGCCGATTTGCTCGGCTGCGAATTTGCCTGGAACCCGCTCAACCGCGCCTGGCTGCCACAACGTGACAGCACTGGACGCAGCAGTGTCGCCGAGGTGTACCTGGCCGGTGACGGTGCCGGGATCATGGGCGCCGATGCCGCGGAAATGGCCGGTGAACGCGCAGCCTTGGCCGTGCTGGAAGACAGCGGCCACCTGATTGCGCCACAGCGCTGCGTCCAGCTGGAGCAATCGCTCACCCGGATAAACACCTTTCGCAAAGGCCTGGAACAGGCCTTCATTTTCCCCGAACACTGGGCCACCGATACCGCTGACGACGTGATGATCTGCCGCTGCGAAGAAGTGCGCGCCGGTGACATCCGTCAGGTCGTGCGCGAAGGCCACTGGGAAATCAACCGGGTCAAAGCCCATTGCCGCGCCGGCATGGGCCGCTGCCAGGGGCGGATGTGCGGCGCGGCCACCGCAGAAATCATTGCCAGCGAGAGCCGGCGTGGCGTGTCGCAGATCGGTCGGCTACGTGCACAGGCGCCGGTCAAGCCGCTGCCGTTTGGCCTGGAGGTCGAATCGTGATCGAAGTCGACGCCATCATCATCGGCGGCGGCATTGTCGGTGCCTCGGCCGCCCTGTTTCTGAGCAAAGCCGGACGTCGCGTGGCGTTGCTGGAGCGGGACTTTTGCGGTTCACACTCCAGCGGCGTGAACTATGGCGGCGTGCGACGACAGGGTCGGCCGCTGTCACAACTGCCCTTGTCACAACGGGCGCACGAGATCTGGGGACAACTGCCACAGTTGATTGGCATTGACGGCGAATATCAACGCAGCGGCCATTTGAAGCTCGCCCGCAGCCTCGACGACTTGCGCGCCTTGCAGGATTACGCCGCCAGCAGCCAGGGTTTCGGCCTCGACTTGCAGGTGCTGGATCGCACTGAATTACGCGCACGTTTCCCTTGGGTCGGCGATGTCGCCGTCGGTGCTTCATATTGCCCCGACGATGGCCACGCCAACCCGCGATTGGTTTCCCCCGCCTTCGCCCACGCCGCGCGGCGCCACGGCGCACAGGTGCATGAACAGTGCGCCGTGACTGCGGTGGAGCACGACGGCCAGCGCTTTCGCGTCAACACTCAAAACGGCTTGGAACTGCACGCGCCGTGGCTGCTGAACTGCGCTGGCGCCTGGGCCGGCCGCCTCGCCGAACAGTTCGGCGAAGCGGTGCCCATGCACGCCGGGCACCCGGCGATGCTGGTCACCGAACCGTTACCGCTGGTGATGAACGCCAGCACCGGCGTCGAAGGCGGTGGCATTTATGCCCGTCAGGTCGCTCGCGGCAACTGCGTGCTCGGCGGTGGCCAGGGGTTTGCCCTCGACGCGGCCCGCGCACGGCCCGGTCAGCAGGCGGTGATCGAGATCCTGCGCCAGGCCGTCGAGCTCTATCCGTTTCTTGAAGGCGCCCAGGCGATTCGCACCTGGAGCGGCACCGAAGGTTATCTGCCCGACCGCCAGCCGGTGATCGGTCACAGCAGCACTCAACCCGGTCTGTTGCACGCGTTCGGCTTTGCCGGCGCGGGTTTCCAGATCGGGCCCGCGGTGGGCCAGGCGCTCACCGAGATCATCTGCAACGGCGCCCCGTCGACGTCGCTGGATGCGTTTTCCATCACCCGGTTTCACTCCGTTTCCGTAGCTTGATAGAGGAAGGTCGCGCCAATGAACCAGTTCAAACGCACTGCACTGCTCGGATTTTCATGCCTGAGCGCCCTGTTCACGGTGACCCAGGCTCACGCCGAGCCGACGCTTTACCTGGGCATGAACGGCGGGACCATGGAGCGGCTGTACGCCGACAAGGTGTTGCCGGTTTTCGAAAAAGCCAACAACGTCAAAGTGGTCATCGTGCCCGGTACCTCTGCCGACATCCTGGCCAAGGTCCAGGCCAGCAAAGGCAACCCGCAACTGCACGTGATGTTCCTTGATGACGGCATCATGTACCGCGCCATCGCCATGGGCCTGTGCGACAAGCTTGAGGACAGCCCGACCCTGGCGCAAATTCCGGCCAAGGGCCGAATCAAGGATCAAGCCGTGGCAGTCAGCCTCGGCGTCACCGGGCTGGCGTACAACACCCGGTTGTTCAAGGAGAAAGGCTGGAGCGCACCGACGTCGTGGATGGACATGGCCGACCCGCGTTTCAAGGACAAACTGGTGTTCCAGTCGATGGCCTCGTCGACCTTCGGCCTGCACGGTTTCCTGATGTTCAACCGCATTCAGGGCGGCAGCGAAACCGACGTCGAGCCGGGTTTCAAGGCCTGGCCAAACACCGTCGGACGCAACGTGCTGGAATACATTCCGAGCTCGGCGAAAATTTCCGAAATGCTCCAGACCGACGAAGCCGCGCTGTTCCCGTTGACCCCGACTCAGGTCACTGCGCTGAAACTCAAAGGCATGCCGGTCGAATACGCACAACCGAAGGAAGGCGCCGTGGTGCTCAACGTCGCGGAGTGCGCCATCGCCAACAACACCCAGCCGGAACTGGCACAAAAACTCGCCGCGTTCTTGCTGACACCTGAAGCGCAAGCCGCTGCACTGGAAGACGGCGACCAGATCCCGTCCAACCCGAACACCCCGACCACCGACAAGACGCGCGGCCAGGTCGAGGCGATGAAGCAGTACCTGGAAACAGCGATTGCCATCGATTGGGACCAGGTCAACGAACAGCGTCCGGCGTGGAACGCACGCTGGAATCGCAGCATTGAACGCTAGATAACTAACGAAACCACTGTGGCGAGGGAGCTTGCTCCCTCGCCACAACAGCCCTGCCGACTCTGACATCCCGTTGAATCCGTTTCACCCGTCGACATGACTGGATGGGCAATTACCCATCTGGTTACACTACGCCGCCGCTGCTCGGGGAGCCGGCTGACGACTTCGGGGTGACATGACAATGGCTGCTCGACCGCCCAACCGTTCGCGACTGACACCACGCTTGCCTTCCTTGCGCAGCCTTTTCGGCAAGGCACTTGCCGCGCCTGCCAGCGGCACGGCGGCCGGTAAAGCCGTCCACGATTACTTCCGCCAGAAAGCCCATGCCCAGGGCTACACCCTCAGTCACAGCCAGCAACGCGTGATCGACTGCATGGCGCAACACGCCACGGCCCTGCTCGGCGCGTCGACGAAAACCCTTCCCGGTCTTTATTTGCATGGCGCAGTCGGACGCGGCAAAAGCTGGTTGCTCGACGGCTTTTTCCAGGCGATTGCTGTCGAGCAAAAGCAGCGACTGCACTTCCACGAATTTTTTGCCCGCTTGCATCAGGGCATGTTCACCCACCGCGATCAGTCCGATGCGCTGGCAGCCACCCTCGACGACCTGCTGAGCGATTGCCGGGTGCTGTGTTTCGACGAGTTTCACGTCCATGACATCGGCGATGCGATGCTCATCACGCGGCTGTTCAAGGCGCTATTCCGTCGCGGCATTCTGCTGCTGGTGACGTCCAATTATCCGCCGGAAGGTCTGCTGCCCAACCCGCTCTACCACGCGCGTTTCAAGCCGGTCATCGACCTGATCCACGCGCGCATGCAAGTGATGGAAGTCGGTGGCCTGCATGACTACCGCAGTCAGGTCAGGACCCACGCGCAGCAAGTGTTTAGCCAAGGCCGGTATGTCTGGCCGGGCAGCGCGGCGCAACGTCAGGCGCTGAACCTGCCCGAGCGCGTCTGCCCACCCTTGCAACTGGCGGTCGGCACTCGGCACCTTCAAGCGCAACACTGCGCAGAACGGACTATCGGCTTCACCTTTGACGATCTGTGCGAACACCCCACGGCCGTCATGGATTACCTGGAGCTGTGCCGGCGCTTCGATCACTGGATCATCGACGAACTGCCCAAACTCGCCGACTGTTCGATTGCCGCACAGCAGCGGTTTATCAACCTGATCGACGTTCTATACGATCAGGACAAACACCTGACGCTGCTCGGCCAGCAATCGTTGCGCGAAAGCCTGGGCGGCGATGCCATCGATCTGGCACGTACGCGCAGCCGCTTGGGCCAGTTGCTCGAAGTGCGCGCACCGACCTGACAGGCGAGCCACCTTTACCGCTATCATGTCGCCCATTTCCAGGCCACAGCGCCTTCCCCTGATCAATAGCGAACCCGCCCATGGATACCCTCGCCCAACTGCGCGCCGGCCAATTGACTGGTATCACTCGCCTGGACCTGGCCTGCGGCCTGACAGAATTCCCGCGGGAAATTTTCGACCTCGCGGACTCGCTGGAAGTGCTCAACCTCAGCGGCAACGCCTTGCGCAGCCTGCCGGATGACTTGCATCGCCTGACCCGTTTACGCGTGCTGTTCTGCTCGGACAACCTGTTCACCGAACTGCCAGCGTGCCTGGGCCAATGCGCCGCGCTGACGATGATCGGCTTCCGGTCCAATGCCATCGAAACGGTCCCCGCCGCGGCGCTGCCGCCGTTGCTGCGCTGGTTGATCCTGACTGACAACCGCATCGCTGAGCTGCCCAGCGAACTGGGCGACCGCCCGAACCTGCAAAAACTCATGCTCGCCGGCAACCGCTTGCAGCGCCTGCCCCGCAGCCTGAGCCAGTGCCATCGACTCGAGCTGATCCGCATTGCCGCCAATCAGTTCAAGGAACTGCCCGAATGGCTGCTGGCCCTGCCCAGCCTGACGTGGCTGGCGTATGCCGGTAATCCGCTGGAAACCGAAGCGGATGCCGCCGCACTGGAAGCCACTCCGCGGATTCCCTGGGAGCAATTACACCTGGAGCAGCAGTTGGGCGAAGGCGCTTCGGGGGTGATTCATCGGGCCACCTGGGCGCAACCGGGGCAACCGGCCACGCAGGTCGCGGTCAAGCTCTACAAGGGTGAAATGACCAGCGATGGTTCACCCCTGCACGAAATGAACGCCTGCATCACCGCCGGCCTTCACCCGAACCTGATCCGCGTCGAAGGCCGAATCGTCGATCATCCCGAGCAGCAGGCCGGGCTGGTCATGCAACTGATCGATCCGAGCTATCGCAACCTCGCCGCGCTGCCGAGCCTGGCGTCGTGCACGCGGGACGTCTACACCGATGACACCCGCTTCAGCGCGGGCGTCGCATTGCGCATCGCCCATGGCGTCGCCTCGGTGGCCAGGCATTTGCACCAGCACGGCATCACCCACGGCGACCTCTACGGCCACAACATCTTGTGGAACGAGGACGGTGATTGCCTGCTGGGGGATTTTGGCGCGGCGTCTTTCCACGCGACCTGCGACAGCCCAGAAAGCCGGGCGCTGCAACGCATCGAGGTGCGGGCGTTTGGGGTGTTGCTGGGGGAATTGCTGGAGCGCATCGACTCGGGGTTGAGCGATGTGGCGCGCGAGGAGCTGGAGGTTTTGCAGGAGCGCTGCTGTCACGCTGAGGTGCTGAAGCGGCCGGGGTTTGGCGAGATTTTGCGGGAACTTCAAGATAGGTGACCGCTGCGCGGTCAATCGTCGGAACGCCGCCCGGAGACAGGCTCGCTCCCACATTGGATCTGTGTATGACGGAGATCCAATGTAGGAGCGAGCTTGCTCGCGATAGCGGTGTCACTAAAGAAACAAATTACCCAGCCAGACCGACAAACATATCCTGCACATCATCATGGTTGTCGAGCCCTTCCAGGAACGCTTCAACCTCAGCCATCTGCTCATCGCTCAAACCGCTGACCGGGTTCTTCGGCTGGTAGCCCAGTTTCGCCGCCAACACCGTGAAACCTTGCTCCGGCAGTGCTTTTTGCACCGCGTCCAGGTCCGCAGGTTCGGTCAGGAACAGGGTCGTGCCCTCTTCTTCACCCGGTTCAAAATCCTGGGCACCGGCTTCAATCGCCGCCATTTCCGGGTCGGCGTCCGGGCTGTCCGGGGACGCTTCGATCATGCCGACATGGTTGAAGTCCCATGCCACGGAACCGGAAGCGCCCAATTGGCCCTTACGGAACGCCACGCGGATTTCTGCCACGGTGCGGTTGATGTTGTCGGTCACGCATTCAACGATCAGCGGCACTTGATGCGGGGCGAAGCCTTCGTAAGTCACGCGATGGTATTGCACGGTTTCGCCCAGCAGGCCCGCGCCTTTCTTGATCGCGCGATCAAGGGTTTCCTTGGGCATCGAGGCTTTCTTGGCCTGTTCAACCACAAGTCGCAGGTGTGCGTTGGTGGCGGTATCGGCGCCGTTGCGCGCAGCAATGGTGATTTCTTTCACCAGTTTGCCGAAAATCTTGCCCTTGGCGTTGGATGCCGCTTCTTTGTGTTTAACCTTCCACTGTGCGCCCATTACTCACTCTCTTGATCTGTGGCGCCGAGACATCTATTGGCCGACGCATTGCGCAAGTTTATACGGCCTAAAGTTGGCAATCGACCAAAAAATGCGGACGGATCCACCGGCTTCACGCATCGACATTTTCGCCAGCACTCGTAGGGCGATTCTGAAACAGCGATTTGCGGTGACCATTGAGGGGCGCGGTTTCGTACCCTTCGCTTCCGGAATCCATGGCAGAAGCGCACTCGATGCACAACGACAAGGAAAGTCTCTCCACCCTGACCCTCCTCGACAGCGGTTTAAGCCTGCAGGTGTTGCGATTCAGTGGTACCGAAGGCCTGAACCGGCCCTACCGGTTCGACATTGAAGTGATTGGCCTGGCACCGGCGATGAACCTCGATCCGTCGCTGCAGAAACCGGCCCTTCTGACGATGGGCGAGGGCACCGCCGTTCACGGCATTCTTCACAGCGCCAGCCGTGAACACCGCGGCCCGCATTGCATCGGCTATCACCTGGTGTTGGTGCCTTACCTGCAAACCCTCGACCGTCACCGCTGTCGTCGGGTGTTTCATCACCTCAGCGTGCCGGCTATCCTGCGTCAATTGTTCCTGGAGCATGCGCTGCCCGAGGACAGCTATCGTCTGGAACTGGCCACCGTGCACTACCCGCCCCGGCCGTTTTGCATTCAATACGAAGAGTCCGACCTGACACTGATGCAGCGACTCTGCGAAGAAGAAGGCATCCACTATCACTTCGAGCAGCGGTGTGACGGGCATGTGCTGGTGCTGGCGGATGACAGTCAGGCATTCCCCCAGGAGCCTCTCGTGCTGCCCTTTCAAGAGGATGCGCTCAGCGAGACTTCTTTACCGGTGATCAGCGAGCTGTCCCAACGTCACAATGCGCGCGCCCTGCCCGCCCGCCGCGCTGCCAACCATCGCGGATTTCAGGCATCGGGTGACGGCGCCGCCAACCATGCCTTCGCCAAGACATCCCCCTTCACCGCTCGCCCCGCCCCCGAGCAGGCGCACTGCGAACAGCTCAGTCGCCGCTCACTGGAGCGTCTGCGCTGCCAGCATCGACAGATTGAAGGGCAAAGCAATCACGCCGGCTTGCGCAGTGGCAGCATCGTGCAAGTGATGAAACATCCGCTGTCGGGCTTCAACGATCAGTGGCTGATCACCGACGTCCAGCACGGCGGGCAACAGCCTTCAATCCTCACCGAGCAACGTCCGCGTCGCTACAGCAATCAGTTCACCGCCATCCCCTGGTCAACGGAGTTCAGGCCCGCGCTCGCGCAACCCCGGCCGAGCATTCCGGGCTATCAGACGGCATTGGTGCTGGGCGTCGCCGGGCAACCGGCAGCGCTGGATGAGCAACATCGAATCCACGTACGGCTGTGGCCAGCACTGCAAGAGGACGCGGATGAACCCAGCGGCCTGTGGCTTCCCGTAGCCTTCGCCACACCAGAGCGCGGGATTGATCCCTCCAGCCTGCCCCTCGCAGGCTCCGAAGTGCTGATCAGCTTTCTCGACAGCGACCCGGATCGCCCGGTGTTGTGCGCCACTGTCTTCAACCCGACCAAGCCTCGCGCCGCCTATCGACCCCGCAGCGACGGGCGATTGCTGCTCGACTGGCTGATCAATCGCTAGCCCTTGTCCGCCTTGCCGGCCGCTGCGGCAAATTTGGCCAGGCGCACGTCCAGGTGCCGTGGCCGGCGGCCGTGATCTTCGGCGCGCTCCTTGCGGCGGATGGCGTTGCGCACCATCAGGGAGCCGAGGTAACGAATCGGCTCCGATGGAAAGAAACCCAAGGGACCGTTCACCAGCGGCGAACGGGTCCAGGCGTTGTCCAGCCCCAGCACCATCGAGGCCAGAATCTGACCGCCCATGTGGCACGGGCCAACACCGCTGCCGGAATAACCGAACCCGTAGAACACATTCCCGCTGGCGCTCATCTGGCCAAAGAACGGCAGACCGGTGACCGAGCGATCCGACGGACCATTCCAGGTCGCCTCGACCTTGGCGTCGGCAAATGCAGGAAAGAATGCGTTCAGGCTGTCTTTCAACAACCCGGCGTATGGCGACGGCTGATCAAACACCGGCAACATCCGCCCGCCATAGGCGAAGGTGTTGCCGCCCTTGCCGAGCATGATCCGGCCGTCCGGGGTGTTGTGGTAGTAGTGCACGAAAATCCGCGAATCGAGCACGGTGACGCCGCTGGTCAGGCCGATTTCGTTGAGCAGATCAGGCCGCGGTTCGGTGATCAGCATGTCGCTGGAAACAATCGCCACGCTGCGTTCGAACTGCGGGAACGCCCGGGCCATCCAGGCGTTCATCGCCAACACCACGCGGTCTGCGCGAACGGTGCCGTTGCGGGTTTGAATGCCTGCTGGCTTGCCCTCCTCCAGCCCGGTCATCGCGGTGTTTTCGTAAATCTTCACGCCCAACTGCAACGCCACTTGCCGCAAGCCGCGCACCAGTTTGCCCGGCTGCACACTGGCCGCCGCCGGGGAAAACCAGCCCTCCAGATGCTTGCACGAACCGGCCATGCGTTGCACGTCGGCGACCGGACGCTGGGTAAACGAGTTGATGCCGTTGCGCTCCAGTGCGGCAATCACCGCATCGGTCGAGCCGTACTGGGCCTGATTGGTCGCGGTGTAGAGCGTGCCATCAAGACGGTAATCGGCCTCAACGCCGTACTGTTCGCAGAAGGTGCCAATCGCGTAAATGCTGCGCTCGGATTCCTTGACCAGGCGCACGGCTTCTTCGACGCCGAACAACCGCTCCAGAGTGAAATACTTGGCCGACCACGACAACGCACAACCGCCGTTGCGGCCACTGGCGCCAGCACCGCAGATGTCGGCCTCGATCAGCACCACATCCAGTTCCGGGTTCTGCTCCTTGAGCATGATCGCCGTCCACAAACCGGTGTAGCCGCCACCGACGATGCACACGTCTGCACGGGCATCGCCGTCCAGCGCCGGACAGGCGTCGGACGTATCAGCCTTTAAGGCCTGGTCCAGCCAAAAGGGTCTCATGGGGAAATCTCCAGTCAGAAGCCCACACGCAAGCCCGCCGCCAATGCAGCAGGCTGCGAGGGACAGGGGTCAGGTACGCAGGGGTTTGATCGCCATCGCCCGATTGGGCACGAAGGGGTAGTTAACACGCAGGCCAGCCGGGCGGCTGTTCCAGTGGGGGATCAACACCAGGGCCGAGAACAAGGCGCAGCCGGCGAAGACGATGAACACGGTGACCGAGTCGAAGTAGCCCGGCAGCAATCCGCCGAGAATCGCCCCGACCGAACCGCAACCGTTGACGAAACCCGCCGCCGTCGCACCGGCCTTGGCGGTGCCGAAATCAATCGCTGCCGCGCCGCTGATCATCGAATCCGGCCCGTACAAGGTCAGGCCCATGACAAACAACAGCACGACCACCAGCAAGACGCTGCCGGTGTGCAGGGCGCCCATGAACAAGGCCAGGGTCACGGTCAGCGCCAACAGGCTGAGGACGCAGGCCGGCATGCGGCGGGCCCCGAACACTTTGTCCGAGGCCAGACCGAGCAGGATCGGCCCGAGCAGCCCGGCCAGCTCAAACGCGGTCGGGATGATCGCTGCGCCAACCTTGCCCACCGTCGGCATTTGCTCGAACACGATCACCGGGCCCCACAGCAGAATTGCGTAACGCGCCGGTTTCAGCAGAAAGTACGACAGGCCCAGCACCAGCACCGTGCGGTTGCGCAGGATTTCCTTCAAGGGTTCCAGAATGCTGATCTTGCTTTGGGCGTCAGCCTCTTCAGCGGTCAACTCGGGTTCGATGTCCACCGCCGGCAGGCCGACGTCTTGCGGTGTGTTGCGTTGAAAAATAAAAAACAGCACGGCGACCAGCCCAACCACCGCCGCACTGGAAATGAACGCCGCATGCCAGGTACCGATCAGCGTATACGCCCACCAGCCCGCAAACGGCGATGCCACCAGCCCACCAAAGGCATAGCAGGAACTCCATAGCCCCAGCACTCTGCCGCGCTGTTGCGCAGGGAAGAAACTGCCGAGATTTTTGCACAGTCCGGACCAGCCGGTGGACTGCGCCAACCCTTGAATCAACATGCACGTCGCGAAGATCGGCAGTGTCGCGTAAGTGCCCATCACCAGCGCCGCTGCCGCCGAAATCAGTAACCCGCCGAGCACCACGACCCGTGGGCCAAAGCGGTCGGCGAGCATGCCCCAGGTGAACTGCCCGAGGGCGTACGCCGCCAGGTAGATCGCGTCGAGGTTGGCCATGGCCATTTTGTCGAGCATGAAGGTGGGGTCTTCGGCGATCCCCAGTTTTGCCACGGAGAATGCTTTGCGGGTGAAGTAGAAAGCGGCGTAGGCGAGCCAGGTGATCGCGAAGATCTGCACGCGCCAGCGCTTGATGGTGCCAATGGGATTGTTCATTGTGGTTCTGACCTCAGGGTGTGAGTGTGCCGGCAGAATTGGTAGAAAACGCCTGTGTTTTTATTGTTGAGCACTGCGGTATCGTGGATTCCATGTCGCGATACCGGTCAGATGAGTCCTGCTGTTGCACGCACAGGCTCATGGCCACCGCTGCTGTTCGACTGACCAGTCACCGGGGCTGAGGTGGATAAAAACAATTACTGATTAATAAGTGAAATCGATTTATCGTATTTCCAAAATAAGCTCAGCTTGTTACTGGAGGTTTCGATGTCGGTTTCCCACGCCCAACTCAAAGCCTTCCACGCCGTGGCCGTTCACGGAAGCTTTACCAAAGCCGCCGAGCGGCTATTCCTCACGCAACCGGCGATTTCCGACCAGGTGCGCAAACTCGAAGAGCGCTTCGGTGTGTTGCTGTTCCATCGCAACAAACGCTCGGTGCGCCTGACGGATCTGGGCGAGCGCTTGCTCGCCATCACGCAACGGCTGTTCGTGATCGAGGCCGAAGCTCAGGAGCTGCTGCAGGACTCCCAGGCCTTGCAGACCGGCAGCCTGATCCTCGCGGTGGATGCGCCGGTGCATGTGCTGCCGCAGATCGCGCGGTTCTGCGAACGTTATCCGGGCATCAGCGTGAAAATTGAAACCGGCAACACCGATGAGTCGTTGTTTCGTCTGTTCAACTATCAGGCCGACCTCGCGTTGCTGGGCCGGGATGTCAGTGATGAACGGCTGATCTCGCTGCCCCTGCGCAATGACCCGATGGTGGCCTTTGTTTCACGCCATCATCCGTGGGCAGATCGCGAATCGATCTGTCTTGCGGACCTGGATGACACGCCGTTGGTATTGCGGGAAATCGGTTCGGTGACACGCCAGACACTGGAAGAGGAGATGGCCCGGGCCGGGTTTCGCATTCGCCCGGCGATTCAGGTGGAAGGACGGGAAGCGGCGCGGGAAGCGGTGGTGGTCGGGATTGGGGTTGGCGTAGTTTCAGCCGCCGAGTTCGGTGCCGACTCAAGGGTTTGCGCGTTGCCGATTACTGATTGCACACGGCGGCTGACGGAGACGCTGGTGTGCTTGCGCGAGCAGAGTTCGCGGCGGGTGGTGGCGACGTTTCTGGCGATGGTTCGCGAGAGTCTGGTGTAGGCGAGTCTGGCCCCTTCGCGAGCAGGCTCGCTCCCAAAGGGGTTAGGTGAACGCCACAAATCCAGTGTGGGAGCGAGCCTGCTCGCGATGGCCGCGCCGCGGTCTAACTGACCGGCGCCAACTGAAAAAACGCCTGAATCAAGCGCAAATCCCGCCGCCGCTCCATGCACCCGATCATGTGCCGGTTCACCAGCCCCTCACCCACAATCGGCACCGCCGCCACCCGAGGGTCATGGCTGACTTCCACCGACGACACCACGCCCACCCCCAACTCCGCCGCCACCGCCTCGGTCACCGCTTCCCGACTGTCCAGCTCCAGCAACACCCGTGGGTTGACCTTCGCCTGATCGCAGGCTTCATCGAACGTGCGTCGGGTGATCGAGCTCGGTTCACGCAACACCATGATCACCTGATCCAGTTCCTTGAGCTTCACGCTGGATGCCTTCGCCCAAGGATGACTTTGCGGCACCAACGCGCAAATCCGTGATTCGCTCAGCGCCTGCAAATGCAGGCCCTTGCGCGGTTCAACCTCGGTCAACACCGCCACGTCAGCGTGCTCGGACAACAACGCCGCCAGGGTTTCCTGAGCATTGCCCAACCGCAGGTTCACGGTGATCCCCGGATAACGCGCGCGCAGGCTGGCCAACATCGGCATGACCATGTGCGGCCCGTCAGCCGCCACTTCCAGGCGCCCGGTCAGCAATTGCCGGTTCGCTTCGAGCATCACCTGCGCCTCTTCCGCCAGGCCGAACATGGCCCGGGTAATCGCCGCCAGTTTGGTGCCCTCCTCCGTCAGCTCCACCCGTCGTGCGGTACGGCGCAACAAGGTGATCTGGTAATGCTCTTCCAGGGCCTTGATGTGCCCGGTCACTCCCGGCTGACTGATGAACAACCGCTCCGCGGCGCGGGTGAAGCTGCCTTCGCGGGCCACGGCATCAAAGGCCCGAAGCTGGAACAGGTTCATGAATAACTCTCACTGATGGCTGGCATAACAACAAACAATTTGATTGATAGCACGGCAAATTGCAATTTATGTCCCGTAGCTTCATCCCATCGAATGCGAGGACACGAGAATGAGTACTGCCGAACCCATCCTGCTCACCCCCGGCCCACTGACCACATCGGCCCGCACCCGTCAGGCGATGATGGTCGACTGGGGTTCATGGGATGACCGCTTCAATCAACTGACCGCCAGCCTCTGCGAGCAACTGCTGGCGATCATCAACGGCGGCGCCAGCCACCACTGCGTGCCCCTGCAAGGCAGCGGCACCTTCGCGGTCGAGGCAGCGATCGGCACACTGGTGCCCCGTGACGGCAAAGTATTGGTGCTGATCAATGGCGCCTACGGCAAACGCCTGGCGAAAATCTGCGAAGTGCTCGGTCGCTCCTTCAGCACCTTCGAAACGGCTGAAGACGAACCGACCACCGCCGCCGACGTCGACCGCCTGCTGCACGCCGACGCCAGCATCACCCACGTCGCACTGATTCACTGCGAAACCAGCACCGGCATCCTCAATCCGCTGCCGGAAATCGCCAACGTCATTGCGCAACACGGCAAGCGCTTGATCATCGACGCCATGAGCTCTTTTGGCGCCCTGCCGGTGGATGCGCAACAGGTGCCGTTCGACGCCCTGATCGCCGCGTCGGGCAAATGCCTGGAAGGCGTACCGGGCATGGGCTTTGTCTTCGCTCGCAAAGAGTCGTTGGCCAACGCCGCCGGCAACTCGCACTCGCTGGCGATGGACCTGTTCGACCAGCACACCTACATGGCCAAGACCGGCCAATGGCGCTTCACCCCGCCGACCCACGTGGTCGCGGCGCTGCACGAAGCCTTGCTGCAATACAACGAAGAAGGTGGCTTGCCGGCGCGGCATCAGCGCTACGCCGACAACTGCAGAGTGTTGCTGGAAGACATGGCCCAACTGGGCCTGCGCAGCTTCCTGCCCGCCGCGATTCAGGCGCCGATCATCGTCACGTTCCACGCACCGAAAGATCCGCGCTACCAGTTCAAGGAGTTCTACGAACGGGTCAAGGCCAAGGGTTTCATTCTCTACCCCGGCAAATTGACCCAGGTTGAAACCTTCCGCGTCGGCTGCATCGGTCACGTCAACCAGGCCGAGATGCACGCGGCCGTGGCGGCGGTTGCCGAAGTATTGCGCGAGATGGAAGTGTTAGAGATCTAAACCACACCACCTTCCCCTGTGGGAGCGAGCCTGCTCGCGAAAGCGTACTGACATTCAACATTAATGTCGGCTGCTCCATCGCCTTCGCGAGCAGGCTCGCTCCCACAGGTAAACCGGACTCCCGAATAGTTCTTTTCCACAGGATTTGATCACCATGAACTACAACAACCCAACCAAACTCCAAGCCGCCATCCTCGACTGGGCCGGTACCGTCGTTGACTTCGGCTCCTTCGCCCCCACCCAGATTTTTGTCGAAGCCTTCGCCGAGTTCGACGTTCAGGTCTCCATCGAAGAAGCCCGTGGGCCGATGGGCATGGGCAAATGGGACCACATCCGCACCCTGTGCGATCAGCCACAAGTCGCCGAGCGTTATCGCGCCGTGTTCGGCCGGGCACCGACCGACGATGATGTCACCGCCATCTACAAACGCTTCATGCCGCTGCAAATCGAAAAAATCGCCGAACACTCGGCCCTGATTCCGGGCGCACTGGACACCATCGCTAACTTGCGCCAACAAGGGATCAAGATCGGTTCGTGCTCCGGCTACCCGAAACAGGTCATGGACAAAGTGGTCGAGCTGGCCGCCACCAACGGTTACGTCGCCGACCACGTGGTCGCCACCGACGAAGTCCCCAACGGTCGCCCATGGCCGGCTCAGGCCCTGGCCAACGTGATTGCGCTGGGCATCGACGACGTCGCCGCCTGCGTGAAGATCGACGACACCGTGCCGGGCATTCTCGAAGGTCGTCGTGCCGGCATGTGGACCGTGGCGTTGATCTGCTCGGGCAACGCGCTGGGCCTGGACTACGAAGGCTATCGCGCCCTCGGCAGCGACAAACTGGACAGCGAACGCAAGCGCATCCACGCAATGTTCGAAAGCTCGCGTCCGCACTACATGATCGACACCATCACCGACTTGCCGGAAGTGATCGCCGACATCAACAAGCGCCTGGCAAAAGGCGAAATGCCGCAAAGCAGTTGATCGCGGTTTTCCGAGCATAAAAAAGCGTCAGTTCCATTACGGAACTGGCGCTTTTTTGATGTCAATCAGCTGAACCAGAGCGTTATACGGCACAATCACTCGAGGCAAATCCGCCAAAGCGGATTACAGTTAAGGAACACCGTCGGTCAAGAACGGTGGCTCGACCAGACCTGTGAGGAACACCGTATGCCCTGGAAGAATTCCGAATCACGCTACAGCACCGTATCGATCACGCTGCATTGGTTGATGCTGGTCTTGTTGGCGCTGGTTTACGCCTGTATCGAGTTTCGCGGGATCTTTCCCAAAGGCAGTGGCGGTCGCGCGCTGATCGTTGAATCGCACTTCATGCTGGGCCTGACCGTGTTCGTGCTGGTCTGGCTGCGCTTGTTCGCCCGAAGCCTGGGCCCCGCACCGCAGATCTTCCCCGCCTCGCCCAAGTGGCAAACCACACTGGCGAAATTGATGCACTGGGCGTTGTACATTTTCATGATCGCGATGCCGATTCTCGGGTGGCTGGTCACCAGCGCCAAGGGTAATCAAGTGATGTTCTACGGCTTTGACCTGCCGCTGCTGGTCTCGGAAAACAAGGAACTGGCCAAGCAGATTCAGGGCTGGCATGAACTGGGCGGCACCATCGGCTACTGGCTGATCGGCCTGCACGCACTGGCCGGGATCTATCACCATTACGTGGTGCGGGATAACACCTTGCTGCGGATGATGCCCAAGCGCGGTTGAACACAGCCTGTACTTATTGAAATCCCCGGCGGCCTTGCAAGCCGCCGGTGTGGATGAAGATCAAGCGTGTACCCTTTTCAATATGCCCTGCCTCGACGTGCTGCTTGAGCATCAGCAACGCCTTGCCGGTGTACAGCGGCTCCAAAGGCACGACGCTGGCGTGTTCGGTTTGATCGATGAAGTCGAGTAACGACTGATCGACTTTGGCAAAGCCGCCACGGCTCGCATCCAGTAGTTCGAAGTTACGCTGCGGCTCAAAGGCCTCTTGCAGTATCGATTCGACCTGTTGCGCAACGCCGTGATCGTCGGGCACCGCCATCGCGCCATACACTTTGCGCTCACCCGCCTCGGCCAGCACCAGGCCGGCCAGGGTTGTGCCGGTTCCGCAGGCCAGCCACCAACCGTCGAAGTCGCTCCATCCCAAACGATTCAATTGATCGTCAACCATTGCCTTCAACGACACGCACCCTCGCGCGCCACGCAGACCGCCGCCCCCTTCGGGCACCGGATACACATCGGGGTATTGCGCCTGCCAGGGTTGCCAGAAACCCGGTTCATGCCGCGCCCGATAACCGCCGTAGCCCAACCAGTGCAATTGCATGCCGAATGCCTGCAAGTCCTTCACCGTCGGGGTGTCTTGTGGATGGCCGCGCAGCAGTCCCACGGTGTTGAAACCGAAGCGTTTACCGGCGGCAGCCAACGCGTGCAGGTGATTGGAGTGGGCACCGCCGAGGCTGATGATGCCTTTGGCGCCGGCGAGGTTGGCGGCGTTGAGGTGTTTGATGAGTTTGAACCACTTGTTGCCGCTGATGAGCGGGTCGATTTGGTCCAGGCGCAGGATCGCGACTTCGATGCCGGCGGCGGTGAGCCAGTCGAGATGGAGGGGGTCGAGAGGGGCTTGGGGTAGCCAGTCGTTGGGAGGGAGAAGCATCGATGCCGGCTCTGGGTAAAGACCCAGCATCTTAGCAGCGAACCTGTGGCGAGGAGGCTTGCCCCCTCACCACAGGGTTGATTACAACTCAGCAGCCAACCGAGAACCTTGATTGATCGCCCGCTTGGCATCCAGCTCCGCCGCCACGTCCGCACCACCAATCAAATGCACGTTCTGCCCGGCCGCGACCAACCCGTCCTGCAATTCACGCAGCGGATCCTGCCCGGCGCAGATCACGATGTTGTCCACCGACAGCACTTGCGGCTCACCGGTTTCGCCAATACGAATGTGCAGGCCTTCGTCGTCGATCTTCAGGTACTCGACGCTGTTGAGCATCTGCACCTGCTTGTTCTTGAGCCCCGTGCGGTGAATCCAGCCCGTGGTTTTACCGAGGCCGTCGCCGACCTTGGATTTCTTGCGCTGCAACAGGAACACATCACGCGCCGGTGCATGCGGCTCAGCCTTGATGCCCGCCACGCCACCGCGCGCCTCAAGGTGAGTATCGATGCCCCACTCCTTCCAGAACGCTTCGCGGTCCTGGCTGGTGGCTACGCCCTGGTGCACGAGGAATTCCGACACGTCGAAACCGATACCGCCCGCACCGATCACCGCGACCCGCTTGCCCACCGGCTTGCGCTCCAGGATCACGTCCAGGTAGCTCAACACCTTGGCGTTTTCAACGCCGGGAATCGCCGGGGTCCGTGGCGCGATGCCGGTGGCGAGAATGATCTCGTCGTAACCGCCCTCGACCAGTCGCGCCACGTCGACGCGGGTGTTCAGGCACACCTCGACATTGGTGGTCTGCAGCTTGCGATTGAAATAGCGGATGGTTTCGTAGAACTCTTCCTTGCCCGGTACGCGCTTGGCAACGTTGAACTGACCGCCGATTTCGCTGGCCGAATCAAACAGCGTCACCTGATGCCCGCGCTCGGCAGCGACAGTAGCAGCGGAAAGCCCCGCAGGACCGGCCCCGACCACGGCGATTTTCTTGATTTGCTGCACCGGCAGGTAGTTGAGCTCGGTTTCGTGGCAAGCACGCGGGTTGACCAGGCAACTGGTCAACTTGCCGCCGAAGGTGTGATCCAGGCACGCCTGGTTGCAACCGATGCAGGTGTTGATTTCATCGGCGCGGCCTTCAGCGGCCTTGTTGACGAAGTCCGGGTCGGCGAGGAACGGCCGCGCCATCGACACCATGTCGGCATCGCCTTCGGCCAGAATCTGCTCGGCCACTTCCGGGGTGTTGATGCGGTTGGTGGTGATCAGCGGAATGCTCACCGAGCCACGCAGCTTGGCCGTGACTTTGCTGAACGCCGCGCGCGGCACTTTGGTGGCGATGGTCGGGATCCGCGCTTCGTGCCAGCCGATACCGGTGTTGATGATCGTTGCACCGGCCTGTTCGATGGCCTTGGCCAGGGTGACGATTTCTTCCCAGCTGCTGCCGCCTTCCACGAGGTCGAGCATCGACAGGCGGAAGATGATGATGAAATTCGGACCTACTGCTTCGCGCACGCGACGGACAATTTCCACCGGCAGGCGCATACGGTTTTCGTAGCTGCCGCCCCAACGGTCGGTGCGGTGGTTGGTGTGGGCGGCGAGGAACTGGTTAATGAAATAACCTTCCGAGCCCATGATCTCGACGCCGTCGTATTCGGCGGTTTGCGCCAGTACCGAACAGGTGACGAAATCGCTGATCTGTTTCTCGATGCCTTCCTCGTCCAGCTCTTTAGGCTTGAACGGGTTGATCGGTGCCTGGATGGCGCTCGGTGCGACCTGTTTCGGGCTGTAGGCATAACGCCCGGCGTGGAGGATCTGCATGCAGATCTTGCCGCCCGCCTCGTGCACGGCGCGCGTCACGATCTGGTGCTTGAGCGCTTCTTCCTCGGTGGTCAGCTTGGCTGCACCGGAATACACCCCGCCCTCGTCATTAGGGCCGATGCCGCCGGTGACCATCAGGCCAACGCCGCCGCGCGCGCGTTCGGCAAAGTACGCCGCCATGCGTTCGAAACCGCCGGGTTTCTCCTCAAGACCGGTGTGCATCGACCCCATCAGGGTGCGGTTGCGCAGCGTGGTAAAACCCAGGTCCAGCGGGGCCAACAGGTGCGGGTAGTGAGCGGCGGCCATTTGTAACTCCACATCGAGCGATCACGGAAAAAGTGCAGGAGCTCTTCGGCTCCCGTCAGTCATGGTGGACAGACTAAGAGTCGCATCGCTGTCACTCAATGACCGAAACTGACAAGTTAATGATCAAAATGCGCAGCGCCCCTTGGCAAGTGCGGACATGGGCCCTACCCTAGTCGCGAACCCTGCACACGGCCGTTGACTGCTTCCCCATGCGCAAACTTTTGTACCTGACCTTTTCCATGGCGATCATTGCCGCCCTTACCACTTACGCGATGTGGGCCGCGGATCGCCCGGTGGGCCATTACCTGTCGGACCTGCGCATCAACCTGGCCATCGATCAAGGCACACCCGCCGATCGCGGCAACCTCCTGGGCATCCAGCCAGAACTCTTCCCCACCGATTATCAAAGCCCCGAACGCCTGCACCGCAAACTTGCGGCCTATTTGCAGAAGGCCCAGGACCAGGGCCTGCTGAACGACAAGACCATCGTCGTGCTGCCTGAACATGTCGGTACCTGGCTGATGGTCAGCGGCGAGAAAGATGAGCTCTACCAGGCCACGACGCTCCAGGAAGCGATGAACTGGCTGGCGGCGAGCAATCCATTGCAGTTCGTTCGTGCGCTGATCAGCGCCAAGGGCGACAGTCGGATCGACGATGCCCATTTGCGGATGAAGGCCAAAGGCATGGCCAAGAATTATCAGGCCCTGTTCGGCGGGTTGGCGAAAGAATTTCATGTAACGCTGGTGGCGGGCACCATCGTGTTGCCGGAACCCAGCGTGATCGACGGCACACTGAAAATCGGCCGCGGCGCGCTGTACAACAGCAGTGTGATCTTTGGTCGTGATGGCGTGCCGATTGGCCAGCCTCAACGCCAGATGCACCCGGTGTTCGAGGAACCTGAGGACATCAAGGCCAACGAACAACAGGCACTCACCGTCGTCGATACACCGGCCGGACGCTTGGGCGTGTTGATCGGCAGCGACAGCTGGTACCCGGACAATTACCGCAAGCTCGATGATCAGGGCGTGCAATTGGTGGCCGTTCCGGCATACGTCATCGGCCGAGATACCTGGGATAAACCGTGGCGCGGTTACCGTGGATTACCGACACCCGCCGCCGTCAGCCTCAAGCCTGGTGAACTGAGCGAAGGTCAGGCCTGGCATCGCCTGACCCTGACCGCCCAACCACCCGCGAGCCAGGCCATTGCCGGCATGAGCGTGTTCCTGCGTGGGCAGTTCTGGGACAAGGGCAGCGCCGGGCAAAGTTTTCTCAGCAACAACGGTCAACAGTTCGCCGACGGCAACGCCCGTGGCGCGCGGTTGCTGAACCTCTGGTTGTGACCCATGAAACCGCTACCGATGCGCCTCGGGGATTTATCGGTGGGTTTCGTCCATAGCCTGGCCGATGCCGTACACAGCCACAGTGTCGACCCGCAACCGTTGCTCGATCAATACGGGCTGGATGCGGCCCGGTTGGCGGAGCCCGGCGCCCGGCTGTCGATCCCGCGCTATATGCGTTTGGGCCATGGGGCGATTCAACTGACGGACGACCCTGCGCTGGGGTTGCGCATGGGCCAGCTCAGTCGCCTGAGCCAGGCCGGACTGGCCGGCGTGACCGCCGCGCAGGCACCGACGGTTCGGGAAGCCGCACGCTGCCTGATTCGCTTCGAAGCCTTGTACGGCTCCAACTATCGCGGTCAGTCGAGCTTTCATGAAGACGCTCAGGGCGCATGGCTGCGCTTCTATTCGATCAGCCCCTACAACGCCTACAACCGCTTTGTGGTGGATTCGATCATCGCCGGCTGGTTGCACCAGTTGTCGAGCATCAGCCCTGCCCCGCTGCGCGCAGAGCGCATCGAGATCGAATTCGACGCGCCGGATTACCGCGAGGTCTATGCCCTGCTGGGCGATTGCCCGATCCAGTTCGGTGCCGAGCACAATCAACTGCGCCTGAGCCTGACCAGCCTCGCGCAACGCAACCCAGAACACTGTCCGAGCACCTGGCGGCATTTGCTGCAACTTTGTGAACGGGAACTGGAACAGCTGACACGCACCCGCAGCCTGCGTGAACGCATCACTCAGTTACTGGGACCGTTGCTCAATGGTGGCCGGGAACCCGACCTGGAAGAAGTGGCGACACGCCTGAAGCTGCCCACCTGGACCTTGCGCCGCAAACTGGCCGAAGAGGGCACGCAATTTCGCGCGATTCTCAACGACACCCGTCGCGACCTGGCCATGACCTACATCCGCGATACCGAACTGGCGTTCGGAGAAATCGCCTACCTGTTGGGTTTCGCTTCAGCTGAAGCCTTCCAACGGGCTTTCAAACGCTGGAATGGCCAGACACCCGGCGAGTTTCGCCGCAGCCATCGCCAATCCGCTTGACGCTTACAGCTCGGTAGCGTCTTCGGCAGGTTCCAGCGGATCCAGTTCAAACGCCTGATACTCGAGCAGCTCTTCTTGATAATCGTCCATTTTTGAATCCCCCAGCGCTCGTTTAAAAAATGCCTGAATAAATGACCAACGCCTTGAGCATAAAGTGCCCCCATGAAAGAAAAATGACGCAGGTGCACCGCTCAGCGGCTACTCAATAAAACGTAGCAGGCGGTCAGGAATTTATCACAGGTTTTTTTCGATACAGGCTGTAGGACTACGGCCCGGCTGACGCAGATCAACGTCAAGCGCATACGGGATCGGTGTCGTCTGACCCGACCCCGTGGATAAACGCTTACTGACCAGAGACGGGCATGGCCGGAATCGGTTCGCTGGGTGGCGGCAGGTCCGACTGGGGTGGCGGCGTGACCGCTTCTGTAGTCGGTGCCGGCTCGCTGTTTTGCGCCGGGGTAATTGGAGCGGTTTCAGCCGGCGGTGTAACCGGTTCGGAGGCCGTTGGCGCCGGTGCAGGCTCAGCAGCCGGTGCTGGGGCTGGCGTCGGCTCCGCAGGAGTCGGTGCCAGTGCCGCAGGCGCCGCTTTGGCTTCAGGCACACCCAGGTCGGTCTTCGGCTTCTCGACGATGTGCGCGGCTTTCTTCGCTTCCGGTGGCAGGAACAATTCGACGAGGGTGAAAAAACGCTCGTAGAACTTGGCCGACGAAACGGTTTCGCTGGCGACCTTGACCATCGAGTCGTCGGACGAGCCGATCGGCATCGACACCGAGCCCAACACACCGACACCCAGGCTGGCGGAGTTGTTGGTTTTCTTCAGCGCATAGCGGTCCTGCAACGCGTTGGCGAACATGGTTGCATGGTGCCCTTCGCTGCCGTCATCGGCGCAGACCACACTGAAGCTGATCTCCATGTGCGTGTCGCCGGTCTGCTGGAAACTCTTGTGTCCGCTGATCAGCTTGGGATCGCTGCTGGTAATGATGTAACCCTGGCTGAGCAAGGCACGGCGGGCGGCTTCGCAGGTCTGCGCATCACTCACCGGGTAGTTGCGCGAAAAGGTGCCGGAGTCGGAGAAGTTCTCATGCTCATAGATCGCGGCTTTCTTGGAGGAGCAGCCGGCAGCAGCAGCGAGCACCAGTGCCAACCCGACGAGACGCATGGGAATTGATTTAAACATTGAACATCCTGAGGAAAACGGTCCGGGGCGTATTGTGCAACAGAACGATGCTTAGCGGAGCATCGATTAGTGTCTTAAAACAGATACAAGTGTAAAGACTCCCATAGACGGGAAAAGGTCGCTCCACAGCCGACTCCGGCGACGGATAACCGTTCCACTTTCCCTTCAGGCATAAAAAACCCCGGCCTTTCGGCCAGGGTTTTTGTGTAGCGAGACGCTCAATCAGGCATTAATAACGCTTGATGTCCGCTTCGCTTTCCAGCTGCTTGCGGTAAGCCGCGAAGTCTTGCTGGCCAAGGCGCGAGGCGAGGAAGCGGCGGTATTGAGCCTTCTCTTCTTCGGTCGGCGCGGCCGCTTCGTTCACGTTGTTCAGACGCACGATCACCAGGCTTCCATCGGCCAGGGTCACGTTGCTGAAGGTCGGCTTGTCCTTGGCCGCAGGCTTGGGCATCCGGAACAGCGCCTGCAACACAGTTGGGTCAACCCCTTCCTGAGCGCGGGTAGCCGCTTCGGTCACTTTCCAGCTTTGGCCGTCGATTGCCTTGTCCAGCGGAGTCTTGCCGTCGCGCAGGCTGGCAATCAGCTGTTCAGCCTTGGTCTTGGCGGCAGCGCTGGCGTGCTCCTTGGCCAATTGCGCGCGGATGGCCGTGTTTACGGCTTCCAGCGGCAGCTGTGCTGGTTTCAGGTGTTCCTTGGCGCGCAACACGATCACGGTTTCCGGATCGAGTTCGATGGCGGTGCTGTTGGCACCCTCATCCAGCACTTCAGGACTGAACGCAGCGGTCACCACTGCGCGATTGGCTGCAATGCCTTCACCACCTTCACGACCGAATGGCTTGGAGGTGTGAACGGTCAGTTTCAGGTCCTGCGCCGGCTGGGCCAGATCGGACGCTTCGAACGAGGCGTCTTCCAATTGCTTGGTCGCCTCGACAAAACGCTGCTCGACTTGCTGGGTTTTCAGCTCGCGGGTCAGCTTGTCTTTCAGGCTGGCAAACGTCGGCACTTCAGGTGCTTCCACACCCAACAGTTTGATCAGGTGGAAACCGAAGTCGCTACGAACCGGCTCGGAGACTTGGTCCTTGGCCAGCGAATACAGGGCTTTTTCGAAGGCCGGGTCGTAGACGCCAGGACCTGCGTAACCAAGGTCACCGCCATTGTTGGCCGAACCCGGGTCTTGGGAGAACTCTTTGGCCAGGGCCTCGAATTTCTCGCCTTTGGCCAGGCGCGCCTGCACGTCTTCGATCTTGGCCTTGGCTTGCGCCTCGGTCACCTTGTCGTTCACTTCGATCAGAATGTGCGCGGCCCGACGCTGTTCGGACAGGTTCGCGGTTTCTTTCTGATACGCCGCTTGCAGGTCTTCGTCCTTGACGGCGACCTGATCAAAGAAGGAAGCCTTCTTCAATTCCAGATAGTCGATGACCACCTGATCCGGCGTCATGAATTCCTTGGCGTGTTCGTCGTAGTAGGCTTTGACTTCTTCGTCGGTCAGCTTCACAGCTGCCGGGTCAACCTTGACGTTCAGGGAAGCGAAATCGCGGGTCTGTTTTTCCAGACGGGCGAAGGCCAGTACCTGAGCGTCAGTGACAAAACCGCTACCGGCCAGGCCAGCGCGCAGCTGACCGATCAGCATTTCCTGAGCCAGCATCTGGCGGAACTGCATACGGCTGTAGCCGAGTTGACGGATCACCTGGTCGAAACGCTCCGGGCTGAACTTGCCGTCGACCTGGAATTCAGGCGTCTGCAGGATCACTTGGTCCAGGGCAGCTTCGGAGAAAGCGAACTTCGAGTTCTGTGCGCCTTGCAGCAGCAATTTGCGATCGATCAAGCCTTTGAGGGCCGATTCGCGCAGCATTTTTTCATCGAGCAAGGAAGCATCGAAATCCTTGCCCAGCTGTTGCATGAGCTGACGGCGTTGCATGTCAACCGCCTGGCTCAGCTCGTTCTGGCTGATTTCTTCGCCATTGACCTTGGCCGCATCATTGCTGTGCGTAGTGGCCTTGAAAATGGCATCGAAACCGGTCAAAGCCATCAGTGCAACGATGACCCCGATAATGGTCTTGGCAATCCAGCCTTGTGAATTGTCCCTGATATTCTGCAGCATGCGTCCCCCAGAAACGGTTGAACTTCAAAATTAGGCAACCGTGGAGCGTGGGTAGAATCCGGATAGAAGAAAGGCGCATCCGGGGATGCGCCTTCTCGTAACTGGCGGAGCGGACCGAGGGTTCGAACATGCGACCCTCGGTGTCTCGGACCGGCAACTTGCCGACTGGACTACCGCTCCGCTGCCAGGTCAGGCATGACCCCGACCCGGATAGGCAAAAACCTGAATCGAACTTAGTTGACAGCTTCTTTCAGTGCTTTACCGGCTTTGAAACCTGGTTTTTTGGCTGCTGCGATTTCCAGAGTCTTACCAGTCTGTGGGTTACGACCGATGCGAGCTGGACGATCAGTTACGGAGAAAGTACCGAAACCAACCAGAACAACGGAGTCGCCAGCCTTGAGAGCGCCAGTGACGGATTCGATTACTGCATCCAGGGCTTTACCAGCGCTGGCTTTGGAGATGTCCGCAGATACGGCGATAGCATCAATCAGTTCCGACTTGTTCACTCTAAGTCCCCTTATATCTATTTGAGTATGATTCTAAGTTTTTTTGGTGAAAACAAAAACGAGTGCTGAATGGCCTACAGACACTTAAGAGCCGCTTTATAACAAGGGCTCTAAAAAGCTGTCAAGGAAGCCACCCGGCCAAATGCTACTAATGCGTGCTAATTCTTTCCTTAGAGTCAGACTCGCGTTTTTCATCCTTTGCAACTATCTCTGGAGCCACATCAGGCAGGGGCTCCGGCGCGTATTGCAGCGCAATTTGCAGGACCTCGTCAATCCATTTAACCGGTTTAATCTGCAGATCTTGCTTGATATTGTCAGGAATTTCCTTCAGATCGCGTACGTTCTCTTCAGGAATGATCACTGTCTTGATCCCGCCACGGTGAGCAGCGAGCAGTTTTTCCTTCAAGCCGCCAATGGCGAGCACTTGACCACGCAGGGTAATTTCACCCGTCATCGCGACGTCTGCGCGCACCGGAATCCCGGTCAGTGCCGACACCAGGGCCGTGCACATGCCCACACCGGCGCTAGGGCCGTCCTTAGGGGTCGCCCCTTCCGGCATGTGGATATGCGTGTCGCGCTTCTCGTGGAAGTCCAGAGGGATCCCCAGGCTCTTCGCTCGGCTGCGGACAACGGTCAGTGCTGCAGTGATCGATTCGACCATCACATCGCCCAGGGAGCCGGTCTTGATCAACTGGCCCTTGCCCGGTACTACCGCGGCTTCGATGGTCAGCAATTCGCCGCCCACTTGCGTCCACGCCAAGCCGGTCACCTGACCGATCTGATCTTGCGATTCAGCCAGGCCGTAACGGAATTTACGCACGCCCAGGAAGTGTTCGAGCATCTCGGCAGTGACCTTCACCGAGAAGCGTTTTTCCATCGCATGCTCTTTGACTGCCTTGCGGCAGACCTTGGCAATCTGGCGCTCCAGCCCACGCACACCGGCTTCGCGGGTGTAGTAGCGGATGATGTCGCGGATCGCTTCGGCGTCGAATTCCAGCTCGCCTTTCTTCAGGCCGTTGGCAGTGATCTGCTTCGGCGAGAGGTATTTGACAGCGATGTTGATCTTCTCGTCTTCGGTGTAGCCCGGCAGGCGAATCACTTCCATCCGGTCCAGCAATGCCGGCGGGATGTTCATGGAGTTCGAGGTGCACAGGAACATCACATCGGACAGGTCGTAGTCGACTTCCAGGTAATGATCGTTGAAGTTGTGGTTCTGCTCGGGATCGAGCACTTCCAGCAACGCCGACGCCGGATCGCCGCGCATGTCGCTGCCCATTTTGTCGATTTCATCGAGCAGGAACAGCGGGTTGCGAACGCCCACCTTTGTCATCTTTTGAATCAATCTTCCTGGCATCGAACCGATGTAAGTACGGCGATGACCACGGATTTCGGCTTCGTCACGCACGCCACCGAGGGCCATGCGCACGAATTTGCGGTTGGTGGCATGGGCAATCGACTCTGCCAGCGAGGTTTTACCCACGCCAGGAGGACCGACCAGGCACAACACCGGGCCACGAATTTTCTTCACGCGCTTTTGCACGGCGAGGTATTCGAGGATCCGCTCTTTGACTTCTTCCAGACCGTAGTGGTCTGCATCGAGAATGTCCTCGGCGCGCGCAAGGTCCAGACGCACTTTGCTCTGGGCCTTCCACGGCACCTGAACCAGCCAGTCGATGTACGAACGCACCACGGTCGCTTCCGCGGACATTGGCGACATTTGTTTCAGCTTGTTCAGCTCACCCTGGGCTTTGGCCAAGGCGTCTTTTGGCAGGCCGGCGGCATCGATGCGCTTTTTCAGCTCTTCGATTTCGTTGTGGCCTTCGTCGCTGTCGCCGAGCTCCTTCTGAATGGCCTTCATCTGCTCATTCAGGTAGTACTCGCGCTGACTGCGCTCCATTTGTTTTTTGACGCGACCGCGAATGCGTTTTTCGACTTGCAGCAGGTCGATCTCGGCATCCAGCAACGCCAGGACGTGCTCGACCCGGGCCGACAAATCGATGATTTCGAGGATTTCCTGCTTCTGCTCGATCTTCAGGGCCATGTGCGCGGCCATGGTGTCGACCAGGCGGCCTGGCTCGTCGATGCTGTTGAGCGACGACAGGACTTCAGCCGGGACTTTCTTGCCCAGCTGCACATATTGTTCGAACTGAGCCAGCAGGCTGCGCACGAATACTTCCGACTCGCGCTCTGGTGCGTCGACTTCGTCGATCAACGAGACTTCGGCACGGCAGTGGCCGTCCACTTCGCTGAAGCGCTCCACGGCGCCCCGCTGCTCGCCTTCGACCAGAACCTTTACAGTGCCGTCAGGCAGTTTGAGCAGCTGCAGAACGGTCGCAATCGTACCTACGCGATAAAGTGCATCTTCACCGGGATCATCGTCAGCAGGGTTTCTCTGAGCCAGCAGAAGGATCTGCTTGTCGCCCGTCATCGCAGCCTCGAGGGCTTCGATGGATTTCTCGCGCCCCACGAACAGCGGGATAACCATGTGCGGATAAACCACAACATCACGCAATGGCAGGAGAGGCAATTCGATGGTTGTCTTCATGATTTCGCCTCTACGGCGGCCATAAGGCCGGAAACAGATGGAAGTAAGCTTGAAACCAAGATGGGGGCTGCCTTCAAAAAAAACAAGCGCAAAGACAGTGATAAAACGCAGTAATAGCAAAGGGGCCCGAAGGCCCCTTCTTTGTACCAGCTGCGTGACGCTTAAGCGTCTGGCGCGGCCTTGGCAGCAGGCTCACTGTTTTCGTAGATATACAGTGGCTTGGACTTGCCTTCTATAACGCTTTCGTCGATCACTACTTTACTCACCTCGGATTGCGAGGGGATTTCATACATAGTGTCGAGCAATACACCTTCGAGAATCGAACGCAGTCCACGGGCACCGGTCTTGCGTTCCAGGGCACGTTTGGCGACCGATTTCAGTGCGTCGGCCCGGAATTCCAGGTCCACGCCTTCCATCTCGAACAACTTGGCGTACTGCTTGGTCAGAGCATTTTTCGGCTCGGTGAGAATCTGCATCAACGCAGCCTCATCTAGCTCGTCCAGCGTGGCAAGTACCGGCAGACGACCGACGAATTCCGGGATCAGACCGAACTTGACCAGATCGTCAGGCTCGACTTCACGCAGGGATTCACCGACTTTCTTGCCTTCTTCCTTGCTGCGCACTTCCGCGTTGAAACCGATGCCGCCTTTCGTGGAACGGTTTTGTATAACCTTTTCCAGACCGGAGAACGCACCACCGCAGATGAACAGGATGTTACGGGTGTCGACCTGAAGGAATTCCTGCTGCGGATGCTTGCGACCACCTTGAGGTGGAACGGAAGCGACCGTGCCTTCGATCAACTTGAGCAAGGCCTGCTGCACGCCTTCACCGGAAACGTCCCGGGTGATCGACGGGTTGTCAGACTTGCGCGAAATCTTGTCGATTTCGTCGATGTAGACAATGCCCATCTGGGCTTTTTCTACGTCGTAATCGCACTTCTGCAGCAGCTTCTGAATGATGTTCTCGACATCTTCACCCACGTAACCCGCCTCGGTGAGGGTGGTTGCGTCGGCGATGGTGAACGGAACGTTCAGCAAACGAGCCAGTGTTTCGGCAAGCAGGGTTTTACCCGAGCCTGTCGGGCCGATCAGCAGGATGTTGCTCTTGCCGAGTTCGACGTCGTCATTCTTTTTGTCACGCTGGTTCAGACGCTTGTAGTGGTTGTACACCGCTACGGCCAGAACCTTTTTCGCACGCTCCTGACCAATCACGTACTGATCAAGGATGCCGCTGATTTCTTTAGGCGAAGGCAATTTATGCGCGCTGCTTTCGGCCTGGGCTTCCTGCACCTCCTCTCGGATGATGTCATTGCACAGGTCGACGCACTCGTCGCAGATAAAGACCGAGGGGCCGGCAATCAATTTGCGTACTTCATGCTGGCTTTTGCCACAGAAGGAGCAATAGAGCAGCTTGCCGTTGTCCTCGCCGTTGCGGGTGTCAGTCATTCGTTCGATCCAAATCCGATAGGCTTGCAACACAAGATGAAGGCTATTGCGGGCTTTTTCAAGCCCGCAGGTGATCGGACCCGCCGACCAACCTTATTTTGAGCTGCTTATTTTAAGCGGGGCGCTGGCTGATCACTTCATCGATCAACCCGTAATCACGCGCAGCTTCTGCACTCATGAAATTATCGCGGTTGGTGTCACGCTCGATTTCTTCAAGAGTGCGCCCGCTGTGCTTGGCCATCAGCGTGTTCAGACGCTCACGAATGAAGAGGATTTCCTTGGCATGGATTTCGATATCCGAAGCCTGGCCCTGGAAACCGCCCAGTGGCTGGTGAATCATCACACGTGAGTTCGGCAGGCAGTAACGCTTGCCCTGCGCACCGGCGGTGAGCAGGAACGCGCCCATGCTGCACGCTTGACCGATACAGGTGGTCGACACGTTTGGCTTGATGAACTGCATGGTGTCGTAGATCGACATGCCCGCAGTCACCGAACCGCCCGGCGAGTTGATGTAGAGATGGATGTCCTTGTCCGGGTTTTCCGCTTCAAGGAACAGCAATTGCGCACAGATCAGGTTGGCCATGTAGTCCTCTACCGGACCAACCAGAAAGATCACTCGTTCCTTGAGAAGGCGCGAGTAGATGTCATAGGCGCGCTCGCCACGAGCAGACTGCTCGACAACCATCGGGACCAGGCCGCCTGCGGCCTGGATATCAGAGTTCTGCTGAATATACGAATTACGGAACATGCTCTGCAGTCACTCCCAAATAGTTATGTCTTGAATACGCATAAGCCAGCACGAAGGCTGGCTTATGGTGTGTGCTTCTTACCGCAAAAACGATCAGTCGGCTTGTGGAGCTTCTACCGGCTTGACTGCTTCTTCGTAAGAGACCGATTTGTCGGTCACGCTAGCTTTCTGCAGAACAGTATCCACAACTTGTTCTTCCAGCACAACCGAACGAACTTCGTTCAGTTGCTGGTCGTTCTTGTAGTACCAAGACACAACCTGCTCAGGCTCTTGGTAGGCCGAGGCCATTTCCTGAATCATTTCGCGAACGCGAGTTTCGTCAGGCTTGAGGTCGAATTGCTTGACCACTTCAGCCACGATCAGACCCAGTACAACGCGGCGCTTGGCTTGTTCTTCGAACAGCTCGGCCGGCAGTTGGTCAGGCTTGATGTTGCCACCGAACTGCTGAACAGCCTGCACGCGCAGACGGTCAACTTCGTTGGACAGCAGAGCCTTAGGCACTTCGATCGGGTTGGTGGCCAGCAGACCGTCCATTACCTGATTCTTGACCTTGGATTTGATCGCCTGACGCAGTTCGCGCTCCATGTTCTTGCGAACTTCGGTGCGGAAGCCTTCAATGCCAGTTTCCTTGATGCCGAATTGAGCGAAGAATTCTTCGTTCAGCTCTGGCA
This sequence comes from Pseudomonas oplopanacis, assembly GCF_057128725.1. Lineage (NCBI taxonomy): Bacteria > Pseudomonadati > Pseudomonadota > Gammaproteobacteria > Pseudomonadales > Pseudomonadaceae > Pseudomonas > Pseudomonas oplopanacis. Next base: position 106,784 of record NZ_JBSKHV010000010.1, on the reverse strand, counting down.
GTTTTGGCTCGGAAACAGTGTTCACGGTGACGGTGAACTCGGCAGTCTTGCCGGCCAGGTCGAGGTTCTGGTAGTCCTCTGGGAAAGTCAGGTTCAGAACACGCTCTTCGCCGGCTTTAGCGCCAACCAGACCGTCTTCGAAGCCAGGGATCATGCGGCCGGAACCCAGCACCAGCTGAGTACCCTTGGCGGAACCGCCAGCGAACACTTCACCGTCAACCTTGCCGACGAAATCGATGTTCAGCTGGTCTTCGTTCTGGGCAGCGCGATCGGCCACTTCGAAACGGGTGTTCTGCTTGCGCAGGATGTCCAGCATTTTGTCCAGATCGGCATCAGCCACGTCAGCGCTCAGGCGCTCTACGGTGATACCGTCGAAACCGGCAACGGTGAACTCAGGGAACACTTCGAAAATAGCGACGTATTCCAGGTCCTTGCCCGCTTCGATCGACTTAGGCTCGATCGAAGGTGCGCCAGCCGGGTTCAGCTTTTGCTCAACAACAGCTTCGTAGAAAGAAGACTGGATTACATCGCCCACGGCTTCTTGACGCGCATCAGCACCGAAACGGCGCTTGATTTCGCTCATTGGCACTTTGCCTGGACGGAAGCCAGCAATCTTGGCCTTTTGGGCGGTCTGCTGCAGACGCTTGTTGACCTGAGTCTCGATGCGCTCAGCCGGCACGGTGATGCTCATGCGGCGCTCAAGAGCAGAAGTATTTTCAACAGAAACTTGCATGGATATTCCTCGTTGCACAGACGTTAGCCGGCCGTTTCCGACCCCAGAATCAAGGGCATGCATTCTAGTGGGTCAAACTCAAGAAGTCACCCTACTGAAAACGGGTAAAAACGCAGCAGGCAATTTATAGGAGCGAATGCACGAATACACCTCGCTCCAATGGCAAACACAACCGATCACGCCAGGGCCCTGCGCCAACCCTTCTATATATAGAAGAGGTTGCCAATCATCTCCCTGACAGCCGATCTTGCGAACAAGGCCGGCGGGCAGCGCGGCATCATCGAGCAACAAATACGACGAAACGCCCTGCCCCTGCGACCCAGAACCTGCAGTCGCTGAACCCGCCAAAACAAAAAAGGCGCCAGACTGTTAAATCTGGCGCCTTTCGAAATATGGGGTGGACGAAGGGGATCGAACCCTCGACAACGGGAGTCACAATCCCGTGCTCTACCAACTGAGCTACGCCCACCATATTGCGTGACAAAGAAGTAAACAACTTCCCTGCTGACCCCAACCAAGCCAATCGGCATGAGTGAAGCTTTATTTGGTGCGGATGAAGAGACTCGAACTCTTACGCCTCGCGGCGCTGGAACCTAAATCCAGTGTGTCTACCAATTCCACCACATCCGCGGGTTGAAGCTGTTAAAGCAAAGGCGCCAGACTGTTAATCTGGCGCCTTTCGAAATATGGGGTGGACGAAGGGGATCGAACCCTCGACAACGGGAGTCACAATCCCGTGCTCTACCAACTGAGCTACGCCCACCATATTGCGCTACTTGTGCCAAAGCTGCCTAAATGGCGCACCCGGCAGGACTCGAACCTGCGACCATCCGCTTAGAAGGCGGATGCTCTATCCAGCTGAGCTACGGGCGCCTTGTAATTTGTACTCTTGGAGGACTACAAACTAAGTGCTTTCCAGTCTTGCGAAACCGCAGTCACGCTTGACCTTCTTAACCAGTGCTAGGCTGTGCCCGACAAGTGCGACGAATAGTATAGAGCCCCCTGAGGGTCGTCAAATCCTTTTTAAAAAAAATTCATTTAATTAAAGGAGTTAGGGGAATTTGCAGACCAAGCGCCTTTGCCCTCACCTCATGACATGCGAGAATGCGTTCTCTTTTTTTCCCCTCTCGATGGTTAATCACGCGCAATGACTGCACAACTAATCGACGGCAAATCGATCGCCGCCAGCCTGCGCCAGCAGATCGCCAAACGAGTTGCCGAACGTCGCGAGCAAGGCTTGCGTACACCCGGCCTCGCGGTGATCCTGGTCGGCAGCGATCCCGCCTCTCAGGTTTATGTCTCGCACAAGCGTAAAGACTGTGAAGAGGTCGGCTTTATCTCCCAAGCCTATGACCTGCCTTCCGAAACCACTCAAGAAGCGCTGACCGACCTGATCGATCGTCTGAACGACGACCCGGCAATCGACGGCGTTCTGCTTCAGCTCCCTCTACCTGAACATCTGGACGCCTCCAAATTGCTGGAGCGCATTCGTCCGGACAAAGACGTCGACGGTTTCCATCCTTATAACGTCGGTCGTCTGGCCCAGCGTATTCCGCTGCTGCGCCCCTGCACCCCTAAAGGCATCATGACCCTGCTGGAAAGCACCGGTGCCGATCTTTACGGGATGGATGCAGTAATTGTCGGGGCGTCCAACATTGTCGGCCGTCCGATGGCGATGGAATTGTTGCTGGCCGGTTGCACCGTGACCGTCACCCACCGTTTCACCAAGGACCTGGCCGGCCATGTCGGCCGTGCCGATCTGGTGGTGGTGGCCGCTGGCAAACCAGGCCTGGTCAAGGGCGAGTGGATCAAGGAAGGCGCGATCGTGATCGACGTCGGGATCAACCGCCAGGAAGACGGCAAACTGGTCGGCGACGTGATTTATGAAACCGCCCTGCCCCGCGCTGGCTGGATCACTCCGGTCCCGGGCGGCGTTGGCCCGATGACCCGTGCCTGCCTGCTGGAAAACACGCTGTACGCCGCAGAAACCCTGCACAGCTGAGTTTCACAGCAGACGTAAAGAGCGATTCAAAAGACCCCGCCCCATGGCGGGGTTCTTTTTGCCCGAAGAAAAAGCCCTGCCACCCGCCTGAAAATGACATTTTTTTCATGTTTCACAGGACTTTCGCCTGTTACTTGAACAACCATCGACAGTTATTCAGCCATACTCCAGAATGTCGCGCTTTTACGAAATAGCCCGTTACAAAACGGCGTATCAACACATAATGAGTCTGCCAGCGTGAAAATCCGTCATTCCATCCTGAGCCTATTTTTTGCAGTTACAGGGACTTTCATCACGCCAATCGCCAGCGCTGGCGATACCACCGCTGCGCCTCGAGACGCGCAACATCTCAAACTTGCGTCGGGCAGCTCGTTAGTCATGGATATGCAGACCAACAAAATCATCTACGCCAGCAATCCTGACGTGGTGGTGCCGATTGCGTCTGTCAGCAAACTGATGACCGGCCTGGTCATTGTTGAAGCCCGTCAGAACATGGACGAGTACATCAACATCAACATCAGCGACACCCCGGAAATGAAGGGTGTGTTCTCCCGAGTCAAACTCAACAGCGAAATGCCCCGCAAGGAAATGCTGCTGATTGCCCTGATGTCTTCGGAAAACCGCGCAGCCGCGAGCCTCGCCCACCACTATCCGGGCGGCTATGCGGCATTCATCGCTGCGATGAACGCCAAGGCCAAGGCGCTGGGCATGGTTAACACCCACTTCGTCGAGCCGACCGGCCTGTCCCCACGTAACGTGTCCACCGCCCGCGACTTGAGCAAACTGCTGGTGGCTGCACACAAGTACCCGCTGCTGACCGAGCTGAGTACCACCAAGGAAAAAACCGTGTCGTTCCGTAAACCCAACTACAGCCTGGGTTTCCGCAATACCGACCATTTGGTGCGCAAACCGGACTGGGACATCCAGCTGACGAAAACCGGCTTCACCAACGAAGCGGGCCACTGCCTGGTGCTGGTGACGAGCATGGGTAATCGCCAGGTTGCGCTGGTCATCCTTGACGCTTATGGCAAGTACACCCACTTTGCCGACGCCACCCGTATCCGCAACTGGGTCGAAACCGGCAAGGGCGCAGAAGTGCCATCCGTTGCCTTGCAGTACAAATCGGACAAGAACCTCAAACACCGTCAGAGCGGTGTGGTTGAAGCCTCGAAATAAATAGCGCTGACAAAAAAGCCCCGGACAGTCGGGGCTTTTTTTCGTCTGGTGTTCGTCAGTCGTTGGGCAGCGGCATCTGATCGTCATCCGGAATGCCATCCCCTTTGCTCGGATCTCTCCAACCGTGTGGATGTTCTGTCGGCACCACCACCGGCCGGGCCAGAGGATCGCGCAGCGGGCTGTCCGGATCCATCACCGGGTCGATATCTTCTTCCGGCGTGGTAGGGACGCTGTCCGGACGTTTATCGTCGAAACTCGAATCGGTAGACATAGGCACCTCATCAGGGCTCAGGGTTTCAGGTCGGCGAGAGGGTCGTAAGGCTTCGCTGGCGCCTTGGGGTTGTCGCCCGGCTTCACGTCCCTGGGCGCCTTGGCGGGACCGATGGGGTCGACCTGGGGATCGGCGAGGTCCGGCGAATCGGGATCGAAACCCAACTCATCATCCGAAGAGTGCTCAGACGAATGCGGGCCGACAGGGGTAGTGGAATGTGCCATGGGCGCCTCCTTGGATGTGGCCCGGACAAATCCGGGCCCTTCACCTTAGAGAGCCGGCAAACGCAGCAGTGCCCTGCAGAATGACGAACGGACGCCTACTGCGTGGTCAGGGCCTTCTTGGCCCGCGCCGCCGCTTGTTCCTGACCAGCCTGCCCCAGATCATTCGCTGCCTTGAGCCAACGCTGCTGGTCGACGTTGACCGGGATCTGGTTCGGCTTCTGGATCAGCACGGCCCAGCCACCCGCGTCCTTGAACGACGACTCAAACGAACTGAAGCTCATCATGTCCCGATGATTCATACCTGCGCGAAGCAACACCGTCTGCTTCTTGCGGTTGTACCCGGCGAGAATGGCGTAGCGCGGCTCAGCCCAGAGCGCGGTGCCCTCAGTGAAGCGCACCATCACCGGATAGCCGGCGGCAACCTGAGTCAGCAGTGCGGGCAACGTGCTGTCGAGGGGATACACCACCATCCCGTATTCGCGGGCCAGGTTCTGCATGTTCTGCTGCAACTGGTCCTCGGCGCCCGGCAAATGCAGCGGTTTTTCCAGCAAACCCGGGGTAATGACTATGCCCTGCTGGGCCAACAGGCTGGCCAGCACTTGCGGTCCGCTTTGAAAGGCTTGCCCGCGATAAAACGTCCCGCTGAGTTCCACCCGCTCCGGCAGACGCTTGATCTCAGGCGCAACGCTCCCGGCGCACCCCGCCAACCCGGCCACACAGCCCACAATCAGCGCCACCATGCGAATTCGAGAAAATACCCGCTCCATCTTCACTCTCTTGTTCAGACGCCGGGCAACAGGTTCCCGGCCAGGCTGTCGATCATAGGATGCCGCGCGACGGCGGTATAGCCTTAACCGGCAGTTGCGTGCATTCGATAGAGCGAACTGGTTAGTGACAGGCGACCTTTGGTCAATTGTCTGACACACAGCACCGACTAGACTGTCAGTTGCATAGCGTGTGTGCCCGATGCAGGGCAAAGAGGAGGCACGATGAGCCTGACAATGACGATCGTGATGTTGATTTCCGGCTGGCTGGCCGTTGCCGCCGCCATGTTGTGGGGAGTCCTGCGCATTACCCGGCGGCACCATCACCACCCGATTCAATCAACACCACAGGAAACCAACGAAAAGTCCGATGCCCGTCACGCCACCGTGCACTGAGTGGCATTTTTCGTCTTCAAAAAAAAGGCCGCCTGAACACTTTCGTATTCAGGCGGCCTTTTCATTTAGAGCCGATCAAGCATCAGCAGTGATGCGCTTCTGTTTGGCTCGACGCGACATCATGTTCAAGCACTCGATCGTTGCCGAGAATGCCATGGCCGCGTAGACGTAGCCTTTCGGTACGTGAGCGCCGAAGCCTTCGGCGATCAGCGTCATGCCGATCATGATCAGGAAGCCCAGCGCCAGCATCACCACCGTCGGGTTGTCGTTGATGAACTTGGCCAACGGATCAGCCGCCAGCAACATCACCAGTACCGACACCACCACCGCAATGATCATGATCGGCAAATGCTCGGTCATGCCGACCGCGGTGATGATGCTGTCGATGGAAAACACCATGTCCAGCATCAGGATCTGACCGATTGCAGCGGCAAAGCCCAGGGTCACGGTCGACGTCGCCGACTTCGGATCTTCCGGTGCCGGGTCCATGCTGTGATGGATCTCGGTGGTGGCTTTCCACAACAGGAACAGGCCGCCGGCAATCAGGATCATGTCCTTCCAGGAGAACGCGTGGCCGAGGATTTCGATCACAGGCGCCGTCAACTGGACGATAAACGCGATGGTGCTCAGCAGACCCAGACGCAGGATCAGCGCCATGCCGATACCGATGCGGCGGGCTTTCTGCCGATGTTGCTCGGGCAGTTTATTGGTCAGGATCGAGATGAAGATCAGGTTATCGATGCCGAGCACGATCTCCATGACAATCAACGTGGCCAGGGCGACCCAGGCGGTAGGGCTTGCAGCAAGTTCTAAAAGGTATTCCATGGGTCAGTCCTGACTCGTATTAGACGTTAGATTTCCTGGGACGAAGCTTCGGTTTTTTCTTTGTCTTCGCCCGCTGATTCTTTCTTGCTGATCAGGCCGCCGGTGGCGTCGCTGAGCGCTTGTTCGGCGGCTTTGTGCGTATCGTCGATGGCCTGCTTGGCGCTTTCAGCGGCCTTGCCCATCAGTTGCTGGGCGCTTTTTTCGGCCTGGTCGCAACCGGCCAGTACCAGTAAAGACGCGAACAGCACAGCCGTGGTGGTGATCTTCATGATGCTTCCCTCGTTAGAACAAACGGCACCCAAACGATGGCCCGTTGATAGCGATGCATTCTAGGGAGGCAGACACTTCAGGAAAATTCGTATTTTTAGCGGTTATACTTCGATTTTTACGAACTGTAGACCGTCATGCTCAACTATCGGCAATTGCATTACTTCTGGGTGGTGGCCAAGACCGGCAGCATCGTGCGCGCCTGCGAGCAGCTAAACCTGACACCGCAGACCATCAGCGGGCAGATTTCCCTGCTTGAGCAAACCTACGGCATCGAATTGTTTCGACGGGTGGGCCGGCAACTGGAACTCACCGAAGCAGGCCGTCAGGCCCTGCCTTACGCCGAGCAGATGTTTCAGCTGGGTGGCGAACTCGAATTGATGTTGCGAGCACAGCCCAACGAGCAGCAGATTCAGTTCCGGGTCGGCGTGGCGGACGTCGTGCCCAAGTCCATCGTGTATCGGCTGATCGCGCCGACCATGGAGTTGAGCGAGCCACTGCGCATCACTTGCCGCGAAGACAAACTCGAACGTTTGCTTGCCGATCTGGCGATCCAGCGCCTGGACATGGTGATTTCCGACAGTCCGATGCCCTCGCACCTGGATATCAAGGGCTATAGCCAGAAACTCGGGGAATGCGGGATCAGCTTCTTTGCCACGACGGAACTGGCCGCGCAGTACGGCCAGGATTTCCCGCGCAGCCTGCACGGCGCACCGCTGTTGATTCCGGGGCCGGAAACCGTGGTGCGTAACCGGTTGCAGCGCTGGTTCGCCGAGCAGCAGATCCAGCCGCGCATTGTCGGCGAGTTCGATGACAGCGCGTTGATGCAGGCGTTTGGTCAGTCCGGCAGCGGGATCTTCATCGGCCCGAGCGTGATTGCCGATGAAGTGAAACGCCAATATGGCGTGGAGGTGATTGGCCAGACCGACGCCGTGACCGAGTCGTTCTACGCCATTTCAGTGGAACGCAAGGTCAAGCACCCCGGCATTGTCGCCATTACCGAAGGGGCCCGACGCGAGCTGTTCACCGAACTGTAAACCTCAGGCGCAGATTTCACGCGGCTTGAAGGTCATCAGCGCAATCGCCAGCAGGATCGAGGCAAGGATAAACGCGGCGGCCGCGAACCCAAGGCCTTGCAGACCGAAATTGTCGATCACCCGACCGCCGACCATCGCACCCAGGCCGATGCCGAGGTTGGCCCCGGCAATGTTCAGCGACGCGGCGAATGCCGGCGCTTCAGGCGCCGCTTTCATCAGGCGCACATGGCTGACCAGGAACAACGCCGCCTGCGTCACGCCCCAGATGCCCATCGCCGCCGCCAGTCCGAGGGGCGAATGAATATTCGGCACCAGCGCCACCAGGCCGGCAATCATGAATGCACAGAACATCACTGAAGCAATCAGCGGATGACGGTCCACCGCGCGACCACCCAGCGAGTTACCGATCAGCCCGACTGCGCCGAAGCCCATCAGGCACCAGCCGACCACCGTGCCGTTGAAACCGGCGAGGCGCTCAAGGATGTCCGCCAGGTAGGTATAAGCGGTAAACATGCCGCTGAAGACCACAATCGACAGCAGCACATGGCCGATCATCAACGGGCTGCGCAGGATCTTGAATTGCGAACGGAAACTCACCTGATGCTGGTGCAGGTTGGTTTTGGGCAGGTAGATAAACAGCAGCAAGGCCTTGGCAAAGGCGATGACCGCCAGAATGCCAAATGCGCTGCGCCAGCCGAATGCATCGGAAATCAGCGTGCCCACCGGAATGCCGAACACCGTGGCGCAGACAATGCCGAAACCAATCTTGGCGATGGCCCGCCCGGCGTAGTCCGGCCCGACAATGTCCACCGCCGTCTCGCTGGCCAGCGCCCAGAACACCGGCAAGCCGAGTGCGGGAATCAACCGGGCGAAGGCCATCACCCAGATGTTCGGCGCAAACGCCGCGAGGGTATTGGCCAGACCGAACATGATCAGCACCGAGATGAACAGCTTGCGGCGTTCAAACCGGGCGAAGTACGCGGTCAGGAACGGCCCGAAGGCGGCGACGGTGAAGGCGAACAAGGTCACCAGCAAACCCGCTTGCGGGATGCTGACTTCAAGGTCGCGGGCGATGGCCGGCAACAGGCCGACGATGACGAATTCCGTGGTCAGCACCGTGAAACCGGCGGCAGACAACAGAAGAATGGGCAACAGCATGCACAACTCCAGAAAACGACGACACCAGCGAATAGCCCGAAGGCCCACTGGCAGACTTGAAAATGAGGATGGCGAATCTTAACAGAGTGTGTCCAAACCGGGTTGCACGAACCTGCATATCTGGTTGATTGCGCGGGTGGCAGATCGTCACAGGTCTGAAGGATCGATCCTGCGCTGTGATAAAGTCCGCGCCCTGAAAAACGTACACCCTGTTAAGCCGAGACACTAAACCTGTGGCGAGGGACAAGCTCCCTCGCCACAGGTAATCAGCGCGTTACACCCTGTGTTTCCTTTCCGGTTTCCCGCCTGCGGCCTGCCCTGTATGTTGCCGCACACCTGCGAAACCCTGCTCCTATAAAAAATCAGAGATGCTGTTTTATGACTGCTTCATCCCCTTCTCTATTGCAACGCCTTAAACGCACCAGCCTGGTCACGCAAATCATCATCGGCCTGATCGCCGGCATTGCCCTGGCCCTGTTTGCGCCTGAAGTGGCGAAGTCCACTGCGTTTATCGGCAAGGTGTTTGTCTCGGCGCTGAAAGCCGTCGCGCCTATTCTGGTGTTCGTGCTGGTCATGGCGTCGATCGCCAACCATAAGCACGGCCAGGAAACCCATATCCGGCCGATTCTGTTCCTGTATTTGCTCGGCACGTTCGCGGCGGCGGTGGTCGCAGTCGTGGCCAGCATGATGTTCCCATCCAGTCTCGTGCTCTCCACCCACGACGTTGCGGTCACCGCACCGGGCGGTATCGGCGAAGTGTTGCAAAGCCTGCTGCTGAGCGTGGTCGATAACCCGGTCAGCGCGCTGATGAACGCCAACTTCATCGGCATCCTCGCCTGGGCCATCGGCATGGGCGTCGCCATCCGCCATGCTGGCGACACCACCCGTGAAGTGCTGGGCGACTTGTCCAACGGCGTGACCGTGATCGTGCGCCTGGTGATCCGTTTTGCCCCGCTGGGGATTTTCGGCCTGGTGGCCTCGACCCTCGCCACCTCCGGTTTCGGCGCCTTGATCGGCTACGCGCATTTGCTGGCCGTGCTGCTCGGCTGCATGCTCTTCGTGGCGCTGGTGATGAACCCGATCATCGTGTTCTGGAAACTGCGCCGCAACCCGTATCCGCTGGTGCTGATGTGCCTGCGCGAGAGCGGCATCACCGCCTTCTTTACCCGCAGCTCGGCAGCGAACATTCCGGTCAATCTGGAATTGAGCAAGCGCCTGGGCCTGCACGAAGACACCTACTCGGTATCGATCCCGCTGGGAGCGACCATCAACATGGCCGGCGCGGCGATCACCATCACCGTGCTGACCCTGGCGGCGGTGCATACCTTGGGTATCGCCGTGGACATTCCGACCGCGATCCTGTTGAGCGTCGTTGCGGCGATTTGCGCGTGTGGCGCGTCGGGTGTGGCAGGTGGTTCGTTGTTGCTGATTCCGCTGGCGTGCAGCCTGTTCGGCATCCCGAGCGAGATTGCCATGCAGGTGGTCGCGGTTGGTTTCATCATCGGCGTGTTGCAGGACTCGGCGGAGACGGCGCTGAACTCGTCCACTGATGTGCTGTTCACGGCGGCGGCTTGCCTGGGTGAAGAGCGCAAAGCTGAACGCCTGGCCTGATCAAGATCGCAAAACCTGTGGGAGCGAGCCTGCTCGCGAAGAGGCCGCCAGCCACAACAAAACCGTTGACTGACACACCGCTTTCGCGAGCAGGCTCGCTCCCACAGGGGTGTGTGGTGTTGGTGAGGAATGCGTACTTATGAAAAAGCCCCCGCAACCAATGGCTGCGGGGGCTTTTTTGTGTACCCGGGCGGTTTAGAACGCGCCCATGTAATCGCGCTTGCCCACTTCCACGCCGTTGTGACGCAGCAATGCGTAAGCAGTGGTCACGTGGAAGAAGAACTGCGGCAAACCGTAGCTCAGCAGGTAAGCCTGGCCACTGAAGCGCTTCTCTTTAGGAGTGCCCGGACGGGTCACGATCTCGATGCCTTCCTTGCCGTTGATCTGCTCCGGCTTGATCTCGGCGATGTAGGCCAGAACCTTGGTCAGCAGCGCTTGCAGCTCGGCGAAAGTGGTTTCGGTGTCTTCGTACTTCGGCACTTCAACTTCAGCCAGACGCGAAGAAACGCCTTTGGCGAAATCAACGGCGATCTGCACCTGACGCACCAGCGGGAACATGTCCGGGAACAGACGGGCTTGCAGGAACGCGTTCGGGTCGATGTTCTTGGCGGTGGCGTGGGCTTCGGCCTTGTTCAGCACATCGCTGAGAGCGGTGAGCATTTGCTTGAAAACAGGGACGGAGGCGTCGTACAGGGAAATGGTCATGGCAGTCTCGTGTGGTAACAGGAGGGGAAACGTCGGCCGATTATAGCCATGCCCGCCCCTCCCGGGAGGGGTCTTTTTGCGCTGCAGTGCACCTTCGCCGCTGGAACGGCTGAAGTCATCACCATCATCGTCCCCCAGCGACACGACGAATTCTGTTGCCATTGGCGCCCGCCAATCTAAAGTGCATCCACGCACGTGATAAACATGAATCAGGTAAGGATGCAGACCATGAGCACTGAGCAAGAGACGACCTTCGACGAGCCACGGCTCAACAGCACGGAAATCCGCATTTTGGGCTCGCTGATCGAGAAACAGGCCACCAGCCCGGAAACGTATCCGCTGACCCTCAATGCTCTGGTGATCGCCTGCAACCAGAAAACCAGCCGCGAACCGGTGATGAACCTGACCCAGGGCCAGGTCGGCCAGAGCCTGCGGGCGCTGGAAGGACGTGGCTTCACCAAACTGGTGATGGGCAGCCGCGCGGATCGCTGGGAGCACAAGGTCGACAAGGCGCTGGAACTGGTGCCGGCGCAGGTGATTCTGACGGGGTTGTTGTTCTTGCGCGGTCCGCAGACGGTCAATGAACTGCTGACCCGCAGCGGGCGCATGCATGAATTTGAAGACACCGAACAAGTGGTGCATCAACTGGAGCGGCTGATTGCCCGGGGATTGGCGTTATTGATCCCGAAGCAGGCCGGACAGCGGGAAGACCGCTACATGCATGCGCTGGGTGACCCGGCGGATATCGAGGTAATTCTGGCGGCGCGGCAGAACACGGTGGAACGTGGGGCTTCCGGGGGGGTGTCCGTAGAACGGATCGAAGAGCTCGAAGCGCGAATCACCGCACTGGAAGAACGCCTGGCCCGCCTCGAATAGTCAGTCCACACAAATCGATGTGGGAGCGAGCCTGCTCGCGAATAGGCCAGCACATCCAAAATCGACGTTGACTGACACTTCGTCTTCGCGAGCAGGCTCGCTCCCACAGTGGGTTGGGCGGGGGCTAGGGCTACTCACCGTCCCAGTAATCCACACCGTCACCCGGCCGGGCGATGGCGACGAAGCCTGAGGCATTGCCCTCGGCATCGACCTTGAAATCGTCCATCACCGCGTATTTACCGGAATCGGGGTACTCGCAAATCTCCGGCGATTGCTGGGTGCTGACCGCCAGATAGCGCAGCTCCCCGGCGCTGGTGTTAATGATCTGGTGCGCCGCTTCCGGGCCACCCGGCGGGCAGGCGATCACGTCGCCCGCGCGGATCGGGAAACGCTCGGCACCGAGGCGCACCTCCCCTTCCCCAGCAACGACGTAAAACATCTCCTCATTGACCCGATGGCTGTGAAACGGACTGCCGCGCATGCCCGGTTCCAGCACATACAGCCGATACCCCAGCTTCTGCGCGCCCAATTGCTGACCAACGCGGGCCATTCGCTGCTGGTAACGGCCCGCCGTATCGCCGGTGGGCGCCATGGCTTCGGGCAACGGTTCAAGGTCGACCTGGTTCAGATTGAGAATGCGCGGATGCATGGGGCTTTCTCCTGGCTGCGGGTCCTAGCTGCGGGCGAATTCCACGGCTTTGTGAAACTGCTCATCGGTCGGCCGGACGCCGGTGTACAGCACGAATTGCTCCAACGCCTGAATGGCGATCACTTCCAACCCGGTAATCACCCGTTTGCCTTCAGCACGACCGCGCACGATCAGCGGTGTTTCCGAGGGGATCGCCACCACGTCGAAGACAGTCTCGGCAGCGACAATGGTTTCAGCATCGAATGCCAGTTGATCGGCCTCCGGGCCGCCCGTCATGCCGATTGGCGTGACGTTGATCAGCATTTGTGGGCGCTGAGCACCCAATTCCGCTTGCCATTGATACCCCAATGACTGCGCCAAAGCACGACCGGCGCGCTCATTGCGGGCGACGATCAAGCCGTTCTTGTAACCGCCGTCGCGCAACGCGCTGGCCACGGCCTTGGCCATGCCACCGCTGCCGCGCAAGGCAAACGTCGAATCCTTGGGCACTTGGTGTTTTTTGAGCAGTTGCTCGATGGCAATGTAATCGGTGTTGTAGGCCTTCAAGTGGCCGCCAGTGTTGACGATGGTGTTGATCGACTGAATGGCCGCCGCCGAGGCGTCCAATTCATCCACCAGCGCAATGCACGCTTCCTTGAACGGCATCGACACGCCGCAACCACGAATGCCCAACGCGCGAATACCGCCCACGGCGCCGGGCAGGTCCTGGCTGCTGAAGGCCTTGTAGTAGAAATTCAGGCCCAATTGTTCGTACAGATGATTGTGAAAGCGCAGGCCGAAGTTGCCGGGGCGCCCGGACAGCGACATGCACAGCTGGGTGTCTCGGTTGGGGTTCATCTGCATGAAACTTTCTCCTTCTAAAGCACTTTCAGATAGACGGGATTAGCCATTCCATCGGGTCTGTTCGATCATAACGGCATGGCGGCGGACGCTGGTGCGAACCCGTCAGGAAACCGGTACAGACCTTACACAAAATTTACCTTTTTGCTGTGCTGATTTTCCAAAAAACGCTGTCTTAGAAGTATCCCCGCGACAATGTTTGGGTCTATTGCAGACGCAAACGCCGGGTCGAAGAACCGAGGAATTATCATGATCCGTAAAATCCCCACAGTAGCCTTGCTGATCGGCGCACTCGCTATCGCAGGACAGGCACAAGCCCATGGCGGTGGTTGTGGTAATTGCTGGCAAGGTCCAGCGGTCTTTGGCGCGCTAGTGGGCACGGCCATCGTCGGTTCGGCCCTGATTAACGCCAATCGGCCGGTCTACGTACAACCTCAACCGGTTTACCAGCCAGCGCCGGTCTACGTACAACAGCCACCACCGGTTTATTACCAGCCAGCACCGGTCTATGTGCAACAGCCGGTCTATTACGGGCCACCGCCGGCTTACTACGGCCCGCCACGTGGTTATTACGCCCCGCGTGGTTATTACGGACGTGGTTATGGCCACTGGTAACACATCTAATAAGCCCCGCCTCAACAGCGGGGCTTTTTTGTGACCGTTCGTCGGCGAACGTCTGGATAAATCGCGTCAAGGTCGCTGTGGGGACAGCGTCGGCGGCGCAAATTGGCAAGATTGAGTCGACCCGCCCTCGCCTTGCGCCAAACGGTCATATTTATGTCATGTCAGGTCCGCAAGCTGGGATCTGTCCGCAAATAACAGGTTGATAACAACAAGGACGACCTTATGCCCACGCAAAACCCGCACCGCAATGTCGGTTTGTGCACTTCCAGCAAGGTGTACGACGCCTTGACCGAACTCAAGCACCTGGAAGGCCATCGCAGTGCCAAGTTCCTTTCGCTGTTGGCCGAAAACCTGGTGCGCAAAGGCCTGCTCAACGAGCAGGAAGTGATTCACATGCTGGATCTGGTCGTCGACTGAGGCAAATACTCATCGGCGTCAATGACGACTATCGAAAGCGTTGATTGTCCGTTTCAGCGCCGGGTCCGTAAGGTAGCCCCATCGATTGATGGAGGTACTTATGTCCCAGGTTCAGATCATGTCCGTTGTTGGCAGCGCCGTTCCCGCACCGCTCAGAGAGCTGGGATTGCTCGCCTGCTGGTACCTGATGCAGGACGGTGAAGCGATCAGCGGTCCGCTCACTTCGCTGCCGGCTGCTCAAGCCTTGTCGCAACGCATCGGCCAAGGTCGCCTCAGCGCCTAAGGCAACTGCACCTTCGGTTTGGTTTCAATGAAGATGGCCCAGCTCGACATGAACAGGGCCGCGATCAGCGGCCCGATGACGAAGCCGTTGAGGCCAAAGATCGCCAGACCGCCGAGGGTCGAGATGAGGATCAGGTAATCCGGCATCTTGGTGTCCTTGCCCACCAGGATCGGTCGCAGCACGTTATCCACCAGGCCGATCACAAAAACCCCGTACAACCCCAGCACCACGCCCTGCCACATCGCCCCGCTGAGCAAAAAAAACGCTGCCACCGGCGCCCAGATGATCCCCGCCCCCACGGCTGGCAACAGCGACAGAAACGCCATCAGCACCGCCCAGAGCAATGCGCTCGGAATGTCCAGAAACCAGAAAATCAAACCACCCAACGCGCCCTGCGTGATCGCCACCAGCAGGTTGCCCTTCACCGTCGCCCGCACCACGCGATTGAACTTGAGTTGCAGCCGACGTTTCTGGTGTTCCTCCAACGGCACGGCCGCGCGAACTTTGCGTGCCAGCTCGGCGCCGTCACGCAGAAAGAAATACAGCAGGTAGAGCATGATGAAAAAGCCCACCACAAAATCAAACGTGACCTGGCCGAAACTGAATACCTGGGTGGCGAAGTACTCATTGCCCGTTACCGCACTCTTGATGATTTTTTCCCGCAGCCCGTTCAGCTCCCCCACTCCGAACCGGTCGAGCAAATGCTGAAAGAACGGCGGCAGGCTGTGCTTGAAGTGCGACACATACCCCGCAATGTCCAGCTCTCCGCTTTCGATGCTTTTGTACAGCGTCGCTCCCTCCTGAACCAGGAAGAAACCGAGGACGATTACCGGCAGGATCGCAATCAGCAGGCAAATACTCAGCGTCAGCAACGACGTCAGGTTGCGTTCCCAGCCCAGCTTCAGTTGCAGTCGACGTTGCATCGGCGCAAAGAGGATCCCGAGGATCACCGCCCAGAACACCGCGCCGTAAAACGGCAACAAAATCCAGATAAACGCAGCAGTCACCAGCCCCAGCAAGACCACCAGTGATTTGTTTTTTACGGTTTCTTCGTTCATGTCCGATCCGTGTCAGTGCGCAGGGACTCAGACTCCTGAAATGAAGAGCCGTCCTTATTGCTTAGTCCGCCACGGTTCGCGCGAGTGCCATCCGTTTGTTCATCAAGCATAGATCCAGATCAATGAACGCCGCCGGCAACGCGCTTACCCTCCACGGTTTTTGCGACTGCCCCTGCCATGACTCTTCTTGCCCCCGAACTGCTCGCCCCTGCCGGCACCCTGAAAAACATGCGTTATGCCTTCGCTTACGGCGCCGATGCGGTGTACGCCGGCCAGCCGCGCTACAGCTTGCGGGTGCGCAATAACGAGTTCGATCACGCCAACCTCGCCCTCGGCATTCAGGAAGCCCAAGCCCAGGGCAAGCGTTTTTACGTGGTGGTGAACATCGCGCCGCACAACGCCAAGCTCAAGACCTTCCTCAAGGACCTGGCGCCGGTGATCGCCATGGCGCCAGACGCGCTGATCATGTCGGATCCGGGCTTGATCATGCTGGTGCGCCGGCACTTCCCGCAGGTGCCGATTCATCTGTCGGTGCAGGCCAACACCGTGAACTGGGCGAGTGTCGAGTTCTGGCAGCAACAGGGCTTGAGCCGGATCATCCTGTCGCGGGAACTGTCCCTGGAAGAAATCGGAGAAATCCGCCAGCAAGTGCCGGCCATGGAGCTGGAGGTGTTTGTCCACGGCGCGCTGTGCATGGCGTATTCCGGTCGCTGCCTGCTGTCGGGTTACATGAACAAACGCGATGCCAATCAAGGCAGCTGCACCAACGCCTGCCGCTGGAAATATTCGGCGCACGCGGCCACGGAAAACCTGCTGGGCGAGATCGTCCAGCAGTATCAGCCCGAACCGACCCTGGGTATTGGCGCGCCCACCGGCCAGGTGTTCCTGTTGCAGGAGGCCAATCGGCCGGATGAGCTGATGCCAGCCTTTGAGGACGAGCACGGCACTTACATCATGAATGCCAAGGATCTGCGCGCCGTGCAGCATGTCGAGCGCCTGACGCACATGGGCGTGCACTCGCTGAAGATCGAAGGCCGGACCAAATCCCATTTTTATTGCGCACGCACCACGCAGGTGTATCGCCGGGCGATTGACGATGCCGTCGCCGGGCGTGAATTCGACCGCAGCCTGATGACCGATCTGGAGTCGCTGGCGCAGCGTGGCTATACCGAAGGCTTTTTGCGCCGCCATGTGCATGACGAATACCAGAATTATCAGCACGGCAGCTCGGTGTCGGAGCGACAGCAGTTTGTCGGGGAGTTGACCGGTGAATGCCGTGAGCGACTGGCGGAGGTCAAGGTGAAGAACCGGTTTGCACTGGGGGATCATCTGGAATTGATGACGCCCAAGGGCAACTTTCATTTCGATTTGCATCAGTTGCAGAACAGCAAAGGCGAGCCGATTGAAGTGGCGCCGGGGGATGGGCATACGGTGTATGTGCCGATTCCGGATGCGGTGGATCTGAAATTCGGGTTGTTGGTGCGTGATGTTTGCGCAGGTTGAAATCAATGAGCCTGCACACACCCCTGTGGCGAGGGAGCTTGCTCCCGCTGGGGTGCGAAGCGCCCCCAAAAACTGCCATCGCGATACATCAGGCAGATCGCATTCTGTGGATTACGACGGCTTCGCCGCCGAGCGGGAGCAAGCTCCCTCGCCACAAAAGCCACTTGCCACATAAGCAGCGGTGTCCCTCCGATAATCACGCGAACTCCTCACGCAACATCGCCACAAACGCTTCTCGCGCCGGGTGAACCCCGGCGTTTTCATGCCAGTAAAACAGATTGTCGATGGCCGTCAGTTCAGGAAACTCAAACCCTGCACACCCCGCCCCTTTGGCGTACTGATCAAACACCCCTTTAGGCACCAGCGCGACGCCGGCCCCCGCGCTGACGCACCCGACAATCGCGCCATAACTGGCCAGGCTGACAATCGGCAGCGCCTGCCCCTGACGCAGTAACCAATGTTCCAGCGCCGCCCGGTACGGACAGCCCTGGGGCCACATGAACACGGTCTTGTCCTGCAAGTCCGCGATGCCACGCACCGGCCCCAGCGATGTCGAGGCAATCAGCAACAGCTCTTCGCGGTACATCGGCGTGCGCTTGAGCTGGGAGCGCTCGACATCCACAGCGACAATCGCACCGTCGAGCCGATGGTTAAGCGTGTCATCCAGCAGTTGGCCCCAGGTGCCCGTGGTCAGTTCCAGCGCCACCGCGGGATAGCGCTTGTGGAATTTCGCCAGCAGGCGCGGCAGCCGGCCGGTGGCCGAGGACTCGATGGCACCGATGCGCAGCGGCCCGGAGGGGTCGGCGGACGGGTCCAATGCGCGTTTGGCCTCAACGGTCAGCGCCAAAATCTTCGAGGCGTAAGACAAAAACGTCTGGCCCGCCGGGCTGATGCGCAACCCCCTGCCCTCACGCAAAAACAGCGCCACGCCCAACTCCGTCTCCAGCGCCTTGATCCGCGCCGTGATGTTGGACGGCACGCAATGCAGCAACTCGGCGGCCCGGGCGATGCTGCCGACGTCGGCGACTGTCTTGAACATGCGAATCTGCGCCAGCTCCATAATCATCACCAAATGTGAACAGTTGACGCAGTATAAGTCAGTTGTGGTGAACTGTTCAGCTTCAGATACTCGGCACATACACCCAAGGTGCCCGACCATGAAACCACTCACCCGCCCCGCTCACTCACCGCTCAAAATCATTCTGGCGATGGCCTTTGTCATCGCCTGCTGGGGCTATTCGCCGACCGGCATTCATATCGGCTTGCAGGCCTACGACCCCGGCCATCTGGCCTTGCTGAGGTTTTTGATTGCCTCTGTGTTCATGGCTGTCATTGCCGCGTTCAAAGGCATCAGCCTGCCCAGGTTTCGCGACCTGCCGCTGCTGATGGTGCTCGGTTTTTTTGCGGTGAGCCTGCATCACGTTGTCCTGAACATCGGCCAACAGCATGTCAGCGCCGGCGCCTCCAGCGTGTTGGCGCAGTCGACGCCGTTGTTCAGCACATTGCTGGCGCGTTTTGTGTTCAAGGACCGGGTGAGCTTCTGGCGCTGGGGCTGCATCGTGGCGGGGCTGGTCGGCGTGGTGATTGTAGTGGCCGGTGATCGCGGACTGGGGAGCGTCGACGTTCACGGATTACTGATCCTGCTGGCGGCGCTGTCGTGGAGTTTTTACTTTGCCTTGCAGAAGCATCAAACCGGGCGCTACGACGGCCTGACACTGGTGTGTTACACGGTGTGGTCGGGCTCGGCGCTGCTGCTGATCTACCTGCCGGGACTGGCCAGCGAGGTCGTCAGCGCACCGGCTCATGTGCAGTGGGCGGTGTTGGCGTTAGGCGTGTTTCCCAGTGCGCTGGCGTATCTGGCCTGGGCGTTTGTACTGGCGCACGTGGACTTGAGCCGCGCCACCATGACGCTGTACCTGATCCCGCCGACGGCGATGGCCATGGCGGCCTATGCCTTGGGTGAACAGCCAACGCTGACGGTCGGCGTCGGTGCCCTCGTGGTGTTGATCAGTGTGCTGGCGCTGAATCTCGAACGCCGACCTGCAGTGATCGCGGTGCGGCCCGCCCAGCCATGAAGCCAAGCGAAATCGATTCAAGAATCGCCGTGCGATGCCGACCTCCTCTGTTCACATGAACGTGAAGCCATCGCCAGGAAGTACTCATGAACCGTTTTGCTGTGGCCTGCGCGCTAGGGATAGTGTCGGGCTGCGCCAGCCACCCCCAGCCAACGTATCAACCGCCGGCATTGACCGTGCAATTGGTGTTCAAACAGGCACCGCTGGAAAACTCGGTGATGCGCGATGGCGACATCATCAGCTATCAGGTGCATACCCCGCCGATGTTGGCCAATGGCTTGCCGAGCGTTGTTCAATTGCAAACCGATTGCAGCACCCCTGACGTGAAAATGCTGTTTCTCGACCGATACTTTTCCGACAGACCGGATTCAAGTCGCGTTCATCAGCAACTGACACCGGAAGTGCCCAAGGTGCTGGCGGCCGAACTGACGCAAAACCCCTCGTTCGGCGAAGCCTGCGTTCGCGTGGCAGCGTCTGACTGGCGCATCGTCCAACGAAGCGAAGACCAGCGCTGGTTGATGATCGACGTCAACAGCGTCAAGACCGAAGGTGGCGTCAGTCATTTCTGGGGCGCCATCGACGAGCCCGTATTGCTTTCAGACAAAAGCAACATGGAGCTTTACGGGCAGTCCCGCGAACGTTACGAAGTGGATTGCACTCGCCAGACCTACCGCGTTTTAAGCACATTCAAACTCGGCAAGACCCATCAGGTGGCGTTGGGTGAAGTGCTGAACAATCCGTCGCAACACGCCTTCGCACAGGCTGGCGCAGCAGTCAGGCTGTTGTTGAATGCAGCCTGTGGCTCAACCGCGCAGCGCTCGACATTGCCCGCCTACACCTCACGCATCAAGACGCCGCAAAGCTTCACAGCAGCCCCTGTCCCTGCGTCGGTGCTGAAGGCGATCAACGACCTCAAGCTTTCACCGCCCGCCCGCACACTCAAGCGCGTGGTGACCCGATCCAGCACGTATTCGGGATCGGGAATCACATTGCTCCTGGACACCGACCCGCAGAGCGGCCAGGTGCGCCAGCGATGGAAGGATGCGCCGATCGATCGCTGGACGATCTCGTTCCGCGGGTTGATCACCCTGGCTCAGCAGACCCCGCTGGCCGACAACCGACGTTCGCTCCCCACCTCCGGGGCCACGGATACCGTGCAACTCGGCTTCACCGGCGACTGGCAAAAAATGCCGGTGGGCGCCGCTCTGGAAATACGCACGGAAAAACGCGAGCGCCATACGCTCGACGGCGAAGGAACGCTGTCCGAACGGCTTCTGTGCACCGTGGAACGGGTATTCGAGGCGAGTCAGGTCAATCAGCAACTGCACGGCGACGCCAAGGAAATCAGTTGCCGATTCGACAACGATCCGGCCACCAGTCGCGGCAGCAAGTATTACTACCTTGAGGAGTACGGTTACTTTTTCCGGGCCGCTTACCCAAGCGGCGCGACAACGTTGCTCGAAGTCGAAGAATAAAGTTCAGGCGCCACCCGTGGAAAAACGGTCGCGGCTGTTGGTCAGGTGCAGCCACATCGCGGCCCGCGCCGCGTCCGGGTCCTGGCGCTTGATGGCGTTTAGAATCGCCTCGTGTTCGAGGTTGGCGAGCTGCCCCAGCTTGCTCAAATCCGCCGCCCCGCGCTCGGCGGCGTTGACGCGGGTGCGCGGGATCATCGCACTGCCCAGGTGCTGCATGATGTCGGTGAAACACACATTGCCGGTGGCTTCGGCGATCAACAGGTGGAAACGCTTGTCGGCCTCGACGCAGCTGTCGTTGTTGGCCAGCAGGCTCTGATAATCGTCCAGCGCTTCACGCATCTGCGCCAGTTGCAGATCCGTACGCCGCGTCGCCGCCAGTGCCGCGGCCTGGGTTTCCAGGCCCATGCGCAGCTCCAGAATGCTGCGCACCCCCAATGCAGTATCGACGTTCAGTCGCAAGCCCTGCTCCGGCGCGCGTTCGATGACGAACGTGCCGATGCCGTGACGGGTTTCCACCAGCCCCGACGCCTGCAATTTCGAGATCGCCTCGCGCACCACGGTGCGGCTGACGCCGTGTGCCTGAACGATAGAGTTTTCCGACGGCAACTTGTCCCCCGGCAGCATCTGGCCAAGCAGGATGCTCTGGGTCAGCTTGGCGACCAGGTCGTGCGCGAGGTTGTGGCTGCGCCTTGGGGCTGGCGTGTCGAGGTCATGTTGCATGGCGATGATCCGGAAACGGGGCTGACGGAATCGTAGCACCGCGCGGGATTGGGATCTTCAGAAAACAGCGCTCAACTTGTATGACAACACTCAACAACTGAACCGAATTTTGGTAAGAAGTCCATCCATCACCGCCAACAAAAGCATAAAAAATCACTTAAACGTCACCATTTTGTTGGACACAACCCCTTGCGCATTAAAAAAACGCGGTTGTATGATGTCTATCAACAACGCAGCACCCCGCATAAAAATAATCAGTGGGAGAAACCAAGTGAATACATCCGTATCAGGGATGCACGACGGTGCCGATTCGGTCCTGAAGTCCGCCATCTCGAAAGTCAAACGCCATGTCCTGCCGCTGTTCGTCATCATGTTCATCGTCAACTACATCGACCGTGTGAACATCGGCTTCGTCCGCGCCCACATGGAACACGACCTGGGGATCGGCGCTGCCGCCTACGGCCTCGGTGCCGGGTTGTTCTTTATCGGTTACGCGCTGTTCGAAGTCCCCTCCAACATCCTCCTGCAAAAAGTCGGCGCACGCATCTGGCTGACCCGCATCATGCTGACCTGGGGCCTGGTGGCCGCCGGCATGGCGTTCATCCAGAACGAAACCCACTTCTACATCCTGCGATTCCTGCTGGGTGTGGCCGAAGCCGGGTTCTTTCCGGGGGTGATTTATTACTTCACTCGCTGGTTGCCAGGGGTTGAGCGCGGCAAGGCGATCGCGATCTTTCTCAGTGGCTCGGCGGTGGCCTCGCTGATCTCAGGCCCGCTGTCCGGGTTGCTCCTGCAACTCGACGGTTTCGGGTTGCACGGCTGGCAGTGGATGTACTTCATTGAAGGGATGTTTTCGGTCGGGCTGTGCGTGTTCGTCTGGTTCTGGCTGGACTCCAAACCCCACGACGCCAAATGGCTGAGCCGCGAAGAACAGGATGCGCTGGTCAACGCCATCGAGGACGAACAGCTGGCCCGCGAAGCCGCGACGCCGATCAAGCCGTCGCTGGGCAAACTGCTCAAGGATCGTCAGATCATCCTGTTCTGCCTGATCTACTTCTTCATCCAGCTGACCATCTATGCCGCGACCTTCTGGCTGCCGAGCATCATCAAGAAGATGGGCGATCTGAGTGACATTCAGGTCGGGCTGTTCAACTCGATCCCTTGGCTGCTGTCGATCATCGGCATGTATGCCTTTGCTTCCCTGTCCGCCAAATGGAAACACCAGCAAGCCTGGGTGGCTGCTGCGCTGCTAATTGCCGCCGCCGGGATGTTCATGTCGACCACGGGCGGGCCGATCTTTGCCTTTGTTGCGATCTGCTTTGCGGCACTGGGTTTCAAATCCGCTTCGTCACTGTTCTGGCCAATCCCTCAGGCGTATCTGGATGCGCGGATTGCTGCTGGGGTGATCGCGCTGATCAACTCGGTGGGCAACCTCGGCGGCTTCGTTGCGCCGACCACTTTCGGCCTGCTGGAAGAACACACTGGTTCGATTCAGGGCGGCCTGTACGGGTTGGCCGCGACGTCGATCATCGCCGCAATCATTGTCTTTGCCGCACGCAACACACCGAAAACCGCACCGGCCGTTGCGTTGGGCAAACCAACGCCCAACCACGCCTGATCCGTTGTTTATAAGGACAAGAAAATGCACCCACAAGACTGCGCAAAAGCCCCGATCATCACCAGCATGCAAGTAGTTCCGGTGGCCGGCCACGATGGCATGCTGCTCAACCTGAGCGGCGCCCATGGTCCGTTTTTCACCCGCAATATCGTAATTCTCAAAGACAACGCCGGTCACACCGGTGTCGGTGAAGTACCGGGTGGCGAGCGTATTCGCCAGACACTGGAAGATGCCCGTGCGCTGGTGGTTGGCAGCCCGATCGGCACGTATCAGAAGATTCTCAATCAAGTGCGCCAGACCTTTGCCGATCGCGATGCTGGCGGGCGCGGTTTGCAGACGTTCGACCTGCGGATCACCATTCACGCCGTTACGGGTCTTGAGGCCGCCCTGCTCGACTTGCTCGGCCAGCATCTGGACGTGCCGGTCGCCGCCCTGCTCGGCGAAGGTCAGCAGCGTGACGAAGTGAAGATGCTCGGTTACCTGTTCTACGTGGGTGATCGCCAGCAGACAGACCTGGCCTACCGCAGCGAACCGGACGCCGATAACGACTGGTTCCGTGTGCGTCATGAGCAAGCCATGACCGCAGATGCTGTGGTTCGTCTGGCTGAAGCCGCCCACGCCCGCTACGGCTTCAAGGACTTCAAGCTCAAGGGCGGCGTGCTGAGTGGCGATGAAGAAATCGAAGCCGTCACCGCACTGGCCGAGCGCTTTCCGGACGCGCGCATTACGCTCGATCCGAATGGCGCGTGGTCACTCAAGGAAGCCATTCGCTTGTGCCGCGATCAGCACCGCGTTCTGGCCTACGCTGAAGACCCGTGCGGCGCGGAAAACGGTTATTCGGGCCGCGAAGTCATGGCCGAGTTCCGCCGTGCCACCGGGCTAAAAACCGCGACCAACATGGTCGCCACCGACTGGCGGGAAATGGGCCACGCCATTCAGTTGCAATCGGTGGACATTCCGCTGGCCGACCCGCATTTCTGGACCATGCAGGGTTCGGTTCGTGTCGCGCAGATGTGCCATGAATGGGGCCTGACCTGGGGCTCGCACTCCAACAACCACTTCGATATTTCCCTGGCGATGTTCACACACGTCGCGGCGGCTGCGCCGGGTGAAATCACCGCCATCGACACCCATTGGATCTGGCAGGACGGCCAGCGCTTGACCAAAGCCCCGCTGCAAATCGTCGGTGGTTGCGTGCAGGTGCCGAAGAAGCCGGGGCTAGGGGTTGAATTGGACATGGACCAATTGGCCAAGGCCCATGAACTGTACAAAGGCATGGGGCTGGGGGCGCGGGATGACAGCGTGGCGATGCAGTTCCTGATCCCGGGCTGGAAATTCGATAACAAACGGCCGTGCCTGGTGCGCTGACTTCTGTCGCTGTAGCTCCCCTGTGGGAGCGAGCCTGCACGCGAAGAAGCCGACACATCCAGCATGGGTGTCGCCTGACACACCGCCTTCGCGAGCAGGCTCACTCCCACAGGGGACTGAGGTCGTACACAAATACCCGGCCCAACCGCAGAACCAATGTGGGAGAGAGCCTGCTCGCGAAGAAGCCGACACATCCAGCATGGATGTCGCTTGACACGCCGCCTTCGCGAGCAGGCTCGCTCCCACAGGGGATTGAGGCCGTACACAAATACCCGGCCCAACCACAGAACCAATGTGGGAGAGAGCCTGCTCGCGAAGAAGCCGACACATCCAGCATGGATGTCGCCTGACACTCCGCCTTCGCGAGCAGGCTCGCTCCCACAGGGGACTGAGGTCGTACGCAAATACCCGGCCCAACCACAGAACCAATGTGGGAGCGAGCCTGCTCGCGATGGGGCCGGCACATTCAACGTGGATGTCGCCTGACACGCCGCCATCGCGAGCAGGCTCGCTCCCCCAGGGGACTGAGGTCGTACGCAAATATCCGGCCCAACCACAGAACCAATGTGGGAGCGAGCCTGCTCGCGAAGAGGCTGGTACATCCAACATTGATATTGGCTGACACTCCGCCTTCGCGAGCAGGCTCGCCCCTACAAGGGTGGTGTTGGTTAATCCATTTTGGACGCTTGCAGTAACCACTCCTTGAACGCCGTCATCGCCGCCGTTTCGGGGCGCGACTGCAAGCGGGTGAGCCAGTAGCTGCCAGTGGTGATGCCGATGGCAAACGGTTGCTCGATGGCTCCGGCCGCCAGTTGACGGGAAAACATCAGCGGCGGCGCCAATGCAATGCCTGCACCTTGAAGTGCGGCCTCCATCATCGCCAGCGACGAGTCGAAAACTATATTCTTGGTGGGTGCCGTGTTGGGCGGTAACCCGCAGGCCAAAAACCATTCAGGCCACTCGTCGGTACGGTAGGAACGTAACAACGTTTGTTTCAACAGATCCTCAGGCGAATTCAACTGCCGGGCCAGTTCGGGAACGCACAGCACCGACAGCGGCGCTTCGATCAACCGCAGCGCTTCAATCCCGTGCCAGGCACCAGCGCCAAAACGAATAGCGTAATCCAGTCCTTCAGCAGCCACGTCCACCCGATTGTTATTGGTCGACAGCCGTAAATCTATGAACGGATGTTTCTCCTGGAAGTCCGCCAGGCGCGGCAATAGCCATCCGACCGCAAACGTCCCCACTGCCCCCACTGTCAACACATCCCGATAATGCCCGCCCTCGAATCGCTCAAGCGTTTCGGCGATTCGATCAAAGGACTCGCGCAGTACCGGCAGCAAAGTTTCACCTTCACTGGTCAGCATCAGCCCGCGTGGCAGGCGTTTAAACAGTGTTACGTTAAGTTGGGCTTCGAGGCTTTTGACCTGATGACTCACCGCCGCAGGCGTAACGAACAACTCCACCGCAGCCCGAGTGAAACTCAAATGGCGCGCGGAGGCCTCGAAAGCGCGCAAGGCATTCAGCGGCAAGTGAGGACGAATCATGCCAACTCCATAGATTTTCTAATGGCTCACCCGAGATATCGTCGTTTGTCGACGCTCGGCGGACTGCCTAGATTTGGCTCGCCTATCAGGTAGCCCGATTTGCAAAAGCGCATGGAGTGTAGCGGGTTAACTTTATTACAACTCATGAAGAGTGGATCAGAAATGTTCAAACACAGACTCCCGAGGCTTACGCCCTACAGTGCTTTCGTACTTTTCCTCGGTACTGCCTCCTGTTTGGCGGCGACACCGTCCAACCAGCAACTCGAAACCTTGGTCAACACCACCGTCGGCCCCGTGATTCAGCAACAGAACATCACCGGCCTTGCCATCGCGATCACCAAAAATGGCCAGCAGCATTACTTTAACTACGGCGTAGCCTCAAAAGAGGACCGTAAACCGGTCAGCCAGGACACCTTGTTCGAAATCGGCTCAGTCAGCAAAACCTTCGCCGCCACGCTGGCAGGGTATGCGCAAGCCAACGGCAAACTGTCCCTGTCCGATACTGCCAGCTCCATCTTGCCGGCATTGCACGGCAGTGCGTTCGACCGCATCAGCGTGCTGCAACTGGGCACTTACACCGCTGGCGGGTTGCCGCTGCAGTTCCCCGACGACGCTGACCATGCAGACACGATGCTCAGTTACTTCAAACAGTGGACGCCGGTTTACCCTGCTGGCACCCATCGCCTGTATTCGAACCCAAGCATAGGGCTGTTCGGTTATCTTGCCGCCCACAGCATGGGCCAGCCGTTCGATAGCCTGATGGAAAAAACCTTGCTGCCGAAACTCGGCCTCAAGCACACCTACCTCAAGGTCCCGCAAGCGCAAATGGGACTCTACGCCCAGGGTTACAACAAGGACGACAATCCCGTACGTGTCGGGCCGGGCGCGCTGGATTCCGAAGCCTACGGCGTGAAAACCAGTGCCTCGGACTTACTGCGTTTTGTCGAAGCGAATATGAAACCGGCGAGGTTGGAAAAGCCATTGCAGCAAGCCATTGCCACCACTCACACCGGTTATTACACGGTGGGTGAGATGACTCAGGGGCTGGGCTGGGAGCTTTACCCCTACCCCGTCACACTGGATCGGCTGCTCGCCGGCAACTCGACCGAGATGGCAATGCAAGCGCACGAGGTCAAGTGGTTGAATCCGCCGCAGCCGCAACCGGAAAACGTGTTGTTCAACAAAACCGGCTCCACTGGCGGCTTCGGTGCCTACGTCGCGTTTGTGCCCTCCAAAGACATCGGCATCGTGATCCTGGCCAACAAAAACTACCCGAACCCGGAGCGAATCAAAATCGCCCACACGATATTGAGTGCCTTGAGCGAATAACCGGTAGCAACAGAAAAATGGGTGACCCTTTGAGGTCACCCATTTTCGTTTTTACGCCTGTTTAATGCCGGGTCTCTGGCTCACCGGCAGACGCTTCCCTATCCGCCGCAAGGTTGTCCCGCGCCTGAGCCACCAACAACTCGGCGACCAAGGCCAACTGCTGAATCGAAAATATTTCACCGCGGTTCGGCGCTTCAAGTCTGGCGGCAAAATTCTCGAGCAGGGCCGTCAGCGACGCGAGGGTATCGCAAGCTTGTTTCAGTAGCGTCCGCGTGTCGACCCCGGGGGCAATGGCGAATATAGGCTGGGGCGAGGAAATAATTCTGGGGCGTGGAATGACCGCTACTACGGCGGTACCGCACACTTTCACAGACGCGGGATGCTCGGTATCGTCAGGGGTTTCTGCTTGAGGCTTGCTGAACTTTTTCACAGGCGAGGCTCCTTTTTTCACGGGTGTTTTCATCCTTGGGTCCCTCGATGTCGCGGACTTCCACGAAGGCTAGCGGTGTGGGCTGACAGACACCAGTTCATCAAGTGCGACACAACTTGAAGGAAATTTCCGACGCCCGTGAAGGCGGATACTTCACACGCAAAAAAAAATGGGCGATCGCTTGGATCGCCCATTGTTGTTACTGCGGCTGCAATCGTCGTCCGATCACGTCCATCAAATCACAACCGTCACGCAGCGGAATCGCCAATACCCGCGCAAAATCCTGAAGCAACAGAGCATCACGACCCATCCCCTCGCCCACGGACAGGGTTTCCAGCAGTTGGGTCACGCTACGAATGCGATAGGCCGCAGTGTCATGCAACACATCCACCGGCGCATCCGTATCAATCAGCAACGACGCAATTTGGCAATCGATGCCCGTAATGGGCATATATCTGGCCATCAGTGATCTCCTCTCTCAATGCTGTACCGGTGGCTGAACGACAGGCTCGCCTTCGGGTGGGTCAATGTTATCCAGCGCCTGGTTCACCAGTAATTCGGCGATTACCGCCAACTGCTGGATCGAGAGCGCCACGTTACGTTTCGAGCTTTCCAGTTTGCAGGCCAGATCCGTAATCAGGACATTCAGCGATGCCAGGGTTTCGCAGGCATGACTTAGCAGGGTTATGGAATCGACGCCCGGAGTGATCGTGAAGACGTGGCTGATCGGGTCGGTATGACTGGGGTTTCGCAAGCGAGCGCTGACGGCGCGTTCTGTGGTTTCGGAAAGATCGAGCGGATCGGTATCTGTCGAAGTTTCGGGAGGATTTGGAGTGATCTTTTTCAATAGTGAAGCTCCTTTAAAGTAATGGAGCTACCCATCTCACTTCCACATGAGGGTGGCAGCTGAACGCAGGTGTGGAAGACCAGGCTAAAGGAGAACCTGGCGCACTGGAGAGTGCCCCGCGAACAGCCGCCATAACATGACAATGTTGGCATAAAATACCGCCATCATGTGTTTTGGCCGTTCAGGCTCCTTTATACAACGACAGACTTCCACATCCGACCGCTGATTTTGCAGCGGCCCGACTAAGGTATCGGCAGAGCGGGAGGCGCACCAGTTCACGAAGTACGACACGTCTTGA
The DNA here is from genome assembly GCF_057128725.1 of Pseudomonas oplopanacis. NCBI lineage: Bacteria > Pseudomonadati > Pseudomonadota > Gammaproteobacteria > Pseudomonadales > Pseudomonadaceae > Pseudomonas > Pseudomonas oplopanacis. The sequence continues at coordinate 77,658 of NZ_JBSKHV010000010.1, read as the reverse complement.
AGGAAATGTCCGAAGCCTGCGCACTTCGTCCTAGGACGCACCGATTTTGTAGCTGCTGACGAAGCCTGCGCGGCAGTCGTGAGTTATTAGTGCATGACGCGACAGGTGGGGGGCTGCTTCGCAGCCCAGCGGGAGCAAGCTCCCTCGCCACAGGTATGGAGTTGTTCAAAAGACCTTTCAGTCATCCGGCATTTCAGGGGGCTTGGTCGGTTTGGCGGGTTTGCCATTCTTGGTGGCCTTGGTGCCTTTTGCGCCTTTGACCGGTTCGGCCTCCGCAGGCGGGGTCACTACCGGCGGTGCGGTGGCTTCTTTCTCGGCGGCTGGCAGGGCGTCGATGGTGTCGAACACTTTCTTCAAATCGACCGACTTTGACTCATCCCCCGAACTCTCAAGCTTCTTCTCGCCATCCTTGCCAATCAGGATCACTTTGGGCAGCGCCCCCGCACCGAGTTTCAGGGAGCGGATCAGCGCCATGGTGTCTTGCTGACCGAGGTCCTTGCCGTCCAGCTGGCCGAACATGTTCAGCACGCTATACACCCGGATATTGCGTTGCGCGATCCCCTCCTTGTTGGCCGGATCGTCCAGTGACTTTTTCAGCCCGACCCAGACCGGATCGACGGTACTGGGCGCAATGATAATCAAGGGCCGGGAACGGCCTTTTTCGATATCCAGCGGTGAATCACTTTCGGCTGCGAACAAGGGACCGGCGAAAGCCAGCAAGGTTGTCAGGGTCAAAAACCTGATGAGCATGCGCATCTCCTTTTGATAACCACGCTCTAATGATTGCGCATCGCGGCGTTCGTTCCGGGTGACGCACCGCAATTGTGTTTCGCCTTGACCCAAGCTTAGGTCAGGGCGGTCATTGCGCAACAGACTGAGCTAATCTGATCGCATATAACGCTCCACCTGAACCGCCGTGAGGACGACTCCATGAGCGCTCAGCTGAACCACACCATCGTCTGGTGCCGCGACAAGCAGATTTCCGCGAATTTCCTGACCGAACTCCTCGGCCTGCCCGCCCCCGAGCCTTTCGGCCCGATGCTGATCGTCACGTTCGACAACGGCGTGTCCCTGGATTTCTACAACAACGAACCACCGATTGCATCGCAGCACTATGCGTTTCTGATCGGTGACGACGACTTCGACGATGCCTTTGCGCGCCTGCAAGCACGCGGCCAGCCGTGGTGGGCGGACCCGGGCAAGCAGCGGCCGAAGGAAATCAATGATGATGCCGGAGGACGGCGGGTGTATTTCGATGACCCGGACGGGCACCTGCTGGAGATTTTCACTCGGGCCTAAGCAACCACAGTCACCAGTGCCGGAATGGAAAAGGTGAATTCACTGCCGACCCCAGGCTCGCTCTGCGCCCAGAGTTCACCGCCATGGGCCCGCACGATGGCGCGGCAGATATACAAGCCCAATCCGCTGCCGTTGGGGTTACCTTCACGGGTCGACCAATAACGTTCGAAAATGTGCGGTATATGCGCGGCAGGGATTCCGTTGCCATTGTCGCGCACCGAAATCAGCACCTTGTCATCTACCTGCCAAGCCGTAACGTCAATGCGCCCACCGGCCGGGGTGAACTTGATCGCGTTGCCCAGCAGGTTCGACAGCACCTGAAACAGTCGCTGGGGATCGGCATCGAAGCTCAGCCCTTGGGCGCTGGTGCAGTTGAGTTCGATGTTTTTGTGCGAGGTCAGCGTCACCAGCAATGCACACGCCTGCTCCAGCAGGTCGACGACATCCAGCGGCTTGCGCTCGAGCGGGTACTGACCGGCGTCGAGTTTCGACTTGTCCAGCAGGTCGGCGATCAGGGCGTTCATGCGTCCAGTCGCGCCCTCCATGGTGTCCAGCGCCGCATTCATGCGTACGGTGTGCTTGCCTTCGTCTCGGGCGACCAGGCGCTGCATCATGCCGCACTGCATGATGATAATGGTCATCGGATTGCGCAGGTCATGGGACACCACCGCCACCAGTTCGTCACGCTCGCGAACCGCTTCATGCTCGCGGTGGACCTGCCGGGCCAGGTCATTCTCGATCGCATTACGGCGCAGCTCGCTGGCCGCGTAATAATCCGCCGTGCTCCACTCTTGCGAGCGTCCCTCTACCAGCTTTTCCCACAAGGCAAACGAGGTTCGCGGTTGCAAGCGGTTGTCACTGCCCGCACTGAAATGCTCATCAGGATTGCCACTCCACTTCATGCTGGAGCGCAGTTGCGGCCTGAACCACAGGACGCCGTTGTCCGTTGGCTTGGGCAGCACGAAGGCCAGCAGACCGCTGGCCACGTCGCTATAAAGCGCGCTCGACCCGTGGCGATTTTGCAAGGCGTCGGTCATCAGTGGCTCGCCGCTCTCCAGGCATTGCTCGCGCACCCACAAGTACAGCGCCCGCACCTGCTCAACCGACGGGCACTCACCGAACAGTTCGAGTCGATCTTCGATCAGCACCGCCACGCCGCTGGCATCGGTCAGTTCCTGCAATTGATCCGGGTGGTTGATCAGCCCCTGCAGCACATCGTCGTCAGCCAGGCGCATCGCCGCCGTCAGTTCTTGGATCAAGCGCGACTTCTGTTCTCGCTGCTGCTGTTCGTTGCGGGTTTGCAGGGCCGTGATCTGCATGCTGAGCAACTGGGCAATGGCTGCGCACATCGTGCGCACTGAATGACTGACCAACAGCGGTTGCGGATGGGCACAGGTGATCAGCCCCCAAAGCTGTTCATTGGCCAGCAGCGACAGGCTCATGGAACCCCGTACGCCCATGTTTTCCAGGTACTGGCAGTGCACCGGCGACACGCTGCGCAACAGTGAAAAACCCAAGTCCAGCGGCTGTCCGGTGTCCGGGCGCAGCACCGGAAGGATCGGCACCGGCACATAGCGCGCATCCACGATCACCCGAATCCAGTTCAGGCGATACAACTCGCGAGCCTGCGGTGGAATGTCCGACGCGGGGAAACACTGGCCCAGATAACCGGGTAACACGCCGCCCAGCGCTTCGCTGATGACTTGCCCGTGCCCCGCCGGCTCGAAGCGATAAATCATCACCCGGTCGAAGCCGCTCAGCAGGCGAAGTTCATCGACGCTGACGGTGTACAAGTCTTCCAGTGTCGCCGCCGCCTGCATCCGCCGCAGGGCCCGCAGCAGGATAGCGGTATGGTCCTGAGCGGCGTCGAGCAGCGGTTCGAGTTCGAGAATGACCACGCCGTCGTGACGGCTGAGCGTTGCGTTGAAGCGCCGGTCGCCAATCTCCAGGACCACCGGATTGACGTCTTCCAGACAGTTCGACAACAGCGCCTGACAAACCTGCTCAGCCGCGGCGTCGCCCACCACTGTCGTGAACGGTCGCTGCAGTACAGCGGCGGCGCTCTGGCCGAACACGTCTGCACAATTACGGCTGACCTGCTGAATGATCAATGCAGGCTCACTCAACGTCAGCAGTACGCCGTGCGGCTGAATCGCCCCCGGTACCCGGATCGCTTCACTGGCGCATTCGGCGAGCGCGGCGTCGAGTTGTTCGTCGGTGAGGCGGTTCATACCAGGACCTCGCAGTGCTCAAGCCAGGCTTCGAAAGCGACGAACGTCGCCTGCGCAGCCACCACCGAGCTTGTCCGTTGAAGCGGATTGCGCATCTCATACAGACACGCCAGAAACCCGCGCCACATCATTGGGGTTGCCGGGCCATACACCGCAAAAAATCGACCGCCCTGGTGCTCGTCGATACCGAGGCGTGAGTACACCCCGCTCCGCAACGATTGCCCTCCCAACGTGGCGCCCTCAAGGACATACAACACCCCCAGCACATCGGCGATGGCATCGGTCTGAAAGGCAAATGTACACAGCGGAATGGCATCGATAGCCGCCGCATCGAGCCCCAAGGCATACAGGTCAGCCTCAAGCGACGGGGTTTTGATGCGAATCAGCCAATCCAGATCGGGAATGGTCATTGCCATCTGGAACAGCAGGGTTTCCAGTGGACGATAGAAACCGTAATAGGCCTCGATCAATCGCGTATACAACAACCGGTCAGCGGTGAAGAAAGGAATGCGCAGTTCCAGCGCTTGATGCTGGCGTGTCGTGGCGCCGCGCAGTTCGCTGAGAATCAGCGGCAGGTGTTTCGGCGGGGCCTTCACGACGGCGTGTCGAGGCAATAACCGGCTACGAGGAGGTGAACATTAGCGATAGGGTTGGACGCGAACACGAGCCACCTCTTCCTTGTCGATCACGGGGGAATGCCGACAAGTCATTCGCAGGCGAATGATGGTTGGCTTTCCACCGTAGCACCTAAAGGAGGATGGGGTATGTTTGTTTGAGAAAGCCTGCTTAAAACGCCAGTTTGTAGCCAATCAGGACCAACATCGTCGCCAGGCAAGGACGCAGCACTTCATCGGAAATCTTGCCGGTCAAATGACTGCCCAACCAGATCCCTGGCAGCGAGCCGATCAACAAGAAGCCCAGCACGTGCCAGTCCATGTTGCCCATGCTCGCGTGGCCCAGCCCGGCGACCAGGGTCAGCGGCACGGCGTGGGCGATTTCGGTACCGACGAGGCGCCGGGTCGGCAGCAGCGGATACAGGATAAACAGGGCCACCGTGCCCAGGGCGCCCGCGCCGATGGACGTCAGCGCAACCATGGTGCCCAGCACCAGGCCGGTGATCACCGTCATGCCGTTGAGGCGCTTGCCACTGGGGTTGTAGTTGCCACCGGCGCGCTTGTGAGCGAAATCGAGCAGGCGCTTCTTGAACAGAATCGCCAGCGCGGTGGCGAACAGGACGAACCCCAGCGCCTGCTTGATGATCGCATTCATGGTTTCAGGCGCGGTGTGCAAGCTGCTCAGGAACCACAGCGTCAAGGCCACCGCTGGCACGCTGCCAAGGGTTAGCCAGCCGGTAATCGCCCAATCGATGTTGTTGTTTTTCCTGTGGACCAGCACGCCGCTGGACTTGGTGATCGCCGCGTAGAGCAGATCGGTACCGACCGCCGTCGCGGGGTTGATGCCGAACCACAGCAGAATCGGGGTCATCAACGACCCGCCACCGACGCCAGTCATGCCAACAATAAAGCCAACCACCAACCCGGCAACGACCAACCCGATGTTCACTAAATCCATTGATACGTCCACAAAGACCGCAGGAGAAATCTGGCCCGCAGCATAGCGATTTTTCTTATAACCACTTATATCGATGCGAACTATCGTTATGCCTGAAACTTTTGCCCACCCCGCTCCCACAGGGATGGGGTTTGTGTCGGGGTTTATTGCACCGGCAAGAAATTCAGGAACAGCAGGCTTTGCGCGTAGTTCAGGCCGATGCGCCGGTAGCGCTCGTCGAGCATCTGCGTCAGCAAATCCAGTCGCGCAACGATCTTGCCGAACTCCACGGCGAAACTCAGGTTGCTGCCCTCCTCCGAGATCTCGTTGGAGAACAGCAACGGTTCGCCTTGTTTGTTTTGCCGCTGACTGAGAATCCACGTGGCGATCTCGATGTTGCGCGCGGCGTTGCTGACGAACGTCGGGTTGATCGCATCCGTCATGTAGAACTCCAGGCGATTGCCGTGCGCGGTCACCAGCATGCTGCCGATGGCATAGATGAAAGCACCGACCCGGTCACCGAGAAACTCCGGGCTCATGGCATACCTGAGCGCCGCCAGGTCTTTTTTGCCGCCGAGGGTGGGCAGCGGCTGTTGCTGCTCGATGGCCATGCGCACTTGCTTTCCAGCGGTTCGGGCATCAAGGAAACCGGATTTCTTCAGCTCCTCGGGATTGCGCCGGTAAAGCTTGCTCATCAGCACATAGAGGCTGTCGAGGTTGTCACGCATCGCCAGGGTGGCCATGCGGTCGACGCTGGTCTGCAGAAATTCCTGGGGACGGCCTTCGCGGAACTGGCTGACGATGTCGTTGCCCTGTTGCTGGCTGCAACCACTGACAAAGAACATCGCCAAGCCAGCCAGAAGCCAGCAACGGCGGCGGATCGGTGGGGTGACACGGGGTAACGCTCGAGCCATGGGTTCTTGGACTTGGGCATGGGCCAGCGGTGGGGATCGCCGCCAGCTGCCCAAGGATAGAGCCACCAATCCCAAAAAAGTGCAGTGCCGGTGGTCCGTGAACCAACCCTTGGCCAGCCAAAAAGTGATATTTCGTCGTGTTCGCTTTTACCTGGATTGTGGCGCTGCATGGAACCACCGGGTTATTTTGCTGCCAACTGAGTATCCACCGAGATGCGCACAGGAGGTTTTCATGCAGTTCCTTGAACTGGCCGGCGCCAACGTACCGGTCATTGGCCAGGGCACTTGGCACATGGGTGAGGACAGCTCGGCACGCAAACGTGAAGTCTCGGCCCTGCGCCTGGGCATCGAGTTGGGCATGACGCTGATCGATACCGCGGAAATGTACGCTGAAGGCGGCGCCGAAGAAGTGGTCGCGCAAGCCATCAGCGGTCTGCGTGACCAAGTCTTTGTGGTCAGCAAGGTCTACCCGCACAACGCCAGCTGCCAAGGCATTCCACAGGCTTGCGAGCGCAGTCTGCGGCGCCTGAAAACCGATTACATCGATTTGTACCTGCTGCACTGGCGCGGCCAGTATCCCTTGGAGGAAACCGTCGAAGCCTTCGAACGGCTGCGTGAAGACGGCAAGATTGGCCGTTGGGGCGTGTCCAATTTCGATCTGGACGACCTGCACGAACTGCACTCGTCCACCTGTGCCACCAATCAGGTGCTCTACAACCTGGAGGAGCGCGGCATCGAATTTGATTTGCTGCCCTGGAGCCAACAACATCAGCTGCCATTGATGGCGTACTGTCCTATCGGTCAGGGCGGTGAATTGCTGACACATCCGACGCTGATAAAGATTGCCGCCCGTCACGGGGTGACACCGGCTCAGGTTGCGCTGGCATGGATCCTGCGGCAACCCGGCGTGATCGCCATCCCCAAAGCGGTCAAACCTGAACACGTGCAATTGAATGCGCAAGCCGCGCAAGTGCGGCTCGAACCCGGGGATCTGGAGGTGCTGGACCACGCGTTTCACGCGCCACAACACAAACAGCGATTGGCCATGGTCTGAGCCATCGTCGTATTGTCAGAGGGTTTTTGCATGCGAAGCACCGATCAGCTCGATGCTTTTAACTTGCCACGTTTCGTCCAGGCTCAAGACCCGGTCTTTGAGCGGGTTCAGGAAGAACTGAGTGCCGGTAAAAAACGCCGTCACTGGATGTGGTTCATTTTTCCCCAGTTTGCCGGGTTGGGCGGCAGCGAGATGTCCCGCTACTTTGCCATTCGCTCCGAAGAGGAAGCCTTGGCGTATCTGGAGCATCCTTTGCTGGGGCCTCGACTGCGAACGTGCACGCAATTGGTCCTGAACATCAAACAACGCTCGATCTCCGAGATTTTCGGTCATCCCGATGACCTCAAGTTTCACTCTTCGATGACGCTGTTTGCTCAGGTCGCCCCCGATGGCAGTCTCTTTCATCGGGCCCTGGAGCAGTATTTCCACGGCATACCGGATGACTGGACGCTGTCGTTGCTGGACTTAAAACAGGCCCATTTGCCCACCAATCAGGGTTGAGAAGTCGTCGTCGACAAACGGTAGGATCGCGTCCGCCACCGGTTGCAGTTGCCGGGTGACGTAATGGTCGTAGTCGATGGGTGCACTGCGTATCTCCAGCGGCTCGGGCCCGGCGACAGTAATCACGTAGCTGATCCAGCCACCGTTCTGGTACTGGCGCGGACGGCCCTGGCGGTCATTGAAGTCATCAGCAATGCGCGCGGCACGCACATGGGGCGGCACATTGCGCTCGTAGTCGTCGAGGGTACGGCGCAGACGCTTGCGGTAGATCAGACGGTCGTCGAACTCGCCGGCCAGGGTCTTTTGCACGTAATCGCGCACGTAATCCTGATACGGCTTGCGGTGGAAGATCCGCGAGTACAGCTCCTGCTGGAATTGCCGGGCCAGTGGCGACCAGTCGGTGCGCACGGTTTCCAGGCCTTTGTAGACCATTTCATCGGTGCCATCGGCGCGAGTGACCAGGCCGGCGTAACGCTTCTTGCTGCCCTCCTCCGCGCCACGGATGGTCGGCATCAGAAAGCGTTTGTAGTGAGTTTCGAATTGCAATTCCAGGGCACTTTCCAGCCCGTATTCGGCTTGCACATGTTCGCTCCACCACTGGTTGACGTGGTCGACCAGCGCGTGGCCAATCTGTGCAGCTTCTTCCTGACCGTGGGCGCGGCGCAGCCAGACGAAGGTGGAGTCGGTGTCGCCATAAATGACCGTGTGGCCCTGGGCTTCGATCAGCTGTCGGGTGCGCAGCATGATCTCGTGGCCACGCAAGGTAATCGACGAGGCCAGGCGTGTGTCGAAGAAACGGCAGCCGCTGGAGCCGAGCACGCCGTAGAAGGCATTCATGATGATCTTCAGCGCTTGGGACAGCGGCGCGTTGTGTTCGCGCTTGGCGGTTTCGCGGCCTTCGGCGACCCGGGCGACGATGGCTGGCAGGCAATGCCGGGTTCTGGAAAAACGCGCCCCGCGAAAGCCCGGAACGGAGTCGCTGTCGTCGGGATGCTGCAGGCCTTCGATCAACCCGACCGGGTCGATCAGGAAGGTGCGGATGATCGACGGATAGAGGCTTTTGTAGTCGAGCACCAGCACCGATTCGTACAGGCCCGGCTGCGAGTCCATGACAAAACCGCCGGGGCTGGCCTGCGGTGACTTGCCGCCCAGGTTCGGCGCAACAAAACCCTGGCGGTGCATCAGCGGCATGTACAGGTGAGTGAACGCCGCCACCGAACCACCGCTGCGGTCCGCTGGCAAACCGGTGACGCTGGCGCGCTCCAGCAGGAAGGTCAGCAGTTCGGTCTTGGCGAAAATCCGTGTGACCAGTTCGCAATCCTTGAGGTTGTAGGTGGCGAGGGCCGGTTTGTCCTCGGCGAACATGCGGTTGATTTCGTCCATGCGCTGGTACGGTGTGCTGATCGCCTTGCCCTCACCGAGCAAGGTTTGCGCGACGTTTTCCAGGCTGAACGAGGGGAAACTCCAGGTTGCCGAGCGCAGGGACTCGATGCCGTCGATGATCAGGCGCCCCGCGGCTGCCGCGAAGTAATGGTTGCGGCTGCCGTGTTCGCGCCACTGCATCTCTTCGCCGCCGCGCCCCAGCTTGAGCGGTACGCCCAGGCGTCGGGCGTGCTCGTGGAGGACGCGCAAATCGAACTGCACGACGTTCCAGCCAATGATCGCGTCCGGGTCATGGCGGGCAAACCATTCGTTGAGCTTTTTCAGCAGCACGGTTCGCGAGTCGCAGTATTCGAGCTGGAAGTCCACCGCGCTGGCGTCGCCATTGGGCGGCCCGAGCATGTACACCTGGCGCTCGCCGCAGCCTTCCAGGGCAATGGAATACAACTCGCCTTGTTCGGTGGTTTCGATGTCCAGCGAGACCAGCCGCAGGTTGGGCCGGTATTTCGGGTCGGGTTTCATCTGCGCGTTCAGCAGCAGACCGTCCGCATCGGGTGTACCGCCAAAGATCACCGGCGCGGTGATGAAACGCTCCATCATGTAGCGCTCGGGCGGGCGAACGTCGCCCTCGAACATCTCGACGCCGGTCTTGCGCAGCGCGGTTTCCAGGCGCATCAACTGACCGTGCTGCCGACAATACAGGCCGAGCACCGGGCGATGCTCGAAATCCAGCAGGGCCAAGGGTTTGAGCTCGACGTTTTTCTCGCCGCGCAGCACCTCTTGCGCCTGTTCGCGCTGGGCGGCAGGGATGAATGCCACCGACGGTTGATGAGGCAGGCGGATGCGCCGGGGACCGCTGTCGGTCGCCAGCCAGAACTCGACTTCGGTGCCGGCCGGGGTGTCGCGCCAATGCCGGGTCAGGACGAAGCCCTGCTGTAAATCCACCACTGCAACCTCACGTTTTGATTCAGGTCGCAATTCTACGCGTCATCGAAACATAAAACCTGTGGGAGCGAGCCAGCTCGCTCCCACAGGGACTTACTGAGCCCTTGGATCATGTTTACCGAAGAAAAACCGCTGAATGGCGTTTTTTGAGTGTTATCTGCCGCTTTCTCTCTTGCCCTCAGCGCTTGGGTCTACGATTCTTCAAGAACAACGACAACACCCGAGAAGCCACCATGAAAACCGTCGCCCAACTGCTCAAGCTCAAAGATCAGAAGAATCAGGAAGTGCACCAGATCAAACCTGATCACATGGTGCTGGAAGCGCTGATGAAAATGGCCGAGAAAAACGTCGGCGCCTTGCTGGTGGTGGAAAATGACGAGGTGCTGGGCATCATCAGTGAACGTGATTACGCGCGCAAACTGGTGCTGCATGGCCGCTCTTCAGTGGGCACGCCAGTGCGCGACATCATGGTGTCCCCGGTGATCACCGTGGACACCCATCAAACCGTCGATACGTGCCTGGGCATCATGTCCGACCGACGCCTGCGCCACCTGCCGGTGGTGGAGAATGGCAAGTTGATTGGCTTGCTGTCGATCGGCGACCTGGTGAAGGAAGCGATTGCCGAACAGGCGGAACTGATTCGCCAGCTGGAGCAGTACATCCGCGGCGAGTAATCCGGATACACCACAGTTGTTATTGGGTGTTCAGACTGGCCAATGCCGGGCGAAGACCGGTGCCAGTGTCGGGTGCCGGTCGATGCGTTCCAGCCACGCGAAAAAACCGGGACGGGTGTTGCGTAAATGCTCCCGGCTGCCGGCCCACCGCGACACCACCGCCGCCAGCACATCCAGTGCGCCCGGCGTCTCATCCCCCAGATACAGCTCGCCGGAAAACTGATCGGCAAACAGCTCCCAGCTCCAGTGCAATCGCGCGCGGGCGCCGGCCATGAGGTTTTGCCGGGATGCCTCATCCGTCTCGGCCAGCCAGCGTTCGGGGTAATCGATGATGCCGATGGCCGCGTAGCAATTGCTGACGATGTACGTCAGGCCGCGGATCGCCTGATCGCGGTCGGCGGCCAAAGTTGGCAACAGGTTCGACTTGGGAAAGGTCAGCCCGAGATGAATCAGGATCGCCGCACTTTCGGTCAGGATGCTGCCATCGGGCAATTGCAGCGTTGGAATCTGCTTGAGCCGGTTGAGTTTCTCCAGTGCCTGGGCGGCCTCCGAGGACAGCTCGACATCGATGAAGCGGTAAGGAATTTCGCACAGCTCCAGCGCCGCTTCTATCGCCGCCGCGCCGGAGTTCTGGTGTCCATAGAGTTGATACATGGTGCGGCTTCCTGGCGAGACGGGAATGGGGTCATTAGAGGCGTCACCTGCCGGTCGTGGTGATCCAGCTAATCAGTGTAGAAGCGTCGATCCCCCCCACCCGCACCATCCGACGACTGAACCATCACGCCCGCGTGGGGCAACTCACAAGGTCTATCAATACTGTCGATGTTCACCATCACATCAATGAAGTTCTCATAAAAAATCCTCGGCGTAACATCCGCTCCATACCAACCAATAAATACCCCGGAGCACACCATCATGAAACGCCAAACCCTCATCGCTATCGCTTTCTCGGTCTTTGCAGTTAACGCTTTTGCCGCAACCTCTGCTCAACCTGTGGTCGCTGAAGGCGGCTCGGATCGTCTGATTGAAAGCCGTGTAGCTGAAGGTGGTTCGGATCGTTTGATCGAAAACCGTGTAGCCGCTGATGGTTCTGACCATCTGATCGAAAACCGCGTAGCCGCTGATGGTTCGGATCGTTTGATCGAAAACCGCGTAGCCGCTGATGGTTCTGACCATCTGATGGAAAACCGCGTAGCCGCTGATGGTTCCGACCGTCTGATGCAGAACCGCGTTGCCGAAGGTGGTTCCGACCGTCTGATCGAAAGCCGCGCTGCATAAATGCAGGGCTTTACCGCAGTACTCAATGAAAAACCCGGCCTGACCCGCCGGGTTTTTTTACGCCTTTCGTTTGATCAGGGTTACTGGCCAGCCCGCTTCATACAACGCAGATAACGCTCATCGACCCGTTTGGCAAACCATGCCGTGGTGAGCTTGCGGGTGATTTTCGGGCTTTGCAGTTCGATCCCCGGCAACACGGCGCGAGGCAATGCCCTGCCCTCGGCCTGATCGGCCAACGCGAACACTCGCCGGTAGAGTTCCGTCTCCTCGAATTTAAGGCTTTTGCCCTCCTCCAATTGATTGCGAATGGTCGTATTGCGCATCCCCAATTGCTTGCCGAGGCTGCGCACCGCCACTTCCGTGGTGCCGGGCATGATCGAGTCATAGCGGACCAGGTCGCCATCCAGCGCCAACGGGATACCTGACACCCGGCTCAACGCATTCTGAAACGCCGCATTGCGGCTGGCGTACCAACCGGCATTGAAATCAGCGAAGCGATACAGCGGTTGTGTGTAACTCACCGGGTAACCGAGCAAATGGGCGATGCCGAAGTACATGCCGCCGCGCCGGGTGAATACCTCATGGCGAATCGAGCCTTCCACCGGGTACGGATAGTCCTTCGCTTGCTGTTCGGCGAACTCGATACTGACTTGCATCGGCCCGGCGGTGTGTACCGGATTGAAGCCACCGAACAAGGTCTTGCCCAAGGGCACCATGCCAATGAAATCATCGAAAATCGCACTGAGTTCCTTTTCACTGCGCGCCGCGTTGAGGCGGTCGCTGTAGCTTTTGCCGTTGGGCGATTTCACCTGCAGCGCACCGCTGATCAACAGGCTGGGGATGTGGACTTTAGCGGCGCGACGGTCGATTTCGTCCCGAGCGATCTTGCCCAGGCCCGGCACGGGCGGGTCGACCTGAAAGGTGGATTCCTGCTCGGTCACGGCGAGCACCGAACACAGGTTTTGCGTGGACGGATAGATCTTCTGGGCCGCGAAGGCGGCGTAGATGTCCGTGGCCCACCCTTGGCGATCCGTGGTTTTGGCCGGCAACAGGCGCACGATTTCGGCCTTGACCTCGGCGGGCGGGCGCGCTGGTTGTTCCTGCGGGCGCTGAGTGCCGCAACCGGCCAGCAGCAACAGCGCCGCGCCTCCCATGATCAATCGATTGGCTTGCATGGTGCTCCATCAAATCCGTTGAGCCGGGTTAACCATACGACCAATGGCATGGCGCAGGCTATGACCCCCGCTGCAGGCCGCTGTTCCCCGCAATCCGTAGCAGCTGTCATCTCGAATGATGACAAATTGATTGCGAAACGTTACTGAGAAATCCTATCATTCGCGCCTGGAGTCGCATTTGCGCAAGGAGTTCCCGCGCCGTCACTTTCTTTTTTCTCGTCGGCGGCGCTCCGCCAGGAATGAAACATGACCACTGCAGCCCGACTTGGCGTGCCCTTTCGCCCCTCCCTTCTCGCCTTGTTTTGTTCCCTGTCTGCCACTGCCTACGCCGCCACGCCAGCGACACCCGCACAAAACGGCAAGCCCCTGGTGCTCGACAGCGTCAACATCAACGCCACAGCCCCTTCGCCGTCAGATTTGCCCCCGGTGTTTGCCGGCGGCCAGGTCGCTCGCGGCGGGCAATTGGGCGTGCTGGGCAATCAGGACATCATGGATGTCCCGTTCAGTGTGTCGTCCTACACCGAGCAATTGATCCAGGACCAGCAAGCCGAAACCGTCGGCGATGTCTTGCTCAACGATTCTTCGGTACGTCAGGCCACCGGTTTTGCCAACCAGGCCCAGGTGTTTGTGATTCGCGGACTGCCGCTCAATGGCGATGACATTTCCTACAACGGCCTGTACGGCGTGCTGCCGCGCCAGATCATTTCCACTGACGCACTGGAGCGCGTGGAAGTCTTCAAGGGCCCGAACGCCTTCATCAACGGCGTCACCCCAACGGGCTCCGGCATCGGCGGCGGCGTGAATTTGCAACCCAAGCGCGCAGGCGACGTGCCGTTGCGCCGTTTCACCACCGACATCAGCAATGACGGTCGCGTCGGCGAGCACCTGGACCTCGGTCAACGCTTTGGCGAAGACAACCGCTTCGGCGCGCGGGTGAACATTGCCCAGCGCGAAGGCGACACCGGCATCGATGACGAGAATCAACGCTCCAAACTGTTCGCGATCGGCCTGGATTATCGCGGCGACGCATTGCGCATCTCCGGCGACTTCGCCTACCAAAAGCAACGCATCAATGCCGGCCGCAACTCGGTGTTCCTTGGCACCGCCACGCACATTCCGGACGCGCCATCGGCCGACACCAACTACGCGCCGAAATGGGGTTTCACTGAAATCGAAGACACCTTCGGCATGCTTCGCGCCGAGTACGACCTGAACGACAACTGGACGGCGTACGCCGCAGGGGGCGCCAAGCACACCCGTGAAGTCGGAAACTACAACTCGACCACCCTTACCGACAACCTCGGCAGCGCCACCACCACTGGCTCGTTCATCCCCCATGATGAAGACAACACCAGCGCCATGGCCGGCCTCAACGGTCGTTTCCAGACCGGTCCGGTCAGCCACAAACTGAACTTCGGCCTGGCCGGGATCTGGACCGAACAGCGCAGCGCGTTCGATTTCGACCTGACCAAATACCCGAACAACATCTACCACCCGGTGCAAACGCCGGCGCCACAGGGCGGCCTTTCCGGTGGCGACCTGAGCGATCCAGGCATCACCGGCAAAACTTTCGTGCGCAGCGGCGCGGTGTCCGACACCCTGGGTTTCTTTGACGATCGCTTGTTACTGACGGTCGGCGTGCGTCGCCAGCAGTTGGTTGTTCAAGGCTATGCCTACGCGCCGTACGGCTCCGGCAGCCGCACTTCCTCCTATGACGAATCCATCACCACGCCGGTCTACGGCATTGTGTTCAAACCCTGGGAACACGTTTCGCTCTACGCCAACCGCATCGAAGGCCTGGCAGAAGGCCCGACATCGCCGACCTCGGCCGGGGGGCGCGTGGTCATCAACGGCAACCAGTCCTTTGCACCGGCACGCTCGAAACAAATCGAAGCCGGGGTGAAAGTCGACATGGGCACCTACGGCGCCACCCTCGGTGTGTACCGCATCGAACAACCCAGCGACGGTTTCACCCAGGTCATCGACAGCACCACAGCTGTCTTCATACGTGACGGTGAACAGGTCAACAAAGGCGTTGAGATGAACATCTTCGGCGAGCCGATCGAAGGCCTGCGCCTGATCAGCGGCCTGACCCTGATGGACACCGAACTGAAGAAAACCGCTGGCGGGATCAATGACGGTAATCAAGCCATTGGCGTGCCAAGCTTCCAGTTCAACGCGGCCGTGGATTGGGATGTACCGGGCCTGCAAGGCGTAGCGCTGGACGCGAGGATGTTGCGCACCGGCGGCCAATACGCCGACGCGGCCAACAACCTCAGCCTGCCGACCTGGAACCGCTTCGATGCCGGTGCGCGGTACGCCTTCAGGGTCCAGGAGAAAGACGTGACCCTGCGTCTTGGCGTCGACAACGTGGCCAACAAGAAATACTGGGAATCGGCCCTCGGCGGGTACCTGACCCAAGGTGAGCCACGGGTCGCGAAGATGTCCGCCACCATCGACTTCTGATCAACCACGGCTCAATGAAAAGGCCCCGCAGTTTTTGGCTGCGGGGCCTTTTTCCGTTGGGCGGTCAGCCTTCCGGTCGGCTGCGACTGAACCATACTTGAGCCAGTCACCGAGGAGGACAGGCTCATGCATCGTAGTGACGTACTGATCGTCGGCGCCGGCCCGACCGGGTTGGTCCTGGCGCTGTGGTTGAGCAAACTGGGGATCCGCGTGCGGATTATCGACAAGACGTCGGCGCCCGGTACCACGTCGCGTGCGCTGGCGGTCCAGGCGCGGACGCTGGAGCTTTATCGCCAGCTCGACCTCAGCGAAGCCGTGGTGCAAAGGGGTCATCGCGTGGCGGGCGCCAATTTCTGGGTCAGCGGTGAGTCGGTTGCACGGTTGCCACTGAGCAACATTGGCGCTGGCCTGACACCCTATTCGTTCATGGAAATCTTTCCACAAGACCAGCACGAACGGCTATTGATCGAGCGTCTTGAAACCTTCGGCATCAAGGTGGAACGCGGCACCGAACTGGAGGACTTCGAGGAAACCGGCGATGGCATCACCGCCCACTTGCGCCTGCCCGATGGCCAACAGGAAACCTGCCAGGCGTGTTACCTGGCCGGTTGCGACGGCGCCCGTTCGATCGTGCGTAAAAAGCTGGACACCGGGTTTCCAGGTGGCACCTACCAACAAATTTTCTACGTGGCGGATGTGCAGGCCAGTGGGCCGGCACTCAATGGCGAACTGCACGTGGACCTTGATGAAGCGGATTTCCTCGCCGTGTTCCCACTGGCCGGCGAAGGTCGCGCCCGGCTGATCGGCACGGTGCGTGACGAGCGTGCCGACCGGGTGGAAACCTTGCGCTTTGAAGACGTCAGCAGCCGGGCCATCGAACACATGCAGGTGCAGATCGAACAGGTGAACTGGTTCTCGACTTACCGCGTGCATCACCGGGTGGCCGATCACTTTCGCACCGGTCGTGCGTTTTTGTTGGGCGACGCGGCCCACGTTCACAGCCCGGCCGGTGGCCAGGGCATGAACACCGGGATTGGCGATGCGATCAACCTGGCGTGGAAATTCGCCGCGGTGTTGAGTGGCGGTGCCGAGGCCAAACTGCTCGATACCTACGAAACCGAGCGCATCGCTTTTGCGCGAAAACTGGTCGCCACCACCGACAGGGTGTTCAGTTTCGCCACCGCCGAGGGACGCTTGGCCGATGTGCTGCGAACACGGCTGGCGCCCTTCGTGATTCCCAAAATGGCCTCGTTCGAGACGTCTCGCGAGTTCCTGTTTCGCACGGTCTCACAGATCACCCTGAACTATCGCGGCATGCCGTTGAGCACCGGCGTTGCCGGGCACGTTCACGGCGGCGATCGCCTGCCCTGGGCGCATGATGGCGAGGGCGACAACTTTGAATCGCTGAGGAATCCAACCTGGCAGGTGCACGTGTATGGCGACACCAGCGACGAAATGATCGCCTGGTGCATCGAGCATCATCTGCCCTTGCATGTATTTGACTGGCGACCGGCATTTGAAGCGGCGGGGTTGGGGCGTAACGGGTTTTACCTGCTGCGCCCGGATACGTATGTGGCGATTGCCGAGACGTGTTCCGATCCGAAAGTGATTGAGCGGTACTTCAAGCACCACGGGATCCGGCCGTACTTCGGCACGCCCTGATTCAACCCAAATCAACTGTGGGGGTTGGGTTTAGATACCGGCCAGGGCCAGGTCCATTGCGAAGTAGGTGAAGATCAAATCCGCGCCGGCGCGCTTGATCGCCCCAAGGCTTTCACGCACCACACGGTCCTCATCAATCGCCCCCGCTTGCGCGGCGAACTTGATCATCGCGTACTCGCCGCTGACCTGATACGCCGACAGCGGCAAACGCGAGACCTCGCGGATGTCGCGGATGATGTCGAGGTAGGCGCCGGCCGGCTTGACCATCAGTGCATCCGCACCTTCCTGTTCATCCATCAGCGATTCGCGCACCGCTTCGCGGCGGTTCATCGGGTTCATCTGATAGCTTTTGCGGTCGCCCTTGAGCGCGCTGCCGCCGGCTTCACGGAACGGGCCGTAGAGCGCCGAAGCGAACTTGGTCGAATAGGCCATGATCGCGGTCTGGCTGAAACCGGCGTCATCCAGCGCCCGGCGAATCGCCTGGACCTGCCCGTCCATCGCCGCCGACGGGGCAATCACATCAGCACCGGCCCGAGCAGCGGCCACGGCTTGTTTACCAAGGTTAATCAGGGTCTGGTCGTTGTCGACTTCGTGGTTGTGCATCACGCCGCAATGGCCGTGGTCGGTGTATTCGCAGAAACAGGTGTCGGACATCACGATCATTTCCGGCACGGCATCCTTGGCGATCCGCGACATGCGCGACACCAGGCCGTTGTCGCTCCAGGTGTCGCTGCCGCTGCTGTCCAGATGATGCGACACGCCAAAAGTCATGACCGACTTGATGCCGGCGCGGGCGTAGCGCTCGATCTCGCCGGCCAGTTTCGATTCCGGAATGCGCATCACGCCGGGCATGCTTTTGATCGGCACGAAGTCGTCGATTTCTTCCTCGACGAAAATCGGCAGCACCAGGTCGTTCAAGCTGAACTCGGTTTCCTGGAACAGGCTGCGCAGGCTCGCATTGCGGCGCAGACGGCGTGGACGTGCTTCGGGGAACTGGCTGGACATGGGCATTCCTGAAAAACGGAGGATGAGACTAACGTCGTAGGGGGCAAAGCTTATGCCCTGTGCGGAGCAAGACACAAACCTCAGGCGCGGAACAAACCCTTACCGGTTCGGCAATAATCCCCGAATCCCACACAAAACCCTGTGGGAGCGAGCCTGCTCGCGAAAGCGGTGTGTCAGTCAAATAAAATGTTGGCTGTCACGACGCCTTCGCGAGCAGGCTCGCTCCCACCGGTTTAGATTTCATACAGGGTTAAAGTGTCAGGGTGCCGGTGATGCAAGTCACCACCGCTCCACCAATCCAGATTTCATCGCCCACCTGATCCACCTGAATGCGCCCCGCCCGTCCCATCGTCAGGCCCTGGCTGACCACATAGGACGCCGGCGCCAGCCCTTCGGCCAGCAACCACTGCGCAATCCCGGCATTCAAACTGCCGGTCGCCGGGTCTTCCGGCATGCCGTCGCCGGAGATGAAGGCCCGTACTTCGAATTGCGCGTCATCGCCATCACGCTCGGGATTCCACGGTGCGATCACGCCGACCGCCAGGCCCAGCATTTGCGAATGATCCGGTTGCAAGTCCAGCACTTGCTGGCGGTCCGCGACCATCACCGCCAACCAGCCCGCACCGTTATCCACCCACTGCGCCCGGACAATCGCCCCGACCTCCAGACCGAGCCCGCATCGCACGCGCTCCACCAGTTCGGCGTCCACCGGCCCGGTGTTGATCAGGGGTGGCGCAAGGAAGGCCAGCTCCGCGCCCTGTCGACGGATCCGCACCAGCCCGACGCCGCACTCCTGAATGATCTCCTCGCCCTTGGGCAGGCCCCCCGCCTCAAGCCAGGCATGGCAAGTGCCCAGGGTCGGATGACCGGCGAAGGGCAACTCGTTGAGGGTGGTGAAGATCCGCACGCGATAATCGGCCCGCGGATCGCGCGGCTCCAGCACGAACGTGGTTTCACTGAGGTTGGTCCAGGTCGCGAACGCCGCCATTTGTTCATCACTGAGCGCGTCGGCCCCGAACACCACCGCCAACGGATTGCCCTTGAGGGCGATGCGGCTGAAGACATCTACTTGCTTGAAATCGAATGAACGCATGATCTTCCTTGTTCGTGAAGCATTCTATTTAGGGTTAGGGATTTCCAGTCCGCGGATCACCGCCGGCCGCGCCAGAAAGCGTTCCAGCACGCGCGTGACATTCTTGAAGTCCTTGATGCCCACCAGATCACCGGCCTCATAGAAGCCGATCAAGTTGCGCACCCACGGGAACGTCGCGATGTCGGCGATGGTGTAGCGTTCGCCCATGATCCAGTCGCGCCCTTCAAGGCGTCCATCCAAAACTTTTAACAAACGTTTACTTTCCTCGACGTAACGGTCGCGGGGGCGTTTGTCCTCGTAGTCCTTGCCGGCAAACTTGTTGAAGAAACCGACCTGGCCGAACATCGGCCCGATGCCGCCCATCTGAAACATCAGCCATTGAATCGTCTCGTAACGCGCGGCCGATTCCTGCGCCAGCAGTTGCCCGCTCTTGTCGGCGAGGTAAATCAGAATCGCCCCGGACTCGAACAATGGCAGGGGTTTGTCCTCGGGACCATGAGGGTCGAGGATCGCCGGGATCTTGTTGTTGGGGCTCAACGACAAAAACTCGGGGGACATTTGATCCTGGGTGTCGAAGCCCACCCGATGCGGCTCGTAGGGCAGCCCGATCTCTTCGAGCATGATCGAGACCTTGACGCCGTTGGGGGTCGGCAAGGAGTACAACTGGATCCACTCAGGGTATTGAGCAGGCCATTTTTGGGTAATCGGGAACGCAGACAGATCGGTCATCGCTAGCCTCCATCGCCAAAGAAAGGGTTGAGCATAATCCAGGATCGCCGCCCGCAGGTTGCGAACTTTTGGCGTTATCGAAATCGCTGATGATGACGATCAACAGATGTCAGCCTTCGCCAACGCCTCTACGTGTAGGGTGTCCATAATTTCGCAACATCTTGTCGATAACCTTGACTGCACCCCGTTCAAGGTTGTCGATAAAGTGCCGCGCACCCGTCGGAATCGAACCAAATGGGCTTCAGAGGACTCTGAGCAATGCCCTTTCGGACACGGACCGGCCCAACGACATGGAAAACACCCGAAGCTGGGAGCTGGTGGTGTAAAGGTTTGTCAGCCTTAACTGAATGCGCTGAAGATCCCTTATTCACATGATGAACCTGTCCAGATTCGCTAAAAGCTTCAAACACCGTGCGTACATTTTTCTGCCTGCGCTGCTGGCGACGAGCGCATTGTTTTTGTCGCTGGAGTCCAGCGAAAGCCGCGCCCAACCGGCGGACGGCACCCAGACCCTGGTGTTCCTGCGTCACGCAGAAAAACCCGAAGGAGGTCTGGGCCAGCTCAATTGCCAGGGCCTCAACCGCGCCATCGACCTGGCGACCTTGTTGCCGGAAAAATTCGGCAAGGCCAACTACGTATTTGCCGCCAACCCGACGCGCAATGTCGAGGAAGGTGAACTGGACAATTCCTACAGCTACATCCGCCCCCTGATGACCATCAGCCCCAGCGCGATCAAGCTCGGCTTGCCGGTGAACATCAAGTTCTCGGCCAACGACACCAGCGACCTGGCGAACGAATTGCTCCACGACAAGTACCACAACTCCATCATCTACACCGCCTGGTCCCACGGCTACCTGCCCGAGTTGATCAACAAGGTCGCGGGAGATGCGGTCGGCGAGAAACAGAACATCTCCGAGGACTGGGAGTCCAGCGACTACGATTCGGTGTACGTCCTGACCCTGACCTGGCACAACGGCAAGGCCAGCCTCGTCAGCCACAGTTACAAGCAAGGGCTGGATAACGGCTCGCAGACTTGCCCGACCTAAGCGGTCAGCAACTTCCAGGATTGATCGGGGTTGCTTTGCTCTGAGATTTGTAGCGGCTACAAGGGCCTCTTCGCGAGCAGGCTCGCTCCCACATTTGAACCGTTTGTTTGATCAAACACGGTCTAATGTGGGAGCGAGCCTGCTCGCGAAGGGGCCGGCAAACACTGCATCAACCTGGCTGGTTACCACGCTCCCGCAGGTACTCAAGAACCGCTGCCTTCTCCCCGGCAAACTCAATCCGCGCGCCTTTCTTCTCCCGCTGAAACGCATACATCGGATCGTAATACTCGCGCAGCAACCCTTCGATCCAGCCCTGGTGCAAGTCCACCGCGCCGCTTCGGCCCTGCTCTGCCAAGGCCTCTTCCATCAGGATCAACATCCGCCGATGGCGTTCGCCGCCCAGGCGTTTCTGCACGTTGTTGAGGCTTTCCAGCAAGCGCTCGGAAAACCGCGCAAACCCTTCATCGCCATGTACACCTATGAACTCGGCACACAAGTCCACCACGTAGTCGCGCAAAATCCGCTCGACGCGCCCTTCAAGGCTGTCTTCCAGCCAGACCATCGAAAACTGCTGCATGCCCTGATACAGCGGCAACGGCAAGGCGCAACTGCCGACTGCCCGGCTCTCGTCTTCCAGCACAAACTGCTCGATGCCATGGGCGCGCTTTTTCAGCACATCCACCGCTAGACGGTTCTCGAAATCAATGTTGGACGGCTGTCCGGTCGCGCGCTTGCCGAAGCTTGAGCCGCGATGATTGGCGTGGCCCTCAAGGTCCAGCCCATTGCTCAACTGCGTCAGCACCTCAGTCTTGCCGGTGCCGGTCATGCCGCCAAGCAACACGAAACCGCATTGGGTAACGGCCTGGTCGAGGGTGTCGAGCAAGAAGGTGCGCATGGCCTTGTAGCCGCCACCGACCCGGGGATAGTCAATACCGGCCTCGTCCTTGAGCCACTGCTGGACGATCTGCGAGCGCAAACCGCCGCGAAAGCAATACAAATACCCCTCAGGGTGCGCCCGGGCAAAATCGGCCCAGGCCTGGATGCGCTCAGCCTTGATCTCGCCGGACACCAGTTGATGCCCCAGCGTGATGGCCGCCTGCTGCCCGTGCTGCTTGTAGCACGTGCCGATGCGTTGGCGCTCGTTGTCATTCATCAGTGGCAGGTTGACCGCACCGGGGAATGAACCCTTGATGAACTCCACCGGCGCGCGCGCATCCATCATCGGCCGGTCGTTCAGGAAGATCTCGCGGTAATCGGTGAAGTCGATCGACATCAAAACACCTCAACCGCGTGTGTCTGTCGCTCAACCAGTTCACCGATCGGTTCCAGGTTCAGGCCCAGTTCGGCCGCCACCGCGAGGAACCGTTCATTGCCCTCGGGCGTGACCGCAATCAGCAGGCCACCGCTGGTCTGCGGATCACACAGCACGCGTTTGTGCAGTTCCTGGAGACGTCCCAGTTTGCTGGCGTAGCTGTCGAAATTACGCAGCGTCCCGCCCGGCACGCAGCCTTGCTCGAGGTAATACTCGACGCCCGGCAGGCGCGGCACGCGGTTGTATTCGATGCGGGCGGTCAGTTGGCTGCCGTCGGCCATTTCCACCAAGTGCCCCAGCAGACCAAACCCGGTGACGTCGGTCATCGCGGTCACGCCGTCGAGCTTGCCGAAACGGCTGCCGGGTTTGTTCAGGGTGCACATCCAGTCGCGGGCCAGGCCGATGTCGGCGGTGCGCAACTTGCCCTTCTTCTCGGCGGTGGTGAGGATACCGATACCCAGCGGCTTGGTCAGGTAGAGCAGGCAGCCGGCGGTGGCCGTGTCATTGCGCTTCATGTGGCGCTTTTCCACCAGGCCGGTCACGGCCAGGCCGAAGATCGGCTCTGGCGCATCGATGGAGTGCCCACCGGCCAGCGGGATTCCGGCCTCATCGCAGACCGAGCGGCCGCCGCGAATCACTTCCCGGGCAATCTCCGGCGCCAGCACATTCACCGGCCAGCCGAGGATCGCAATGGCCATCAACGGATCGCCGCCCATGGCATAGATGTCGCTGATGGCATTGGTGGCGGCGATGCGGCCGAAGTCGAAGGGGTCGTCGACGATGGGCATGAAAAAGTCAGTGGTCGAGACGACGCCGCGTTCTTCATCAATGGCGTACACCGCCGCGTCATCGCGCGAAGCATTGCCGACCCAGAGTTTGGGGTCGAGGTTCTGCGCCCCGCTGCCGGCCAGAATCACTTCCAGGACCTGGGGTGAGATTTTGCAACCGCATCCTGCGCCGTGGCTGTATTGGGTCAGACGAATCGGCTCGCTCATGGGGTGCACCTTGTGGGATCAATGCGGCCGATTCTAGCAGACGAGGTTGATGGCGACTGTGCTGGCCTCTTCGCGAGCAGGCTCGCTCTCACAGTAGATCTCCGTCATACACAAAATCTGTATTCACTGAAGATCAAATGTGGGAGCGAGCCTGCTCGCGAAGGGGCCGGCACATCCAGCATCAGTGCCGGTTATGGCAACAGAATCACCTTGTCACCGCTGCCCTGATTCACTTCGGCATACCGCTCCAGCCCTTCCGCCAACGGTGATTCAAACAACCCTTCCGGCAACGGCAACAAATCCTGATCGAAGAACTGGCCGAACTGATCGAGCATCGCTGCGCAGGCTTGAACCCCATACAGCAACGAGTTGATCCCCACCACCGAGCCCCCCTTGCGGTACAGCGCCAGCGCCGGCAGTTGCACCATGCCGTCCACCGGCGCGGCGATGATGGCGATGCGGCCGAAGGTTGCCAGCGCCGCGACCGAGGCCGGGAGCCAGAACCCGGTGGTGTCGAAAATCACGTCAGCGCCGCCGGCATACACAGCGTTCACCTGAGCGCCCAAGTCTTCAGGCTTATCCAGCTGCAACGTCTGATAGCCCAGAGCCTGCAATTCCTTGACCTGCTCCGGTCGCCGCGCCGCCGCCAGCACCTGGGCGCCGCGTACCTTGGCCAGCGCCAACGCCGCACTCCCCACCGCCCCGCCGCCGATCACCAACAAGCGCGTTTGCGCCGTCACCAGGCTGCGCTCCAACGCATCCCACGCCGTGGTGTAGGGCACGCCGAGGCTGGCGGCCTGGGCGAAATTCAGGTGAGTCGGCTTGAGCGCCACGCCGTTGGCCGGCAGCTTGACGAATTGCGCATGGGAGCCGTCGGCAAAGAACCCCAGTTCACGCCCGGTGCCCCAGACTTCCTGGCCGATCAACGCCTGCGGACCTTCAACCACGACACCGGCAAAATCCCGACCGGGGATCCGTGGCAACGTGGTGTAAGGGAAACGTCCCAGCACGTTCTTCACATCGCTGGGGTTGAGGCCGGCGGCCTTGATCTGCACCAGCACTTCATCGGCGCCGGGAACCGGGGTGGGCACGTCAACGTAGCGCAAGGCCGAGAGGTCGCCGGTTTTGTCGAACTGCAATGCTTTCATGAGCGTTTCCATGGAATAAATGAACGGTTCAGGAGATCCAGCCAGCGACCAATTGCCGGCCCATGGGCCACAACTTTTCACCGGCCAGCATGCCGAGCAGCCCGACCAGTGCGATGGCCGGCGGTGCGGGGGAACGAAAATCCAGTGCGCCGTAGAGCAAACCGACGCCCAGACCGATGACCAGCGAGATGAGGTAGCTCATGGTGGACTCCGGGGGCAATGAAGACAGGCCTGAAGTCTAGTGCGAGGTGGAAATGGGCACCGGCCAAGTGCTTCTGAATTTCGGCCAAAGCACTAAAGACACAAACCGTAGCCCTGTGGGAGCGAGCCTGCTCGCGAAGGCGGTCTTTCATTCAACATTGATGCTGAACATGACGGCCTCTTCGCGAGCAGGCTCGCTCCCACAGGGTTTTGCCAGCGGCTACAAGGTTTGGTGATGGCTGGAGAACTGTGAAGGCGCGACGCCCAGTTCCCGGCGGAACATGTCGCTGAAACTGCTCGGTGAATAGCCCAGCTCGCGGGCGATTGCGCTGACCGGCACGCCCTGAATCAGCTCCGCGACCGCCGTCGCCAGTTGCACCTGCCGTCGCCACTCGGCGAAGCCCATGCCCAAACTGTCCTTGAACAACCGCGCCAGGGTACGCACGCTGGCACCGGCGTTTTCAGCGTGTTGTTCGAACGGGATGTCCAGCGATGGCGCGGCCATGACCGCCTGACAGAGGTTCATCAGGCGCCGGTCGGAATCATCCGGCAACGGGATTTTCAACAGAGAACGCCTGGCTCGTCTAAGCTCCAACAGCGCCAGGCCGACCAGCGCTTCGTAATACTCCGGAGCCCCTTCCTCGCCCTGCTCCACCAGCCCGACGATCAGCTCCCGCAGCAGACCGCCGACCTCAATCACCTGAACACTCTTTTCCAGTGTGGCCGCCAATGACGGTCGCAGGTAGATGTTGCGCATCTGCAAGTCCGAGACCACACGAATCCCGTGAGGCACGCCCGGCGGTAGCCATACCGCCCGTTGCGGCGGTACCACCAGCGCCTCATGGGGCGTTTCAACCCACATCACGCCGCTCATTGCATACAGCAATTGGCCCCAGACATGCTCGTGCGGCTCGATAAACAAGCCGCGCGGATAGGTGCGCGCCAGCGGTTGCACGGGCACATCGGTGTCACTCAGATCAGGGGGCGCGGCAAGGGCCATGGGGCAGCAATCATTGAGGTTTTCAGGTCTTGCATGGTAACCAGCCCACGGCCTTGTCGCCACTGGCCGCCGCCGTCTGACAATAAGACTGAATTTTCCGTAACCCCAACGATCCTTCTATTACCACAGGGAGGAATACGGGCTTTATGAACAACGCAAAACTATTCGTCATTGAATACACCCTTCATGGCGTCCCCAAGTCATTCATCATCCGCCTGGACAAGATGGACAACGCGGAGGCTTGGCATTGGGCAAGCTGCGACGCCGGAGTGGGCAGGATCCCGCGATTCGGCCGAGAGAAGGTGCAAAAGACCAGCAAACCGATGGCGGAAAAGTTCGGGGTCGAGAATGTGAAGTGGCGGCCGACGAGTTAATAAAACAGAACAAATGAATACCTGTGGCGAGGGAGCTTGCTCCCTCGCCACACTCATCCTTCTGATCAGGTTTAAGCACTACTTCTCATGAGCACACTTGCAGCCCTTGCTGGAGCATTCTTCGCCATGTTCATGGTGCTTGGCGCAGGCTTCGCAACAATAGTGTTTACCGTGGCGCGCTATCGGATGCTCGCCCAGCTTGCACGAGCATTTGGGACAATCGCAGATACTGTCACTGCTGATCATGAGTCGGACTCCATTGGTGTGGTCGTCGGGGTGCCGCACACGCGGCCCGTCTTACCAGTGTAGGAGTTTGTGTCAGGCCTGCCGGGTGCTGCTGCGATACATGAACACCAACGCCAGCCCCAGGCACACCATCGCCACGATCCGGCTGTTCGACAGGTCGATGGCCGGATTGCCCAGCCAGCCGAAATTGTCGATCAGCATGCCCATGCCCAGTTGCCCGACAATCACCGCCACGGTCGCCACCGCCGTGCCGACCTTGGGCACCGCGCCGACCATGACCATCATGTACACCACGCCAAACAGCGCGCCACTGAGCTGCCATTTCGGTACGTCCAACAAACTCACGGCCTGCGCCGGTTCGAAAAACAGGATCAGCAGCCCGGTGACCACCGCGCCCACCACGAAGGTCAGCAAACTGCTGCGCAACACGCCAACCGTTTCGCCCAGACGGCCATTGATCGCCGCCTGCACACTCAACACCGCACCGGCCGCGACGATCACGGCCAACAAAATAATCAGATTCATCATCAACCCCGAGCGATCAGAACAAGTGCCACGACAATCAACAGCAACGCCAGCCAGCGTTCACCGTTGACCTTTTTGCGAGCGGCGCCGAACCAGCCGAAGTGGTCGATCAGCACGCTTTTGCCGACCTGCCCGCAGAGGATCGCGATCATGGTCATTGCAATGCCGATGTGCGGCGTGGCCAGGGTCAGCACCACCACATAGATCGGCCCGAGAAAGCCGCCGATCAACTGCCAGCGCGGCAAGGTGTTCAACGCCGGGCCCTGTTGCGGGCCGCTGAACAACAGCAGCAAAAACAGAATCGCCGAGCCGACCCCGAAGATGCTCAACGTCGCCCATAAATGCCCGACCTGAACCCCGAGCGGCCCGAGCAACCCGGCCTCCACGGAAAGGCCCATGCCGGCGAGGATCACCAGCGGCAACAGCAATAGCCGCAGCCCTGGTTTGGTCGCGGGGGTGACCGCGGTGTCAATTGAAGACGCTTGCATAAGGGAAACCTGCCTGTAGAAACAATGGCCGGCATTATCCAGTGGCAGAGCTTTGCGATAAATGGGAGCATCCTGACAACACTTTTGCGCAACTCGCACAGCAGGACGAACATGCACGGTCTCAACGAACTCGGATTCAAGGCACTTCGGCTGTTTGTCGCCGTGCTCGACCACGGCAGTTTTTCCGAAGTGGCGCGGCGCGAGGGCCTGGCGCCCTCTTCGATTTCCCGGCAGATCCAACTGATGGAACAGGCCCTGAGCCAGCAATTGCTCTACCGTCACACCCGCGCCGTCACGCCCACCGAAGCCGGGCGCATGCTCGGTCATCATGCGCGACTGGTGCTGGTGCAACTGGAGGAAGCCGAGCAAGCCTTGCAGGAACAGCAAAGCGAACCGAGCGGACTGGTGCGGATCAACGCCCCGGTGGTGTTCGGCCAACGGCACCTGACGCCGTGGCTGGGACAATTGTGCGAGCGCTATCCCAAGTTGCAACTGGATATCCAGCAAACCGACCACTACATCGACCCGCTGCAAGAAGGCGCCGACCTGCTGTTTCGCATCGGCCCGCTGCACGACTCCAGCATGCAGGCACGGATCCTCGCGCCGCACCGCTTTCAAGTCGCCGCCAGCCCGGCCTATCTCGAACGCCACGGCACGCCGCAACGCCCTGAAGACCTCGCGGCGCATCAATGCCTGGCCTACAAAGGTGCGACCGGCTTGCAACGCTGGTTTTTCCGCAAGGATCAGCAAGACTGGACGCCCTACTCCGTCAAAGGCCCGATCACCGGCAACCACGCCGACACCCTGGTTCAAGCGGCTGAACAAGGGTTGGGGCTGGTGATGTTTCCGTCGTGGCTGATTGGTGAAGCGGTGCGCGAAGGCACGCTGGTGCCAGTGCTGGGGGACTTTCAGGTATCCAACAGCCTTGAGCCGCAGCAGATTGCGGTGTTATGGCCGGGCAGCCGACGGTTGTCGGTGAAGGTGCGCACGGTGATTGATTTCTTTGTCGAGTGCTTTGGGCCGATTCCGTACTGGGACAGACCGTAATCACCTGTGGCGAGGGAGCTTGCTCCCTCGCCACAAAGGCTCGCTCCCACCGGTTTTGTGAGTGTCAGATACGGAACTGGCCGACCAGTTTGCCGAGGCGCTGGCCGAGGTCTGCCAGGCTGCGCGACGTCTGCGCACCGAGTTGGGTTTCATCCGCCACATTGTCCACGGCAACCGCGATCTGATGCACGCTGCGGTTGATCTCTTCCGCCACTGCCGTTTGCTCTTCCGCAGCGCTGGCGATCTGTGCGTTCATCGAATTGATAGTGCCGATCAACTGCGCCATGGTGTCCAGCGAGGCGCCCGCCTCATTGGCCTGGGCGGAAGTGCCGTCACCCGCTTCACTGGAACGGCGCATGGCTTCCACCGCCGATTGGGTCCCGGCCTGCAAGCGGTCAATCATGCTCTGGATTTCCTGGGTGCTGATCTGCGTGCGACTGGCCAGCGCCCGCACTTCATCGGCCACCACCGCAAACCCGCGGCCTGCTTCACCGGCGCGTGCCGCTTCGATGGCGGCGTTGAGCGCCAACAGGTTGGTCTGATCGGCAATCGAACGGATCACCCCGAGCACGCTGACAATCGACGACACGTCTTTTTGCAAGCTGTCCAGGGATACGCCGCTGCTGCGGATGTCGTCCACCAGCGCATGAATCTTGACGATGCTGCCCGCGACCACGCGTTTGGCGGCCTGACCTTCTTCGTCGGTCTGCTGCGCCGCGACTGCCGCGTTTTGCGCACTTTTGGCCACTTCCTGCGCCGCTGCCGACATTTCGTTGATCGCCGTGGCGACCTGATCGGTCTCGTGACGTTGACGCTCCATGGCCTGGTCTGAGCGCTGGGCCTGATCGGACACCTGGTTCACCAGCCCAGTCAGTTGTGTGGTCATTTCGGTGATCTGACGCACGAGGCTGTGGATCTTGTCGACAAAACGGTTGAACGAGCCCGCCAGTTCGCCGAGCTCATCCTGGCTGGTGATGGTCAGGCGACGGGTCAGGTCGCCCTCGCCTGCAGCGATGTCATCGAGGTTGGCTTTCATCATGTTCAACGGGCGCAGGATGGTGTTGGCCAGCAGCATGCCGACCGCCGCGATCACCAACAGCACCACCACGGCAATCCCGACGATGCTCAGCAGCACGCCTTCCATGCGCTCCTGAACCTTGGCTTCCACCAGCGCGACTTGCGCTTCGATGCCGTCGAGGTTGACCGACGTACCCACCGCCATGTCCCACTTCGACAGGTATTCGGTGTAGCCCAGTTTAGGCACCAGCACTTGGGTGTTGCCGGGCAGCGGCGAGCTGTATTGCAGGTAGTGCGTCCCGTCCTTGGCGACTTTCACCAGGTCGCGGTTGACGTAGACGCCGTTCGGGTCGCGGTTGTCCTTGAAGCTCTGGCCCACGCCTTCGGGGCTGTTGGCCTTGAACAGGCGAACAGTGTTGGAGTCGTAGCCGAAGAAGTAGCCTTCCTTGCCGTAGGTGATGCTCGACAGCAACTTGATCACCTGCGCCCGCGCGGCATCATCACCGGGGGCGGCGGCGTCGTAGAGCGGTTTGATCGTGGTCATGGCCACGGCCACGTAGCTTTGCAGAGTGGCCTTGGCGTCGTTGAGCAGGCGCTGGCGCGTTTCCTCGACTTCCTTGTGCGCCTGTTCCTGAAGCACGAACAGCGTGGTCAGGCTGATAACCAGGGCAAAGAGCAACACCGGAAGAACGGCAAGGGACAGGACTTTAGCCTTCAGGCTCATGCGCATGACGGTTCACTCTTTTGGTTTTGTTGGCGTGGTTAAAGGCTTTAACGGCACGCCGGGCCAAAAGTTGAGCGCGGTCCCCTGTGGGAGCGAGCCTGCTCGCGAAAGCGGTGTGCCAGTCGATGTTGATGTTGACTGATACACCGCTTTCGCGAGCAGGCTCGCTCCCACATTTAGTCCACTGTGATGAGGAAGAACGGGGTTAGAGAATCATCGCAGCCACCCAACCAAACGCCAGCAGCGGCAGGTTGTAGTGCAGGAACGTCGGGACCACGGTGTCCCAGATGTGGTGATGCTGGCCGTCGATGTTCAAACCCGAGGTCGGGCCCAGCGTCGAGTCAGAGGCTGGCGAGCCGGCGTCACCCAGGGCGCCGGCCGTGCCGACGATGCAGACGATGGCCAGCGGGCTGAACCCAAGCTGCACGCACAGCGGCACGAAAATCGCCGCCAGGATCGGCACGGTGGAGAACGACGAACCGATGCCCATGGTCACCAGCAAACCGACCAGCAACATCAACAGGGCGCCGATGCCCTTGCTGTGGTTGATCCACGAGGCCGAGGATTCCACCAGCGTCTGCACCTGGCCGGTGGCTTTCATCACTTCGGCAAAGCCGGAGGCGGCGATCATGATGAAGCCGATCATCGCCATCATCTTCATGCCTTCGGTGAACAGGTCGTCGGTTTCACGCCACTTCACAATGCCCGACACCGAGAAAATCAGGAACCCGGCCAGGGCGCCGATGATCATCGAGTCCAGCAGCAACTGAATAATGAAGGCCGCCACAATGGCCACGCCCGCGACCATCAGGCTCAGCGGGTTGTACTGCACCGCGACCTGTTCGACTTGCTCGATTTTTTCCAGGTCATAGACGCGCTTCTTGCGGTAGCTGAAAAACGCCACCGCCAGGCCGAACACCATGCCCAGCGCCGGAATGCCCATGGCGTGGGTGACATTGATGCCGCTGATGTCCACACCGCTGCGGGCGACGTTGGCCAGCAGAATCTCGTTGAGGAAGATGTTGCCGAAGCCCACCGGCAGGAACATGTACGGGGTGATCAAACCGAAGGTCATCACGCAGGCAATCAAGCGGCGATCCAGTTGCAGCTTGGTCAGCACGTATAAAAGCGGCGGTACCAGCAGGGGGATAAAGGCGATATGTATCGGCAGAATGTTCTGCGAAGCGATGGCCACCACCCACAGCAAACCGATCAGCAGCCACTTGACTTGACCGCCACCGCTGGCGTGTTGCCGATCGACCATCGCCAGGGCCTTGTCCGCCAGGGCATGGGCCATGCCGGACTTGGCAATCGCCACGGCGAACGCGCCGAGCAGGGCATAGGACAACGCCACCGTCGCCCCGCCGCCGAGGCCGCTGTTGAAGGCTTTGAGCGTGGCGTCGATGCCCAGGCCACCGGTCAGGCCACCCACCAGCGCGCCGACAATCAGCGCGATCACAACGTGCACGCGGGACAGGCTGAGAATCAGCATGATGCCGACCGCGGCGATTACAGCATTAATCATCGTTACCTCAAGGCAAGCGAAATGAGCTCAGCCGGCAGTCTGCGAAGAGCCGCCAGCGGATTAAGGAATGGGTTTTATTAGAGGGCGCGCACTGTGCCGCAGAGTGGGCTCGGTGTCAAAGCGCGAGGGTCTGGCGATATGTAACGGACAGTGAACCCCCTCGCCACAATAGTGCCCCCCTTTCACCACAGCCAATCGCGGGTTTCGATATTTGCCAAAGGGATAAAGAAAGCAGATTTGCGGCCGCTACAGTGCAAAGTCTCAGATATTTATCGAATAAAGGACGTCTCCATGTCACTAAGACAACTTTCCATCCAATGGAAAATCACCCTGTTGGCCGGGCTTTGCCTGGCCGGCATCGTGACCCTGCTGGTGGGGCTTTCGCTGTACCGCATGGAGCACAGCTCCGCGATGGTGAAAGCCTCAAGCATGGAGATGCTCACCGAAGCCGCCCAGGCGCGCATCGAATCCCAGGGTGAAAACCAGGCGCTGCTGATTCGCCAGCAGTTCATGGACGCCTATCAATATGGCCATGGTTTCTCGCGTCAGGTGCTGTTCCTGCGCGATCAGGCGGAAAAGCGCTTCCTGGACGCCTTCGACCTGCGCGAAGACCTGACCCGCCAGGTCAAGTCGGCTCTGCAAGCCAACCCGGAACTGCTCGGCCTGTCGCTGGTGTTCGAAGCCAATGCGCTGGACGGCAAGGACGAACTGTTCACCGGCCAGGCGGAGCTCGGCAGCAACGACAAGGGCCGTTTCGCCCTGTACTGGTCACAGCCGACTCCGGGCAAAGTGAAATCCATGGCGCTGCCGGAAAGTGACATGGCCGACACCAGCACCGGCCCCAGCGGCGAACCGGCCAATGCCTGGTTCACCTGCCCGCGTACGTCGCTCAAGCCGTGCGTGATCGAACCGTACTTCTACGTGATCGACGGCCAGAACGTGCTGATGACCAGCATCGTGTTCCCGCTGATGGTCAACGGCAAAGTGATCGCCTCGCTGTCGGTGGACATCAACCTCAACAGCCTGCAGGCCATGAGCCAGGGCGCGAGCAAAAAGCTCTATGACGGCCAGACCAACGTCAGCATCCTCAGCCCGGTCGGTTTGCTCGCCGGCTACAGTGCCGACGCCAGCAAACTCAGCCAGCGCCTGGACAGCGTGGACAAGGCCAACGGCGCCGAGCTGATCCGCATGCTCGCCGGCAGCAGCAAAACCGAAAGCCTGCACAACGATCACCAGTTGAAAGTGCTGGCGCCGTTCCAGCCGATTCCCGGTGGCAAATCCTGGGGCGTGCTGCTCGACGTGCCGGAAAAAGTCCTGGTCGGCCCGGCCGAAATCCTGAAAAAACAACTCGACGACAGCAACACCACCGGCACTCTGGTCGAGCTCAGCCTCGGCGTGCTGGCCGCATTGATCGGCCTGTTACTGGTGTGGCTGATGGCCCGCAGCGTGACCAAACCGATCCTTGGCGTGGCCCATATGCTGGAAGACATCGCCAGCGGCGAAGGCGACCTGACCCGGCGCCTGGCCTATGACAAGAAGGACGAACTGGGCCAGTTGGCCGGCTGGTTCAACCGTTTCCTCGACAAGCTGCAACCGATCATCGCCGAGGTCAAACGCTCGGTGCAGGACGCACGCAGCACGGCGGACCAGTCGTCCGCCATCGCCACCCAGACCAGCGCCGGCATGGAGCAGCAATACCGTCAGGTCGATCAGGTCGCCACCGCGTCCCACGAAATGAGCGCTACCGCCCAGGACGTCGCCCGCAGTGCCGCGCAAGCCGCGCAGGCGGCCAAGGATGCGGATCAGGCGACTCGCCGCGGGTTGACCGTGATCGACCAGACCACCACCAGCATCGACCACCTCGCCGCTGACATGAGCGCGGCCATGGTGCAAGTCGAAGGGCTGGCGGCGAACAGCGAGAAAATCGGTTCGGTGCTGGAAGTGATTCGCGCGATTGCCGAACAAACCAACCTGTTGGCTCTCAACGCTGCCATCGAAGCCGCCCGTGCCGGTGAGGCCGGACGCGGTTTTGCCGTGGTCGCCGATGAAGTGCGCAATC
The DNA here is from genome assembly GCF_057128725.1 of Pseudomonas oplopanacis. Lineage (NCBI taxonomy): Bacteria > Pseudomonadati > Pseudomonadota > Gammaproteobacteria > Pseudomonadales > Pseudomonadaceae > Pseudomonas > Pseudomonas oplopanacis. The sequence continues at coordinate 43,994 of NZ_JBSKHV010000010.1, read as the reverse complement.
TGGCGCGCCGCACTCAGGAATCGGTCGAGGAAACCCGCCTGGTGATCGAGCAATTGCAAAGCGGCACCCAGGACGTGGTCGGCTCGATGAACAACAGCCATCGTCAGGCTCAGGGCAGTGTCGAACAGGTCAGCCAAGCCGTGACTGCGCTGCGCCAGATCGGCGATGCAGTGACCGTGATCAGCGACATGAACCTGCAGATTGCTTCGGCGGCGGAAGAACAGAGCGCCGTGGCGGAAGAGATCAATAACAACGTGGCAACGATTCGCGACGTGACGGAATCGCTGTCGGGGCAGGCGAATGAATCGGCGCGGGTCAGCCAGTCGCTGAACAGCCTGGCGAATCAACAGCAGAGTCTGATGGATCAGTTCCGGGTCTGACCCGGCTATCGCGTCAGCTGAAGATCAAAATGTGGGAGCGAGCCTGCTCGCGAAAGCGGTGTGTCAGGTAACAGAGATGTCGACTGACACACCGCCTTCGCGAGCAGGCTCGCTCCCACAGGGGATTTTTGGTGGGGTTTGGATTGGGTCAGCGTTTGGGGAGTTCGATCACGACCTTCAACCCGCCCCACTCGCTCTCGTCCAGCCGCAACACCCCACCCCACGTGTCGACGATGTCGCGCACAATCCCCAGCCCCAACCCGTGCCCATCCGTCTGTTCATCCAGCCGCGTACCGCGACTGAACACTTGCGCCCGCTGGTCCTCGGGAATCCCCGGCCCATCGTCTTCCACGCTCAACTCAAACCCGTCTGCCGTCTCGACCACGCTCAAGCGAACCTCGGCATCCGCCCATTTACAGGCGTTGTCGAGCAAGTTACCGAGCAGTTCAAGCAAGTCCTCACGGTCCCACGGCAGCTGCAAACCGGCCGGTGCGCGGTAGCTGAGCGCCAGGTGCTCGCCATGAATCATGTTCAACGTCGCCAACAGCCCCGGCAGTTCTTCATCACAATCAAACAACGCCCCCGGCAGCGCGTCGCCGGACAATCGGGCGCGGTTGAGTTCGCGGTTGAGGCGTTGCTGGACCTGTTCCAGCTGCTGTTTGAGGATCTTGCGCAACTCGGGATGAGCGTCGAGTTTTTCGCTGGACGCCAGGCTCAACAGCACCGCCAGCGGGGTTTTCAAGGCGTGACCGAGGTTGCCCAAGGCATTGCGCGAACGCTTGAGGCTGTCTTCGGTGTGCGCGAGCAAATGGTTGATCTGTGCCACCAGCGGCACAAGTTCCACTGGCACCTGATCATCCAGTTGCGAGCGCTGACCTTGTTGCAACTGGGCGATCTGTTCGCGGGCCTTTTCCAGCGGGCGCAAGGCGCGGCGCACAGTGATGCGTTGCAGCAGCAAAATCAGCAGCAACCCGGCCAATCCCAGTCCCAGCCCCACTTGCTGCATGCGTTTGAAGCTCTCGCGCACCGGCGTGTAGTCCTGCGCGACGCTGATGGAAATCGACTGGCCAAGGCGTCGATAGTCGGAACGCAACACCAGTAACTGCTGCCCTTCCGGCCCCAATTGCAGGTTGCTGTGCAGGCCCGGATGCTCCAGCCGTGGCAACTCCTGATCCCACAGCGAACGGGAGCGCCAGTGGTTATCGTCGAAATCAATGCGGAAGTAATGCCCGGAGAACGGGCGTTGATAGGCCGGCGACAGATGCCGCTCATCCAGTTGCAAGCCTTGCGGCCCACGGACCAGCGCCACCAGCAGGTTTTCGCTGTCGTCGCGCAGCCCGGCTTCGAGGTAGCGCTGCAAGCCCATTTCGAACAACCACAGGCTGGTTTGCGCCAGCACCAGGCCGACGACGACCATGACGCTGATCAGTCCCAGGCTCAAGCGGCGCTGGATCGACCTCACTGAGCAGCCCCGCCGAACAGGTAACCCTGACCGCGACGGGTTTCGATCACGCTGCGACCAAGTTTGCGGCGCAGGTGGTTGACGTGAACTTCCAGCACGTTGGAATCGCGCTCGGTTTCACCGTCGTAGAGGTGTTCGGCGAGGTGGCTTTTGGAGAGGATCTGTTCAGGGTGCAGCATAAAATAGCGCAGCAGGCGAAACTCGGCGGCGGTCAGCTGAATGTCGGCGCCATCGCGGGTCACGCACTGACGGCCTTCATCGAGGTGCAGCCCGGCCGCCTTGAGCGTCGGCTGATTGGCCTGGCCGTGGGAGCGACGCAGCAGCGCCTGAACCCGCAGGTGCAATTCTTCTGGATGAAAGGGCTTGGTCAGATAATCGTCGGCACCGGCCTTGAGGCCTTCGATGCGCTCGGCCCACGAATCGCGTGCGGTGAGGATCAGCACCGGCGTCGACAAACCGCCATCGCGCCATTGCTTCAGCACCTCAAGCCCCGACAAACCCGGCAGGCCGAGGTCGAGGATGATCAAATCATAGGGCTCGCTGCTGCCCTGATAGACCGCATCGCGACCGTCGGCCAGCCAGTCCACCGCATAACCCTGACGATTGAGGCCGGCCATCAGTTCGTCGGCCAACGGCACGTGGTCTTCCACCAGCAGCAATCGCATCGATCAGTCTTCCTTGTCTTTGAGTAAACGGCCGGTGGTGGCCTCGATGTCCAGCTCGCGGACCACGCCCTCGGCGGTCAGCAACTCGACTTCATAAATGTAGACGTCGTGCTTTTCTTCAAGCTCGGCTTCCAGCAGTTTGGAACCGGGATAGCGATCCAGCGCCTGCTGCAGCAGTTGCTCCAGTGGCAGGATCACCCCTTGCTGGCGCAGGCGCAGGGCTTCGTCCTGGTCGAGGTCGCGGGCCATGACCACCGAACAAAACGCCAGAAGCAGCAGCGCCATGCGTGAAAACGAAAACACCTTCATTACGTATCCTGATGATCCTTGAGAACCTGGCCGCTGACGGCGTCTAATTCCAGGTCCCACTCGATGCCCTGTGGGTCGCGCAGCTCAACCTGATAAATGTACTTACCGTACTCTTCTTCCAGTTCGGTCTGGGTCACCGTCGAACCGGGGTGTTTGGCCAGAGCCGTGGCGTTGAGCTTCTCGAAAGACACAATGGTACCAGCGTCACGCAGCCTCAGGGCTTCGTCGGGACCGAGGTCGCGAGCGTGGGCGAGGCTGGCGGTCATGGCGATGATCGAGGCGGTGAACAGGGCAGTCAGGGTTTTCATGGGTGTCTCCGTATTTTTATGTGTTGCCTACGAAGGGCACCTTAGCGAGCTGAACTTAATTGAAACTGAATTGCCATCATGAAAGATGGCAACACGATATTGCAGACGTCACCCGAAACCCCGTGGGAGCGAGCCTGCTCGCGAAAGCATCGGAACACGCAACATTAACGTATCTGACCCACCGCTTTCGCGAGCAGGCTCGCTCCCACAGTGGATTGGTGGTGTTGCCCGACCTGTTTATAATCCCCAGCTGCCAACCATCGAGACCGGTATGACCGCCATCCACATCAAGTTCCCCTCCCTGACACTCAAGGCCGGCCCGCGTGCGTTGGCGCGCATCCGTAAAGACGGCTTGAGCGCCGCAGACGTCGGCACCTTGCCCGGTGCCGCCGGTGGCCCCAAGGCATTGGGGATTCAAGGGCTGGACCTGGCGTTGTTTGGCGAATGGCTACCGGCCGCACCGCGCGAACGTTCGCTGATTGGCGCCTCGGTCGGTTCCTGGCGCTTCGCCAGTGCTTGCCTGCCGGACGCCGCCGAAGGCATCCGGCGCCTCGGGCATTTGTACACCGAGCAGAACTTCGCCAAGGGCGTGACCATGGCGCAGATCAGCCAGAGTTCGCAGCGCATGCTCGATGAACTGCTGGACGGCCGCGATGCCTCGATCCTGAGCAACGCGAATTACCGACTGAACATCATGGTGGTCAAAAGCCACGGCAACCTGGCCGACGATCATCGCGGCCGGCTCGGGCTGGCGCTGGGCTCGGTGATCGCCGACAACCTGCGCGGTCGCGCGCGACTGTCGCGGCACTTCGAACGGCTGATCATTCACGACCCGCGCTTGGCCCCGCCGGTCAATGCGCTGAACGACTTTCCGTCGCGCTTCGTTGCGCTGAACGCCGACAACCTGCGCCAGGCGCTGCTGGCGTCGGGTTCGATCCCGATGGTGATGGAAGGCGTGCGCGACTTGCCCGGCGCCGGTGCGGGGACATTCCGCGATGGCGGACTGCTCGACTATCACCTCGATCTGCCCTACAGCGGCAACGACATCGTGCTGTATCCGCATTTCACCGACCGGGTGATTCCCGGCTGGTTCGACAAGACCTTGCCGTGGCGCCGTGCCTGCCCCGCGCGCTTGCAGGATGTTCTGCTGCTGGCGCCGTCGAAGGAGTATCTGGCGCGCCTGCCCTACGGCAAACTGCCGGACCGTAACGATTTCAAGCGTTTCATGGGCGATGCGCCGGCCCGGCAAAAATACTGGCGCGCCGCCATGGACGAAAGCCGTCGCCTCGGCGATGAATTCCTCGAACTGGCCGCCAATGGTCGCCTCGGCGAGCGCTTGCTGACCCTTTAGTCAGTGTTTCGCCCGCAGCTCTGGTAAACTCGCCGCCTGCCCACATCGCCGCGGCGATCGCCACCTGACAGAGCTGAAATCACTGTGGAAATCTTCAAAGAGTTTACGTTCGAATCCGCCCACCGCCTGCCCCACGTACCGGAAGGCCACAAATGCGGTCGCCTGCACGGTCACTCGTTCAAAGTGGCGATCCACTTGAGCGGCGACCTCGACCCGCACACCGGCTGGATCCGCGACTTCTCGGAAATCAAGGCGATCTTCAAGCCGCTCTACGAGCGCCTGGACCACAACTACCTGAACGACATTCCCGGCCTGGAAAACCCGACCAGCGAAGTGCTGGCCAAATTCATCTGGAATGAATTGAAGCCCCTGCTGCCGGAACTCAGCGCGATCCGCATCCACGAAACGTGCACCAGCGGCTGCATCTATCACGGCGAGTAACCCGCTCCAACAGACAACACAAATCCACTGTGGGAGCGAGCCTGCTCGCGAAAGCGGCGTATCAATCGACATATTCATCGCCTGACACACCGCTTTCGCGAGCAGGCTCGCTCCCACAATGAGACTGCGTTTCGTCAGTGAATGATCAAGCCACCTTCATCGGTGGCTTTTTTATGCCTATGCTTTTTGCCTCGCCCAAGAGGACACGCACATGGCTGACTGGCTGCTGGACCGCCAATACCGCTTCAACGGGCACCGCATTCACTACGCCGTGCACGGCGACGGCCCGCCGCTGGTGTTCGTGCATGGCACGCCCTTCTCTTCCTACGTGTGGCACCGCATCGCCCCGCACTTCATCGGCACGCACCGGGTGCATTACTTCGACCTGCTGGGCTATGGCCAATCCGAGAAGATCGACGGCGACGTGTCGCTGGGCGTGCAGAACGAGTTGCTGGCACATTTGCTCGATCACTGGGCCATCGAGCGGCCCGACGTGGTCGCCCACGATTTCGGCGGTGCCACCGCGTTGCGCACGCACCTGTTGAACGACAAGGACTACCGCAGCCTGACATTGATCGACCCGGTGGCGCTGACACCGTGGGGTTCACCGTTCGTGCAGCATGTGCGCCAGCATGAAGCGGCGTTCAGTGGCGTGCCGGATTACATCCAGCAAGCCATTGTGCCGGCCTACATTCGCGGGGCGATAAAACGCGACATCCCCGATGAAGAACTCGCGCCGTATGTGCAGCCATGGCTGGGTGAGCCGGGGCAAGCCGCGTTCTACCGGCAAATTGCGCAGATGGACGAGCGCTATACCCGCGAGGCTGAAGGGTTGTACCCGAGCATTCGGTGCCCGGTGCAGATTCTGTGGGGCGAGGACGACCAGTGGATCCCCATCGAACGCGGCCGGGCGCTGCATCAGCGGATACCGGGGTCGCAGTTTCATCCGATCCCCAATGCCGGGCATCTGGTGCAGGAAGACGCGCCCGAGGCGATCGTCGCCGCGTTGCTGAAATTCCTGCCCCTGACTCAATGACCCCACACTCCTACAAGGGCCGTGCTGTGTTTCGTCACGCGGCACTGGCATGGATCGCCACTGCCGCGCTAATTTAGAGTCATCAACCCAAAGGGACTCGCCTCATGCACATCATCAACGCCCGCCTGCGCAACCAAGAAGGCCTGCATGAGTTGCACCTGGAAGACGGCCTGATCCGCACCATCGCCCGACAGACCGAAGCCCCGACCCTGGGCCCCGAGGACCTGGACGCCGGCGGCAACCTGGTGGTGCCGCCCTTCGTCGAGCCGCACATTCACCTCGACGCCACCCTGACCGCCGGCGAGCCGCGCTGGAACATGAGCGGCACGCTGTTCGAAGGCATCGAGTGCTGGGGCGAGCGCAAGGTCACGATCACCGAGGAAGACACCAGGACACGCGCCAAGAAAACCATCCAGACCCTCGCCGCCCACGGCATCCAGCATGTGCGCACCCACGTCGACGTCACCGACCCGCAACTCACCGCGCTCAAGGCAATGCTCGAGGTGCGCGAAGAAAGTCGGCACCTGATCGACATGCAAATCGTCGCGTTCCCGCAGGAAGGCATCGAGTCGTACCGCAATGGCCGCGAGCTGATGGAAGAAGCGATCCGCATGGGCGCCGATGTGGTCGGCGGCATTCCGCACTTCGAGTACACCCGCGATCAGGGCGTCAGTTCAGTGAAGTTCCTGATGGACCTGGCCGAACGCACTGGCTGCCTGGTGGACGTGCACTGCGACGAAACCGACGACCCGCATTCACGCTTCCTCGAAGTGCTGGCCGAAGAGGCGCGCAGCCGCGACATGGGTTCGCGGGTCACCGCCAGCCACACCACGGCGATGGGTTCTTACGACAACGCTTACTGCGCCAAACTGTTCCGCTTGCTCGGGCATTCCGGGATCAGTTTTGTCTCCTGCCCCACTGAAAGCATTCACCTGCAAGGACGCTTCGACAATTTCCCGAAACGCCGTGGCGTGACTCGCGTCAACGAGTTGCTCGAAGCGGGGATGAATGTGTGCTTCGGCCAGGACTCGATCGTCGACCCGTGGTATCCGCTGGGCAATGGCAACATCCTGCGGGTGCTCGAAGCGGGGCTGCACATCTGCCACATGCTCGGGTATCGCAACCTGCAAAGTGCATTGGACCTGGTGACGGACAACAGCGCCAAGGCGATGAACCTCGGCGAGCGTTATGGCCTGGAAGCGGGACGGCCGGCGAACTTGCTGGTGCTGTCGGCGGACAGTGATTACGAGGTGATTCGCAGCCAGGGCTTGCCGCTGTATTCGGTGCGCGGGGGCAAGGTGCTGATGAAGCGGACGATGCCGGTGGTGGAATGGCCAGGGCAATGAATTTGCACTGACTGTCAGGGCCCCTTCGCGAGCAGGCTCGCTCCCACAGGGGATTTGTGAACGACACAGATCCAATGTGGGAGCGAGCCTGCTCGCGAAGGCTGCGTCAAAATCAACCCATCAACCGAGCCGTACCAAACAGCCTGACCCGACTCAATTCCCCCTCATCTTCCTCCAGCAAAATCGGCGCCGTACCGCCCGGCATCACCACTTTAACTTCACCCGCCGAAACCCAACCGACCCGCCAAGCCGCACACGCCACCGCACTGGCGCTGGTGCCCGACGACGCCGTCGGCCCTTCCCCGCGCTCAAACACCCGCGCGACAACCCGGCGTTCGGACTCAAGCATCGCCCACTGCACATTCACCCCCGCCGGACACGGCTCACCGCCCCCGGCCGGCATGGCATAAGCAATCCGCAGCAACCCTTGAGCCAGCGGTGAGTCACGCATCTGCGCATTGCTTGGCAACGCAGCGGCCTCGGCCACCAGCGTCACGCAATGTGGATTGCCGACGCGCACAAACTGGCTGCGGTTCCAGGCCGGATCCAGCGCCGACAATGGCGCGACATGACTGACATCCCGACCGTTCAACAGCACCTCTTCAACCCCCTGCGCGCCCACGGCTTGCGGCCCGAACGTTGGCTTTCCGAGGTCCAGCCAAAACCCTTGCACGCCCTCGACCTCGGCCGGTTTCACGGACGTCTCCCCCGGCGAAACCGTGTCCATCTTGTCGTGATGAACCCGCAGCAGGCACGCCCCCTCCTCCGGCATCAAGCCCTGCTCACTGAGCGACTGGGAGAAAATCGTCAGCCCATTGCCACTGCGTTCGGCCAACGTGCCGTCGGTATTGACGATCAGCAGGTCATACGGCGGCGCCGCTTGAAACGGCCCGACCAACAAACCGTCGCTGCGATGGTCCTTGCTGCCGGGCGGCTGAGTGCCGGGGGCCCAGGCACAAAATGCCTCGATCGCCGCCAACGCCCATTTCTCGCGGGTTTGCGCGGCCTGACTGGCTTGCGCAGGCAAATCGATACCGCTGTCACGCACGACTTCAGGCGCGACAACTGCATAAATATTGCCTCGAGCATCGTAGAACCGGGTCATGGATCAATCCTGAATTCAGCGTGAGAAGAGCTCGTACTGTAGGCCACCGCCAGAAAATTCTCATCTCACTGAACCGTTATGAGCACCCTGCGCTCTATCGCGAATCGGTTGGACCGACCTGTCAGTTATGACAGCAGACAAGTCTTTGCAGCGGGCCCAGAGTGAAGTTCTTCATTCGCACCTGGGACAGCCTCATGAAAAGGACCTCGCGGCTAGCGCTATTCATTGCCCTGGCTTTCACCGGTACGGCAATGGCCGACGCATCAGCCCCGGTTCGCAATGGCACCGGGGAAGAAATCCTGCTGCAGGGGTTCCACTGGAACTCCAGTCGCAACGAACCCGAAAAATGGTATGCGGTATTGGCACGCATGGCCGGTCAAATCGGCAACGACGGTTTTACCGCCATCTGGATGCCGCCGCCGTGGCGAGATACGTCCAGCTGGGTAGACAGCAACAAAGGCACCTCCGGGGGTGGCGAAGGTTATTTCTGGCGCAGCTTCGATAAAAACAGCCAGTACGGCAGCGATGAGCAACTCAAAACGGCCGCCGCGGCGCTGAACAGTGCCGGGGTCGAGGTGATTTATGACGTGGTGCCCAACCACATGGATGACAGCCAGGTAAACAATCCTCTGTTTCCCGGAGGCCGCAACGAGTGGCGCCACGATTGCAGCCAGTGCGACGAAGGCGATGCCTTCATGGACGGCAATGCAGACCTGAACACCGGCAACACAGCGGTCTATGACACCTTCAAGAACGAGCTGGTCAATTTGCGCCAACAGTACGGAGCCAAAGGCTTGCGCTTCGACTTTGCCCGCGGCTATGCACCGGAAACCGTCGATCGCTGGATGACAGCCTTTGGTAATCAGCAGTTCTGTGTCGGCGAAATGTGGAAAGGCCCCAGCGAATACCCGGCCGGCGATTGGCGCAGCGAGGCCAGTTGGCAGGATTCACTCAAGGACTGGTCCGACCGGTCCCACTGCACCATCTTCGACTTTGCCCTGAAAGAGCGGATGCAGAACGGTTCTATCGCCAAATGGCGGCATGGGCTCAACGGCAATCCCGATCCACTCTGGCGCAAGATCGCCGTCACCTTTGTCGACAACCACGACACCGGTTTTTCACCAGGACGCTACGACGGCCAACATCACTGGGCATTGACCGAAGAACAGCGGAACAAGGCCTACGCTTACATCCTCAGCAGTCCCGGAACACCGGCGGTGTATTGGCCGGACATGTATGACTGGCAACGCGGCGAGATGATTCGCCAGTTAATCAAGACCCGCAAGGAGGCCGGAATCAAGGCCGACTCACCGATTCGTTTTCAGCCTCAATATTCCGGGTTGGTCGCGACGACGACCGGCACTCGCAAAAGCCTGGTGATTGCCCTGGACTCGGACCTGACAAAACTGCCCCAAGGCCTGGGTCAACCGACGCTGGAACGCGATGGCGGCAAAATTCGCCTGTGGAGCACGGCTCCCGAACAACCGCCCGTCAGAGTTGCCTTCACCTGCGACTACGCCACCACTTACCCCGGACAGAGCGTTTACGTGGTGGGCTCATCACTTGAACTGGGGGCCTGGGACCCTGGCCATGCCGTGGCATTGAACTACAAGCCCGAGGAAAACCGCTGGACTGGCTCCATCGAATTGCCGGCGCAACAGGGCATCGAATGGAAATGCATCGTGCGCGGCAACGATCCGTCGAGTGCCGCGCGCTGGCAGCCCGGGCCGAACGTGAGCTTCACCAGCGGCGCAGCCAATCAGACACGCGGGACGTTTTAGACACGCCGCTGCATCTCCGTGAAAACCCTCCGAGGTCGCGGGACGCTGCCTGATATGCAAGGATGTTGCCTTGCCTATCGTCAGCAACCCGCAATGCCAAGGATCTTCCATGACTGCCCTCAACACTCCCGCGCCTGTCATCCCCGGCCGTCTGGAGCAGATGTCCACCCGCATCGCCTTCTTCATCGCCGGTCTCGGCATCGCCGCCTGGGCGCCGCTGGTGCCCTACGCCAAGGCACGGGCCGGGCTGGATGAAGGGACGCTCGGTCTGCTGCTGTTGTGCCTCGGGGTCGGGTCGATTCTGGCGATGCCAATGGCAGGGCTGCTGGCGTCACGCTTCGGCTGCCGTCGCGTGGCAGCGGGTGGAACGCTGCTGATCTGTGCGGCCTTGCCGTTGCTGGCGACGGTGTCGTCAGTGCCGGCGTTGATCGCCACCTTGTTCATGTTCGGTGCCGGGCTGGGCACGGTGGATTCGACGGTGAACCTGCAAGCGGTGATCGTCGAACGGGCCAGCGGCAAGAACATGATGTCGGGGTTTCACGGGATGTTCAGCCTCGGCGGGATCGTCGGCGCGGCGGGCGTCAGTGGCTTGCTCGGCCTTGGGATTTCACCGCTGGGCGCGATGTTGGTGGTGATTGCCGTGCTGTTGCTGGCCCTGTTGAAAGCGGCGCCGCACCTGTTGCCTTACGGCAGCGAAAGCACCGGCCCGGCGTTTGCCGTGCCCCATGGCATCGTGCTGTTTATCGGCGGGATGTGCTTCATCGTGTTCCTCGCCGAAGGCGCGGCGCTCGACTGGAGTGCGGTGTTCCTGACGCAAGAGCGCGGGATCGATACCGCGTATGCCGGGCTGGGGTATGCGGCGTTTGCGTTGACCATGACGGCCGGGCGCTTGACCGGTGACCGGATAGTCCGGCGCCTGGGTTCCACGCGGGTGATGGTGTTCGGCGGGCTGACGGCTGCGGCGGGCCTGGCGCTGGCGACGTTCGCACCGGCCTGGGAGACAGCGCTGGTGGGGTATGCGTTGTTGGGTGCGGGGTGTTCGAACATTGTGCCGGTGCTGTACACCGCTGTCGGCAAACAGACGGTCATGCCCGAACACATCGCTGTGCCGGCCATTACCACATTGGGTTATGCGGGGATCCTCGCCGGCCCGGCGCTGATCGGGTTTATCGCCCATGGCAGCAGTTTGAGTTTTGCCTTTGGGTTGATGGCGTTGCTGCTGGTGGCGGTGGCCATTGGCGGCAAGGTGTTGAAGGCTTAAAAGCTTCGCGAGCAGGCTCGCTCCCACAGGGGATGTGTGAACGACACAGACCCAAGGTGGGAGCGAGCCTGCTCGCGAAGAAGGCGACTCGGTCTATCAGAACCCCACACTGGCCTGCACAAAGAACGTGCGCGGCGCCCCCACGTACATCCCCGAGTTATTGTCGCTGGACCGGGTGAAATACTGCTTGTCGAAGATGTTCTTCACCCCCGCGCCCAGCTTCAGGTTCGACAACTGCGAACCAAAGTCATAGCCAGCGCGCGCGTTCCAGGTCACGTAACCCGGAATATCGCCAAACTGTCCGTCCGCCGAACCTTCGGTGATGTAGTTGCCGTTGAAGCTGCCATCGGCATTCACACCCGTACCCGGCGAGCGCTGCTTGGACTGGGCAAACGCATCGAGGTTGTAGGTCCAGCGATTGATGTCGTAACGCAGCCCGGCAGTGGCCACCTGACGCGAGTAGAACGGCAGGTCACGGCCCTTGAAGCCTGGAATCTCACCCTCATAAGTGGCGCGGGTGTAGGTAAAACCGGCGTTGGCGGTCAGGCCATCGAGCATCGGGTTGAGCGCAGTCATGTCGTAATGCACGGAGGTTTCAATACCCTGGTGCTTGGTCGCGCCGAGGTTAGTCCAGCCAACGTCGTTGCTGATGTATTGCAGTTCATCATCGAAGTCGATGTAGAACAGCGTCACTTCGCCGCCCCACACGTCGTTGTTGTAGCGCGTGCCGACCTCATAGGTCTTGGCCTTTTCCGGCTCCAGGCCGTTGGCGGTGTTGTCGCCGATACCACCCTGGCCGAGCTGGAAATACTGCAGGCTGCCAAACGACGTTTCGTAGTTGGCGAACAGCTTCCACTCTTCAGACAGGTGGTACATCACGCTCAGGGCCGGCAGCGGCTCGTTGCTTTCGATGCTGCGGTTTTTCTCCGGCACACGCTTGCCGGCGGTATCGAGCACGGCGCGGTCGTGCCAGTCGGTGCTGATGTGTTCGAAGCGGATGCCCGGGGTCACGGTCCAGTTGCCGATGTCGATTTTGTTGTCGATGTACACCGAGTTGGCTTCAGTGCCGCCGGTACGGTCCTGGAACACATGGCCGTCAGAGGACGGCGTCAGCACCGGCTGATTGTTCACCAGCGCGACACGGCTTGATTCTTCGTGCATCGCTTCCTTCAGGTAGCGATAACCGACGCTGACTTCCTGCGTGGTCGGGCCCACGTCAAACACATGGGACACCCGTGGTTCGATGCCGAACGTGTAGTAACTGCGCGGGTACGAGCTGAGGGTTTTCTGGTCGCGGGCGGCGATGTTGCTGCCGCGAAAACTGTCGGTGTAGTACGTCAGCACTTCGGCCTGGGTACGGTCGTCAATCTGCCGCGCCCACTTGAACGACACGTCTTTGCGGCGGCCGCTGAAGTTGTCGTAGTCGCGCACGGACTGGAACGGGTCGGCGTCGTATTGCGCCTGCGTCAGGCCGCCGGGCATGTCGGCACTGGCGTCGTAATAGTGAAAGTTGAGGCTGAAATCATCGACATCGGTCGGTGCCCAATGCGTCTTGAGGATCACGTCGTCGATGTCGTTGCCGTTGTTGCTTTCGCGGTAACCGTTGCCGTTGACGCCGGAATACAACAGCGCCATGCCGATGCCGTTGTCAGCGGTGCCGCCGACGAATGCGGTGTCGATGTGTTTCCAGCCACCGTGCTGTGAAGTTTCCAGGGTGGTGCCGATTTCACCGGTGGCTTTTTCCGGGATCGCGCGCGTCACGAAGTTGATCACGCCACCGACGTTTTGTGGCCCATAACGCACGGAACCGGCGCCACGCACCACGTCGATGCTGTCGAGGTTGCCCGAGGAAATCGGCGCCATCGACAATTGCGGCTGGCCGTACGGCGCAAACGCGGCCGGTACGCCGTCGATCAACACGGTGGAGCGCGGCGACAGACGCGAGGTCAGGCCGCGCACGCCAACGTTCAGGGAAATATCGCTGCCGCCGGTGCCGTTGGCGTCCTGTACTTGCACGCCGGGTACACGCTTGAGCACATCACCGACGTTCATCGCACCCTGCTCGATCATCGCTTCACGGCGAACCACCGTTCGCGCGCCGGGGTGATTCTGCACCAGGGTCTCATCAGCATCGTCGAGCCAGTCACCGACCACTTTGATGTCGGTCATGCCCAGTTCAATCGGACCCGCAACAGCGGAAGTCTGTGCCGGGGTCAGGGTCACCGAGCCTTCGTCGATCTGGTATTGCAAGCCGCTGCCTTGCAGCAATTGGCGCAAGGCCTCTTCCGGCGAGATGTCGCCGTCGACGGCCGGGGCTTGTTTGCCGGCGACCAGTTCAGGACTGAAAAAAACCTGCAACGAAGACTGCTGGCCCAGCTCACTCAAGGCCTCGCCCAATGGTTGCGCCGGAATATGAATGCCACCGGCGGCGAACGCCTGGGGCAGCGCGGCGCTGACCGCCAAGGCGAGCGCCAGCGGTAACCAATGGGTTTTGTTGTTTTTGGCAGAGGTGTTATTCACGTCGAACAATGTCCTGTGGATCGCAAACGAATGCGTTTGTTAATGCAAACCAGTTGCAGTTGGACAAGAAGACGATGAACTCGAAAAAAACCTGAATCGGTTTGGAAATTATTTGGAAATTATTTCCTGACTGCCGTCATCGAGGGTGCGCACGGCCACCGGCAGGATGCTCGGCAGGGCCTTGAGCAGTGCGTCGGTGTTGTCGGATTTGAACACGCTGGTCAGGCGCAGGTTGCCGACTTTGTCGCTGCCGACGGTGAGCGGCTTCTCGCGATAGCGCGACACTTCGGCCGCTACCTCGCTGAGGCTGGCGTTGTTGAACACCAGTTTGCCGCTGCGCCACGCGGTCAGTTCTGCCGGGTTGACGGCGTAGGCCGCCGCGACAGTCCCTTGGGCGTCAATGCGCGTACCGAGGCCGGCGCTCAGGCTGACGAATTCGGCGCCCTGCCCCTGAACCTTGACCGTGCCCTGTTCCACCGCCACTCGGGTTTCGCTGAGATCACGGCGCACATCGAAGCGCGTGCCGGTGACCGTGACCAGACCATTGCCAGCATCGATCACGAACGGTCGGCTGGTGTCGTGCTCGACGCTGAACATCGCTTCGCCCTCGATCAGCTCAATGCCGCGCCGGTCTTTTTCAAACTTCACCTGAATGCGGCTGCGGCTGTTCAAGTCGATCACCGAACCGTCGGGCAACGCCACATGACGGCGCTCACCCAACGCAGTGGAATATTCGGCCGTGTAAGGCGCCGGATGATTCAAACCGCTGAACAAGCCCAGGCCCAGCGCCACGGCCACCACACTCGCGGCCACCGCGTAACGCACCCACGACTGGCGTGATTTGCGGACTGGCGGGTTTTCGCATAACGCTTGCAAGCGCGCGGCCGGCACCAGATCAGCCGCCGTCCACAAGCCTTGCAGGACTTCGAATTCTTCTCGATGTTGAGGGTGTTCGCCGAGCCACGCCTCGAAGCGCCGGTATTCGACGACGTCCACCGCCGGCTCCTGCATCCGCACAAACCAGCGCGCCGCGTCGTCCCGAACGGTTGCATGCCCGCACGCACAATCACGAGTATCCATCATGGAAGTTCCTGTTGAGCTGGGGATGAGAAGGCGTTGCCGATCATGGTTGCAACCCGTCGAGGCGGTCGCGCAGATGCCGCAACGTGCGGATCATATACTTTTCCACCATGTTCTTGGACAGCCCCAGGCGTTCGGCGATTTCAGCCTGGGTCAGGCCTTCGATCTTTTGCCACACAAACACCTTGCGGCAATTGAGCGGCAGCTCGGTGAGCGCCCGTTCGATGGAATCGGCCAACTGGATCGCCTGCATGTACTGCTCCGGGTCGCCGGTCGACGACACACTGAGATCATTCGCCTGCGACTCCATGGCGCCCCGTCGATCCTCCCGCCGATAACCGTCCACCGCGATGTTGCGCGCGGTCTGGTGCAAATAGGCCCGAGGCTGCTCCACCGCCGCCGAATTCGACTCAAGCACCCTCACGAAGGTGTCGTGGGCCAGATCCTCGGCCTGCTGACGATTTCTCAGGCGACGGGTCCAGGTGCCAACCAACTCTTCGTAATGCTCGAAAAAGCCGTGTCTGCGGGGCAGCTTGGGGGTCATTGCGGTGTGCTGTGGGAACGAGGCGTGAATAGTAATGCTTCCTATTAACCGGAAGCAATGGATTCCACGTCGGCCCTGTCGCCGTTAGTCAGGCAAGCCAACGGCCCCCATTGCAGGGGCCGTTGTAATTCACTAAATCAATGCGCGATGCACACCGATTTCAACTCGGTATACGCCTCAATCACCGCACGCCCGAACTCACGGCCCATGCCCGATTGCTTGACGCCACCAAATGGCATCGCCGGGTCCAACAGCACGTGGGCGTTGACCCACACCGTACCGGCCTCGATACGCGGCACCAGGTTCATCGCTTTACCGAGGTCATTGGTCCACAGGCTGGCGGCCAGGCCGTAGCGGTTGTCGTTGGCCAGCGCGATCACGGCGTCTTCGTCGTCGAATGGCATCACGCCCAGCACCGGGCCGAATACTTCTTCACGGGCCACGGCCATGCTGTGGTCGATGTCGGCCAGAATGGTCGGCTGCACGTAGAAGCCCTCGCCTTCCACTAACTCACCGCCCGACACCACGCGCGCGCCTTCGCGGCGGGCCAGTTCGATGTGTTTGAGCACGCTTTGTTGCTGCTTGCGCGACACCAGCGGGTTGATCGCGGCGTTGCAGTTCATGCCCGCGCCGATTGGCATGGCGGAGACCGCAGCGGCGAGCGCTTCGACGAATTGGTCGTGGATCGAGCGGTGCACGTAGAAGCGCGACGCCGCTGCGCAAACCTGGCCGTTGTTCAGCAGACCGCCGAGGATCGCGCCTTGCACGGCTTTTTCGATGTCGGCATCAGCGAGCACGATCATCGGGTTTTTGCCGCCCAGCTCCAGCGAGAAGCGCGTCATGTTTTCCATGCAGGCCACGCCGACACTTTTGCCCACCGCAGTGGAACCGGTGAACGACACTTTGCTCACCAGCGGATGCGCGGTCAGCACGCCGCCCACCGAAGCACCGCCACCGGTGACGACGTTGAACACGCCAGCCGGAATGCCGGCTTCCAGCGCCAGCTCAGCCAGGCGCATGGCGGTCAGCGGGGTTTCCATCGCCGGTTTGATGATCACCGTGCAACCGGTGGCCAGCGCCGGCATCAGTTTCCAGGCAGCGATCAGCAGCGGGAAGTTCCACGGCACGATCCCGACCACCACGCCCACTGGCTCACGCTTGGTGAACGCGGTGAACTTGGCGCCCGGCGGCAGCGGGATCGACACGTCGAAGGTCTGGCCTTCGATCTTGGTCGCCCAGCCGGACATGTAGCGCATGAATTCCACGGTCGCGTTCAAGTCGAGGGCGCGGGCCATGTTGATCGACTTGCCCTGGCTCAGGGTTTCCAGTTGCGCCAGTTCTTCGGCGTGCGCTTCAACCAGTGCGGTGAAGTTCAGCAGGATGCGTTCGCGGTCGGCCGGACGCAGGCCCGACCACACACCGGATTTGAACGCTTTATGGGACGACTGCACGGCCTGCTCAACCACGTCCAGCGGCGCGTCCAGGGTTTCGCACAGGGTTTGCCCGGTGGCCGGGTTGACCACGGCAATGGTCGGGCCATCGGCCAACACCCATTGGCCATCGATAAAGCAGCCATGGCGGCGGTCAAGGAAGGCGGCAACCTGCGGCAGAATTTCAACGTTGCTCATAATTCACCTGTCATTCAAACGTGGGGGTCAGCCTGAGAATCCGGCTGTTCAGCGTTGTTCTTTGAGATAGCAGACCACTGCCTGACGATCATCAGCGGAGGCCAGCCCCATGTAGGGCATGTAGGTCCCGGGCACATAAGCCTGGGGTTGGGTGATCAATTGCGTGATGGTTTCGGCTTGCCAGGTCACGTCTTTGCTGCGCATCGCCTGGGAGTAGCTGAAGCCTTCGAGCGAGCCGGATTTGCGCCCGACCACGCCCGAAAGGTTCGGCCCCATCATCCCGGCCATGCCTTTGCTCACGGAGTGGCAGACCCCGCATTCATTGGCGAAGACCTGGGCGCCGTGGCCCTGATCCGGCGCGCAGTCAGCGGCAACGACGGTTTGCGCCAGCGCCAGGGTCAGCACACCGATGAGGGAGAATTTCTGCGAAGTGAACATAAGAAAGCGACCTTGAAAATCCGTGAAGGGAAGCGACAGCAGGGTTGAGACGGATTGTCAGCGGTCAGTGACGCGCAGGCTTTGCCCTGCGTGCCAGTCGTGTTGGCTGGCCTGCCAAACCGGGCATTTTGGCAAGCACAGGCAACTCTTTGGCAACCACACAAAAGGCCGAAAAAGTTCCGCGCCTTAGTATCGAAACAGACCTCAACCCTGTGGTCATGAACAAGAATGGATGCCACACCATGCTCAAGTCCCCCTTGCTTCGTCTCTCGACGCTCGCGCTGATGATCAGTGCCTCCCAGGCCCATGCCTACGAACTCTATGCCAATGACGACAGTCATCTGAACGCCACGCTGGAAGCGGTGTTCGGCGCTTTCCACAGCCAGGAAAACTACGCACTGTCGGGCCGTCTCAGTGAAGGTTCCTCGTCCTGGCAAGAGGGCTACGTCAAGTACGGCCTGAGCTTCGACAAAGGCCTGGCCGGTTTTGGTACCGCTTATGGCGCCGGCAACATGCTCAGCTCCGGCACCTGGGGCGACGGCGATGCCGCCGGTTTCAGCGACGGTTCGGAACGCACCACCAAGTTCGAAGACGCCTACCTCGGCTGGCGCTCGGGCAAGTTGTTTGAAGCGATGGGTGATGACGGAATCGACCTGTCCTTCGGCCGCCAGAACATCGTGGTCGGCGACGGCTTCCTGATCGACGGCGACGCGCTGAACATGGGCAAGGGCTTGGCCGACGGCGAATTCAATCGCGGCGGCGCCTACTACCTCGCCGCCCGTAAAGCCTTCGACGAAACCGCCGTGTTGCGCCTCGGTGGCAAACAAGGCTGGCGCAGCGACCTGATGTGGCTGAAGTCGGATAACCGCGCCCAGGCCAAGACTGAAATGTACGTCGGCACCCTTGAGCACGTGGCCGAAGCCGGCACCGTCGGCCTGACCTACATCGACACCACCGATGTCGACGAGCAATACGCGTCCCCGTTGCAAGCTGAACGCGACGGCATGAAGACCTACAGCCTGCGCGCCACCGGCAATGCCGGGGTGAAAAACCTGTTCCTGTCCGGTGAATACGCCGAGCAGGACAAACCGCACACCGGCAACGAAGACGCCTGGTACCTGGAAGCCGGCTGGACCTTTTCCGACGCCCTCTGGACGCCGTATGTCAGCTATCGCTACAGCCGTTTCTCGGAAAACTACGACACGTTGTTCTACGGTTTCAGCCGCGGTTACGGCACATGGTTCCAGGGTGAAGTGGCGGGTAACTATGCCGGGCCGTTCAACAGCAACTCGCGCATCCAGAACGTTTCCATGAAGGTTTCGCCACTGGAAAACCTCAACGTCGGCGTGATGTATTTCAACTACGACACCATCGACCGCAACCTCGGCAACACCGATGGCCACGAGGTGGACCTGTACGCCGAATGGCACGTCAACGAGCACCTGACGGTGATGCCGCTGGTGGGTCTGTACCAGCCGGACAAGAGCGCCGAACAGGGTGGCACCCAGTTGGGCAACAACGACAAAAACCTCTACAGCCAAGTGGTGTTCGCCACTACGTTCTAGGTTTTGTCCGACGCAAATCATCTAGCAACCGGCGCAATCCCTGTGGGAGCGAGCCTGCTCGCGAAGACGGAGTGTCAGTCGACATGTGTGTTGCCTGATACACCGCTTTCGCGAGCAGGCTCGCTCCCACAGGTTGCGCAAGCCTCTACAGATCGCGTTTGCAGCATTAATGTGTTTCAAGGAAAAAGGCCTTTCCAATGCACTCAAGATTTCTGACGATCCAGAGCAAGATCGCCCTGCTCGCCGGCCTCTGCCTGTTGTTGGTGGTGGGGCTGCTGATGGGCTTGTCGCTGTATCAAACTCATCAAAGCAGCCAGCAAGTGGCCAAGGCCAGCAGCGACATGCTCGCCAACGCCGCCAAGGAACACATGCAGGCGCTGGGCACCGTGCAGGCGATGCAGGTGCAACGCACCTTCATGCAGACTCATGAATACGGCCAAGGCTTGTCGCGCTATTTGCTGTACTTGCGGCAACTGCAACAGCAGGGTCATCTGACCCGCCCACAACTGCGCCAGGAGCTGAGCACCCAGCTACACCAGGCCCTGATCGACAAGCCCGACCTGCTCGGGCTTTATGTCATTTTCGAACCCGACGCCCTCGATGGCGCCGACGCCACGTTCGCCAACCAGGCGGACACCGGCAGCAACGAGACCGGCCGCTTCTCCCTGTACTGGGTGCAAAGCAAACCCGGCGAACTGCAAGCGGTGATCGGTGACGAAGCCCTGCTCGCCAACACCTCCCCCGGCCCCAGCGGCGCGCCGTACAACGCCTTCTATACCTGCGCCCGCGACACCCGCCAGGCGTGCGTGCTGGAACCGTATTTCGACGAAGCCTCCGGCAGCCGCAAACTGGTGACCAGCATTGCGTTCCCGCTGATGGACAACGGCAAAGTCATCGCCGTGGTCGGCCTCGACATCAACCTCGCCGCCCTGCAACACAACAGCGAAGCCAGCGCGCATCAACTGTTCGACGGCCACGGGCAGATCAGCATCGTCAGCCCGCGCGGGGTGATTTCCGCCAACAGCCAGGACGTCAGCCGCCTCGGGCAGCCGCTGGACGATGCCCCGGTGATGGACGCGCTGCGTCAGGGCCAAGCGAAAGTGTTTGTCGACCAGCAGCAGATCAACGTCCTCGAACCGCTGGCGCCGATTGCCGGCGCTGCACCGTGGGGCGTGCTGGTCGGCGTGCCGCAAGACGTGTTGCTGGCCCCGGTGACCACACTGCAAAACGAACTCGACGCGCAAGGCGTGCAAAGCACCGCGCTGGAATTATTGCTGGGCGGTGGCTCGGCACTGATTGGGTTGATGCTGATCTGGTATGCGGCGTTTCGCATCACCCGGCCGCTGCAACTGCTGACGCGGGTGATGGAAGATATTTCCCTCGGCGAAGGCGATTTGACCCGGCGCCTGTCGGTGCAATCGCGGGATGAAATCGGCCAACTGGCGACGGCGTTCAATCGCTTTGTCGAACGTATTCATCATTCGATCCGCGAAGTGTCTTCGGCAGCGCTCGGTGTCAACGAAGGGGCCAAGCGTGTGCTGCTCGCCTCCAACTCATCGCTGAGCAACTTCGACGAACAATCGACCCGCACCAACAGCGTCGCCGCTGCGATCAATCAACTGGGTGCCGCCGCGCAGGAGATCGCACATAACGCGTCCGATGCTTCGCAACAGGCTTCGGCTGCGCGGCAACAAGCCGAGGACGGTCGCCAAGTGGTGGAGCGCACGATCCAGGTGATGAACGAACTGTCCGGCAAAATCAGCACCTCGTGCGCCAACATCGAAGTGCTCAACGGCAAAACCGTGAACATCGGGCACATTCTCGAAGTGATCAAGGGCATCTCGCAGCAGACCAATTTATTGGCGCTCAATGCCGCTATCGAAGCCGCCCGCGCCGGTGAAGCGGGACGAGGTTTTGCAGTGGTCGCCGACGAAGTGCGCAGCCTCGCCGGGCGTACGCAAACGTCGGCGGCGGAGATTCAGCAAATGATTGAAGAGCTGCAAATCGGCGCACGCGAATCGGTGACGACCATGACCGAAAGCCAACAGCACAGCGAGGAAAGCGTGAGCATCGCCAACCTGGCCGGTAAACGCTTGAGCAGCGTGACGCAGCGCATTGGCGAGATCGACAATGTGAACCAGTCGGTAGCAGCGGCGACGGAAGAACAGACGTCGGTGGTTGAGGCGTTGAATGTCGACATTACCGAGATCAATACCCTGAATCAGCAAGGGGTGGAGAATCTGCAATCGACGTTGCGGGCGTGTACTGAGCTGGAGCGGCAGGCGGATCGGTTGAATCAGCTTGTGGGTAGTTTTCGGATCTGAGATGGGTGTCGCCTGACCCACCGCCATCGCGGGCAAGCCCGGCTCCCACAGGTTTTGAGGTGATCACAAAATGTTTGAACACTACAAAACCTGTAGGAGCGTGGCTTGCCCGCGATGAACGATGACGCGGAGTTTGAGTGGTTACTGGGGCCGCTCAATGTCAAACATTAGGAAGATCCATTCTATAACCCGCCCCCGGCGCCCCTTCATGCATCGCCGCCTGAATGTCCGCATACAACGCATTCGCCTCAGCGGTAGTGATTGATCGCGAGCAATCACGCAACACCACACGCAAAAGCACGTTTTCCTGGCCCGGCAGCATCCCAAGTCGCTCAATGGCCTGCGAGGGTAAATCCAAGAAATCCCAACGCCCCTTGATCTGCATCTCTTCGATCCAGTCAGAACTATCACCCGCAGCCAGCAACATCCTTTCGGTCAACACTTCTTCGCTTAGCCCCGGCGTTACCGCCAACGAAATGTCACGAGCAATCGACGGCAAACGAGATACCGCAGTCCATGCATTCAGATCATGCATCTGCGCCTGCACTCGCGTGTTCTGATCGCGTAACAAGCGAATATCCGGGATGCCTTTGCGTAACATGGTCAGTCGATCCAGTCCCATTCCAAGTGCCAGCCCCCCATGACGCAGCGGGTCGATCTTCAAGCGTTCCAGCAAAGACCTCGCAATACGACCGCATTCCAGCACTTCGACTTGTGCACCGTCATTCAATACATTCACTTCAATTCCGCCCTCTGTGTAGTGATGAGGACTGTCGCTGTAGACCCAGTTTTTTTCAGGAACGGCGGAATTGAGAATATCGCCAACCAGACGCAATAGATGCTCATGCGTGGACAGTTCCGGATCACCCAGCACCCAGATATCCATTTGATGTGGTTCAGCACAATGCCAACGATCCCGACTATCGCGACGGAAGGTAATTCCCGGCGCAGCGAGCAAGATCATCTGCCCCGGTTGCCGCATTTGAGCGGCTCGCTGAAGCGCTGCTGGAATCTGACTGGTGGTTTGCGTGCGTAATAGCGAGCACTCATCGACCCAACGTGTATGTTCACTCCCGAGCGTGACTTCTGCCGGGTCATAACCGAGCAAACCGTAATTTTCCTCAGCAGACACAATCCTCGGCCCTGTCTGCTGTTGAGCTTGGGGCCAGCCTTTTTCAGCGAGTCCTTGGAGGACTTCATTCAGCAGCAGCCGGACGGCGTGATCGGGAGTGCTTGATTCGGTTAGATCAACCATTAACAGGGCTTGTTTGAGTGCACTGTCCGTAACGGTTTTCCTTGAAGACTTATCCATACTCTTTCTCTCGACAATGGGTCCTTGCGGACAAAGTACACAGCCGTTGGGGTGTTAAGTCGCAGAGTGAGGAAAATCAGAAGGTGCTGACAGGACGGTCTTACATAGGGGCGTGCAGTATTGGAATGCGTTGATGTGTCGGTCTTGATTCACTTTTGACGGAGGTGATGCCATCGCGGGCAAGCCACGCTCCCACAGGTTTTATAGTGTTCAATCATTTTGTGATCACCTCAAAACCTGTGGGAGCCGGGCTTGCCCGCGATGAACGATGACGCGGTCTCAGCGTATTACTTCGGCACCTCAACGTTATCCATCATCCGGTTCGCCGCCAGTTCCGCCAGCATGATGATCTGCTGGATCGCCATGGCCGTGTGCCGATGCGGCCCTTCCAGGTACCCCGCGAAATCGCTGGTCATGACACTGGCCTGGGCCAAGGTCTCACAGGTGTGGGCCAACAGGTCTTCGTCCCGCAGATTCGGTGCGAGCATGAACATCGTGCTGGGTTTGCGGGTGGCCGGGGATTTGATGGCGCCGGGGTTGAGGTAGTGATCGAGGGCGCGTTCGGCGGCTTCGTGGAATTTCTTTGAATCGACTGATTCGTAGGGGGATGCCGGATCTGTGTCTGGCGGATTTGGCGTTACCTTGAACATATTTACCTTCGTCCTTATCGGGCAGCCACGCCTCGCTACTAATACGAGGGGTGGCGGCTGTACACAGGTTAGTAGACCGGGAACGAAGGCAAAGCCGGCGCGTCCGAGGACGCCCTGCGCACAGCCACCATCAAATACAGGCATGGAAATACCTGTCTGACAGACACTTGTGCAGCCTTCAAATCCTCGGGCTACTAAACCCGATCACTGAGAATCAGTGACGGGAATCAAGTTACCGAGGGCGTCCAAAGCGCACAAGCCGGCGGATTCTGGCGTAGTCGTAGGCAATGGCGCAAGGCGTTGTAGCTTTCCGGAAGTATCCTTAAACACCTTTAAACAGCACTGCGAACGGGCACCGCTTTCGCGAGCAAGCCCGCTCCCACAGTTGACCGCGTTGTCCGGCCCTACGCGGTCCAATGTGGGAGCGAGCCTGCTCGCGAAGAACGATAACGCGGTCCCCCTGAGCACCCCCCCAACCAATTCTGGCATCCACAAACAACCAGATGGCATACGCACAAACAAGCCCCACCCCCACCCCCGCGTAGTATCAAAACCGATCCCCTTTTCTACCCCCCAAAAACAACAAATCGACCCTAGGGTCGCGGGAGACTTCTGTGCTTAAGAAAAGTGCGTTGGGCTGGCCAAAGATTGCCGGCCTCGGAATTGCGTTAGTGGTGGCCGGGCAGTTCTCCGGCTGGAATTTCGGCTTGATGGCCGGCGGCTGGATGAACATGCTGATCGCCACGGTGTTGATGGCGCTGCTGTGCGGCGGGTTGGCGTTGTGCGTCGCCGAACTGTCGACCGCATTGCCCAGCGCCGGCGGCGTGTTCGTCTATGCCCAAAGCGCCTTCGGGCCGTTTGTGGGTTACCTGGTCGGCGTCGCCTGCGCGATAGCGCTGACCATCGGCACCGGTGCGGCGGCCACCTTCATTTGCGCCTACACCGAATCGATTTTCGGCCTCGGTGGCTGGCCGGTGAAAATCGCCTTGTTCGCGGTGATTATCGGCATCCACCTGCGTGGTGTCGGTGAGGCCATGGGCCTGACCATGATCGCGGGCGTTATCGCCGTCGTCGCGCTGCTGACCTTTGGCGTGGCCATGGCGCCGCACGTCGAAATGGCGAACCTGTTGACGATGCCGGCGGCCCTGACCGGCCCAGCCGTCAGCCTCGGCGGGATCTTCGCGTGTGTGCCCTTCGCGATCTGGCTGTTCATCACCGTCGAGCAGACGGGCTCGGCGGCGGAAGAAGCGCATAACCCTGGCCGCACCATGCCACGGGGCATCCTCGCCGCCATCGGCACCTTGCTGGTGACCGCGTTGGTGGTGTTGGTCTGCGCACCGGGCGCCGGTGGCGTCGAACTGGTCGGTTCTGCGGGCGATCCGCTGTACGCCGCGATGACCAGCACCAACGTCTACGGCGACGCTTCGTGGCTGGCCAAGGTAGTGGGTTGCGGCGCGGTGTTCGGGTTGATCGCCACGTTCTTCTCGCTGATCTACGCCGCCTCGCGCCAGTTGTTTGCCATGGCCCGCGACGGTTTGTTCCCGCAGTGGCTGGGCAAGACCGGCAAGCGCGGCACGCCGTTCCCGGCCTTGCTGCTGATCGGTGCGATCGGCCTGCCGATGTCCGCCGTCGACCCGGCCACAGTGATGCTCGCGGTCGTGCTGCTGCTCAACGTCTGCTACCTGTTCATTTTCGGCGCGTACCTGCGCATCAAAAGCAGCCAGCCTGACCTGCCGCGCCCGTTCCGTCTGGCCGGCGGCACCGTGGTGGCGTGGCTGGGCCTGGCCCTGACGCTGGTGGTGATCGCTGCCTGTTTCCAACTCGACATGATGATGCTGATCGCCCTGGCGGTGACCTTCGTCCTGTGCATTTTCAACTTCCTGCTGCGCGCCCGGATGCCCGCCCGCAGCGCCGACCTTGAGGTTCCAGACCATGCCTGAAGACACGCTCCTGCAACGCCGCCATCGCGTCCTTGGCAGCGCTTCACCGTTGTTCTACGACAAGCCGTTGCACCTGGTGCGCGGTGAAGGCGTGTGGCTGTACGACGTCGACGGCCAGCGCTACCTCGACGTCTACAACAACGTGCCCTGCGTCGGCCATTGCAACCCGCACGTGGTCGAAGCGATGCACCGTCAGGCGATGACGCTGAACATCCACACCCGCTACCTCGACGAGCAAGTGGTGCGATACGCCGAACGCCTGACCGCAACCTTCGCCGAGCCGCTCGACACCGCGATGTTCACCTGCACCGGCAGCGAAGCCAACGAACTGGCGCTGCGCCTGGCGCGCTTCGCCAGCGGCGGCACCGGCATCATCGTCAGCGATTACAACTACCACGGTAACTCGGCCTCGTTGGCCGAAGTGACCACCGCGTTGCCGTCGCCGGAACCGTTCGCCGCCCATGCCCGCGCCGTGCCGATTCCGTGCCTGTACCACGCGCCCGCCGGCACCACTGAAGCGCAATTGGCGGAGGAATATGCCGCCAATATCAAAGCCGCCATCGCCTCGATGCAGGCGCAAGGCATTCGCCCTGCCGCGCTGCTGATCGACACGCTGTTCGCCAACGAAGGCTTGCCACGGCTGCCGGCGAGTTTCGTGAATAAAGCCGCTGAGTTGATTCGCGCGGCGGGCGGTTTGTTCATTGCCGATGAGGTGCAATCCGGCTTCGGCCGCACCGGCGATCACCTGTGGGGTCATCAGGCCCACAACGTGGTGCCGGACATCGTCACCCTCGGCAAACCAATGGGCAACGGCTACCCCCTGGCCGGGCTGATCACCAGCAAGGCCTTGGTCGAATCGTTCGGGCGCAGCGCCATGTACTTCAACACCTTCGGCGGTTCGCCGGTGGCGGCGGCGGTTGGTATGGCGGTGCTGGATGTGATTGAAGAGCAACAGCTGCTGCGCAACGCGCAATCCGTCGGCGCCTATGTGCAGCAGCGCCTGCAAGGGCTGGCCGGCAAGCATTCGATCATCGGTGATGTGCGCGGCAAAGGGTTGTTCTTCGCCATGGAACTGGTGCGCGACCACGCCAGCAAGGAGCCTGCCGGCGCGGAAGCACGAAAAGTGGTGAACGACATGCGTGAAAACGGCGTGCTGATCAGCAAGATCGGCGCCGGCGACAACATTCTCAAACTGCGGCCGCCGCTGGTGTTCAACCGCGACCACGCCGACCTCTTCGTTGACACGCTAGACCGCGCCCTGAGCGCTCTTTGAGGCCTTGTCATGACTGAATTCCACACCCTGAGCCACGACCAGCAAGTCGCCAAACTGCACGACCTCGCCCGCCATGCCCTGCAACAGTGGGACGGCAAGTTTGGCGAGATCGAACTGGTGAAATTCCGCGAAAACGCGGTGTTCTCGGCCCGGCGCGAGGACGGCCAGCGCGTCGCCCTGCGCATCCACCGCAACGGCTATCACTGCGAAGCGGCGCTGCGTTCCGAGCTGCAATGGATGGAAGCGCTGGCCACCGCTGGCATCACCGTGCCGCAGATTATCCGCGCGCGTAATGAGCAACATCTGGTCGAAGTGCTGCATGCCGACATCGGCGAACCGCGCCACATCGACATGCTCGCCTGGCTGCCGGGTGCGACGGCGGGCACCTCTGAAGCCGGGGTGCAGGCGGATACGGAGATTGATTTTCTGTTTGCTGAAGCGGGCGCAATTGCCGCGCGCATTCACTCGCATGCGGCGAGTTGGCAGCAGCCGGACGAGTTTGTGCGGCATGCCTGGGATGAGGACGGATTGATCGGTGCCAATCCGTTTTGGGGGCGGTTCTGGGAGTTGGAGCAGCTCAGCGATGACCAGCGTTCACTGTTGCAACACGCTCGTCGCCAAGCGCGCAACGACCTGCGTCGTTACGGGCGGCACCTGGACAACTTCGGCATGATTCACGCGGACCTGGTGCCGGAGAATCTGCTGATTGAAGGCCCGCAGTTGAGGTTGATCGACTTTGATGATGCGGGGTTTGGCTGGCACATGTTCGAGCTGGCGACGGCGTTGTATTTCTGCCTGGATGATCCGCGCTATGAGCAGATCAGAGCGGCGTTGCTGGCCGGGTATGACGCGGTCAAGCCGCTGACCGAGGCAGACCGTGCGACGTTGGCGTTGTTTCTGATGCTGCGCGGCACCACGTACCTGGGCTGGATTCACACCCGCAAAGGCACGCCGACGGCGATTGAGATGGCGCCGATGTTGATTGAGCGGGCGTGCTTGTTGGCCAGGGAATATCTGCAACAGGTGCGGTGACTGGCAGACCGCTTTCGCGAGCAGGCTCGCTCCCACATTGGTCCGCGTCCGTCCGGACAACTCGGTCAAGTGTGGGAGCGGGCTTGCTCGCGAAGAACGATAACGCGGTGTATCAGCAAACCGCCCCCGCATGCTCCAGCCGATGAAACAACCGGTTGAAATACACCAGGCTGTCCCTCTGTGCTCGCACACCGACATTCGACAGCTCAACAAACATCACCGAATGCGACCCGACTTCCTTGCACTCGGTGATTCGCCCTTCCAGCTGCACCAGCGCATCGCGCAGCAACGGCACGCCCGTGTCGCCTTCGTCCCACAGGTCCCAGGCAAAACGTTCGGCCATCGTCACCTGGGTCATGCCGGCGAAGTGGCGGGCCAGTTCTTCCTGTTCGCCGCACAGCACGTTGACGCACAAGTGGCCGTTGGTGCGGAACACGTCGTGGGTGGCGCTGTTGCGGTTGACGCAGACCAGCACGGTCGGCGGCGAATCGGTGACCGAGCACACCGCGCTGGCGGTGATGCCGCATTGTCCGCCGGGGCCGTTGGTGGTGATGATGTTCACCGCAGCAGGCAGCTGCGCCATGGCGTTGCGAAAGTCGATTTGCTGCTGGCTCAGGTCGGCCATGTCGATGCCCCTTCCTTCAGGAGGACCGTCGTTGCGCGGTCCTTGGTGATGGAACAAGACTAAGGCCCCAGGCGGCCCGCAACCATTCTGACGATCCCCATGGCGAGGTGGGCTTTCCGCTAGTCGACTAGGTGGTTTCTTTATCGTCAGCGCCCTTCGCAGTGGGTATCCTGCTTTGAGGCGCCAACATAGGCGCAAGTCCGCCGCAGCGTGCACGCGTGCGATAACAATAAATAGAATTTCTCGTGGCAGTCCCTGATGGAAACCCGCAAACCGATTGTTTACATCGTCGATGACGACAAAGACCTGCGAACCTCGCTCGCCTGGTTGCTGGAGTCAGTCAGTGTGCAGGCGCAATGCTTTGCCGGCGCTGAAGAGTTTTTGAGCCAGTACGACCCCAAACAGCCGGCGTGCCTGGTGCTGGACGTGCGCATGCCGGAGACCAGCGGCTTTCAGTTGCAGGAGATCCTCAACCAGCGTGGCAGCACGTTGCCGACGATTTTCGTGTCGGCGCATGGCGACATTCCGATGTCGGTCACGGCGATGAAAAACGGTGCGCTGGATTTCGTCGAGAAGCCGTACAACCCGCAACAGATGATCGACCGCATTCAGGCCGCGCTGAAGACCGCCGTGCATGCCCAGGCCGATCAGCAGCAGCGCCAGAACCTGCAAGGCAAGCTCGCGCTGCTGACCAGCCGGGAACGGGAAGTGTTGATGCTGGTGATCGATGGCAAGGCCAGCAAGGTGATTGCCCGGGAGCTGAACATCAGCGTGAAGACCGTTGATGTGCACCGGACCAAGATCAAGGAAAAGATGGGCGTGAGCAGCATTGCCATGCTGGTGCGCGAGGTGCTGCATTTGCCGGTGGATGAGCCGGCGCGGCACTGAACCTTAATCTTCGGCGATCATCAGGCCGCCTTCGCGAGCAGGCTCGCTCCCACAGTTGACCGAATTGTCCGGACGGACGCGGTCAAAATGTGGGAGCGAGCCTGCTCGCGAAGAACGATAACGCGGTCAGTGGCTATAGCGCTTGCGGTACTCGCCCGGCGACACACCGAAGCGGGATTTGAACGCCGAGGAAAAGTAGCTGGAATCCGAAAACCCCCACGCATAGCACAACGCCGATAGCTTCTGCTCAACGTCAGAGCGGCGCAGGTTTTCCGCGCAGAAATCCAGGCGCCGGTGCTTGATGTATTGCGCCACCACCAGCCCGCGCTTGGAAAACATCCGGTACAACCCACGCACCGAAATCCCCACCTCACGGGCAATCAGCTCCGGGCACAACTCTTCGCTGCTGATGTGCTCGTCGATGTAGGCGATGGTTTTGCGAAACTGCCGCTCATGAGCGTCGGCGCCGACGTCGCGAGCGCTGATACCCGGCAACAGCAGGCTGACCAGCGCATCGAGCACCGCTTCGCTTTCCTGCATGTCGAGGCTTTGTTGCTGGCGGGTTTCCAGGACCATGCGGTTGGCCAACGCTGCCAGTGGCGTGTTGGCCGCAATGCGCGTGGCGCAGTTGACCGCGTTGAAGTGCGAACCACGCTGCACCACCTGGCGCGGCAGGATCAGCGACAACTGCCGGGAGTCCTCGTTATAGGTCATGTCGCTGGGACGGCAAGCGTCGATCAGCGCGATGTCGCCACAGCCCAATAACGCGCGGTTGTCGCCCTGTTCGAGTTGCGAACTGCCACGCAGCTGGAACACCGCGTAGTAGTGGCCGTCGCTGCTGGTACTCACGTCTTTGCTGGTGCGATACAAATGCACGTGGGCCATGTCGACCACACTGAGGTTGATCGCGCCACTGCGGTACTCCGCCAGTTCACCGTAGAAATTCGCGTCCAGTGCGCGGGCGTCGAAGCGCCCACAGGCCTGATTGACCTGGCTTAACCAACTTTCGAATGCATCGTTGCGCACCGCCGAAGTAGTACTCATGACCGCAGGGCCTCACGTCAGTTTTATTGTTATTTTTCGATCGCTTCGTCGAGCGGTTCGATTAATTCCGGGTACTGACCGTCACCTCCCTGGACGGTCGTGGGGCGCCGATTTAATCGACTCCCACGCAATGTTTCCAGGGGTTTCGCCCCTTACAGGTCCAATACCAGACGAGCGGAAAGCGCTCGCGAAACGCAGGCGCAAATTTGCTTGTTGCCCGCCTTCTCCTTACTCGACAAACAGTTGTCGCGGTGTTCCGGAACCCCGTCCAGCACCTCGACGATGCAGGTACCGCAGATGCCTTCGCGGCACTCGGTGTCGATGTCGCAGCCGTGGGCCTGAAGCACGTCGACCAGGCTGGTATTGGCCGGGATTTGCAGCACCACGCCGGAGCTGGCCAGTTCCACTTCAAAACCGCCACTCGGGCCGGCATTGGCGGCGGGATCGGCCTGGAAATGCTCCAGGTGAATCGCGTCTTCGCTGCGGCTGCGGGCGGCGACTTCCACCACTTTGTTCATGAACGGCGCCGGGCCGCAGGTGTAGACGTGGGCGGCGCTGCCGGCCTGAGCCAGGCTTTGGGTCAATGCCGCGTCCATGTCGGCGGGTTCGACGCCGTAATGAAACTGCACATGATCGGCGAATGTGCTGGCCAACAGCGCAGAAAACGCGGCGTACTCCGGCGAACGGGCGAAATAGTGCAGGCGATAGGGCTGACCACTGTCTGCCAGTCGATAAGCCATGCTCAGCAGCGGCGTGACACCGATGCCGGCGGCAAACAGTACGTGCTCGGTGGCGGTCGGGTCGAGGCGGAACAGGTTGCGTGGCGCACCCATTTCCAGCTCCATGCCCTCCTCCACCTCGTGCAGGGCGGCGGAACCACCGCGCGACTGCGCTTCTTTTTTCACCGCCACCAGATAGGCGCGGCGGTCCTGCGGCGGACTGCACAGCGAATACTGGCGGGTCACCCCGGTCGGCCCGGTCAGGTCGACATGCGCCCCCGGTTCATAACTGTCGAGCGGCTGACCGTCACTGCGCACGAGGCGAAAGGAACGGATATCCAGCGCTTCGTCGACGATCCTTTCGATCCTCACCTTCATCATTGCATCACCTGAAATACGGTTGATTCGATTAATTCTTGGGTCCGGCAAAGCTTTTGTGGCGAGGGGGCTTGCCCCCGTTCGGCTGCGTAGCAGTCGTAAAATCTGTGCTTTCGCCGAGATCTTGGGGCCGCTTCGCGACCCAACGGGGGCAAGCCCCCTCGCCACAGGTAATCCCCTTCAGCAATGGCAAGCCCCATGAACACAGACAAGCTCCCTCGCCACAGTTGATTGCGTGTCAGCGCATGAACAACCCGCCATTGATGTCCCAGCACGCGCCGGTCACCGAGGCGGCGTGGTCGGCAATCAATAGCAGGACGCTGTCGGCGATGTACTCGGGGGCGCCGAGGGTGCCCGCCGGGATCATCTTCAGAATCTGCTCCAACCTTTCCGGCGCCACGGTTTCGCGCACGATCGGCAGGTCCAGCGGCCCCGGCGAAATGCTGTTGACCGTCACGCCCTGCGGCGCCAGTTCACGGGCGAAGACCTTGGTCAGCGTCGCAACCCCGCCCTTGGCCGCCGCGTAATGCGCGCCCGTGGCGGTGCCGCCGTTCTGCCCGGCGAGCGAGGCGATGTTGACGATGCGACCAAAACCGCGCTCGGCAAAGTGCGCGCCGAACACCTGACAGGCGACAAACGTGCCGCGCAGGTTGATCGCCATCGACTGGTCGAACTCCTCGGGCGTGATCTCCATCAGCGCCGCGACTTTCGATTGACCGGCGTTGTTCACCAGAATGTCAGTACCGCCCCAACGCTCGGCGAGCAGGTCACGGGCGCGGACAAAATCGGCCTTGTTGCGCACATCCAGCTCGATGGCCACGGCCGTTGCACCGCTGCCGTCAAGCTCCGCTGCCAGCCGTTGCACGCCATCGAGGCGCACATCAGCGAGTGCGACGCGATAGCCTGCCGCGTGCAGACGACGGGCGATGCATTCGCCGAGACCGCGCGAAGCGCCGGTCACCAGGGCTACTCGGTTCATGGTGTTGGCCCTCACAGCAGGAAACCGAGCGCGCTGAGGCTGTCGGTGGAGTTGATCAGGCGCACGACCTTGCGTTCCAGTTTCGCCACGCCATCGACGAAGCGAATGCGGTGATTGAGGTCGGCCACGAACGGCGTGTGTACCCCGCGTTTGTAGGCGTACAGCAACTGCGCGGAGTTGACTTCAACGAGGTCGCCGACCGCTTCCACCAAACGAAAACGCGAAATCGTGCGGATGGTTTTCGCCGCGTCCACCGCCGACGGCGAGTAGCCGGCGGTCAGGCGTTCGATGCGCAAGTCACGCATGCGCGCATCGTCGTAGGCGTAGTTGAGTGTGGCTTCAAAGTCTTCGGTGTCCGGGTCGATCGGCACGATGTACTTGCCGCTGTCGCTCCACAAGGTCGCCCATTCGGCGTAGTTCTTGTGGTCGAGCAGCTCGGCTTCGCGCCAGATGAATTCGATGGCCTGGGCCAACGGGCCGGAAAAACCGTTCAGGGTGTCGTGATTGCTCATTGGCTCATCATCCTTTTCCACATGTCGTAGGCACCGCGCATGCCGCCCTCGTCGGTGGCGTGGCTGACCTTGTCGCCGTTCTCGGCGGTGATTTCGCGGTTCAAGCCGCGGTTGACCAGGATGGGCGCGTCGACGCCGGCGTACGAACCGCGCTGCACGCGGTCCCAGGCTTCGGCATCGTCGGGGCTGCCGAAACCGAACGGGCCCTGGAAGTGTTCGTGAATGCGCATGCGTTCGCGGTTGGCGATTTCCGGGCCGCCGTCCATGCCGAGGGCGACGTGGCGGATCTCGGTTTCAGTCACCGACACCGGGCGCAGCACGCGGAAGAACGACATCGACATCGCCACGTTCGGGAACAGGTTCAGGTTGAACCCGGCGCCGTGCAGCGAACGCACGATGCGGCGCACCTGATCCGCGGGCATTGTTTTCGACAGTTCTTCAGTGACGTGGACGAAGCGCTCCTGCAACTGTTCGGTGCCGTCGTCGTGATCCAGATCGACGTGCTCCGGCACCATCACCATCACGCTGTGGCCATTGCCCAGCGAGTGCGTGACCGCTTGTTCGTCGGTCATGAACGAGAGCATTTCCGAGGTTTCTTCATCCACCGACGACATGAACGACTTGTGCACGATCGGGAAGTGATAACCGTCGGTGGTGTTTTCCAGCTGGATTTTCCAGTTGCCCTTGAAGCTGAACTTGTGTTCGCCCTGGGTCTTGATCGGGTAGCCGGCGCCCTGCTTCATGAACAGGTCCATCCAGTGTTTGGCGCCGCCGAGGAAGTCTTCCAGCGGTTCGATCTCGTCGTTGTAGCTGGCGAAGACCATGCCGGCGTAGCTTTCGACGCGCAGGCTGGTCAGCGGCAGCTCGGACTTTTCCAGAATGCCTTCGTAGCCGTCCGGGTACGGCAGCGCACGCAGTTTGCCGTCCAGGCCATACGACCAGCTGTGGTACGGGCAAGTGAAACCGGTGGCGTTGCCTTTGTGTTTTTCGCACACGGTGGCGCCACGGTGGCGGCAGCGGTTTTCCAGGACGTTGATGGTGTTCTTCTTGTCGCGAACCACGATCACCGGGCGACGGCCGATGGTCGCGGTCTTGAAGTCGCCGCTGTTGCGCACTTCGCTTTCGTGCGCCACCCACACCCAGGTGCGGTAGAAAATCTTTTCCAGCTCGGCTTCGAACAGCGCCGGATCGTTGTACAGCGAGACGTCGACGCGGTCGTGACTGACCAGTTCGTCGGGGCTTTTCGATGATGCGATCAGCCGGTATTCATGAGTGCTCATGCGGTTCTCCTCATGGCTTTTATGATTTGTTTTCAGGGGTGCATGCTGTGTTGAAGTTGCGCGCCAAAGGCGCAGACCACTTCGTCCTGACCTTTACGGCCGACAATCTGCAGGCCGACTTTCAGCCCGCCGCAATCCAGTTCCACCGGCACCGTCAGCGCCGGATGGCCGCTGAGGTTGAACGGCCGAACCAGCGGGGTCATGCCGGCCACGGCTTTGCTCGCGCTGCGCGCTTCGACCAGCGTGGGCGGCAGGCTCGGCATCGTCGGCAACAACAGCACGGCGAACTGCTCCAGTGCGGCGTCCACTTGCTGGCTGAAACGCGCACGGACTTTCTCCGCTTGCGCCAGGTCGGCGGCGCTGGTGCGGCTGGCAGCCAACAGGCGTTGCTCGACGTCCGCACCAATCAACCCTTTGCCGGTGAGGTGGCCGAACGCGGCCCAGTTTTCAAAATTGATCACGGTCAAACCGGCGGCGAACGCTGCTTCGAATTCGCTCAGGTGCAGGTTGCTGCGGCGCCAGCCAGCACGGTCGGCGGCGGCACCGAGGCTCGCTTGCAGGTGCGGATCGCAGTCGACTTCGAGGAAACCGACGCAGGCGTTGCCCGACGGCAAGCCCTGAACCTGAAAACCGGGGCAGATCACTTGCATCGCGGCGATCAGGTCCGCCATGTCGGCAGCGAACGGCCCGACGCAATCGAGGCTGGATTCGGCTGGATGCGCGCCGATTCGGCTGACTCGGCCGTAAGTCGGCTTCAACCCGGCAATGCCGCAGCACGCCGCCGGCACACGCACCGAGCCGCCGGTGTCGGTGCCAATGGCGATGTCCGCCAGACCGGCCGCGACAGCAGCGGCCGAACCGCTGGAGGAACCACCCGGCACCCGATCCGGTGCTTGCGGGTTGATCGGCGTGCCAGTCCAGTCGTTGATGCCGGTGACGCCAAACGCCAGCTCGTGCATGTTGGTTTTGCCAACGATTTGCCAGCCGGCGTCGAGGATTGCGTCGACGACGTCGGCGTTACGGGTGGCCGGTGCCGCCTCGGCAAACGCGCGGCTGCCGGAACGGGTCGCGTGCCCGGCAATGTCGATGGAGTCTTTGATCGCGACCCGTTTGCCGCTGCCACCGAGTAAAAATTCGCTGATAAACGTGCTCATGCGCCCAACCCCGTGTTGAACAAGCGTTGCGTACGGAAATGCGCGATCAGCCAGACGCCGTCGACACAGCGGAAATCGATGTTCAGGCGCGTGCCGAACAACTCGCTGCGGCCATCGTCGTAGGTGGAAATCTGCTGCATGATCCACTGCCCTTGGGCCTTGTTGCCGTCGACCACAATCGACTCGCTGGTGAGGTAATGCAGGTTCAGGCGAAAGTGCTCCGAAGGCGGCAGGTAACCGCCGACAAATGCCGCGATCGCCTCACGCCCCAGGTGCTGGCCGAAGGTCTGCGCGGTCTGGCTGCCGACGCCTTCCCAGATCGCATCGACGCAGAACAGCGCGGCCAGGTCGCGAACATGGGTCGGCGCCCTCGGCACGTCGCACAGGTCCATGTAGCGCGCCATCAAGCGGCGCACCTGGCTCTCCCCTTCCAGCGTTGCAAGTCGCTGCAGCAAGGCCTCGTTCATGGCTTAAACCTTGGCTGCGTCAGGGATGGTCAGCGGACGACCGATGCGCGCTTCGACCTTGGCGTAGCGCCACAGGCTGTATTCGTTGACTGGCGTGGTGCGGAACAGGTTGCAGGCATCGATCACCGATTGGTGGCAGTCGACGTCGGCCATGATGTAGACGGTCCACGGCGAGGTCGTGGACGGGCCGACCATCAAGCGGTCATCGTCCATCGCGCCCAGCACGGTGATGCCCGGCATGGCGCCGAGCGAGCCCATCATCTGGCTGAAGCCTTTCCACACACTCAGGCCTTCGCCGGTGGGCAGGTCGAAAAAGTTTTGGGTGATGCCGATGCAGAAGACGACGCGCAGTGGTTCTTGAGTGGTCTGGGTCATGGAATTTGATCCTTGGAATAGTGGGTTCAGATGTAGCCAGGGAATGGCGGTACGCCGAGGAACACCGAACCGGCGCCGTCGTACAGGCCTTCGCTGAGAAATGCGTGCTGGGTGACCACCATCGAATCGCGCAGGTAGCGCTGCAACGGATGGCGCAGGTAAATCGCAGTGGTGCCGGCGAGGCTGTAAGCGCTCTGCACCACGGCCGCACCGGCCTGGGACACGTGAATCGCGGACAGGCGCAACAGGCTGGTTTGCTCAGGCGTGACCGGGTGGCCGGCCAGGATCGAGTTCCACACCTGCTCGGTGGCGTTGTAGAAGAAGCCACGGGCGGCAGCCAGTTGCGCTTCGGCCTTGGCGATTTCGATGCGCACGTAAGCGCGGTCGGCCATTTTCGGTGCGCCGGTGATGCCGCTGCCGGCCGCCATACGGCTCACTTCATCAAGAGCAGCGCGGGCCAGGCCGAGGTTGACCACGGCCAGCACTTGCGCGGCGTAGGCAATCGACGGGTAGCGGAACAGCGGCTCATCAATGGTCGCAGCCCCGCCCCGGATAAACGTCCAGCGCTCATCGACGTGTTTGTCGGTGACGCGCAGGTCGTGGCTACCGGTGCCTTTGAGGCCGACCACGTCCCAGTTTTCAACGATCTCGACCTGATCGGCACGGAACACCGCAGTGCGCGGCTTGCCACCGGCAGCGCCGATGCCGACACCGAGCAGGTCCGCGCCTTTGCAGCCGCTGGCGAATTTCCAGGTGCCGTTGACCTGCCAACCACCATCGACCGCTTCAGCAGGCTGCAACGGGAACAGGCCGCCAGCGAACACCAGATCCGGGCTGTCGGCGTAGATTTCAGCCAGCGTTTCCGGTGGCAACGCGGCGAGATACACCCCGGCGCTGCCGAAGCTCGCGACCCAGCCAGCGGAACCGTCGGCTTCGGAGATGCGTTCGATCATCTGCAGGAACAGCGCAGGCGCCAGCGCATCGCCGCCGAAGCATTTCGGCGTGGCGGCGCGGTAGATACCGACCTGTTTGAAACGCTCGATCATGTCCCGTGGCACGTGGGAGCCGGCGTCGAATTCATCGCGGCGTTGGCGCACTTCATCCAGCACGCGCTGAAATTCCTGGCGGTGGACGCTGGTGTCGTCGACGCCTGGCAGAGGGTCTTTCTGCGCGGTAGCTGAACGCAGCATGGGCTTGATCTCCGTTGACTTGTTATTAGACGGAGCCTGCCTTGGGGCGGGGCGACCGTTGATGGGTTCAGTGTAAAAACCGCATCCGCTCGCCACTATTGGGGCGTGTAACCCCAAGGCTAAAGAAAACCCCTAGCCCGCCCCCGGTTACCTCTGAGCGCATCGCCGGGCGCAAGCCGGTATAAAACGCCATACTTCGACTTCATCTGTAGTCGACCCCTCTGCCGCCAAGGGCTGCGCGATGTATCTGCCAAAACCGAACGACTTCTACGCCCTGATCGAAGCCATGCCGCTGTGCATCATTCTTCACGATGCGCACAGCAAGGAGATCCTGTGGGCCAACGCCGCCGCCCTGACGGCGCTGGGGTTTACCCTGGAAGAATTGACGCCGCTCAAGGCCCCGGACATGACCAGCGATGCGCCGCAGTACCGGCGCTCGGTCGGCTTGCGTTGGCTGGAAGGCGCGGCGCGCACCGGTCAGCGCGCCATCGAGTGGTGTTATCGCTCCAAGCAAGGCGTGGAAATTCTCTCGGAAGCGGTGGCGACGCTGGTGCACCTGGACGGTCGTGATGTGTTGATGGTGCAGTTCCGCGACATCTCCAAGGAAGACAAGGTCAAGCGCGACCTCAAGCGCTTCGAAAGCCGCCTCAAGGCGTTTATGCAAGATTTGGCCGAGGGCGTTGCGGTGCTCGGGCCGCAGGGCGATATCCGCTTTATCAGTGAGTCCGCCGCGCAACTGCTCAACAGCGAGGATCAGCCGCTGATCGGCGAAAACTTCCTCGACTGGTGCGACGAGACTTCACGCCAGCGCCTGCTGCAA
The DNA here is from genome assembly GCF_057128725.1 of Pseudomonas oplopanacis. NCBI lineage: Bacteria > Pseudomonadati > Pseudomonadota > Gammaproteobacteria > Pseudomonadales > Pseudomonadaceae > Pseudomonas > Pseudomonas oplopanacis. The sequence goes on along the minus strand of NZ_JBSKHV010000010.1, from coordinate 5,812 downwards.
CAGTTGTCCTGCGAGCAGCCGGAACATGCGCCGTTCAGCGTTCACTACCACTTGCAGCGGCGTGACGGTGAATGGCGCTGGCACCATGCGACGTGCCGCTATATCGAGATCGAGGACGATCTGGTCGGGCATTTGCTGCTGTTCCGCGATGTCACCGAACAGGTGCGCGCCGAGGAAGCCCGGCGGGTCAGCGAGCAGAAACTGGAGTACCTGGCGCGCTACAACGCCATGGGCGAGATGGCCGTGGCGATTGCCCATGAGCTGAGTCAGCCGCTGGCGGCCACGCGTAATTTCATTGAAGGCGCGGTGATTCGTCTGGGCAAGGATCAAGGCACCGATCAAGGCGTGGCGTGGGGTTTGCAGAACGCGGTGCGGCAAATCGAGCACGCGTCGGTGATCATCAAGAGCGTGCGCGAATACGTGGTCAAGCTGGAGCAATCCGAAGAGCTGATCGACCTCAATGAGCTGCTGCGCGAGACCCAATATTTCATCAGCCTGCGTGCCGACCCGAGCCGGATCAAGGTCGAGATCGTGACGGGTCCTGAACCGTTGCTGATCAGTTGCGAGAAGGTGTTGATTGGTCAGGTGATCCTGAACCTGGCCTTTAATGCCATTGAAGAGATGAGCGATTTGCCGCCGGAGCGCCGCGTGTTGCGGATTCAGGCGAGCCGTGACGATCAGGTTGCGCTGGTGCGGGTTGAGGATCGCGGACGCGGGATTCAGGCGCTGGAGCAGGACAAGCTGTTCGACGGGTTTTTCTCTTCAAAAGTCAGCGGCAACGGCATTGGCCTGGCGCTGTGCAAAAACATCATCGGCCGCCATCGCGGGGACATCTGGGCGCAAAACCTGGAGCCTTGTGGGGCTGTGTTCACCTTCTCCCTTCCCCTCGCTACTCCCGCCTGACGCCTGTAAAGGCACCCATCGATCTGTTGAACACGACGCGACCCCTGTGGCGAGGGGGCTTGCCCCCGTTCGGCTGCGAAGCAGTCGTAAAAATCTGCGTTCCGGCCGAAATCTTTGGGGTCGCTTCGCAACCCAACGGGGGCAAGCCCCCTCGCCACAAAAAGCCGAAAACCATGGGTTTGTGGGGTGTCAGTGAGACTGGCACAGACACACAACCACTTGGCAGCCACAGCAATTCTCGGCTTTTCCCGGCGAGGCAGAATCGAATTGTAAAAATCTGCCCAAGCACCCGCGATCTGCGTGAATAACAATTCAGGGAGTTCCCCTAATGCGAACCAACAGGATCAACGTACAGTCAGCGCTAGGTCTGAGCCTGCTTGTACTCGGCTTGAACAGCGCCCGTGCGGACCTGCCGGCCGACACCATCGGCCAGACCGTCCTGGCGTTTCCGCCGGAAGTCCATCGTGCGTTTATCGTCGACGTCGAATTCGAAAGCTTCGTGGCGGGCCGCGTCACCGTGGTCGACCCCGACAAAAAACGCGTGCTCGGCATGGTGCCGACCGGTTTTGCCGCGCCATCGACACTCAGCCGCGACAAGAAAACCCTCTACAGCGCCGACATTTTCTATTCGCGCGGCACCCGCGGCACCCGCACCGATGTGCTGACCGCGTGGGACACCTCGACCCTGGCGCCGGCCTGGGAATTGTTGATCCCGACCAAGCGCGCCGAGTCGTTGACCCAGCGTTTCGGTATCGGTACCAGCGGCGATGACCGCTTCGTCTACGTCTACAACTTCACCCCGTCGACCTCGGTGACCGTGGTCGACACGCAAACCAAAGCCGTCACCGCCGAACTGGCGATTCCGGGTTGCGTGCTCAATTACCCCGTCGGCAACCGCCGCTTCGCCTCGCTGTGCGGCGATGGCAGCTTGCAGGTGATCACGCTGAACGATCAGGGCCTGGAAACCGCGCGCACCCGCACGCCGTTCTTCGACCCGAACGCCGAGAAGCTCAACGAGCGCGCGGTGAACGTCGGCGACACCTACTACTTCACCACCACGACCGGCACGGTTCGCCCGGTGGATTTCTCCGCCGACGCGCCGAAGATCCTGCCGTCGTGGTCGCTGACCACCGACGAGGAAAAGAAAGCCGGTTGGGCACCGGGTGGCTGGCAGCTGATGGCCGTGGCGCCGAAGCTCGACCGCTTGTACGTGTTGATGCACGACGCGCACGAACCGATGAAGTGGGAAGACCCAAGCACGCTGATCTGGGCGTATGACCTCAAGACCCACAAGAAAGTCGCGACCCTGGAAGCGCCGGTACCGGTGTGGAGCATGCAAGCGACGGGCGACGACAAGCCGCTGTTGCTGGGTGCCGACGTCGAAGGCGGCTTGCAGATTTTCGACCTGAAGACCAACAAGCTCACCGGCAGCATGCCGAAAGTCGCGAAAACCGCGACTCAGGTCATGAGCTACTAACCGAGGTTCGGCCATGCACTTCGATCCGATCTTCATCATTGCCAGCGCCCTCACCATTGCGGTGTTGCTGGCCAGTGCCGCGACGCACAAGGTGCGCGCGCCGGCACGTTTTGCCAAACAGTTGGCGGACTACCAACTGTTGCCCCAGGCGCTTGTGCGCCCGGTCGCCCGTGTGATTCCAGCGGTAGAGCTGATAATCGCATTTGCGCTGCTGGTGCCGGTCAGCCGGTATTGGGCAGCGTTGACGGCGGCCGGTTTGATTGCGCTGTACGCCGCCGCCATCGGCATCAACCTGTGGCGCGGTCGCCGCGACATCGACTGCGGCTGCGCCGGCCCGGACCAGGCGCAACCGTTGCGCCCGATCCTGTTGCTGCGCAACAGCGTGCTGGTGGGCGTGGCGCTGCTGGCCAGTGTGTCGCCGCTGGCTCGCGACCTGGGTTTTTTCGATGGCTTCGTCACCGTTGCCGCCAGCGCTGTGGCGCTGCTTCTGTACGCCGCAGCCGATGGCTTGCTGGCGAACTCCCCTCTTCTGCTCAAACTGATTGGTAGGTGATCAATGGAAGGCTTAATTGTTTCCAACGTTTTGCTCTGGATTTTGCTCGCGGCCGTGGCGTTCGCCGTCATGGGCCTGGTGCGTCAGATTGGTGTCTTGCACGGCCGCCTGGCCCCGGCCGGCGCGCTGATGATGGACAAAGGCGTGGCGGTCAACGAAGCCGCGCCGCAAGTCACCGCCTCCGACCGTAACGGTCGTCCGGTGAACTTCGGCTATGCCGGCGAAAAGAACCAGCTGCTGTTCTTCCTCTCGCCAACCTGCCCGATCTGCAAATCGCTGTTGCCGGCGATCAAATCCATCGCCAAGGAACAGGCTGATCGCCTCGACGTTGTGTTCATCAGCGACGGCGACATGGACGCCCAACAAAAGCTGATCCGCGAACACAAACTCGAAGACGCCACTTATGTCGTCGGCCCGGAAGTCGGCATGACCTATCAGATCGGCAAGCTGCCTTACGCCGCCCTGATCGACAAAACCGGCACCCTGCGCGCCAAAGGCCTGGTCAATTCCCGCGAGCACCTGGACAGCCTGTTCGAAGTCGAGCACCTGAAAAAATCCACGTTGCAGGAATACCTCAACAGCCAGCCGCAACCCCATGGCCACAACCATGACCACAGCCACGGCCATAGCCACTGATTAAGGCAGGGAGACTTTTATGAAACTGCTGGACTTGTTGTTCGAGCGCTCGACCCGTCGAGTGGCCGACACCACCTCGCGCCGCAAACTGCTGTCGCGCATGGGTTCCCTGATGGTCGCGGGCGCTGCACTGCCGCTGCTGTTGCCGCTGGACCGCACCAGCAAGGCGCTGGCGGCCGACAACCCGAAAGCCGGTGACCCGGGTGATCCGAACAGCTGCGACTACTGGCGCTACTGCTCCATCGACGGCTTTCTGTGCAGCTGCTGCGGCGGATCGGTAACGTCCTGCCCACCGGGCACCGAAGCCTCGCAAGTGACCTGGATCGGCACGTGCCGCAACCCGGCCGATGGCAAGGACTACATCATTTCCTATAACGACTGCTGCGGTAAGCAAAGCTGCGCCCAGTGCGCCTGCACCCGTAACGACAGTGAAGAACCGGCCTACCGCCCGTTCAACAACAACGATGTGAACTGGTGCCTGGCCGCCAAATCGCACATCTATCACTGCACCGTTTCGATCATCCGTGGCGTCGCCGTTTAACGCGCATTGCCGCCGGTTGCTCACGCAATCGGCGGTTTTTTTGTGTGCCCTAACGCGATCCCTGTAGCAGCTGGCGAAGCCTGCGTCCGGCTGCGAAGCAGTCGTAAACCCGGTGAACAAGGTCTTCCTGAAGAACCGCGTGCGCTGATTTTACGACTGCTGCGCAGCCGGACGCAGGCTTCGCCAGCTGCTACATAAACGTGTGTTTACCGAAGAGGTGCTTGTCATGCGTAGGTTGCTATTTCTCGGTCTGGTGTGCGTCATGGCTGCCCCGCTCGCCTATGCCCGGGCCATTCCAAACCCGGCGCAGCGGCATGCGCCGGGCAACGAAGAATTGCAAAAACCCATCGCCCAGGCCGGTTACAGCGTGGGCGTGAACTATCAGTTGCAATGCGCCGGCTGCCATTTGGGCAACGGCATGGGCTCTGCCGCCAATGACACCCCTCGGCTCACCGGGTTCGTCGGCAACTTCCTCAAGGTCCCGGGCGGGCGTGAGTTTCTGGTGCGGGTGCCGGGCATGTCGCAATCGGCACTGAACAACGCGCAACTGGCTGACCTGCTCAACTGGTTGATGCGCGAAGACGGTCTGGCGGGCAAAAGTACGCCGGCGAATTACCAGCCTTACAGCGCTGAAGAAGTCGCGGAACTGCGGCACAAGGCGATGCTGAACCTGCCGGGCACCCGGGCAGAGTTGATCAAGGCCATGCGTGCGCAAGGGATCGCGATTGAAGATGGCATGAATTATTGAATCCGGGCGTCGCAATGACGCCTGACTGAAAATGAGTGGCATTTCGGCCATTTTCTACGTTTTTTTTGCAGCCAGACTTCATATCGCCCCCAGCCTTCTAGACTCATCGAATCAAGTGGAGCCACGCTCCGTGCGCTTTTCACTACGCTGATGAAAAACAAGGAAAAAATAACTTGAAGGCTTCGGCAATCTGTTTCGCCGGCAGCGTGCTGTTTTCGGTGGGTGCTTCTGCCACCGGGATCATTCCTGTCTTCGACCTGGATTTCACCCGGTCAGCCGATCAGACCCTGAAGAAGCTCAACATCAACGACGCCTGCATTGTCGCGGCGCCAGACCCCGTCGCGTTCACCTATTGCCGGGAAGGCTCGACCACCCTGTGGAAGTATCAGGCTGTTGACCTGGAACAGTCGGCGATCCACGTGGGTGCCCGGCAGCCCAATATGCAGACCGGGCAAATCAGCGTGCTGGAAGTCAACAGCGCGGCGTGCCTGGAGGAAATGCAGTCCGACGCTAAACCGGCCATGGTGTGCAGGGCGATACTCAGCCTGGTTGTGCTGATTCTGCTGATTGGCTTGCGATACACCTACAAGGTCATTCGCCACCACTACGATCAACGCTCGGCGTTATCGGACCCCTTCTGGCAACCACCGCTCGAGCCTGTGCCGCCGGCGCACCATGCCATGGGCAAGGCATTAGGCGCATTTGCAATCGCCGGGTTGCTGGCCCTCGTTTATTGCTGCTGCGCCGTTATCTGACCTCGACTGCCCCGCTGAACCCGCGCACTGCAGGATGAAAATCCGCCTCTCCCAATTTCAAAAACAACGACAGCCCGTACCTCTGTGCGACAAGCCTTATCCCTCCACGAAAATTACTTTCGCCTCGTTTGAAAATCACCTCTCGAAATGTTTTAAGAGTTTCACAATCCATTCGACGTGACCCTTTCGAGGAGTACCG
>NZ_JBSKHV010000009.1:0-250711 GCF_057128725.1 Pseudomonas oplopanacis | reverse complement strand
GGACATTGCTAAACACCTTCGCCCTCTTGCATGAGTGAGTCAATCAACAAGGGCGACAGGTAGCCTGACACGGAGGGTTTGAAAAAAAAGTGAGTCGCCGTAAGGGCGAAACCCTAAGCGGCCGTTACCGCAGAAATGGATATGTACACCAAGAAAGAGAATGGTCGCCTGTCAGGACGCCATCGCGAGCAGGCCCACTCCCACAGTTTGAATAGGGGGCATAACCGACGCCCGGGCACTCGCACAACAGCGGGGAAGAATGTTAGCGTGCTTGGCATTCTCCACGCCCGACGAGCCCTCCTCCCATGAAAAAGACCGTCCTCGCCTTCAGCCGCGTCACCCCCGAAATGGTCGAACACCTCAAGCAAGACTTCGACGTCATCGTGCCAAACCCGAAAAACGGCGACATCAACGCCCAATTCAACGAAGCCCTGCCCCACGCCCACGGCCTGATCGGCGTCGGTCGCAAACTCGGTCGCGCACAACTCGAAACCGCCGCCAAACTCGAAGTCGTCTCCAGCGTCTCGGTCGGCTACGACAACTACGACCTCGCCTACTTCAACGAACGCGGGATCATGCTCACCAACACCCCCGACGTCCTCACCGAAAGCACCGCCGACCTGGCCTTCGCCCTGCTCATGAGCAGCGCCCGACGCGTCGCCGAACTGGACGCCTGGACCAAGGCCGGCCAATGGCAGGCAACCGTCGGCGCACCGCTGTTCGGCACCGACGTACACGGTAAAACCCTGGGCATCGTCGGCATGGGCAACATCGGCGCGGCCATTGCCCGTCGCGGTCGCCTCGGTTTCAACATGCCGATCATCTACAGCGGCAACAGCCGCAAGACCGAGCTGGAACAACAACTCGGCGCGCAGTTCCGCACGCTGGATCAACTGCTGGCCGAAGCCGATTTCGTCTGCCTGGTGGTGCCGCTCAGCGAAAAAACCAGACACCTGATCAGCCACCGCGAACTGGCACTGATGAAGCCAAGTGCGATTCTGGTGAACATCTCGCGTGGCCCGGTTGTCGACGAGCCGGCCCTGATCGAAGCGCTGCAAAACAACCGCATTCGCGGCGCCGGGCTGGACGTCTACGAAAAAGAACCGCTGGCCGAGTCGCCGCTGTTCCAGCTGAAAAACGCGGTGACATTGCCGCACATCGGTTCCGCCACCCACGAAACCCGTGAAGCCATGGCCAACCGTGCACTGGCCAACTTGCGCAGCGCCTTGCTGGGCGAGCGCCCGCAAGATCTGGTCAACCCGCAAGTCTGGAAAGGCTGATTAAAACGGGCAGACGGTTTTAATCGTCTGCCCGCGCCCTACACAACTTGCAATTCAGTCAACCGACGAAAGATAAAACCCCGCTATAGACTCTCCACTACTGCCCGCCCCCTCGGACTAACGGTTATGGAGAACCCTTGCCTTGCACACGCTTAAAACTGCACAACTCATCAGATACAGCAAAGTCATACTGATGGCCTATATAAGTTTGTTTGGACTGCTGGTGATGTATGGCAACTTTACCGACTATGCCACCAACTACGAATATGTAGGCCACATCCTGAGCATGGACACCACGCAGAAAAACGAAAATACCCGCTACCGGGCAATCACCTCGCCCCTGCTCCACCACCGTATCTACTGGCTTATCATCACCCTCGAGGTGACGTACACCGTATTCTGCCTGATGGGCACTTATCACCTGCTTCGGAACATCAACGCGTCTGCCAAAGCATTCCACGAAGCCAAGAAATGCTCGATCATCGGGTTAATGATCGGTCTGTTTATCTATTACCTTTGCCTGCAAGTTGTCGGCGTCGAGTGGTTCAACATGGACAAATCACACACATGGAATGCCAAGGACTGGGCCCGAGACATCGTTGACTTCATGTTGCCGTTGTTAATCTATATAACGTTAAAGATCGAGCGCTGAACACTCGATCTTTATAAACGTCACGCCAGTTTGCCAGTTCCCTGGACCATGGGTGGCTTGGGTTTACGAAACACCAATACGTTGCCCAGCATCACCAACACCAGGCCCACCAATGCCGGTGCAGTCCATTGATAGCCTTCGGCAAAGGCCGAGACATTCAACGCCACCACCGGGAACAACACGGTGCAATAGGCCGCGCGCTCGGGGCCCATGCGCCCGACCAATGTCAGGTAAGCGGTGAAGCCGATCACGGAACCGGGAATGACCAGGTACAACAACGAGCCGATGTAACGGGTGCTCCATTCGATGTCGAACGGAATGCCTTTGACCAGGCACCACACCGACAACATCGCCGCGCCATACGCCATGCCCCAGGCGTTGGTGGTCAGCGGTTTCAACCCGGCCTTCTGTTGCAAACTCGACAGCATATTGCCGGCCGAGAAGCACAGGGTGCCAAGCAGCGCCAGGCCCAGCCCGAGCAAGGTTTCCGGGCTCGCGGTGTGGCCCGCCAGCTCTGGCCAGAACAGCAGGCCAAGCCCGAACAAGCCCAACGCCCCGCCCATCAGCACGTTGCGGGCGATTTTCTGGCCGAAGAACACCCGCGCGTTCAGGGCGTTCCACAGCGTCGCGGTGGAAAACACCACGGCGACCAGGCCGCTGGGAATCCACTGGCTGGCGGTCAGGAAACACATGAAATTGACGCAGAACAGGCACAGCCCCTGCGCCAGGCAGATCAAGTGCCCGCGCCGGTTCATCACTTGCAGACGTCGACTCAGCAGCAACATCGCGAACAGCACCAGCGCCGCGAGGCCGAAGCGATAGACGATCGACACCGGTATCGCCACCACGCCCAATTGCCATTTCAAGGCAATCCAGGTGGTGCCCCAGATCAGCACGGTCAGCAAGTACAACGACAGGTTCATGGCAAACACTCCTCAATAGAGGCTCAGTGTCCTGCGTGCGCTCGCGTCGCACTTGCATAAACTTGCGCTTTTGTCAGCCCGCAGGCTGGCAGGCCAACGTCTACGGAGTAGGATGCAAGGCGTTGGAGAGAACCGATCATGCCCGCACTGGAAACGTTGCAAGTCTTTCAAGCCCTCAACCGCTCGCCCAATGCTCGCCTCGAGCACAGCGCCGAGCTCGGTGACGGCATGGCTGCAGCCTTGTGGAGCAATCATCACGACGCCCAGGACTACGAAGCGCCGAGCCATCACACATTGTCGTGCTACATCGCCGGCGGCACCGGCACCTTCCGCCGTGACCAGCCCGGCACCAAGGGCGGCCCGGACAAGCTGTGCATCCTGCCGGCGGATCATCAGTCCGGCTGGGTGATCAATGGCGATATTCGCCTGGCCCACGTGTATTTCAGCCCCGAACAATTCGCCCTCGGCTGCGTCACGCTGCTGGACAGAGAACCGCGTGAACTGCAATTACGCGAAGCGACTTTCCTCGACGACCCGGCACAAGCCCGGCGCTTTCGACAGATGCTCACCCTCAACTGGGACGAACCCGGCGAACGCTTGCTGACCAGCAGCCTGGCCCACGAAATGCTCAGCCACGTGTTGCTGGGTCAGGTGGGCATGCGCGAGGGGTTGCGGCTCAAGGGTGGATTGGCGGCGCACCAGCGGCGGCAGTTGGTGGAGTTCATCGATCATCAATTGGCCGAGGCCATCAGCCTTGGGCAATTGGCTGCGCTGTGTGCGCTGTCGGAATACCATTTTGCGCGGATGTTTCGCGAGAGCTTTGGTTTGCCGCCGCATCAGTATGTGTTGGCTCGCAGGCTGAACCGGGCGCGGGAGTTATTGCGTTCGACGTCGCAGCCGTTGGGGGAGATTGCGTTGGCGTGCGGGTTTTCCAGTGCGAGTCATTTTACCAATCGGTTTCGGCAGGCACTGGGTGGGACGCCTGGGGAGTATCGGCAGGCGTTTTTGCGGTAGGCCCCTAGATAGTCGGTGCCTGTCAGGCCGCCTTCGCGAGCAGGCTCGCTCCCACATTTGATCTGTGTCGTTCACAAAACCAATGTGGGAGCGAGCCTGCTCGCGAAGAACGATGACGCCGTGTCTGATCAGAACTCCAACGTGCTCGACAACAGAATCTGCCGAGAATCCCCCATCGACACAAAGAACCGGCTCGCCGCCGAGGTGTAGTACGTGCGGTCGAACATATTCTTCACGTTGAGCTGAAACTTGACCCGCTGCCCTTCAACCTTGATGTCGTACGTGGCGAACGCATCGGCCACGGTGTATGCCGGCAGGTCGAAATCGTTCACAGCGTTACCCGCCCGCTCGCCGACATATCGCGCCCCGGCGCCGACCCGCAACTGATCGCCACCGACGATCGTACCGAAGTCATAGACCGCCGACAGCGAGCCGCTGTTCTTGGCGACGTTTTGCAGCTGCTTGCCTTTGTAGTCCGGGTCTTCGGTAACTTCGGCATCGGTGTAGGCGTAGCTGCCGATCATGCTCCAGCGATCCGTCAATTGGCCGGTCACGTCCACTTCGAGGCCACGGGAACGCACTTCGCCGGCCGCGCTGTAGATCGTCACCGGGCCTTCGGAGTTGGCCACCAGCACGTTGCGTTTTTTGATGTCGAACAGTGCGATGTCACCGGTGATGCGCCCCGGCATATCGAACTTGGCGCCGATTTCCCAGGCCTTGGCTTCTTCCGGCGCGATGCTGCCGTCGAGCACGGTGCTGCTGCCGCTCAAGGGCGCGATGGTGGAGTTGGGTTTGAACGATTCGGTGTAGCTGCCGTAGAACGACAGTTCATCGGTGTAGCGATACACCAGCCCCGCGCGCGGCACCCACTTCTGGCCGTTGCTGTCGGTGTTGGCCTTGAATGGCACGCCTTTACCGGCGTATTGGTCGTATTCCTGGAAGCGCCCACCGGCGACGAAAATCCATTTGTCGGTGAGGTGAATCGAGTCCTGCAGAAAGATCGAATCGCTGCGCAGTTCATCGGTTTGCGCGCTGTCCGCCGGGCTGACGGTGGTGCCGGCAACTTCGCGGCCGTAGACCGGGTTGACGTAGCTGAAGGTGCTCAGGCTTTTCTGACGGATCAGGTCTTCGCGGTAGATCTTGCGGTACTCGTCATCGACGCCGAACACCAGGTCGTGTTTCATCCCGGCGAACTCGACATTGCCTTCGAGGCTGGCGGTGGTGAAGCGGTCGGTGCTGATCGCATTCTGCGTGCCGTCCATGCTGCGGGTCAGCGTGCCTTTCTTGGTGTCGATGGCGGTGACGCGCACCTGGCTGGCGTCGTAGGTTTCACGGTTCCAGCTGTAGCCGAGGTGGGCGGTCCAGTTGTCATTGAGCTCGTGATCGGCCTCGAAGTGGTACAGGTCCGAACGGCCTTCCATGTTGTTGAACGGCTCGTCGAGGCGCTCGTTGCGCGAGATGTCCAGCGGGTGGTTGGTGCGCGGATCGATGATCGTGCCACGGTCGAACGGGGTCAGGAACTCGCGGTGTTCATAGGAGAACAACAGCTTGGTGCTTTCGCCAAACCAGGCCAGCGACGGCGCTACCAGCGACTCGCGGTGGGTGCCGAAATTGCGCCAGTAATCTTCATCTTCATGGTCCAGCACCATGCGGTAAGCGAGGCCGGAGGTGCCGAGTGCGCCGGTGCTGTCGAGGCTGCCACCGCTGCCGTTTTTGCCATCGCCATAAGTCGAACCGCGCAGGGTCAGGGCGTTGTATTGCTCAAGTTCCGGCTTCTTGCTGACCAGGTTGACCACCCCGCCCGGGTCTTGAATGCCGTACAGCAAGGAGGCCGGGCCCTTGAGCACTTCGACGCGATCGACACTTTCATTCATGCCGCGGCCCTGCACGATCGGCATGCCGTCGCGCATGATCGAGCCATTGCGGTTGTCACCGAAACCGCGAGTCATCACCGAATCCTGGGTGCTCGCCAGTGTGTTGCCTTGGGTGATGCCGCTGACGTTGGCCAGCGCATCATCCAGATTGCGCGGCAGCTGATCGCGAATGACTTGGGCCGGGACGACGTTGATGGTCTGCGGGATTTCCTGGAGCAAGGCGGACGAGCGCATCACCGAACTGGTGGGCGGCGGCTGATAGCTCATGGATTGGTCGGCGACTGAGGTAATAGTGGTCGCGCCCAGGTTCAAGGTGCCGGCGGTGGGCACGGGTTCAAGTATCAGGGTTTGCGCATCGGTGCGGCGGAAGGTGAAGCCCGAGCCGCTGAGCAAACGCTGCATCGCTTGATCGGCGCTCAACTGGCCATTGATCGCCGGGGCAGTGAGGCCGTACGGCGCTTCATCGGTGTAGACCACGCTGATGCCGGTGACCCGACTGAAGTCGCTCAGGGCCTGGGGCAGTGGTTTGGCGGGGATGGCGAAACTGAACTGGGTACGCTGTTGCGTGTTGTTTGCTTCAGCCGCCGAGGCGATGCTCAATGGCAGCAAGGCCAGCGCCGACATACTCAATGCCGAAGCACCCAACCACTGTTTGACCGAACCCGATTTTGCCCTGGACTTCATTGCTCAATGACCTGTGTAGAACCGCTACGGATGCGAATGACTCGCAGTTTCAGTCACTACACGGATGGGCTCGGGTTTACCTCACTGGAATTTTGAAAATATTTTTACTCAAGGTTATGTGTTGCCTGATCGGACGCCTTCGCGAGCAGCCTCGCTCCCACATTTAATTGCATTTATCCTGAAGAAATGCGGTCAATTGTGGGAGCGAGCCTGCTCGCGATGGGGCCAGCAGCCTCAACGCAAAATAATCAGACGGCCCAAAACGTTGTGCTGCTCAAATCCCAACACCCCCTGCAACGAACTCAACACCGCCTGCGGGTCCTTGCTCGGAAAGCTGCCACTGATTCGCCGCGCCGCCAGCTCATCGTTGAGCAATACAATCCGCCCCGGGTAATAGCGCCCGAGGTCCTGCACCACCTCCGCCAACGTCGCCTTGTAGTAATTGAGCCAGCCCTGACGCCACGCCAACTGCGCCTCGCTGTCGACGGCATGCAGTTTTTCCGCCGCGCCGTCGCCGTAGGCCAATTGCTGGCCGGCGGTCAGAATTTGTGGTTCGGCGTACTTCTTCGCGGTCACGCCTACCCGTCCGGACAATACCGTCACCTGAGCCCCCTGCGGTTGCAGGCGCACTTCAAACTGGGTGCCCAGCACTTTCGCCTGGCCCTGTTCAGCGTCGACGACAAACGGATCGCCCGTGTGCGTCACGCTGAAGAACCCTGCGCCGCGCCGCAACTGGACATGCCGCTCACCGCGACTGAAATCCACCGAGATGGCACTGTCGGCATCCAGCGTGACTTGCGACTGGTCCGCCAGGGTCACGGTGCGAATTTCCCCCGGCGCCGAGACATAGTCCGCCCCCAGATCATCGATCCATCGCGCCGGCTGCCAACCCGCGCCGAGGCCAATCATCAACAACAGACACGCCGCCATCGCCAACGCACCCGACCACCGCCGCATGCTGTGGCGGCGTGATTGATTGATGGCATTGAGATAGCCCTGCAAGGCGAAAGCGTCTTCATCGGCCAGGGTTCGCGCCGGCGACTCGCTCAATTCCCACAGCACCTGCGCCTGCGCATAAGCCTCGGCGTGGGCGGGGTCAGCCTGCAACCAGTGACTGAAGGTGAGTTGATCACCACTGCTGGGCTGGTCGTGCAGCAGGCACAGCCACGCGAAGGCGGCCTGTTCCTGAGCGGGCGTCGGGGTGACGCGTTCGAGCTGATTCACGGTGCTTTCCCTGGCGTGCGCGTTAGCGGTTCCCGCAGGCTGGCCTTGCAGGCATCGAGGGCGCGCATCATATGTTTTTCCACGGCGCTTTGGGACAAGCCCATGGCCTTGGCGATTTCGGCGTACTTGCGACCGTGGATGCGGTTGAGCAGGAAGATCTGCCGCGTGCGTTCCGGCAGGGCACGCAGCGCCGCTTCGACGTGACGCAAGTCGTTGCCGGCTTCCAGGGCGGCTTGCGGCTCACTGCCGTGGCTGTCTGGCGCGTCCGGCATCCAGCCTTCATTGACCCGCACCCGCGTGCCTTCGCTGCGCAAATGATCGATGGCGATGTTGCCGGCGCAGCGCAGCAAGTAGGTGCTGAGTTCCTCGACCTGCACCAACGGCCGCCGCCAGAAACGCAGGAACAAGTCCTGCACCAGGTCCGCCGCCGTCGCCCGACACCCCACGCGACGGTTCACCAAGGCTTCCATCTGCGAACGCTGGGAAAGAAACACCTGCAGGAAATGCGCGCGCGCCCCGCGATGTTCCTCGTCGTGTGATTCGGGTGGGAGGGTGATCATCAGGTCAGCCCTGCGCAAACGTGGCGATGGCTAATCGAGAGGAAACCGGGAGCGTTGAGGTGTCTTTCATGATGCGACCTTGAAACCGGTAAGGCCGCGTGAAAGTCATGGGGCCAGCGAGGGCGCAATATTAATGATAAATATTCTCATACGCAAAAAGATCTGATTGCCGGATACGGTTTTACCTTGAGGTTATCGATCACTACACCATTGTGGCGAGGGACCCCATGAAGCCACAGGAATTTGTGGACCCCGGAACAAGAACGGGCCTGCATCAGCAGGCCCGTTTTCAGTGGTGGAAAGGTAATAAGCGAATCAGCTGTCAGCCGTTTTGTGCGGCCTGCTCGTTCTCGAGAAATTCGTCTTCCAGCAGCGCATCGGCTGCGGCTCGTTCGAACGGCACCACAGCGGCACGTGGTTTGCCTCGCAGTTTGCCGAACAGGTGTTCCAGCGCATGTTCGAGTTTTTCGGCCGCGCCGTCGATCGCCAGTTCCAGGTTATCGGCTTTATGAGTGACAGAAATCGGTTGGTGGCCTTTTGGCCGCGCTTCCAGCTGGCAGCGCATGTCGTGCGGTCCGGGCTTGTCGCCGTTTTCGTCTGACAGGTGGACCTCGACGCGTGTCAGGTCCTCTGCATAACGTTCGAGCGTGCTCTCAATGGTAGTACGTACCCACTCCTCCAGTCGGATGCTGCTTTGAATATGGTTATCGCTGTTGACTTGGATTTGCATAGTTCATCCCTTATTTCAGCTAGCTCGCGAGAGGCCCTTCGGCTAGCCCTTGGGCGTCATCACCGTGACCTCTTACTTACACAATCGGTCTGCGCGCAGAACAATTCAACCCCTAAAAAAAGATAAATATGGATTCGCAAAAAAACCCGGACAACGGGCAAAAGCGCTGTTAAGGTCGGGAGTTGGGTCGACACGCTTCTTTGTCATAATTGCTCACATCTGCTGCTCTGCCAGCGGGTGCAGACTTCGAAAAATCCCCGCCTCCTCCACCAGCCAGTCATGCACCGCGCGCACGCCCGGATGGCTCAATGCACCCGGCGCATACAGCAGCATGTAGCGCTTGTGATTGGGCACCGCCAGGCCGAACGGCACAATCAAAGTTCCCCGTTCCAGCTCATCATTGAGCAACGTGCGCCGCGCAATCGCCACGCCCATCCCGGCAATCGCCGCTTCGATGGTCAGGTGATTGCGATTGAATGTGTGCCCGCGCCGTACGTCGGCGCCTTGGAAGCCGATGGCATTCAGGTAGAACTCCCATTCCGCGTATTCATAGCTGCCGCGCCAGGCGGTGATGTCGTGCAACAACGGGAAATGCATCAGGTCCGCCGGGCCATGCAGCGGCGGTCGTCCGCGCAGCAGGCTCGGTGCACAAACCGGGAAAATCTGCTCGTCGAGCAAGGCTGTGGATAACAGGCCGGGGTAACTGCCATCGTTCAGGTCGATGGCCAGATCGAAGTCACCCTCGTGCAGCGGCACGCTGCTGTCCTCCGCCACCAGGCGCAACTGAATGTCCGGAAAGCGCTGCTGCAAACGTGGCAGGCGCGGGGTCAGCCATTTGCTCAGGAATGACGGAATCGAGCGCAGCCGCAACGTTCCGCTGATCATTCCGGCGTCCAGTCGGCGCAATTCCGCATCGATGCTGCCATACGCCTCGTTGACCGTAATGGCCAGGCGCTGGCCTTCAGCGCTCAGTTCGACACCTCGTGCACGACGGTGAAACAAGCGGAAACCCAAACGCTCTTCCAGTTGGCGGATTTGCTGACTCACCGCCCCCGGCGTGATGTGCAGTTCCTCGGCGCAACGGGTGAACGACAAGTGCCGTGCGGCACAGGAAAACACGTGCAGCCAGACATAGGTCTGGGCATGCAATTGACGACTCATCGTTTAGTCCTGCTAAAGGCTGTCTTAGGAAGTTTCGTTGGTCACGCTGGACCGAGGCAGGCAGTATCGCCGACATTGCGCTTGTCCTACAAAAATGGCAGCGATTTCTCTTCCATTGCTTGTATAGGGTTTAGCATGGCTATCAGTGTTTTCGATCTCTTCAAAGTCGGCATCGGTCCGTCCAGTTCCCACACCGTCGGCCCGATGCGCGCCGCCGCGACCTTCGCCCAGGCACTGATTGACCAGCATTTACTGGACGCCGTTCGTCGGGTAGAAATCCGCCTTTATGGCTCCCTGTCCGCCACCGGCGTCGGCCACGCGACCGACCGCGCCTGCGTCATGGGCCTGATGGGCGAATGGCCGGACAGCATCGATCCCACGTCCATCGACAGCCGTATCCAGACTTTGCGCGAAACCGGTGAATTATCCCTGGCCGGCAAAACCACAATTGCCTTCGACTGGCAGCGCGATCTCCTGCTGCTGGACGAGAGCCTGCCCTACCACCCCAACGCGATGTCGCTGACAGCTTTCGGCGAATCCGGCGAACTCTACGAACAGACGTACTACTCGGTCGGCGGCGGTTTCATCATCGAAGCGGCGCAAGCCGAGTCCGGCATCGCACCGGCCAGCGATGTGGTGCTGCCGTACGATTTCTCCAGCGCCGCCGAATTGCTCCGGCTCTGCAACCAGCACGGTCTGCGGGTTTCCGAATTGATGATGGCCAATGAATTGGCCTGGCGCAGCGAAGCCGAGATCCGCCAGGGCTTGCTGCACATCTGGTCGGTGATGCGCGAGTGTGTCGAACAGGGTTTGCGTCACGAGGGCATCCTGCCGGGTGGCCTGAATGTGCCCCGTCGCGCGGCGAAATTGCACCGCAGCCTGCTGGAAATCGGCAAGCCGAATGTCATCACCTCCACCCTGTCGGCCATGGAGTGGGTCAACCTGTTTGCCCTTGCCGTGAACGAGGAAAACGCCGCGGGCGGGCGCATGGTCACGGCTCCGACCAACGGTGCGGCGGGGATCATTCCGGCGGTGCTGCATTACTACATGAAGTTCAACCCGGACGCGTCGGACGATGACGTGGTCGCGTTCTTTCTGGGTGCGGCGGCAGTCGGCATCCTGTGCAAGAAAAACGCCTCGATCTCCGGCGCTGAAGTCGGCTGTCAGGGCGAAGTCGGCTCGGCCTGCGCGATGGCGGCCGCCGGTCTGGCCAACGTGCTCGGTGCCACGCCAGAGCAGCTTGAAAACGCCGCTGAAATTGGTCTGGAACACAACCTCGGCCTGACCTGCGATCCGGTCGGCGGCCTGGTCCAAGTGCCGTGCATCGAGCGCAACGCGATTGCCGCGGTGAAAGCGATCAACGCCACGCAAATGGCCCTGCGCGGCGATGGCAAACATTTCATCTCCCTGGACCGGGTGATCCGCACCATGCGTGATACCGGAGCCGACATGCATGACAAATACAAAGAGACGTCACGCGGCGGTTTGGCGGTGAGCTGGGTGGAGTGCTGATTGCACTGTCTGCGGTCATCTGCGCATTCATGCCCTGAAACGGGCAGGTAAAAAGAAGGCGGCCTGCTTGATTGTCAGGGCGCCCGCCTGTTTTTTGCCGTGATCATTGTCCGACAATTTTTCCGGCATGCCCCTTGCTACGTCACCGCTGAGGCAAAAGGACTGTTGAAACCTCAGCGAGCGATCGGCCGATGGTCCGGTGTTGCGAACCAACCCGAATATGGCCGGTCAACAACTGCACGTTCAATCAGGCGGTGACGCATTATGGACAACCCCTTTCAGGTCATTACCGATGCCTTTGCACCGGATTACCAGATCAACCTGAGCATTCAGGGTCTGGACGGCAGCATCATGCTGACCCTCTCCAACAGCGGCCGCGTGGTGGCCAAACGGATGATCAGTGCCGAACAACGCAATGACCCCAAGCGCCTGAAGCGCCTGGTGCAAAGCATTCAGTTCGGCATCGCCATCGAGCAGGGCCACAGTGCCATGACCATCCTCGAAGCCATGACCGACGGCGACAGTCGCTCCTTGCCACCACCGCCGGTCAAAGGCCAGCCGCGACCTGCGATCCGGCTTTAAAGCTCGCCCTTCTCCACTTCGGGATGTTCACTGGAACCCGCACCGACCTTGCGTTGCGGGTGCTCGATCTTCACCGAAGGGAATTGCGACGAGGCGTAGCGCACCACCAGAATCGAAAACGCCAGCAGCAGGATCCCGCCGCACAGATAGATGATCCCCACATCCGGCGGATTGTGATGCGATACGTTGGAGATCAGCAGCCGCGTCAGCGCGGTGATCGCCACGTAGATCAGGAATCGCACCGGCATGTGATTGGTCTTGAAGTAAATCCCGACCATCGCCCCCAATTCGAGGTAGATGAACAGCAGCAAGATGTCGTCGATCTTGATGTGCCCTGCTTCGATCATCTGCAAGAATTCCATCACCGCTGCGTACGCGGTCACCGCCCCGATGGCGAACAGCGCCAGGTAGTGGAAGGTCTCGACGAACAGGTTGCCCAGGGACTCGGCCAGTTGGTGCACGTTCTGCCGCAGGTTCTCGGCCCAGTTGATTTTCACGATGATGCTTCCTTAGCTCGGTTCGAGCGGATGATGCTGGATTGACGTGACGGTTGTTCTGCATGCAGAAAAAAGGCCAGTCGCTTTCGGTGAGATGGTGATGGGCTGCTACTGGACACTTTTGTGGTGTCTGGACGGGCCCCTTCGCGAGCAGGCTCGCTCCCACAAGAACCGCACCGCCCCCTGTGGGAGCGAGCCTGCTCGCGAAGGGTGCGACACGGTCCACCTGACAAACGCCAATTTCGGTCTACATTAAAAAGCCACTACCCAAAGCGCAGGGATTCGCTTATCCTTTTCGCTGTATATAAATACAGTGGTCGAAACAGACAACTAATGTGAAGGCATGTGAGGTGGTGAATGGCCGTCGAAGTGGTATACCGCAGCAGCCGAGATCTGGAGCGCTTGTTCATGGATAAAGCCGAAGCTGACCGTCATGACAAAATGCTCGAACTGGCTGAATTGCTGGCTGAAGTGTTGCAAAAAGCCGTTCCGTCCCTGACCGAGCAGCAAGTGGAAGAAGCCGGGATCTACATGGCGAAGAATCGCGATGTGTTCGCCAAGGCATTCAAGAGCCAGCCGGATGCGTTGTCCGAACTGCTGAATGCGCCGGTTGAAGTGGTGGCACAGGCTGAACCTGACGAGGCGGTTGAAGCCGCTGAGCCGGCGCCGGCCAAGCCCGCCAAAGCGGCCAAGACGCCGAAGTAAGTAACGCCAGAATTGAATAGGCCCTGAGTCGAAGGACTCAGGGCCTTTTTCATGTCCGGGATAAAAGAATCGCTCAGCGGTACAACACTTTCTCTGCCAACTCGTCCGCCACCCGCGCCGGCGAACGTTTTTCCGCTTGGGCATGGGCGAAGACTTCGGTCAGCCGTGAGGCGATTTTCGACAGATGCGCGGTGATGGTCGTCAGCTCTTCGCCCCGATGCTTGAGCGAAACGTAGATCAGCCCCCCGGAATTGATCACGTAGTCCGGCGCATACAGAATTCCCCGCCGCTCCAGTTGATCGGCGACTTCCAGGTGCGTCAGTTGATTGTTCGCAGAGCCGGCCACAGCCGAGCAACGCAGTTGTGTCACGGTGTGGCTGTTGAGCACGCCGCCCAGGCCGCACGGCGCGAGGATGTCGCACGGTGTGCTGAGCAATGCTTCGTTTGCAATCGGGTGAGCGCCCAATTGCTCCATCGCCAATTGCACCTTGCCGTGATCGATATCGCTGACCAGCAGTTCCGCGCCAGCCGCGTGCAGTTGTTCGGCGAGCGCATAACCGACGTTGCCCAAACCCTGGATGGCCACCCGCAGCCCTTCCAGGTTATCGCTGCCCAGGCGGGCCATCGCGGTTGCTCGAATACCGGTGAACACCCCCATGGCGGCATGCGGCGCGGGGTCGCCTGCCGACGTGGTGCTGGTGACGTGTTGGGTTTGCTGGGCGATGCAGTCCATGTCCGCCACCGAGGTGCCGCTGTCGATCGCAGTAATGTAGCGACCGTCGAGCTGATCGATACAGCGTCCGAACGCTTCGAACAGCGCGCCGCGATTTTCCACATGGATCGGGCGAACAATCACCGCCACGCCGCCGCCCTGGGCGAGCCCGGCCAGTGCCGCCTTGTAACTCATGCCTTGCGCCAGGCGTATGGCATCCTCGACCGCGGATTCGTCGCTGGGGTAGGCAAGGTAACGACAACCACCCAGGGCAGGCCCGAGCCGGCTGTTATGAATGGCAATGACCGCCTTCAACCCGGTGACCGGGTCGACGCTCAGATGCAGCGATTCAAGGCGAGTGCTTTGCATGAGAGCGAACATCGTGGGGCTCCCGAATCACTTCTTGTAGTCGCCAGTATAGGCTTGCGCCCAAAAATTGCAGAAGCGCACCGGAATAAGCGGCGCTACGTTGCAGGCTTTTAGACATAACCTGAAACCGGATGTGTGCAGCACTGGACGAATGTCGGAGACGGGGCTAAAACGAGGCATCCGCCGGAGATTTTGATGACGCCCCGCCAACGCTTCTTCGATTGCCTGCAACGTTCACCGCCCGCGCTGTTCGAAGCGGCGCTGTGGATGGCGGTCGAGCACGACTCACGGCTGAATCCCGAAGCCGTGCTGGCCGACTTCAGCGACCTGACACAGCAAGTCAGCTATGGCCTGCCGATGTTACCGGTCAGCGAACTGGCCCAGCCGTTGTTGCGGCGGATGAATGACCTGGGGTTCGCGCAGGACGACTTCACGCCGTTGCGCCCACAAGTGGCCTTGCTCAATAAAGTGCTGGAACTGCGGCGCGGCCAGCCGTTGTCCCTTGGGCTGATTGCGCTGGAGTTGGCCAAGCGTCTGGAGATCCCGCTGGTGGGGGTCAACTTCCCGGGGCACTTCCTGCTGCGGGTGCCGGGTGCGGATCACCTGCTGGACCCTTGTGGCGGACGCCGGTTGTACCCCAACGACTGCCGGGAACTGCTGCAACGCCAATACGGCCCGAACTTGAAACTCGGCGCCGACCATTTACTGACGGCAGACCCGGTGCAGATGCTGCAACGCCTGTCGCGAAACCTGCGTCAACTGCACCTCTCCCACGATGACTACATTGGCGCGCTGATCGATGCCGAACGCGTGCTGGAACTGGGCAACGCCAGCGCCGCCGATTACCTGGCCCGGGCCAGCCTCTATCAGCGCCTGGACTGCCCGAATGCCGAGCGCTTCGATCTGGAGCATGCGCTGTTACTCAGCGACGACCCGATCCAGCGAATCCGCCTGACCGAACGCCTGGGGCACCTGCCGCCCAATTCGATCGTCCATTGACCCCCTGTAGGAGTGAGCCTGCTCGCGATAGCGGTGTATCAGTCAACACCGCCTTCGCGAGCAGGCTCGCTCCCACTGGGATCGATGGCAGACATGAATCCAGGCCATGCCGAAATCAAACATGTGGGAGCAAGCCCGCGCCCACATTTTGATCGGGTGAGGCTTTATGGGGTGTCTGGCTGGTTGGCCGGGTGAGCCTTGATGAACGCGGGATGCGTGGCTGCCAGCGCCGCCACCCGGCGAATCCGTGGATACGCTTCGAGGGAGAGGTTAAATCGCTCGGCCGCATACAGCTGAGGAATCAGATAGACATCCGCCAATCCCGGTTCATCGCCAAAGCAATAACCCTCATCCCCGATCAACTGCTCCACCGTCGCCAACCCTTGGCTGATCCAGTGCCCGATCCACTCCACCACTTGCGGTTCGTCATGGCCCAACTGGCGCAGCTTGTTGAGCACGCTGACGTTGTGCAGCGGATGCACATCGCAACCGATCACCGCCGCCACACCGCGCTCATGCGCGCGGGCAGCAAGGTCTTTGGACAGCAGCGGTACCTGTGGATAACGCTCTTCGAGGTATTCGATGATCGCCGGCGATTGAATCAACAGCTCGCCTTCCTCCGTGCGCAAGGCCGGCACCCGGCCTTGCGGGTTGATGCCCAGGTAGGCCGGCTGACGATGTTCGCCACCTGGCGGTGCAATCAGGTTGACCGGCAAGGCCTGGTAATCCAGGCCCTTGAGCGCCAGTGCAATACGCACCCGATACGACGAGGTCGAACGGTAGTAGGTATAGAGTTCCATCACTCGATCCTCTTAACGCGCCGGCAGTACTTTGCCGCGGCATTCGCCGAAGCCGATGGACGCGAAACCCTCACGGCTGCAACGGGCACGCAGGATGATCTCGTCGCCGTCTTCAAGGAATTTACGCACTTCGCCCGATGCCAGTTCGATCGGCTTTTTACCGCCCTCGGTGATTTCCAGCAGGCTGCCGAACTGACCGTTTTGCGGACCGGACAACGTGCCCGAACCGAACAGGTCGCCGGCCTGCAACTGGCAGCCGTTGACGCTGTGGTGCGCAACCATTTGCGCCACGGTCCAGTACATGTGCTGTGTGTTGCTGAGCGTCAGGCGATGGGCCGGCAGATTTTGCTCGCGCAGGCCTTCGGTGAGCAGCAGCACTTCCAGCTCGATGTCGAAACCGCCAGCGGCCTGGTCGCGCTTGTCGAACAGGTACGGCAGCGGCTGCGGATCGCCTTCAGGGCGCGCAGGCTGGGCGCGACGGAACGGCTCCAGCGCTTCGGCGGTGACGACCCACGGCGAGATGCTGGTGATGAAGCTTTTCGACAGGAACGGGCCTAGCGGCTGATATTCCCAGGCCTGGATATCCCGCGCCGACCAGTCGTTGAGCAGGCAGAAACCGGCAATGTGATCGGCGGCGTCACCGATGGCGATCGAGTCGCCCATTTCATTGCCCTGGCCAATCCAGATGCCCAATTCCAGTTCGTAATCCAGACGCGCGCACGGACCAAACGTCGGTTCGGTCTGACCGGCCGGCAAGGTCTGTCCTTTCGGACGACGAACATCGGTGCCCGACGGGCGAATGGTCGAGGCGCGACCGTGGTAGCCGATCGGCACGTACTTGTAGTTCGGCAACAGCGGATTGTCAGGGCGAAACAGTTTGCCGACGTTTTGTGCGTGCTCGATGCCCACATAGAAGTCGGTGTAATCGTTGATTTTCGCCGGCAGGTGCATCGTGCATTGAGCCGCCAATGGCAGCAGTTTTGCGCCTTGGGCTTCGATCTTGCCGTGCAGGGTGCTGCCTTCCTTGAACAGTTCGATCAAGCGCTCACGCAGGGCAACACGAGCTTCGCGACCGAGTTCGAAAAAAGCATTCAACTGGCCGCCACGGGTGGCTTCAACAGCCGCTTTGGCTGCGCCGTCGAACAGGCCGGCGTCCAGCGCCGCCTCCAGATCAAAAATATGCTCGCCAATCGCCACGCCGCTACGCGGGGCCGAACCGTTCACGCTGAACACGCCCAATGGCAGGTTTTGCAGCGGGAAATCCGTGTGGCCGTTGGCGGAGGCAACCCAGCTACGAGTGATGGAAGTCTGAGTCATGGGTTATCTCCGGGTCGGGTCGAAAGTGGCGGGCAGCGTGGCCCAGCATGCATCGTAATTGGTTTGCAGTTGCGGACAATCGAGGGCGAAACGGCTCGGGCGCAATACCTGGCTGGTCTCGAACATGAAGGCCATGGTGTTGTCGATTTTCGCTGGCGCCAGCTCAGCGTTGATCGCCTTGGTGCAGGTTTCGCCGTCCGGGCCGTGAGCGCTCATGCAGCTGTGCAAGGAAGCACCGCCGGGCACGAAGCCTTCGGCCTTGGCATCGTAGGCGCCCTGGATCAGGCCCATGAATTCGTTCATCAGGTTGCGGTGGAACCACGGCGGACGGAAGGTTTTCTCGGCGACCATCCAGCGCGGCGGGAAGATCACGAAGTCCAGGTTGGCCAAACCGTGGACGCTGGTCGGCGAGGTCAGGACCGTGAAAATCGACGGGTCCGGGTGATCGAAGCTGACCGTGCCAATAGTGTTGAAACGGCGCAGGTCATATTTGTACGGCACGTTAGTGCCATGCCAGGCGACCACGTTCAGCGGCGAATGATCGAGCTCACAACCCCACAACTGGCCGAGGAATTTCTGCACCAGGGTGGTCGGTTGCTTGAGGTGTTCGTAGTGCGCAACCGGCGTCAGGAAGTCCCGCGGGTTGGCCAGGCCATTGCTGCCGATCGGCCCCAGGTCTGGCAGACGCAGCGGTGCGCCATGGTTCTCGGCGATGTAACCGCGCGCTTGCGGGTCGAGCAGTTCGACACGGAATTTCAGCCCGCGCGGCAGCACGGCGATCTCCAGCGGCTCCAGCTCCAGCACGCCGAGCTCAGTGGCAATGCGCAAACGCCCCAGCTCAGGCACCAACAACATTTCGCCGTCGGCGTTGAAGAACACGCGCTCCATGGAACGATTGGCGCGATAGCTATGGATGCTGATCCCGGCCGGTTTTTCCGCGCCCGAGTTGGCCGCCATGCTCACCAGCCCGTCGATGAAATCGGTCGGTTCGGTCGGGATCTCCAGCGGGTTCCAGCGCAGGCGATTGGGGGTCACTTCACCCAATGAGCCGCCGGCCAGTTGCCGCTCCAGTTTGACGAACGCCGGGTGATTGGCCGATGGCTGAATGCGGTACATCCAGGTACGCCGGGCTTCACTGCGGGGCATGGTAAACGCGGTGCCGGAGAACAATTCGGTGTAGAGGCCATACGGGGCTTTTTGCGGGGAGTTCTGGCCGACGGGCAGTGCGCCGGGCAGCGCTTCACTGCTGAATTCGTTGCCGAAGCCGGACTGATAGACCAGCGCTGGCGCGGTTGAATCAGGGTTCATGGAGCCTCCTGAACGGGGACTAGGCGATGGCCTGTCACTCTGTTGCAGAGGTTCGGCACGCCTGGGTTATTTTTATCGTAATCTGATTACGCATAACGTAATTTGATTGGTATTGACCGTCAAGCTATAAAGACGCCCATTCGTCCCGGGATCAGACCGCCTCCATGGAAACGCCGCGCAACAACGACAAACAGAAAGTCCGCTCGGCCGAGGTCGGCACCGACATCCTCAAGGCCTTGGCCGAGTTGTCGCCCTCGACCTCCCTGTCGCGCCTGGCCGAACACGTGCAGATGCCGGCGAGCAAGGTTCACCGCTATTTGCAGGCGCTGATTGCGAGCGGTTTTGCCGAGCAGAACCCGGCCACCAACCATTACGGTCTCGGTCGCGAAGCCTTGCGGGTGGGGCTCGCTGCACTCAACAGTATGGACGTGCTGAAAGTCGGCGCCCTGCCCCTGGCCGAGTTGCGCGATGAATTGAATGAAACCTGCTTTCTGGCGGTGTGGGGCAATCAAGGGGCGACCGTGGTGCACATCGAACCGGCTGTGCGCGCAGTGACGGTGGTGACGCAGTTGGGCTCGGTGTTGCCGCTGCTCAGTTCATCCACCGGCCTGGTGTTCGGCGCGTTTCTGCCCAAGCGCGAAACAGTGGATTTGCGCGAACAGGAACTGCAAAACGCCGCCGATCACATTTTGGCGGACGATCAGGCCTACGCGAGCTTGTGCGAACAGATCCGCGAACGCGGCTTGCACCATGTGCATGGCTTGCTGATGCCCGGTGTCGACGCCTTGTCAGCACCGGTCTTCAATGCAGTCGGAAACGTCGCGGCGGTCATGACCATTGTCGGCCCGACCTCGTTGTTTCACGCCGACGAAAACGGCCCGGCGGCGCAGCGTTTGCTGGCGGCGACACGGGCGGTGAGTTGGCGGATGGGGTATCAAGCCGACGAGGTCAGTCGCTGATCGGCGATCAATCATTGCCGCTACCTTCAGTTTCAACCCCACAACCCTAACGCCTTGGCCTTCGCCACGGCTTGCGTGCGTCTTTCTACCCGCAACTTTCCATGTATACGCCGGGTGTGGGTTTTAACCGTATGCAAAGAAATAAACAGCGTATCTGCAATTTCTTGATTGGAATGACCGAGGGCCACCAGCTTCAAGACTTGCAGTTCACGCTGACTCAAGGTTTCCGCTGTATCTGCACGACCGCACGGCTGATGACACGACTCTAGAGAAGCCTGTTCGTCGACAAACAATAACGGCTGACGCTGGCGCAACTCATTGAGCACTTGATGCGCCTGATACCGTGTCACGTTGCGCAAGCCCTCCTGCAATACATCAATCGCCTTCGTGGTTTGGCCTTCTAGCCACAGCACTTCAGCCAGGGCCAATTGCAATTCGGTCGCGAGCATCCACATGCCTTGCGCCTGCGCCAGCTTCATCAATGACTCAAGTTGTGCTGCCGCCTCGCCCGTATCCGGCTCAGTCCGAAACCTTGCGATGATCAACAGGTATTCGATACGCGGGATCAGCTCAAGCGTGGCCGGGGGCGCCTGCCGCGCCTGAGGTCCGCGATAGTGCTTGAGCACACGACTCAAGGCTTCGCACGCCAGTTCGGCACGCCCCTGTTGCAACCAGAAATGGCTACTGACTTGCAGCAGCACGCCGCGATAGACCGTGTCCGGAATATGCCGTTGCTGCATCAGCCTCTCGGCATCGCGCAGCAAGACGAACGCCTGGGCATAGTCACGCTGGTTAGCCGCCAACTGGGCAAGACCGAGAAAGCCGTAAAGCACGCGTTTGTCGTGGCTGCGCAAACACTGTTCCAGGCCGGCGTGAAAGAACGCCTCGGCGCGTTCATCGTTTCCTTGGCAGAGTGCGAGCCGACCACGACGCAGCGCGATTCGACCCAGCAATGGCACAGGTCGCTCGACGGGTTGATTGAGCAATTCATGAATGTTCGCGAGCAGGCTTTCGGCACGCTGGGGAGCGCCACGCTGTTCAAGCAATTGCGCATGATCGAGTTCCAGCAGCCCTTCGAACACCAGCGAGCCCTGCGCACGCGCCAGGCACAGCGCCTCGCGATTCAACGCCTGCGCCACATCGAGTTCGCCCCGCAGCAGGGCCTGTTGCGTCAAACCCGACAGGCACATCAAGCGCACGGTCCACAGGCCTGGACAAAGCTCGCTCAGCGCCTCAAGAAAATGTGCCCTCGAGCCCTCCATACGCCCCTGCAAATGCAGCAACCAACCCTGTTGCGCCTGCCATCGTGCGATCAGTTGCCGCTGCTGTACCGCCGAGGGTTGCGGGGTAAAGCGCGACAACTGTTCGATGCAAACGGCGGCTTGCTCGAATCGCCCGGCAAACAGCAATGCCGCGGTGATCAAGCCGACCAATTGTGGGGAGCCGAACATAAGCTCTGCGCCTTGATGCTCATACAAACGCAGCAACAGCACGACCGTCTGTTCCTCGAACAAGTGCTCGAAACTGAAGTGCTGCAACAGGCTGACCGCGACCTCAAATTCTTCGGCCAGCAGGGCCTGCTCGAAAGCCGCTTTCCAATCCAGTTCAGCGGCGAACCACTGGCAGGCGCGACGATGCCAGGAGCGCCCGGCCGGCCATTGTTCATCACGCATCAATTGCGTGAACGGCGGGAAAATCTGCAGCCAGTCGGCCGACGCCTGCCACGGTTCGATAAAGCACCCCAACTCCTGCAAGGTCTTGAGGCATTGCGCGCCCTCACCCACACCAAACAGGTGATCGCACAGCCGTGCATTGAATCGTGGCAAATGCGCGAGCACCCGCCAGACCTCGGTCAACTCCGGGGTCAGACTGGTGAACAGTTCGTGTTCGAGGTAATCGAGTAACGTGTCCGCTCGACCGTGAAGTGAATCGCTGCGCGACCAGTCGCATTTTTGCAGCAACGCCACGCGCACCCCGGCGCACCAGCCGCCGCTGCGCTGGATGATCTTGCTGGCGGCGGTGTTGGCATCGACCGGCGTCAGGTGATGCAACAACGAGGCAATTTCACTTTGTTTGAAGGCCAGCGTCGAGCGCTCACATTCGTACAGTTCGTCATCGAGCAGCAACCGTGGCCAGTTGCATTGCGGGCGACGGCGAGTCCCCAGCCACCAGGTCAACATCGGGCTGCTGACGGCCAGCATGCGGTCCAGCAGTTGGTCGAGTTCTGGATTGGGGACGCGGCAATAATCGTCCAGAAACAGCCAGGTCGGCGATTGCACTCGGGCCAGCGCGGCAAGTAGCGCGGTCTCCTCCGATGACGCCAGTCCCAATGCCTCAGCCACGCGCAGACAAAAATCCTCGACGCTCATGGCGATGCCCGACAGCGGCAACCAGCACACCCGGCACTGCGGCGGCGCCTGCAACAGGCAGTCGGCAAGCAGCGCCGACTTGCCACTGCCAGCGGGGGCGCAGATCAATTTCACCCGTGCGGTCGACGCCAGCAATGGGTCGCTCAAGCGCTCACGCGACAGGTGATGAGAGGACAGACGGGGCAGGAATCCGGAGCGGTCCAGACACGGAGTCATGGCGGTCATTGCAGCGTGCCTTTTTATAGTTGTGAGGCCACCCTAGACCTGTCTAACCCGCTTGTTGAGAAGTATTCAGGACGTTGATCGACAGCCATAAAAAAGGCGACCCATCGGTCGCCTTTTGCACGGTGAATGGATAAAGCCCTTAACGAACCCCCTCCGCACGCAACGCCGATGGCGTGTAGTCGGCGATCTTGGCTTCGAAACCAAACTCGAAACTGTGCTTCTCTTCGTTCTTCATCCCCAGCGCGATGTACCGGCCGGCAATGATGTCGTAGAGCGCTTCCAGCGTGTACGCCTGGGCCTGGTGATCGTAGTAATACTGAGCATGCCCTTCGGCCACTCGCCACAGTTGGCCGCGACCGTCGTAGTGATCCGCCAGCGCCACTTGCCAGCTGTCTTCGTCGATGTACATGTGGCGCTTGGCGTAGATGTGGCGCTCGCTCGGCTTGACCGTGCCGACCACTTCCCAGACGCGGTGCAGTTCATAACGGGTCAGGTCCTGATTGATGTGGCCGGCCTTGACGATGTCGTCGTACTTGAGACTCGGCGAGTCGAGTTTGTAGCTGTTGTACGGGATGTACATTTCCTTCTTGCCGATCAGTTTCCAATCGTAGCGATCCGGCGCACCGGAGAACATGTCGAAGTTGTCGGAGGTGCGCAGACCGTCAGCGGCAGTGCCCGGACCGTCATAGGCTACTTGAGGAGCGCGACGTACACGACGCTGGCCGGCGTTGTAGATCCACGCCAGACGCGGTTCCTTCACCTGATCGAGGGTTTCGTGCACCAGCAGCACGTTACCGGCCAGACGCGCCGGCGCAGTAACCGACTGTTTGAAGAAGGTCAGCACGTTGGCGGATTTGTCCGCGTCCAGGTCCTTCATCAGCTGCGGGACGGCGATTTCTTCCTCAAAGCGGATCGGCGTGTAGCTGCCGTTCGTTTGCGGGGTCACCTGGGTGATGATGCGTTTGACGTTACCGCCGTGGTAACGGGTGATGTGGTTCCACAGCACTTCGACGCCGTTCTTGGGAATCGGGAACGCGTAGTAGCGATTGCCGGTGAAACCGGCCAGGCCGTTACCGTCGTTGATGGTGCTCACGTTCAGTGCACTGCGCTTGGCCGATTCGAAAATTTCCGGCGGCACGGCCACGGTGCGGTGGGTCGGGTAGACCGGGATCTTGTAGGTTTCCGGGTAGCGCTTGAACATCGCCACCTGGCCTTCCGACAGTTTGTCCTTGTACTTGTCGACGGTCGCCGGAGTGATCACGAACAGCGGTTTTTCGCTGGCGAACGGGTCGGCGAGAAAGCCTTTGCTGTCCACCGCACCCGCATTTTTTGGAATGCCACCGGTCCAGGCCGGAATCGAGCCGTCAGCGTTGCCGGCCTTCTCGGCCCCCAGCGGCGTGAGGCTGGTGCCGAGTTTGTTGGCTTCATCCGGCGACACCGCCGCCATCACGTTGGCAGCCAGCAAGCTCAGGGCCAGGGCGCCGCATTGCAGAATCATCTTGCGCATTGAAATCATCCTTCTCAGCCAGATCAGAAGTTCACGCCGAAGCTCAGCGCCACGAAGTCGCGGTCTTCGAGGACGTTGTAGTCACCACCAAAGAAGTCGGTGTAACTGAGGCTCGCGGTATAGGTGTTGCGATAGTCGGCATCGACGCCGACGCTGACCGCCTTGACGCCTTCGTTGAACAGGCCGTTGGGGCCGTAGCCGGAAACGTCATGCGACCAGGACAAGTTGGGCTTGAGGTTGACCCCGGCGAATACGTCGGCGTAATCGAGGATCGCCCGGGCGCGGTAGCCCCACGAGGTCGAGGTGACAAAGCCTTCGGTGTCGCCCCCGAAACCGTACTGGCCGTAGACCGAGTCGCGGCCGTAACGCAATTGACTACGCCCCTCCAGGCCACCGACGTGAACCACGGCCGCTTCGCCCACCACAGTCAGTCGTTGCGCGCCCAGTACCTGGTCGAAAAACTGCGTCAGGGTGCTCTGGATCTGCGTGACTTCCTTGCGGCGGTAGCCTTTGTTATCAGCGCCAGGCGTCGTGGCAATCGGTGATGCGGCACCGCCGGCAATCGGGTTGATCAAGGCCAGGGTCAGGTCGTTGGTGTTGACCTGTACCGGGGCGTTAGGGCGATAGCTGATCTCGCCGCTCCACGCCGTACCGGTCGACAAGGTGGTGGAGAAGCTCGCGCCATACAGACGAATGTCTTCCGGGTAATCGAGGTAGTACTGGCCACGACCGAGCATCACACTCTGCGCCAGCCCCGCACCGCTACCGGGGGCCAGGCGGTTGGCGATGCCGACCATGCCCGGCAGGCTGGCCAGCGTCGACGCGCCAGCCGTGACAGTGCCCACCGTCGGTGTGCGGCTGTGGTAGTTCATGAAGTACAGGCCGTACTCGGTATCATCACCGAGCCAGCGCAACGCGGTGCCCCACTGCCCGGAGTCCCGCGCATCGCGGTCGCCGCCGCGAGGAACGACCACACCTTCGCGGGTCACTAGAATCGGCTGGCCGAACGCGGCTGCCACCGGCGCCAACGGCGCAATCGCGGGGCTGCCGACGGTGTAGTTGTTGTTGCAACCATCCGCCGCTACGTCGACAGCGAAGAACGTCCCGCAGTTGTCGAGAACGGTCTGGTCCCACTCCAGTTGGTAGAACCCGTCGACCGAGAGCTGATCCGTCAGGCCTTGGGAGACGTACAGCATGTTCACCGGAATCAAGCCTTCCTTGATCTCGGCACCCGGACGACGAAACGCAGAAACGTCAACCGGGTTGATGCTGTTGATCGAGTTGCCGATGAAGGTACTTTCACCCCAACTCACCACTTGCTTGCCGGCGCGCACGCTGCCCGGAAGTTCAGCGATGGAGTAGTTGTGATAAACGAAGGCGTCGAGGATTTGCGCGCCGGAAGACTTGGCGCCTTCCTTGCGGCCGTGGTCACTGATTTGTTTGAACGGACGATCTTCATCCTGCAATTCGAAGTCGTACCAGTACTTGCCCCGCACGAACACTCCAGTGTCGCCGTACTTCAGTTCGAGGTCGTGGATGCCCTTGACGATTTTGGAAAAGGTTTCTCCCTTCCCGAAGTTCTGCCGCCCGTCATCACCGGTCGACGACTGCCCGGTCCCGCCGTTGACGGTGCCCACCAACGATTTCTCGGCATCGCGCATGCCCCAACTCGCGCCGACGGACAGTGAGGAGTCAAACGTGCCCTCGATCTCGCCGATATTGAATGAAACAGCCTGCGCCTGGGCACAGCAACCCAAGGCCACCGCAGCGGCCAGCGCTTGCGGTTTGAAGATGGCGCGCATTGTTGTTTTTGTCATGCGTCTTCCCCGGTGAGTGACAGAAGGCCCCACCCTACTGCCGCAACCGAAGAGCGATAAGCGCACCAAGGAGGTATTCGCGGTGTACCTCTTAAGGATGAATGGCCAGACGGGCCGCGGCTTTGCGCCGGGCATGAATGGGCTGGATGAAGGGTTATCAGTCAGACGCATGGGACAGGTGAATGCCGACTTGTAGCAACGCGAGGCTGCAACTACAGGAGTGTGTCGAGCAGGGACTGTTACCCAGGCTGCAACACTGCATGTCGCGAATCGCTATTTTTCCTTTGGGCTCAACGGCTTATTCTTGCCGGGCTGTCACGGTGATCCGCCGGACAGCACGAAGCCATGGCGGTGTGATCAACCCACGCCATTGACAACAGAATCCAGATGAGTCGACGCTTTTTCGATTGATCACCCCGTGTACACAGACGTTGATTTGTAGCTCCTGATCCAACGTCTTACTTGGCCGCTGCGTTTGCAGCGGCCTTTTTTATGGGCGAGATTCCTGCAGGATGTTTCCTGTAACAGCATAAGAAACATCTCATTACGCGAAAGATAATCCTGCGTTTAATCCTGCCTGATCGAAATTTCTCTCGAATCTTTATGTAAAAACTGACGCACCTCTCGGACCCACACTTTCGATTTCCGTTGTAACTTTTAATGGCACGACGAAATAACCGGCATTCATTTTTTAATGACCAGCAATACGTTATTTCTCAATCCATATGCACATTCAAAAGGATATGAATATGCAAAAGCCACCTAACCATTCCAGCCAATCAGGGCCAGGTTTTCTTAATTTTGAAACGCCTCTCGAAATAAAGGGCATCGCACCCGACCACATGATTCCCGCACCGCGAACATCAAAAGTACTGGTAGATGGACCGCTCGGCCACGGCCTCAGCGCCTTTAATCAAAACCTGCTCACACTCCAACGCACAACCAAAGCGCTGGAACAGGAATACCAGGCCAGGTTCAGTCAATTACCTCAATCGATCGAAGCCGAACTGGCCTCCGTTAGAACTGAAGGTCCCACCGATCCACTTCCACCTTCGCAATCGATCATTCGGGAACTGGGAGTACTTAACACACTGACACAACGAAAAGCCGCGGAGTTTCACAGTAAAACTGCGACTGCCAATGCTTTCTATTCGGGTGATCCGTTTAACCGGAATATCAATGATTTCATGAAAAAAGCCACGACGATGGAAAAACGTCCAACGTCGAACGGCATTGCCATGCAGGCGTGGACTCAATCTTTGAGGGCAGGTTACGACGCAAGATTGTTGTCTCAAACACTCCAGTCGCTCAACCAGCGAACCGTTGATGTGCAGAACTTCCTCAGGGTTGTTCAAGCGAATGAAGAAGCACAAAGGGCCGCCGCTGAGTTGGTGCGCATAAATGAAGAAGCTGCGGCCCGGGCTCGTGAGCAAGCGCGACTTGCCGCATTGGAAAATGCACGGCAATTGGCGGCGGAACAAGCGCGGGTTGCGGCGCAAGCGGCAGCGCAGCAAGTCGCTGCGGAACGGGCTCTTCTAGAAGCACAAGCCGAGGCCAAACGGCAGGAAGAAAAGGCACGTGAAAAAAAAGAACAACAAGAAGAAAAAGAAAGAAAGGAAGCCGATGCCAAAAAGAATGCGCAAGAGCTCGAACGATTCAGAGCGATGGTTGCGATGTTCGAATCGTGGGAAGCCGCCAAAGCCAGTCGGCCGTTTCCCATATCAGGCCGGTCTGCCGCAGCCGGTCCGGTGTTCACCTTGGCAGCGGGACGTCTCGCCGCTGGCGTAGCGACAACCCAGGCCGTCAGGGTCGCACTGCACGCCGCAGTTGGCGCAGTAACAACGGCAGGCACCGCAGTTGCAAGCGCCGTACTAGTGGGATTTGCAGCACTCCTGTTCCCCTCGCCGCTGGCTGACGGTGAAAGCCGTGAACTGAGCACCCCGCTTTCGAAACTTGTCCCTGACAACTTCCATGCCTGGAGCCTCGCGCTTTCGGAGTACCAGCCCGAGGATCTCCACGCCTTTAGCATCCCGCTCTCGGATTTCGCACAGGTCAATGCAGATGACTTGTATGCCATTGCCCAGGTCAATGGAGACGCCAGGCTGGCAGTGGCGATCGGCTCCAGAACAGCGGGGAACATAACCGAGTTCTTTGTCGCTGCCACAAACGACACAACGCTGCCTGGCAACGTTCCGGTGCGACTCGCCACTTACGATACTGCCGTTAATGCCTACAGGTCTTACAACCCGGATGCCCCATCCATCGGTATGACCTGGACGCCGATCGTCACGCCGAACAACGCATCAACCACCCTCCCTGCCATCGAACGGAACACTGCCGTTTACGACGGCACCAGCCTGACCGCTTTGGAAGGAAGGCTCGATGAATTTCCAGAGCTGGATTTGTACAGCTTTGGTGGGTTTATCACAGTCTTCCCGGCTGAGTCGGGGCTTCCTCCGGTCTTCACGATGTTCAGGGATCGACGGAGTGAACCCGGTGTTGCCAGTGGTTCCGGACAGTCCGTTTCGGGAAACTGGGTGGGAGTAGCGTCAACACGAGATGGCGCACCGATTCCCAAGCAGATTGCGGATAAACTTCGAGGGAGGGAGTTTTCGAGTTTCAAAGCGTTTCGCAGGGAATTCTGGAAGGCCGTAGCAAATGAAGAGGTTTTGCTTGAACAATTTACCCTGTTCAACAAATTTGATATTCGAAAGGGACTATCGCCAAGCGCTCACCCAACAGAGCAGGTGGGCAAACGGCAAAAATTTGAAATCCACCATATCCAGCCAATCAGTGAAGGTGGTTCGGTCTACGATCTAGATAATCTCCAAGTATTAACACCAAGGCAACACATCGAGACCCACTCCAAAAAAGGAGATAATTAAAATGACTTTTAAAGATAAATTTGAAGAATATACAGAATCCGAATTTATGAGCCTTATAAACCGATTAGTTGAAGGCGATTACTCATCGGAGAAAGAACACGACGCGATCGTCGACAATATCGTAAGTACTTCAGAGCACCCCAACGGAACTGGAATTTTGTACTATCCAGAGCCGGGTGTTGAGGACAGTCCAACCGGCGTTATGAAAGCCATAAAACAATGGCGAGCCGCCAACGGCAAACCCGGCTTCAAAATAGAAGAATAGAAAATAAAACAGTGGAGCAGGCATACGTGCCTGACTCCACTTCCAAATCTCTAACTCCACCCCCCAGACTCCCACTACTTACACATCTTTCGGAAAGCGACTACAAGCTTCTGTAAACACACAAAGCGCCCCACGCATTAAGGTTAATGACAGCTCAGCCACTAACTCTCATTACGTGCTGACTTCAACTTAATTAACCACGAGCCGTTTTTCATGAAACCCATCATCTACAACAAACTCCACGCCACCCAGAGTTCCAACAGCCGAGTACGCTTTCTGATCTTCCACTACACGGCCGGCAACTTCTCCAGTTCGGTCAATGCATTGACCGGCCCGAATGTCAGCGCCCACTATTTGGTTCCGGACATTACCGATCCGAGCTACTTGAACGCCGGTTACACCGGGCAAGAAGTCTTCAGCCTCGTAGACGAAACCAAACGCGCCTGGCACGCGGGCGTCAGTCAGTGGGGTAACCGCAGCAATCTGAATGACACCTCTATCGGTGTCGAAATCGTTAACCTGGCGACGTTCAGCCAAGGGGTGTTCAATTTCCCGCCGTATCAGCCAGAACAAATTGCCGCGATTGAACAACTGGCGCTGAACATCCTTGAGCGCTATCCGGATATCAGTCCGACCCATGTCCTGGGCCACTCTGACGTTGCGGTCGGCCGCAAGAGCGACCCGGGGCCCAAATTTCCCTGGCATGCCCTGTATTTGAAAGGCATTGGTGCCTGGTTCGACGACGCCACCCGTGATGCCTATCTGCAGCAATACAGTGAAACCGGCACTCCAGCCCGAACCGAATTACTCAAACTGTTCAAAACCTATGGGTATGACGTTTCAAATGCGTCTACCGATCAAGGTTTCACGCAACTGGTTCGAACCTTTCAGTTGCACTTCCGCCCTGAAACATACGATGGAATCATGGATGCGCAAACGGCGGCGAATCTGGCCGCATTGGTTCGCAAGTATTTTCCTTGATAACCGTTGCAGCCCAGAACACTAAGCACCAGCAAGGTCATCAACTGTGACCTTGCCGGCCTCCATCAAAGCGAATACTTCTGCAAATTCCCCATCATTTCCTTCAGCGCTTCAATATTGTCCTTCGGATGCGCCGCGCCCTCGAAATCACAAATCTGCTCCCACTGCGCCGCTACATCCTCCGGCGAGAATCCCACCCGTGGATCGAACCCGGCGCCCAGGCTACGCTCCCAGCGCACCTTGCCCATCCAGCCGCCGCCGACTTCGAACAGCCCGGAAGTCTCCTTGCAGTTTTCACTGGCCAGATACACCACCAGCGGGCTGACCAGTTCCGGTTTGAGTTGTTCGAACACTTGCGGCGGGATCAGGCCTTCGGTCATGCGCGTGCCGCCAGTCGGTGCGATGGCATTGACCAGAATGTTGTTCTTGCGGCCTTCGATGGCGAGGGTGCGCGTCAGGCCATAGAGGCCGAGTTTGGCCATGCCGTAGTTGGACTGGCCGAAGTTGCCGTAGATGCCGGAGGTCGAAGCGGTGAAGATGACGCGGCCATAGTTTTGCTCGCGCATGTGCGGCCAGGCAGCGCGGGTGACTTTGTAGGCGCCTTCGACGTGGACGCGGTAAACCAGGTCCCAATCGGCGTCGTCCATTTTGTGGAAGGTCTTGTCGCGCAGAATTCCGGCGTTGTTGACCACTACATCGACACGGCCGAAAACATCGAGCGCGTGCTGGACGATTTTGTCGCCGTCGGTGACGGAATCATGGTTGGCTTCGGCAATGCCGCCGGCCTCACGAATCTCGGCCACTACGCGGTCTGCTGCGGACGCGTTGGCGCCCTCGCCTTGCGCCGACCCGCCGAGATCGTTAACGAGCACTTTGGCGCCCTGCTTGGCGAACAGCAGCGCATGTGCCCGGCCCAGGCCGCCGCCTGCACCGGTGACGATCACGACTTTATCTTCGAAGCGCACAGACTCATTCATGGGAGGAACTCCAGCAGGCCAGGGACAATAAGCCCGAGTGTCAGGCACGGCGCTGCTGGTCACAATGAACAGGGGTGAGGCTGAATGGTGCCCGATAAGGCAGGGGGATAATCAGGAGTACGCGAACTTGCGCGGCGGCAAAATCAGCCGATCGCGAAACTCCAGGTAATGCTTGAGCACCTGCACCGGGGCTTCGGTCTGTGGGTAATGGCCAATCTCGGCCAGCAGGACCGTGTCCGGGTTGGGAATCAGCTCACGATAGCGCGCGACCATATGTGCACCGGAGATCGGATCGACCTCGCCATCAATCACGCGCAACGGCACTTCTGCGCGCTGCATGGCACCCACCCAACGCTCGCGATGAACCCGCCTCTCAGGGATATAGGTGATGAGCTTGTGCATGATTCGTGGGCCATGGTTGCTGTCGACCAGCCCCCAGAAATCATCCATTTCACTTTCAGTCGGTCGGGTCATCCGCCCGAAAATCTGCCGAAAGCTCTTCACCAGCGCGTCACGTGTGAAGGCGCGGCCAATCATCCAGCCCAAGGGGCTGAGCAGCAGTTTTTGCGCGAGCAGCGGACGATGGGTTTCGGGAAACAGGCCACCGTTGAGGAACACACAACTGGCCAGGTGAACGCGGGTTTCGTAATGCCGGGCCAACAGTTCCTGCGCCACGCTGTCGCCATAGTCGTGAGCCAGTACGTGCACCGGTTGCGTGACACTCAAATGCGCCAGCAACGCCTGTTGCAAGTCGGCCTGTTCGAGCAGGCTGTATTCGTGGTCCACCGGTTTGGCAGAGTCGCCGAAACCGAGCATGTCGCAGGCAATCACCCGATAGCGCTGTGCCAGTGGTTGCCACAGGTAATGCCAGTCCCAACTGGCGGTCGGAAAGCCATGGATGAGCAACAGCGGCTCACCTTGCCCGGCCGTCCAATAGCGAATGGTCTGGCCACGGAATACGAACGTCTGGCCGCGTTTGCGCCAGACACACAGGGGGATCTCGGCGAGTGGCATTAGAGTTTATAACCCGGGTCTTGTTGATCGAGTTTGCGTAGCAGCGCCGGCCAGGCCAGCGCGCCACCCATCCCTTGAGCGCTTTTCGTCACGCCGGCGATCATCGCCTTGGCGCCCGCCAGAATCTGCGGTTCGATGGCGATCAATTCGGCGCCGCCATTCTGTGCCAGCACCTGGATATCGCAGGCGCGCTGGAAGGTAAACATCATCAGAAACGTATCGGCGATGGTGCCGCCACAGGTCAGCAGACCGTGGTTGTGCAGCATCAGGAAATTGTTTTCACCGAGATCGGCTTGCAGGCGTGCCTTTTCTTCATGGTTCAGCGCCACGCCTTCATACGCGTGGTAAGCCAGGCTGGACAGGACAAACAGGGATTGCTGGCTGATCGGCAGAATGCCCTGCTTTTGCGCCGAGACCGCAACACCTGCGGCGGTGTGGGTGTGCAACACGCAAACCACATCGTGACGAACCTCATGCACGGCACTGTGAATGGTGTAACCCGCCGGGTTGATCTCGTAAGGACTGTCCATCAGCTTGTTGCCGGCCTGATCGACCTTGACCAGGCTTGACGCGGTGATTTCGTGAAACATCAGCCCGAACGGGTTGATCAGAAAATCTTCGGTGCCCGGCACCTTGGCCGAAATGTGCGTAAAGATCAGATCGTCCCAACCATGCGCGGCGACCAAACGATAACAAGCCGCCAGATCGACGCGAGTTTGCCACTCGGCGGCACTGACCTGACCTTTGATGCTGTGGGGCGACTGGACGGGAGCAACATTCACGGCAAGACCTCCTGTTCTTATTGTTGTGCTGTCGTCACAGCAGTCTAGTCAGCCCCCAGTCTTCGTGTAGTTGCATTGGCAGCCAGCTTGATGGCCTAGCGAGTCAGTGACGCAATGAGCCTGGATCCATGTCAAAGGACCGACGCCAGTAACCCTGTAGCGCACAGATTCAGCGATCTCGTCAGAAGTATGACGAGCTTCATCTCCCGCGCAAAACGCTGACCAATTCTGCCAGCCAGGGCTCGGCATCGGTTTCCGGGGTCACCGTTTCGCTGGCGTCCAGGCGCAGCATCGGCAGAACTTCACGCAGCCCCAGCTCACCGAACAGTTCGCGCATTTGCTCGCCGCCGCCACAGAAAGTATCGCCGTAGCTCGCATCGCCCAGGGCGATGACCGCTCCCGGCAGACCGCGCCAGGCGGCGGGCAACTGATCGCGAATCATCGAATACAACGGTTGCAGGTTGTCCGGCAATTCACCCATGCCGGTGGTCGACGTCACCGCCAGAAACGCTTGCGGTTCGAACGCCAGGACATCGGCCAGTGACGCGCGCGGGTTGTGCAGGGTTTCAAAACCGGCGGCATTCAAAATACTTGCGGCGTGACGGGCGACTTCTTCAGCCGTGCCGTACACCGAGCCGGAAATAATGGCGACTTTCATCAATCTGATCCTGGAACTGAGTGAAAGACCGGATATTAACAGCAGGACCTGCATTGTTCTTTTAGAATGCAACACACCATCAAACCGGAAAGGACTCTCCGATGATCAATGCTCAACTGCTGCAAATGGTGATCAACGCTTCCAACGACGGCATCGTGATTGCCGAAAAGGAAGGCGAGCTGGACAACATCCTGATTTACGTCAACCCGGCGTTCGAACGACTCACGGGTTACACCAGCGAAGAAATCCTCTATCAGGATTGTCGTTTCTTGCAGTCCGGCGACCGCGATCAGGAAGCGCTTCCAACCATACGCGACGCGTTGGACAAGGAAGGATCCTGCCGGGAAATCCTCAGGAACTACCGCAAGGACGGCACGCCTTTCTGGAATGAACTCTCGCTGTCGACGGTGAAAAACCCGAGCGACGGGCAGACTTACTTCGTCGGCGTGCAAAAGGACGTCACCATTCAAGTCAAAGCGCAGCAGCGCGTTGTGCAACTGGAAACCCAGTTGGCCGAAGCGCTTGCTGAACTATCTGCGCTGAAAGCGACGAACGGCGCAAACAAAACTGCGAATTAAGTGTCATTAACTACAATCACCAATGACTTTGTAACTATATCTTTCGAGCAAGCCATGCAGCGCGACGCACTCCTCACTCAGGATGAGCTGGATTTCATCCAGACCATGCAACACAACCCGCAGCTCAATGTGCGGGATGCGACGTCGAGCCTGCTCGTCAACGGTGGTTCGCAGATACGTGATTTGCTCACGCGCCTCGCCGCTCATGAGCAAGTCACCATCCAGGCCAATTTCGAAAACCAGCAAATGACCTTCCCCCTGCACCTGGTGGAAGATGAATTTCATGCGCTGCATTTGCGTCTGGGTGTGCCAAGCATTTACGAAGACGGACCGATGGTTCGTCCTTGGCGCCTGGTTCTGGAAGAGCCGGTGGCGCTGGAGAATGCCAAAGGCCAACCAGGCACAATGTTTGTGCATGAAGTGTCGTGCAAAGGGGTTTTGCTGGAAGTGCGTAACAAGACCAAGCCACCCAAGCATTTTGCCTTGTGGTTCAGCCCCTCAGGCTATGAACGGATTGCATTGCGCGGCAGCTTTGAGCGTGAAACCGAACAGGGTTTTTACGCCTACGAATTGAGTCAGTCTGACAAGGACGAAACCGAACGTCTGCGCCAGTACATCCTTCAGCAACATCGCCTGACACACCCCGCCCTACATATCTGAAACTCAGGTATCCAGATTTCCCGCCAGGAACTGTTTCAGACGCTGGCGCATCACCGTTCCCTCATTCCCCAGACAACCGATCGACGAACCGGCCAGGCTTTCCTGAGCCAGTTCCGACGCATCACCGGCGAGCAACAACTGACAATCCAGACTCATGGCCAGGCGATTCAGCCGCCGAGGCAATTCTGCGGTCGGCGCGTGATTGGACACCAACACCAAGGCCTGGGGTTTGACCCGTTCACAGATCAGAGTCAACTCATCGAAGGGCTGACCAATCGCCAGCAACTGAATCGCCGAATCGACACTGCTCAAGTACAGCGCGGTGACCAGGACTTCCAGTTCACGGGCTTGGTCGGCCAAGCCACAGACGATGATTCGACGCGGTTGCATGACACGCACCAGCAGCAGCCGCTGCAGCACTCGAGAACGTAAAAAGCCGTCCAGAAATAGCCATTTGCTCGTCAGGCCGAAGGCTTCATAGTGCTGCAGCAATCGCTTCCAGACCGGCAGCAATATGTCCTCAAAGACCACTGAGAGCGGATAGCTGGAGAAGATCTGCCCATAAACCTGCTCCAGCCGAACCTCGTCAAAGGCCTTCACCGCGGCCACGACTTGTTCCTGCCATTGCTCGTAATCAGCGTGAACGAGTTCGTTGGGAATGATCTGCGCCAGCGCCTTGAGCGGCTCGATCTTGGCCAGGATCTTGCCAACCTTGCTGACCGCGACACCGCGCTCGATCCAGCCAAGGATGCTGCGAACGCGCTCGATATCGGCCATCGAGTACAAGCGATGCCCACTTTCAGTGCGCGTGGGCTGGATCAGACCGTAACGCCGCTCCCAGGCACGCAGCGTAACCGGGTTGATACCCGTCAGCCGTGCCACCTCGCGAATAGGAAACAGATCTTCGCGATCGACGGAAAGATTTGCCTTGGAAGCAGAAGGAACGTCAGTCAGGACAGGCATTGGGCAATGTACGTCCGTCGCACAAAAATTGGATCCCATTCTAACTCCTATGCCCCATTACTGTTCAACACCTGTTATCGACGAAAGTCGCTGGTATATCAGTCAATTTCAGGAATAATCCTTGCTTGTCTCAAGTCGCAGCCCACCACCCCGGAGCTGTGCCTGGCGAAACGCCTACCCGGTGTAACGCAAACGTCTACGGAGATACATGATGTCTACCTCACCCGTCACGCTGATGGTTGCACGCCGCGTTGCCGAAGGGCGCTATCAAGACCTGATGGCCTGGTTGCGCGAAGGCGAACAGTTGGCTACCGATTTTCCCGGTTATCTCGGCTCTGGTGTGCTCGCTCCGCCGCCCGACGATGACGAATTCCAGATTATTTTCCGCTTTGCCGATGAGCAGACCATGCACGCCTGGGAACACTCAGCGTCGCGCACTGCGTGGCTGGCGCGTGGCATTGACCTGTTCGCCCACAAGACGGAACATCGCGTCAGCGGCATCGAAGGCTGGTTCGGCGCGGTCGGTCAGCGCCCGCCACGCTGGAAACAGGCCGTGGCGATCTGGCTGGCGTTCTTTCCGGTGTCCCTGTTGTTCAACTTTATCCTGGGGCCTTTGCTGAACGAAGTGAGCCTGCTGCCACGGGTGCTTGTCAGCACGCTGTGCCTGACGCCGTTGATGGTCTACTTCTTCATTCCCTTGTCGACCCGTCTGCTGGCCAACTGGCTGAACAGCACACCGGCACGGCCATTGACCGTCCAGCCTTCCACGCAGAACCGCTAAGCCGTCACCAACCTAGGTACACGCCTCCCGTCGCTGGTATAGTTTTGCTCTTACCGCGACGCGAGCCGTTCATGACCTCTTCCGCAGCCCCCATCCTCATCACCGGTGCCGGCCAGCGTGTCGGACTGCATTGTGCGCAGCGTTTGATTGAAGACGGCCATCGGGTGATCTTCAGCTACCGCAGCGAGCGCCCCGGCGTCCAGGCATTGCGCGATCTGGGCGCTATCGCAGTGTTTGCCGACTTTTCCACTGAAGCCGGGATCCTGGCGTTCATTGCCGATCTGAAATCTCACACCGACAGCCTGCGGGCGATTGTCCACAACGCCTCCGAATGGCTGAGCGAAACGCCGGACAACGACGCTGCAGCCTTCACCCGCATGTTCAGCGTGCACATGCTTGCGCCCTACCTGATCAACCTGC
The DNA here is from genome assembly GCF_057128725.1 of Pseudomonas oplopanacis. NCBI lineage: Bacteria > Pseudomonadati > Pseudomonadota > Gammaproteobacteria > Pseudomonadales > Pseudomonadaceae > Pseudomonas > Pseudomonas oplopanacis. The sequence goes on along the minus strand of NZ_JBSKHV010000009.1, from coordinate 213,967 downwards.
ACTGTGCCGACTTGCTGCAACGCTCTCACCCGGCGGACATTGTGCACATCAGCGATGACGTGACGCGCAAGGGCAGCAGCCGGCACATCGGTTACTGCGCCAGCAAAGCCGGGCTCGACAGCCTGACGCTGTCCTTCGCTGCGAAATACGCGCCGACAATCAAGGTCAACGGTATCGCGCCGGCCCTGCTAATGTTCAACCCCGAGGACGACGCGGCTTACCGCGCCAAGGCGCTGGCCAAGTCCGCGCTGGGCATCGAACCTGGCAGCGAAGTGATCTACCAGAGCCTGCGCTACTTGCTCGACAACCCCTATGTCACCGGCACCACCCTGACCGTCAATGGCGGAAGGCACATCAAATAAGATGCCCCGCGAGGATGCTCCATGACGCTGATCCTGCCCCAGAACGCGCTGTCCCAAAGCTACCGCGAGATCCTCATCGGACTCGGTGAAAACCCGGATCGCGAAGGCCTGATCGACACCCCGGCGCGCGCGGCCAAAGCCATGCAGTACCTCTGCCATGGCTACGAACAAAGTGTCGAAGAGATCGTCAACGGCGCGCTCTTCGCCTCTGACAACGATGAAATGGTCATCGTCGACAACATCGAGCTGTACTCGCTCTGCGAACATCACCTGCTGCCCTTCATCGGCAAGGCCCATGTGGCTTATATTCCAACGGGCAAGGTGCTGGGCCTGTCGAAAATTGCGCGACTGGTGGACATGTTCGCCCGTCGCCTGCAAATCCAGGAAAACCTCACCCGGCAAATCGCCGACGCGGTGCAACAGGTGACCGGCGCGGCAGGCGTCGCGGTGGTCATCGAAGCCAAACACATGTGCATGATGATGCGCGGTGTCGAGAAACAGAATTCAACCATGAACACCTCGGTGATGCTCGGCGCCTTCCGCGAGTCGAGCAACACCCGTCAGGAGTTCCTGCAATTGATTGGACGGAGCACGTCGTAATGCCACAACTTCAACCAGGCATGGCACGCATCCGGGTCAAGGACCTGTGCCTGCGGACCTACATCGGAATCAACGAGGATGAAATCCTCAACAAGCAGGATGTGCTGATCAACCTGAGCATCCTGTATGCGGCCCAGGAAGCGGTGCGCGATAACGACATCGATCACGCGCTGAACTACCGGACCATCACCAAGGCAATCATCGCCCACGTTGAAGGCAATCGATTTGCGCTGCTGGAACGCCTGACCCAGGAAATCCTCGATCTTGTCATGGCCAACACGTCGGTGCTGTACGCCGAGGTGGAAGTCGATAAACCTCACGCCCTGCGATTCGCCGAATCGGTGTCGATTACCCTGGCGGCGAGCCGCTGACCGCGTCTGGCGCATTGTTCGCCAGACTTTTATCATCCGCGCACGATTCGACCGCACAGAGCCCGCCATGACCGATCAACAACGCCTGGAACTTGAAGCCGCCGCCTTTCGCCGGCTGGTGGCCCATCTGGACAGCCGCAAGGATGTGCAGAACATCGACCTGATGAACCTCTCCGGTTTCTGCCGCAACTGCCTGTCCAAGTGGTACAAGGCCGCTGCCGACGAACGCCAGATCGACGTCAGCCTCGATGACGCCCGCGAAGTGGTTTACGGCATGCCGTACGCCGAATGGAAAGCCCAATACCAGCAAGAAGCCAGCGCCGAACAACAGGCGGCGTTCGCCAAAGGAAAACCCAATGAGTGATTTGGACACCCTGCGCGCCAGCCTCAAGAGCGGCGAGCACGTCTTTGCCGACACACTGGCCTTCATCGCCGCCGGTTACGACTATCAACCCCAGGCCTTCAACAACGGCGGCGTAGAAAACGCGGCCGGTCAGAATGAAGGTTCGTGCAAGACCCTGGGTCTGGCGCTGCTGGAAGGCCTGAGCGATGAAGAAGCGCTGTTGGCATTTGGCGAGCATTACCGCTCGGTGGTGGCAACGCCTGAAGGCAGCGATCACGGCAATATCCGCGCGCTGATTGCTCATGGATTGGCCGGTGTGAAGTTCGCGCAACAACCGCTCACTCGTCGCTGATCAAAGCCTACACAACACCTCACAAGCGACACTGAACCTGTGGCGAGGGAGCTTGCTCCCGTTGGGCCGCGAAGCGACCCTGCTTAACTTAAAAAGCAGGGGACCGCTGCGCAGTCCAGCGGGAGCAAGCTCCCTCGCCACAATTGCGTTTCGCTAGCCCCCTCGTCAGGCAACATCCCGACTTTTAAGATTGACCCGGCCACTTTATTTCGTTTGCCCCAAACCGCTGCTCACGGCTTAGATAAAAAGAAGCATCCCTTCTTCAGAGTCGGTCATCCATGAGCAGCGAATCCATCAGCCGGTCGATCAACATCGTTCATCCTGTCACACTCAGCCACGGCAAAAATGCCGAGGTCTGGGACACCGATGGCAAACGCTACATCGACTTCGTCGGTGGCATCGGCGTGCTGAACCTCGGCCATTGCCACCCGCGCATCGTCGACGCCATTCGCGAACAAGCCACCCGCCTGACCCACTACGCGTTCAACGCCGCCCCGCATGTGCCCTACCTCGAACTGATGGAGCGCCTGACCGCGTTCATGCCGGTGGATTACCCGGTCAGCGGCATGCTCACCAACAGCGGCGCGGAAGCGGCGGAAAACGCCCTGAAGATCGTCCGTGGCGCCACTGGCCGCACTGCCGTGATCGCCTTCGACGGCGCCTTCCACGGGCGCACCCTCGCCACCCTCAACCTCAACGGCAAGGTCGCCCCCTACAAACAGAAAGTCGGCGTGCTACCCGGCCCGGTGTTTCACTTGCCCTACCCGAGCAAGGATAACGGCGTAACCTGCGCTGAAGCGCTGAAGGCCATGGACCGACTGTTCAGCGTCGAAATCGACGTTGAAGACGTGGCCTGTTTCATCGTTGAACCGGTGCAGGGTGAAGCGGGCTTCCTCGCGATGGACGTGGAGTTCGCCCAAGCACTTCGTAAGTTCTGCGATGAAAAGAACATCCTGCTGATTGCCGATGAAATCCAGTCTGGCTTCGGCCGCACCGGCGAGCGCTTTGCGTTTTCGCGACTGGGCATTGAGCCGGATTTGATCCTGCTGGGTAAAAGCATTGCCGGCGGCGTGCCGCTGGGTGCGGTGGTCGGGCGCAAGGCGTTGCTCGACACGTTGCCCAAGGGCGGTCTGGGCGGCACTTACTCGGGCAATCCCATCGCCTGCGCCGCCGGTTTGGCGACGCTGGATGAAATGACGGATGCCAACCTGCAAGCCTGGGGCACACAGCAGGAGGAAGCGATCGTCAGCCGCTACCAAGCCTGGCGCGACAGCAAACTTTCTCCGTATCTGGGGCGTTTGACCGGCGTTGGCGCGATGCGCGGCATCGAGTTGGCCCATGCCGATGGCACACCGGCGCCGGCCCAGTTGACGCAACTGCTGGCACTGGCTCGAGAGGCAGGCCTGCTGCTGATGCCCAGCGGCAAGTCGCGCCACATCATCCGCCTGCTGGCGCCATTGACCACCGAAGCCTCGGTGCTGGAGGAAGGGCTCGACATCCTTGAGGCATGCCTCGCGAAACTATCCTGATTGCAAAATGAGCTCAGGGACTGACATAGCGAATTATGGTCGCTTGTTGTCCCTGAATTCGCGTCGCAATACTGCCCAAAGCCCCCTTTACCCAGCGAGATCGTCACCACCTACAAACTGAGGCAGTTATGTATCACGACAATATAATTTATAAGAAAAAGTCTAACGATCCTCAATTCCTGCTCGGCGTAGCCGTGGTGCTGTTTCTCGGCTCCTACCTGATGAACCTGGGTAACAGCGCACTCAGTCACTTTCTGCAACCGCTGCTGGGCAATGCCCCGGACAGCCTGACCGCTCGCAACATTGCCATTGGCCTGGGCATCGCCGCACTGGGCACACTGAACTTCCATGTGCTCGGGCGCTTGAAGTTCAAGGTACAAACCACGGTGGTGTGGGTCGAGTTGCTGATTCTGTTTCTGGCATTCTTCGACACCTTCGACCTCTCCTACAGTTTCATTCTCGACAAGGTCGGTTTCCTGATCATCCAGGGCGCCGCAACCACCTTGTACATCTCTGCCGTGGCCATTGTGATCGCGTTTGTCCTGGCATTGATCGGCGCGGTGGCGAAGCTGTCGAACAACGGCCTGGCCAATGCGCTCGCTTCGTTCTACACCTCGTTCTTTCGCGGCGTGCCGCTGCTGATCCAGATCTACCTGATTTACCTGGGCCTGCCGCAACTGGGCTATGTGGTTGACGCAGTGCCGGCCGGCATCCTTGCGCTGTCGCTGTGCTACGGCGCCTACATGACCGAAATTTTCCGCGCCGGTATCCAGAGCATTCCGGTCGGTCAGTGGGAAGCATCACGAGCGCTGAATATCAGCCCGTTCAAAACCCTCAGCCGCGTGATCATGCCCCAGGCCTTGCGGGTGATCATTCCACCGACCGGTAACCAATTCATCGCCATGCTCAAGGACAGTTCGCTGGTGTCGGTGATCGGCGTCTGGGAACTGATGTACCTGGCCAAGACCCAGGGCCGTGCCGACTTCCGCCACCTGGAGATGCTGATTACTGCGGCGATGATTTACTGGGCGCTGTCGTTCATTCTCGAACGGGTGCAGGCGCGCATCGAAAAACGGGTCAACCGTTCCACGGCAAGGGGCTGATACGTGATGACTCGAACCAATACCGCTGAACAACTCGACCCGGCCGTGACTGCACAGCCCGGCCCTTCGATGATTTCGATCACGGGCCTGAACAAGTGGTACGGCAATTTTCACGCCTTGCGCGATGTCGACCTGACTGTCGCCACCGGGGAAATTCTGGTGGTATGCGGACCGTCGGGCTCTGGCAAGTCGACGATGATTCGCTGCATCAACCACCTGGAAAATTTCCAGAAAGGCCACATCCAGGTCAACGGCATCACCCTCACCAGCGAAGCGGAAAGTGTCAGCGCCGTGCGCAGCGAAATCGGCATGGTGTTTCAGAGCTTCAATCTGTTCCCGCACTTGAGTGTGATCGACAACCTGACCCTGGCCCCGCAACTGGTGCAAGGCGTGTCGTCTGCCGAGGCGAAAAAGCGCGCACAGGTTTACCTCGAACGGGTGCGCATTGCCGAACACGCGCACAAGTATCCGTCGCAACTGTCCGGCGGTCAGCAGCAACGCGTGGCGATTGCGCGGGCGCTGTGCATGAATCCGAAAGTGATGCTGTTCGACGAACCGACCTCCGCGCTGGACCCGGAAATGGTCCATGAAGTGCTGGACGTCATGAGCGAACTGGCCACCGACGGCATGACCATGATCTGCGTGACCCACGAAATGGGCTTCGCCAGCAAGGTCGCTGACCGGGTGCTCTTTATGGATCAGGGCCAGGTCATCGAACAAGCCACCCCGGCCGAGTTTTTCAACAACCCGCAGACCGAACGCGCGCAGAAATTCCTGTCGCAAATCATCGGTCACTGAGAAGCGCTTTACCCCCCGCATAACAATAACGAAAAGTGGAGATGGACATGCTCAGTAGAAAACGCGCAATCACCCTCGCAGCCTCCCTGTCACTGTTGTTTGTTGGCGTTGCCAATGCCGGAGCCGTGCTGGACAAGATCCAGAGCAGCAAGACGATGACCGTCGCCACCTCGGCCACCTGGCCACCCCAGGGGTTTATCAATGACAAAAACGAAATCGACGGTTTTGACATTGATGTTTCGAAAGAGATCGCCAAGCGTCTCGGCGTCGAGGCCAAATTCATCACACCCGACTGGGACGTGATCACCGCCGGCAAGTGGAATGGCCGATGGGACGTGTCTGTGGGCTCGATGACCGCGACCAAAAGTCGTGCGCGGATTCTCGATTTCCCGGGGACCTATTACTACGTTCCCTATGTGTTTGCCGTGCACAACAAATCCACGGTCACCGACCACAAAGCCCTCAATGGCAAAACCATCGGCGTCGAAGGCGGCACCACGTCCGAGGATTACTTCAGCCAGGCGCTGGCCATCGAAACCACTGACGTGCCGCCAGTCGTCTACGACGTCAAAACCGAGAAAATGAAAACTTACTCCGGCTCCGTCGGCCCACTCGACGATCTGCGCCTGGGCGACGGTACCCGACTGGACGCCATCCTCACGCAACGCAGCACGCTGGATGCAGCCGTCAAGAAGGGTTATCCGTTGCGCGCCGTTGACAACGGCGTGGTGTTCTACGAACCGTTGGCCGTTGCCACCGACAAGGGTGACCCGGAGTTGAAGGCCAAGCTGGGCGAAATCATCGGCGAAATGCACAAGGACGGCACGCTGACCAAGCTGTCGGACAAGTGGTACGGCGTCGACTACTCGACCATCAAGTAAACGCCCCCCTTCTGTGGGAGCGAGCCTGCTCGCTCCCACAGAGAACCGACTCTTCAAGGATTGACCATGTCCTTCCCAAACACCTGGTATTCCCAGACCTCGCTGCCTCGCCCGGCGAGGTCCGAATTGAACACGGACGAAACCTGCGACGTGTGCATCATCGGTGCCGGCATCGCCGGCCTCACCGCGGCCCTTGAGCTGACCCGTCGCGGCAAGCGCGTGATCATCCTCGAAGGCCATCAGGTCGCTTGGGGCGCGTCGGGCCGCAATGGCGGCGTGGTCTCGCCGGGCTGGGCGGAAGGGTCTGGAGCGATTCGCAAAAAACTTGGGCTGGAGCACGCCAAGGCGCTGTTCCAGATGTCGGTCGAAGGCGTAGAGATTGTCCGCCGCAATATTGCTGAATTGGCCCTGAGCGGTTGCACGCCGTCGGCGGGCACAATTCGGGTCAAGCGCTACGACGACGGTGCAGGTGTGAAAAACCACATTGACGCCATGCGCCGCGATTTCGGGTACGAACTCAACTTTCTCGACACCGCGCAGGTCCGCGAACGGGCACACACGTTGCGCTATTTCCAGGGCGTCGAAGACCCGAACGCCCTGCATTTCCACCCGCTCAATTATTGCCTGGGCCTGGCCCTGGCCATCGAAACGGCGGGAGGCAGGATTTTCGAGCAATCGAAGATGCTCGCCTGGCACCGCGAAGGCAGCGACAAAATCATCAAGACCGCGCACGGCACTGTGTGCTGCAAGGACCTGGTGTTCTGCGCCGGCGGTTATGGCGGCCCCGAGTTGCAAAAACTCAGCCGCGCATACCTGCCCATCGCCACCTACGTGGTGTTGACCGAACACCTGGGCGACACGATCAAAAACGTCCTCGACTCCGGCGCGGCTTTTTCCGATGACCGTCGCGCGTCTGACTACTACCGCATCGTCGAAGGCGACCGACTGCTGTGGGGCGGACGCATTACCACCCGTAACGAACAGAATGAACAGGCCCTGGCAGCCATGCTCAAGGCCGACATGGTGTCGGTCTACCCGCAACTGGCACCGGTAAAAATTGAATTGGCCTGGTCCGGTCTGATGGGTTACTCCACCAATAAAATGCCGAACCTGGGGTTATTGGAGCCGGGTGTTTGGGCCTGTACTTCATTTGGCGGTCACGGTCTGAATACCGGCTCGATTGGTGGACGGGTGATTGCCGAGGCCGTGTGCGGGGAAACGAAGCGGTATGAGTTGTTCAAGCCGTATTTGCTGGACTGGAATGGCGGGCCGTTCGGGCGGGTGGCCGCCAATGCGATCTATCAATCGCTGAAGGTGATGGACTTCGTTCAGGAGCGACTCAGGGGCTGAGGGCGCAACACTTCCCCTGTGGGAGCGAGCCTGCTCGCGAAAGCGACTTATCATTCAACATTGATGTCGACTGACACACCGCTTTCGCGAGCAGGCTCGCTCCCACGAGGTTGATCGGATATTTGTGTGGGCACAAAAAAACCGGCCGAGACCGGTTTTTTCATTTCAACGATCTCAGAACTTGGCGTTCTGCAGGTCGTCCAGGTAACGCTCGGTGTCCAGCGCAGCCATGCAGCCAGCGCCGGCCGAGGTGATCGCCTGACGGTAAACGTGGTCAGCCACGTCACCGGCGGCAAAGATACCTTCGACGCTGGTCGCCGTGGCGTTGCCTTCACGGCCGCCCTGCACCACCAGGTAGCCATCTTTCAGCGTCAGCTGACCTTCGAACAACGAGGTGTTCGGGGTGTGGCCGATGGCAATGAACACGCCGTCGACTTTCAGCTCGTCGAAGCTGCCGTCGTTGTTCTTCAGGCGAGCACCGGTCACGCCCATGTTGTCGCCCAGGACTTCGTCCAGGTTCGAGTTCAGTTTCAGCTCGATCTTGCCTTCGGCAACCCGGGCATTGAGCTTGTCGATCAGGATCTTCTCGGCGCGGAAGGTTTCGCGACGGTGGATCAGGGTCACCTTGCTGGCGATGTTGGCCAGGTACAGGGCTTCTTCAACCGCGGTGTTGCCGCCGCCGACCACAGCCACTGGCTTGTTGCGATAGAAGAAACCGTCGCAGGTCGCGCAGGCCGACACGCCTTTGCCCATGAACGCTTCTTCGGACGGCAGGCCCAGGTAACGAGCGCTGGCGCCGGTCGCGATGATCAGCGCGTCGCAGGTGTACTTCGCGCTGTCGCCGATCAGGGTGTACGGCTTGGAAGCAAAGTCCACGGCATTGATGTGATCGAAAACGATCTCGGTCTCAAAACGCTCGGCGTGCTCTTTCATACGCTCCATCAACGCCGGGCCGGTCAGGCCGTGGACGTCGCCCGGCCAGTTGTCGACTTCGGTGGTGGTGGTCAGTTGACCGCCGGCTTGCATGCCGGTGATCAGCAGCGGCTTGAGGTTGGCACGGGCGGCATAGACCGCAGCGCTGTAACCGGCAGGGCCGGAACCGAGAATAATCACTCGCGAATGACGGACTTCAGACATGACCTGCTCCTGTTGACCGGCCCTGAACACCGGGCGCGGAACGCCGGATTGCCGGCGGGAATAAAAAAGGACCGTGGTTGACCTTGGGGAAGGCTTGAGTACGACAGTCCTGCAAAAAGATTGGGTGCAGCGTATCGAGGGGGCGAAGATTAAGGAAATACGGTTTAACAATCCAGCTCATAGGTGGTCTCTATCCGACCACGGCGACTATAAAGGCGTCTTTGTTACAGTGAATGTCGATACCGCCGCCGCGCTTTCCCCCTTTCGGCAAAGCCGGTAAGGTCGGCGCGTTTACCTCTGCCCGGAGCACGTTATGCCCGCACCCGTCCTGTCCGGACCGCAATACCTGCGCGAAGGCCTCAAGTTGGTCCTTAGTCCCAGCCTGCGTTTATTCGTGTTGTTGCCGCTGGCCATCAACCTGGTGCTGTTCGTCGGATTGATTTACCTGGCCGGCCATCAATTCAGCCTGTGGGTCGATACGCTGATGCCCACCCTGCCCGACTGGCTGAGTTTTCTCAGCTACATCCTCTGGCCGATTTTCGTGGTGCTGGTGGTGTTGATGGTGTTTTTCACCTTCACCATGCTCGCCAACGTAATCGCCGCGCCCTTCAACGGCTTCCTCGCAGAAAAAGTCGAAGTGGTGGTGCGCGGCACCGACGATTTCCCGTCCTTCAGCTGGGGCGAATTGATCGCCATGGTCCCGCGCACCCTGTCCCGGGAGATGCGCAAACTCGGCTACTTCCTGCCCCGGGCGATCGGGCTTTTCATCCTGTCCTTCATCCCGGTGGTCAACATCATCGCCGCGCCGCTGTGGCTGCTGTTCGGGGTATGGATGATGGCGATCCAGTACATCGACTACCCGGCGGACAACCACAAGCTGGGCTGGAACGAAATGCTCGCCTGGCTGCGGCAGAAACGCTGGCAGAGCATGAGCTTTGGCGGCAGCGTGTATCTGGTGCTGTTGATCCCGGTGGTGAACATTCTGATGATGCCGGCCGCCGTGGCCGGGGCGACGCTGTTCTGGGTGCGTGAGCGCGGCGCGGAAAATCTGGTGGCCCAGCGCTGATCAGGTCATAAATCCATCATCAAAGCGCCACAATGACGACATGGCCTCAGACGACACTGAGGTCATGACGACAGCTCTGCATATCACTCTGATCACTGAAACATTCCCTCCGGAAATCAACGGCGTGGCCAATACCCTTGGCCGTTTGTGCGACGGTTTGCGCGCGCGCGGGCATCAGGTGGAATTGGTCCGGCCACGCCAACTTAGTGATCAGCAAATGAGCAGTGACGATGATTTGCTGTTGTGTCGCGGCTGGCCGCTGCCGGGCTATCCCGGCTTGCAATGGGGCCAGTCGTCGATGCACAAGTTGCTCAGGCGCTGGACCCGGCATCGCCCGGACGTGCTGTACATCGCCACTGAAGGGCCGCTGGGTTTGTCTGCGTTGCGTGCGGCACGGCGGCTGGGGATTTCGGTGGTCAGCGGCTTTCACACCAACTTTCAGCAGTACTCCAGCCAATACGGGCTGGGGTTACTGACGCGAATGCTGACTCACTACCTGCGCTGGTTCCACAACCGTTCGACCCTGACCCTGGTCCCGAGCCCCAGCCAGCGCATGGAGCTTGAGCGTCGCAGCTTCGAACGCCTGGCCTTGCTCTCCCGGGGGGTCGACAGCCAATTGTTTCATCCGAGCAAAAGGCTGGCATCGCTGCGCGAACAGTGGGGACTGGCCGAGAATGACATCGCGATCATTCATGTCGGACGCTTGGCCCCGGAGAAAAACCTCGGCTTGCTCAAGCGCAGTTTCCACGCACTGAAGGCCACTTATCCACGGCGCAACCTGCGTTTGATCGTGATTGGTGACGGCCCACAACGAGCAGTGCTGGAGCAGGAACTGCCCGAGGCGGTTTTCTGCGGTTCGCAACGCGGCGAAGCGTTGGCCAGTCACTACGCATCCGGTGATGTGTTCCTGTTTCCGAGCATGACCGAAACCTTTGGCAACGTGGTGCTTGAAGCATTGGCCTCGGGGTTGGGGGTGGTTGCTTATGATCAGGCGGCCGCTGCTCAACATATCCGTCATGGCTATAACGGCGTACTGGCGATGCCGGGGGATGAAGAGGCGTTCTGTGAGGCGGCAGCGTGGCTGCTGGAAGCGCGCGAGACCTTGCGCTGTGTGCGCCTGAATGCGCGCCAGCATGCGAGCCGGCAGGGTTGGGCGGCGATTATCGAGCAGTTCGAAGGGCAGTTGCGGGGGGCTTGTGTGGGGGAGTTGGTGGTTCCTGGGGCCCAGACCTTATCCTGACTGTTTGGCAACCTTGAATCCGTCTTCGCGAGCAGGCTCGCTTCCACAAGGGTTCTGCGTCGTGCATAAAACCTGTGGGAGCGAGCCTGCTCGCGAAGAGGCCCTTCCAGTCGCCGCTTAAACCAAGGTCATCAACGCCTCACGGCTAAACGGCAGGATGTCTTCTTCACGCCCGTCACGCACCTTCTGCGCCCAGTCCGGATCAACCAGCAACGCACGACCCACAGCCACCAGATCGAATTCGTCGTTGTTCAAGCGCTCCAGCAGTTTCTCCAGGCTCGCCGGTTGGGCGATCTTGTCGGTGTTGACCATGAACTGCAGGAACTCGCCATCCAGGCCAACGCTGCCCACGGTGATGGTCGGCTTGCCCGTCAGTTTGCGAGTCCAGCCGGCCAGGTTTAGCTCGGAACCGTCGAATTCCGGCTCCCAGAAACGGCGCGTCGAGCAGTGGAAAATGTCCACGCCAGCGTCGGACAGCGGCTTGAGGAACTCGCCCAGCGCTTCCGGTGTTTGCACCAGTCGTGCGGTGTAATCCTGCTGCTTCCACTGCGAGAAACGGAAGATGATCGGGAAGCCTTCGCCGACCGCGGCACGCACGGCTTGAATCAGTTCGATAGCGAAACGTGAACGGTTGGCCAGATCGCCACCGTATTCGTCGGTGCGCTGGTTGCTGCCTTCCCAGAAAAACTGGTCGACCAGATAGCCGTGGGCGCCATGGATTTCCACGCCGTCCATGCCAATGCTCTGGGCATCCTTGGCGGCTTGGGCGAATGCGGCGATCACGTCCTGGATATCCTGTTTGGTCATGCCGTGAACCACGACCTGACCGTCCTTCAGTTTTTCCGACGGGCCGTAACCCGGCACACTCGCATCCGGCTCAGTGCCGATACGACGCACGCTACCGACATGCCACAGCTGTGGAACGATCTTGCCGCCTTCGGCATGCACCGCGTCGACGACTTTCTTCCAGCCGGCCAGCGCGGCGTCACCGTAGAAATGCGGCACGTTCGGGTAGCCGTTCGACGCCTTGTGACCGACGGTGGTGCCTTCGGTGATGATCAAGCCCACGCCTGCGGCGGCGCGACGACGGTAGTACTCGATCACTTTGGAATTAGGCACGCCACCCGGCGAAAACGAGCGGGTCATCGGCGCCATGACGACGCGGGTCGGCAGTTCGAGGGTGCCGAGGTGGAACGGTTTGAACAGGGCTTTAACGGGCATGGGGCACTCCACGAAAACGATATCGACGGGATGGAATTTTATGACAGCGATAATATGCGCAGTTCAAAGCGAAGCCCAGCACTATTGATCTGGGTGATTAAGGGTCAAAAGGCAGGCATAAAAAATCGCAGCCCGAGGGCTGCGATTTTTTGGGGTTCAGCTCAGTGCTTTTTCAATCGCATGCACGATCGTCGGATCATCCGGCGCCGTACGCGGGGAAAACCGCGCCAGCACACGACCGTCCTTGCCCAGCAGGAATTTTTCGAAGTTCCAGGTAATGTCACCCGGGAATTCCGCTCCCTCGCCCGCCAGCAGGCGATACAGCTGATGACGCTCATGACCGTTGACTTCCAGCTTGCTGGACAACGGAAAGGTCACGCCATAGTTGAGGCTGCAAAACTCCTGGATTTCCTGCTCGGAACCCGGCTCCTGCCCGGCAAACTGGTTGCAAGGCAAGCCGAGCACGCTGAAACCTTTACCTTTGTATTGCTGGTAGAGGTTTTCCAGCGCCGCGTACTGTGGGGTCAAGCCACATTTGGAGGCGACATTGACCACCAGCACGACGTGCCCCTTGAAGGGCGCCAGCGGTAGCTCCTGACCATCCAGGCCTGTCAACTTAAGGTCGTGAAAAGCACTCATGACGAACTCCAAATTCCCGTGTTTTTCTCGAAACAGCCACGTGGCGATGCCGCCAGGGACAGCCGCCGACTAAAAAGGCGCCCTCGGGCGCCTCTCCAGTTCTCTGAGCTTAGCGCAGAAAATCAGTGGTGATGGCCACCTTCGCCATGGACGTGACCATGAGCGATTTCTTCCTGGCTGGCGTCACGGATGTCGATGATCTTGACCTGGAAATTCAGGCGCTGACCGGCCAACGGGTGGTTGCCGTCGACGGTGACTTCGTCGCCGTCCAGATCGCGAATGGTGACGATCTGCATCTGGCCATCCGGAGCGGAAGCGTGGAACTGCATGCCCACTTCCAGTTCGTCGACGCCTTCGAACATGCTGCGGCTCAGGGTGCTGACCAGTTCGGCAGCGTACTCGCCGTAAGCATCTTCAGGTTCAACGGCTACGGTCAGCTCGTCGCCGACAGCTTTGCCTTCCAGCGCCTTTTCCAGGCCCGGGATGATGTTACCTGCGCCTTGCAGGTAGACCAGCGGCGCGCCACCGGCGGAGCTGTCGATGACCTCACCAGCGTCGTTGGTCAGGGTATAGTCGATGGAGACAGCCTTATTGGCGGCGATCAGCATGGGGCGAGACCTTTTGCATAAGAATGAAGAAAGGCCAAGTTTAGCGAAGCCATCGCCCGAAAGCGAACACAACCCGGACGGAAGGTTGGCGACGCCAGGCGCAACGGTCACCGGTTTCCATCAGGATGCGGACGGGCACTGGGTGGCCGAGCTATCCTGCGGCCACACCCAGCACCTGCGCCACCAGCCACCGTGGCAATCACGCGCCTGGGTCCTGGACGCCGCGAAACGTATTGAAAAAATAGGCCAGCCCTTTGACTGCGGTTGGTGCGCACAAGGCCCGGTTAGCGATAACCTTGGCGACTGAATTTCGGTAGATCGTCAGGTATAAACGATCGCCTTTGCCATGCTCCCTTAGAGAATTCGCATGCAAACTTTTTTTATCGCACCCACCGATTTTGGTGTGGGTCTGACTTCCATCAGCCTCGGGCTGGTGCGCACCCTTGAGCGCGCCGGCCTGAAAGTCGGTTTTTTCAAACCGATTGCCCAGCCCCATCCGGGCGACACCGGCCCGGAACGTTCCACCGAACTGGTGGCCCGTACCCACGGTTTGCGGCCGCCACAGCCGCTCGGCCTGGCGCACGTCGAGCGCATGCTCGGCGATGGCCAACTGGATGAGCTGCTCGAAGAAATCATCACCCTTTATCAGCAAGCCGCCGTCGGCAAGGACGTGCTGGTCGTCGAAGGCATGGTCCCGACCCGCAGCGCCAGCTACGCCGCGCGGGTCAATCTGCATTTGGCCAAGAGCCTGGATGCCGACGTGATTCTGGTCTCCGCGCCAGAAAGCGAAGCCCTGACCGAGCTCTCCGGCCGCGTGGAATTGCAGGCGCAATTGTTCGGTGGGCCGAAAGACCCGAAAGTCCTCGGCGTGATCCTCAACAAGGTCAAGACCGATGAAAGCATGGACGTCTTCGCCACACGCTTGAAGGAACACTCGCCGTTGCTGCGCAGCGGTGATTTCCGCTTGCTGGGCTGCATCCCGTTCCAGCCGGAATTGAATGCGCCGCGCACTCGCGACGTCGCCGACCTGATGGGCGCACAAATCCTCAATGCCGGAGACTACGAAACCCGGCGCATGACCAAAATCATCATCTGCGCCCGCACCATGCGCAACACCGTGGAGCTGCTCAAGCCCGGCGTGCTGGTGGTGACGCCCGGCGATCGCGACGACATCATCCTGGCCGTGAGCCTCGCGGCCATGAACGGCGTGCCGCTGGCCGGCCTGCTGCTGACCAGCGACACCCTGCCCGACCCGCGCATCATGGACCTGTGCCGTGGCGCCTTGCAGGCGGGTTTGCCGGTGTTGTCGGTGAGTACCGGCTCCTACGACACCGCGAACCAGTTGAACGGTTTGAACAAGGAAATCCCGATCGACGACCGCGAGCGTGCGGAGATCATCACTGACTTCGTCGCCAGCCACCTCGATGCCAACTGGCTGCACCAGCGCTGTGGTACCCCGCGTGAGATGCGCCTGTCGCCCGCGGTGTTCCGCTATCAATTGATCCAGCGCGCCCAGGCGGCGAACAAACGCATCGTACTGCCAGAAGGCAGCGAGCCGTTGACCGTGCAAGCGGCGGCGATCTGTCAGGCCCGTGGCATTGCCCGTTGCGTGCTGTTGGCGAAACCGGCAGACGTCGAAGCGGTGGCTCGTGCACAAGGCATCGAGCTGCCACCAGGGCTGGAGATCCTCGACCCGGACCTGATCCGTGAACGTTATGTCGAACCGATGGTTGCCCTGCGCAAAAGCAAAAGCCTTAACGCGCCGATGGCCGAACAGCAATTGGAAGACACCGTGGTGATCGGCACCATGATGCTGGCGCTGGATGAAGTCGACGGCCTCGTGTCCGGCGTCATTCACTCCACCGCCAACACCATCCGCCCTGCCCTGCAGCTGATTAAAACCGCGCCAGGCTGCACGCTGGTGTCGTCGGTGTTCTTCATGCTGTTTCCGGAAGAAGTGCTGGTCTACGGCGACTGTGTGATGAACCCGCACCCGAGCGCCAGCGAACTGGCCGAGATCGCCCTGCAAAGCGCCGACTCGGCAGCCGCGTTCGGCATCACCCCGCGTGTGGCGATGATCAGCTATTCCAGCGGTGAGTCCGCCAGTGGCGAAGAAGTCGAGAAAGTACGCGAAGCGACGCTGCTCGCCCACGAACAGCAAAACTCGCTGCTGATCGACGGCCCGCTGCAATACGACGCCGCTGCCAACGAAACCGTCGCCCGGCAACTGGCGCCTAATAGCCAGGTTGCAGGGCGCGCCACGGTGTTCGTGTTCCCCGACCTGAACACCGGCAACACCACCCACAAAGCCGTGCAGCGCAGCGCCGACTGCGTGAGTCTCGGGCCGATGTTGCAAGGCCTGCGCAAACCGGTGAACGACCTGCCGCGCGGCGCGCAAGTCGATGACATCGTCTACACCATCGCGTTGACCGCGATCCAGGCTGCCAACCGACCTATGGATGTTTAAATGCTGGATTTCTTGCCTGCCGCCGTGCGCGGTGTGATTGCCTCGTTGTTGTTGGCCCTCAATACCATTCTGCTGTGCTCGTTTCTGTTCTGCGTGGCGATTTTCAAGGTGCTGCCGTTCGCCATCACCCAGCGTTTCACGCGCTGGCTGATGAGCCACACCCATGAAGCGTGGATCAGCAACAACAAGGCCTGGATGAACCTGGTCTGCCGCACCCGCTGGCACCTCAGTGGCCTGGAAGGCCTGGACTATCAGCACTCGTACCTGATCACCAGCAACCACCAGAGCTGGGTCGACATCATGGTCCTGCAATATGTGCTCAACCGGCGCATCCAGCCGCTGAAGTTCTTCCTCAAGCAAGAGCTGATCTGGGTGCCGGTGATTGGTCTGGCGTGGTGGACGCTGGGCTTTCCGTTCATGAAGCGCTATTCCAAGGCGTATCTGGAGAAGCACCCGGAGAAGAAAGGCAAAGACCTGGAAACCACGCGCAAGACCTGCGCGAAATTTCGCAACAGCCCGGTGGGGATCTTCAACTTCGTCGAGGGCACGCGCTTCACCGAGGGCAAGCATGCCCAGCAGAAATCACCGTTCAAGTATTTGCTCAAACCCAAGGCCGGCGGCATTGCGTTTGTGCTGGATGCGATGGGTGAGCAGCTGGAGTCCATCGTCAACGTGACGATTCACTATCCGGGCGGCCGTCCGGGGTATTGGGATTTGCTCTGCGGGAATGTGAGGGACGTGGTCGTGCATTTTCAGGAGCTGAAGATTCCGCCGCAGTTCATTGGCAAGAACTACGACCAGGATGGGGAGTATCGGTTGCAGTTTCAGGGGTGGATCAATCAGTTGTGGCTGGATAAGGATGCGTTGCTGGGGCAGATGCATCGGGAATATCCAGCCAAGTCTTGAGGCGCCACGCTTGGCCTCTTCGCGAGCAGGCTCGCTCCCACAGGGGACTTGAGTGAACACAGAATTTGCGTTCACAGATAACCAGTGTGGGAGCGAGCCTGCTCGCGAAGGGGGTCTGAAGGGCACAAAAAAACCCGCCGAAGATTACTCATCGGCGGGTTTTTTATGACCGGCTAACGCTTAGATCGCGCCACGGCTACGCAGCAGATCCAGCACCTGCTTGACGCTTTCTTCCAGCGACAGCGACTGGGTATCGACCACAAGGTCGGCATCCAGCGGCACATCGAACGGGAAGGAATCGCCCGGGATGTTATCCCCGGCAGCCGCGTACAGACCTTGCGGGTCACGTTCGGCGCAAACAGCAGGCGAAGCCTGCACGTAAACAGTCAGCAAACGCTCTTTGCCGATCAGTTCCCGGGCCTGCTCACGACCTTCAGCACTTGGTGCAACGAAGGCTGCGAGGGTCAGCAAACCGGCTTCGTTGAACTGACGCGCAACATGCGCGGCACGACGCCAGTTCTCGGTACGCCCGGCGCGGTCCTGTGGCAGACCTTTGTTCAGGTCGTGACGCAGGTTCTGGCCATCGAGCACAAACACCGCACGGCCCATGTCGAACAGCTTGCGTTCAACCGCGTAGGCCAGCGTGCTTTTGCCCGCACCCGACAGGCCGCTGAACAACACGGTGGCTGGTTGCTGGCCGAAGCGCTGGGCGCGTTCTTCCGTGGCGACGTGAGCGAGTTTGCCATGGTGCGTAGCGCTGCCCTGCGCCACTGGCTGAGCGATGATCATGCCGGCGGCGACGGTGCCATTGGTCAAACGATCAATGACGATGAACGAACCGGTGGTGCGGTTACTCGCGTAACCGTCCAGCGCGATGGCCGCATCGAGGCTGATCTTGACCCGACCGATTTCGTTCAGCTGCAAGGCGCTGGCCGGACCTTCTTCCAGGGTATTCACGTCAACGCGGTTGACGATGCTGGTGATCGAACCCGGCACGTACGTGGTGGCGCGCTTGATGTCGTATTTCTTGCCCGGCAGCATTGGCTCTTCGGCCATCCACACCAGCATGGCGTCGAAGGCGTCGGTCACTTGCGGCAGGTTGTCGGCGTGTACCAGCAAGTCGCCGCGGGAGATGTCGATTTCGTCTTCCATGGTCAGCGTCACTGCCTGACCTGGACCTGCATGCTCCAGCTCACCTTCGAAGGTGACGATGGATTTCACGCGGCTGCTCTTGCCCGACGGCAGCACAACGACTTCGTCGCCCTTGTGCACGACGCCGCTGGCCAGGGTGCCGGCGAAACCACGGAAGTTCAGGTTCGGACGGTTGACGTACTGCACCGGGAATCGCAGGTCGGTGTAGTTGCGGTCGCTGGCGATTTCGACGGTTTCCAGAATTTCCATCAGCGACTGGCCGGTGTACCACGGCGAGCGCTCGGACTTGTTCACCACGTTGTCGCCTTTCAGCGCCGACATCGGCACGAAGGCCATGGTGGTCGGCTTGAAGGCGATGCCTTCGGCGAACTTCAGGTAATCAGCCTTGATCGTCTCGAAGACGCTTTGGTCAAAGCCATTGATGTCCATCTTGTTGACGGCCACCACGATGTGTTTGATGCCCAGCAACGAGGCAATAAAGCTGTGGCGACGGGTCTGGGTCTGCACGCCGTAACGGGCGTCGATCAGGATGATCGCCAGGTCACAGGTGGATGCACCGGTGGCCATGTTGCGGGTGTACTGCTCATGGCCGGGGGTGTCGGCGATGATGAATTTGCGCTTGGCGGTGGAGAAATAGCGGTAGGCGACATCGATGGTGATGCCCTGCTCACGCTCGGCCTGCAAGCCGTCGACCAGCAACGCCAGGTCGATGTCATCGCCAGTGGTGCCGACTTTTTTCGAGTCGCGGGTAATGGCTTCCAGGTGATCTTCGTAGATCATCTTGGAGTCGTGCAGCAGGCGCCCGATCAGGGTGCTCTTGCCGTCATCGACGTTGCCACAGGTCAGAAAGCGCAGCATTTCCTTGCGTTCGTGCTGGCCCAGGTAGGCGAGGATGTCCTCGCTGATCAAATCAGATACGTGCGACATGACAACCCCTTAGAAATAACCCTGACGTTTCTTTTCTTCCATCGAGCCTGCGCCATCGTGGTCGATGACCCGGCCCTGGCGTTCGGAAGTTCGCGTCAGGAGCATTTCCTGAATGATGTCGGTCAGCGTGACAGCCTCGGACTCGACCGCACCGGTCAGCGGGTAGTCACCGAGCGTACGGAAACGGACCTTCTTCTTGACGATGCGCGCCTTGTCTTCATCGCTCAGGTGATTGAGCAGGCGTTCGTCGTCGATCATGATCCAGGTGCCATTCATCTCGATGACGTCGCGCTCGGCGGCGAAATACAGCGGCACGATCGGGATGCCTTCGAGGTAGATGTACTGCCAGATGTCCAGTTCGGTCCAGTTCGACAAAGGGAACACACGAATGGATTCGCCCTTGTTGACGTTGCCGTTGTAGACGTTCCACAGCTCTGGACGCTGGTTTTTCGGGTCCCAGCGGTGCTTGGTGTCGCGGAAGGAATACACGCGTTCTTTGGCGCGGGATTTCTCTTCGTCACGACGGGCGCCACCGAAAGCGGCATCGAAACCATACTTGTCGAGGGCCTGCTTGAGGCCTTCGGTTTTCATGATGTCGGTGTGTTTGGCACTGCCGTGGGTCAGCGGGTTGATGCCCTGCGCGACGCCATCGGGGTTGACGTGCACCAGCAGGTCAAGGCCGAGCTCTTCGACCATGCGGTCGCGGAACGCGTACATTTCCTTGAACTTCCACCGGGTGTCGACGTGCATCACCGGGAACGGCAGCTTGCCCGGGAAGAATGCCTTGCGCGCAAGGTGCAGCATCACGGCGGAATCTTTACCGACGGAGTACAGCATCACCGGGTTATCGAACTCGGCGGCGACCTCGCGGATGATGTGGATGCTTTCGGCCTCCAGCTGTTTCAGATGCGTCAGTTTGTCGACCATGGCTACTCACGAAAACGATCTTATGGACGGCCAGCGGGCCGTGTTCGAGCGAGGAATCCTAGCACAGCGACCTCTTCTAATCAGGACGCCAACTAGATCGAAAGGGTATATGAATATACCCCCTCGTTTGGGCGCCAGAGCCTCATGCCATTCACAGAATTTGCACATACCCTCAAATAGGATTGGGGCAATCAATGAAGATATGTTCGAGGGCAAACCGGCGCGCCAGATAGTCACCCAGTGCCTGCACACCATAACGCTCAGTGGCGTGATGGCCGGCGGCGATGAAGCTGATGTCGTTTTCCCGGGCGCTGTGAAAGGTCTGCTCCGAAGCTTCACCACTGAGGTACAGATCGACACCGGCCAATACCGCCTGATCGATGTAACCCTGACCGCCGCCCGTGCACCAACCGACCCGGCGAATCATCTTGCTGCCTTCGACCAGCAGCGGCTCGCGGCCCATGACTTCCTGGACGCGACGGGCGAAATCACGCGGCGTCATCGGTTCGCTCAACGATCCGACCAGGCCAACAACTTTAGAATTGTCCGGATCCAGCGGGCCTTCGACGGTGATGTCGAGCTGACGTGCCAGTTGCACGTTGTTGCCGACGTCCGGGTGCAGGTCCAGTGGCAAGTGATAAGACAGCAGGCTGATGTCGTGCTTGAGCAAGGTCTTCAAGCGACGCTGCTTCATGCCGGTAATGCAGGGGTTCTCACCTTTCCAGAAATAACCGTGATGCACCAGCACCAGATCGGCCTCGGCTTCGACCGCAGCGTCCAGTAGTGCCTGGCTCGCCGTGACGCCACTGACAATGCGCATCACTTGCGGCCGGCCCTCGACCTGCAAGCCGTTGGGGCAGTAATCGGCAATTTTGGCGCTGGAGAGGTAACGGTCGGCTTCTTCAACCAGGGTGCTCAGGGCGACGGCCATAAAAGACTCCTAAATATCCCGTTCAGAGGCGCGCGTGGCCTCGTATAATGCGCGACATTATGGGCGGTCTCATACCGCCTGCAACCTTTCAGGAAGTGCTTAATGCTCAAGGCGCTGCGTTTTTCCGGCTGGCCGCTGTTGGCCGGCGTGCTTATCGCTCTTTTGATAATTCAGCGTTACCCGCAGTGGGTCGGGCTTCCGAGCCTCGACGTGAACTTGCAGCAAGCACCGCAAACCACCAGCGTGCAACAGGGCCCCGTGTCCTATGCCGACGCCGTGGTCATTGCCGCACCTGCGGTGGTCAACCTGTACACCACCAAAGTCATCAATAAACCGAATCATCCGCTGTTCGAAGACCCGCAGTTCCGTCGCTTCTTCGGTGACAACTCGCCCAAGCAGAAGCGCATGGAATCGAGCCTGGGTTCTGGCGTGATCATGAGCCCGGAAGGTTACATCCTGACCAATAACCACGTGACCACGGGGGCCGACCAGATTGTCGTGGCGCTCAAGGATGGCCGAGAGACCCTGGCCCGCGTGATCGGCAGCGACCCGGAAACCGATCTCGCGGTATTGAAGATCGACCTGAAGACCCTGCCGGCCATCACCATCGGCCGTTCCGACAACATCCGCATCGGCGACGTGGCACTGGCCATCGGCAACCCGTTCGGTGTCGGCCAGACCGTGACCATGGGCATCATCAGCGCCACCGGCCGCAATCAGCTGGGCCTGAACAACTACGAAGATTTCATCCAGACCGACGCCGCCATCAACCCAGGCAACTCCGGCGGTGCCCTGGTAGACGCCAATGGCAATCTGACCGGCATCAACACCGCGATTTTCTCCAAGTCCGGCGGCTCGCAAGGCATCGGGTTTGCGATCCCGGTCAAGCTGGCGATGGAAGTGATGAAGTCGATCATCGAACACGGCCAGGTGATTCGCGGCTGGCTGGGCATTGAAGTGCAGCCGTTGAGCCAGGAACTGGCGGAGTCGTTCGGTCTGTCGGGGCGTCCGGGGATTGTGGTCGCGGGAATTTTCCGTGACGGTCCGGCGCAGAAGGCCGGCCTGCAATTGGGAGATGTGATCCTCAGCATTGACGGCGAACCGGCCGGCGATGGTCGCCGTTCGATGAACCAGGTCGCGCGGATCAAGCCGACGGACAAGGTCACGGTTCAGGTGATGCGCAATGGCAAGGAGCTCAAGCTCACCGCCGAGATCGGCCTGCGCCCGCCGCCGGCACCGGTCAAAGAGAAAGAAGAAGAGTAACAGCCAACAAAAGACCACTGTGGGAGCGAGCCTGCTCGCGAAGGGGCCATAACATTCAATATCTATGTTGAATGTCAGACCGCCTTCGCGAGCAGGCTCGCTCCCACTGGGTCAGTGTTGAGTTAGAGATCGCCGAGGCCGTCGATCAGTGCCTGATTTTGCTCAGGTGTGCCGATGGAGATCCGCAGGAACTGGGCAATCCGTTCCTGCTTGAAGTGCCGAACGATCACGCCTTGCTCACGCAACTTCGCCGCCAGCCCTGCCGCATCGTGCTTGGGGTGACGGGCAAAAATGAAGTTCGCTGCCGACGGCAACACCTCAAACCCCTTCGCTTCCAGTTGCCCGACGACCTTGTCGCGACTCTCGATCACGAGCTGACAGGTCTTGTCGAAGTACTCGCGATCTTCGAACGCCGCCGCCGCCCCGACAATCGCCAGACGATCCAGCGGGTAGGAGTTGAAGCTGTTCTTGATCCGCTCCAGCGCCTCGATCAAGTCCGGATGCCCCACCGCCAGGCCAACCCGCAGGCCGGCCAGTGAACGGGATTTGGACAGGGTTTGAGTCACCAGCAGGTTCGGATAACGGTCCACCAACGTGATCGCCGTCTCACCGCCAAAGTCGATGTAGGCCTCATCCACCACGACCACTGAATCCGGGCTGGCCTTGAGGATCTGCTCGACGGCGTCCAGCGCCAGCAGGCAACCGGTCGGTGCATTCGGGTTCGGGAAGATGATCCCGCCGTTCGGTTTGGCGTAGTCGGCCGGGTTGATCTGGAACTGTTCGTCCAGCGGCACGGCGTCGAACTTGATGTCGTACAACCCGCAGTAAACCGGATAGAAGCTGTAGCTGATGTCCGGGAACAGCAGCGGCTGATCGTGTTGCAGCAAACCGTGGAAGATGTGCGCCAGGACTTCATCGGAACCGTTGCCGAGAAACACCTGATTGCCTTGCACGCCGTAGTACCTGGCAACAGCCTGCTTGAGCAGGTCGCTGTTGGGGTCCGGGTACAAACGCAGGTTGTCGTTCAGTTCGGTCTGCATCGCCGCCAGGGCTTTAGGCGATGGACCGTACGGGTTTTCGTTGGTGTTGAGCTTCACCAGTTTCGTCAGTTTCGGCTGCTCGCCCGGCACGTAAGGCACCAGGCTCTTGACGAAGGGGCTCCAGAATTTACTCATGTTCAGTTCCCCTGCTTGTCAGCAATGATGCGGTATTCGGCGCTGCGGGCGTGGGCGGTCAGCGACTCGCCACGGGCCAGTACGGAAGCGGTCTTGCCCAACTCGGACGCACCTTGCTCGGAGCAGAAGATGATCGAGGAGCGTTTCTGGAAGTCGTACACACCCAGCGGCGAGGAGAAACGCGCGGTGCCAGACGTCGGCAACACGTGGTTCGGACCGGCGCAGTAGTCGCCCAAGGCTTCGGAGGTGTGACGACCCATGAAGATCGCGCCCGCGTGACGGATCTGCGGCAACCAGGCCTGCGGATCCGCGACCGACAACTCAAGGTGTTCCGGCGCGATGCGGTTGGCCACTTCGATGGCTTGTTCCATATCGCGGACCTTGATCAGCGCACCCCGGCCATTGATCGAGGTTTCGATGATCTCGGCGCGCTCCATGGTTGGCAGCAGTTTGGCAATGCTCGCGGCGACCTTGTCGAGGAACTCGGCGTCCGGGCTGACCAGAATCGCCTGGGCGTCTTCATCGTGCTCGGCCTGGGAGAACAGGTCCATGGCGATCCAGTCCGGATCGGTCTGGCCGTCGCACACCACGAGAATCTCGGACGGACCGGCGATCATGTCGATCCCGACCTGACCAAACACGTGACGCTTGGCGGTGGCGACGTAGATGTTGCCCGGGCCCACCACTTTGTCGACCTTCGGCACGCTTTCGGTGCCGTAAGCCAGTGCGGCAACTGCTTGGGCACCGCCGATGGTGAACACCCGGTCGACGCCGGCGATGCAGGCTGCGGCCAGCACCAACTCGTTGATTTCACCGCGCGGGGTTGGCACCACCATGACGACTTCGGTCACGCCCGCCACTTTGGCCGGGATCGCGTTCATCAGCACCGAGGACGGGTACGACGCTTTGCCGCCCGGTACATACAGACCGGCGCGATCCAGCGGCGTGACTTTCTGGCCCAGCACCGTGCCGTCGGCTTCGGTGTAGCTCCAGGAGTCCTGTTTCTGTTTTTCGTGGTAGCTGCGTACGCGGGCCGCGGCTATTTCCAGGGCTTCGCGCTGTGGCACGGTGATCCGGGTCAGGGCCAGTTCCAGACGCTCGCGCGGCAGGATCAGGTCGGCCATCGAGGCGACTTCGAGGCCATCGAATTTCTGGGTGAATTCCACCAGCGCCGCATCGCCACGCTCGCGCACGGCTTTGATGATGTCCAGCACCCGCTGATTGACCGAGTCGTCAGACACACTTTCCCAGCTCAGCAGATGATCCAGATGATGTGTGAAATCCGGGTCAGCAGCGTTGAGTCGGCGAATTGCAGTCGGTGCGGTCATAGCGAGAGCCTCATAGGAATGGCGAAAACTCAGGTACCCGAAGCTACCATCGATCCGCTTGGGCACCTGAGAATTCTGGCTATGAGGCGGATAGACGGGCGCGACTTAACGTCGCGCAGGTGAATCAGCCGCGGTGTCGAGACTCCACTGCCTTGCGCAGGGTGTCGATCAACGCCTGGATACGGGCGTGCTGCATTTTCATCGAAGCTTTGTTGACGATCAGCCGGGAACTGATGTCGGCAATGAAATCCTGGGGTTCCAGGCCATTGGCGCGCAGGGTGTTGCCGGTGTCGACCACGTCGATGATCTTGTCGGCCAGACCGATCAGCGGCGCCAGTTCCATCGAGCCGTACAGCTTGATGATGTCGACCTGACGACCCTGCTCGGCGTAGTAACGCTTGGCAACGTTGACGAACTTGGTGGCGACCCGCAGGCGGCCTTTGGGCTCGACATCACCGACACGGCCGGCGGTCATCAGCTTGCACAGGGCAATGCGCAGGTCCAGAGGCTCGTACAGGCCCTGGCCGCCATATTCCATCAGCACATCTTTACCGGCGACGCCGAGGTCCGCGGCACCATGCTCGACATAGGTCGGCACGTCGGTGGCGCGCACGATCAGCAGACGTACGTCAGGCTGGGTCGTGGGAATGATCAGCTTGCGGCTCTTGTCCGGATTCTCGGTCGGCACGATGCCCGCTTCAGCCAGAAGCGGCAGGGTGTCGTCAAGGATGCGGCCCTTGGACAGTGCGATGGTCAACATGGGAAACGTCAGTCCTTATCAAGGTACTCATGCCCGGTCGCAAACGGCGCCGGACACACATCGAGCCGGAAACCGGCTCGACTTCAACAATTCAACGGGCATGTCCTTATGCCCATGCAGCAGAAACTAGCCCGGTACGCGGCGGATCTTGGCGCCGAGCATCTGCAGTTTCTCTTCGATGCACTCGTAACCACGGTCAATGTGGTAGATGCGGTCGATCAGGGTGTCGCCTTCAGCGATCAGCGCCGAGATCACCAGGCTGGCCGAAGCACGCAGGTCGGTGGCCATGACTGGCGCGCCTTTGAGCGTCTCGGTGCCGGTAACGATGGCCGTGTTGCCTTCGACCTGGATCTTGGCGCCCATGCGGTGCAATTCGTAAACGTGCATGAAGCGGTTTTCGAAGATCGTCTCGATCACAGCGCCCGTGCCTTCGGCAATGGCGTTGAGGGAGATGAACTGCGCTTGCATGTCAGTCGGGAACGCCGGGTATGGAGCGGTCCGCACATTGACGGCTTTTGGCCGCTTGCCGTGCATGTTCAGCTCGATCCAGTCTTCGCCGCAGGTGATTTCGGCACCCGACTCGCGGAGTTTTTCCAGAACGGCTTCAAGGATGGTCGGATCAGTGTCCTTGACCTTCACACGACCGCCGGTCACGGCAGCCGCCACCAGGTAGGTGCCGGTTTCGATGCGGTCAGGCATCACTTTGTACGTGGTCGGGTGCAGACGCTCGACGCCATCGATGGTGATGGTGTCGGTGCCGGCGCCAGTGATCTTGGCACCCATGGCGATCAGGAAGTTCGCCAGGTCGATGACTTCAGGTTCGCGAGCGGCGTTCTGCAACACGCTGCGGCCCTTGGCCAGAGCGGCCGCCATCATGATGTTTTCGGTACCGGTCACGCTGACGGTGTCGAAGAAGAAGTGCGCGCCGCGCAGGCCACCTTCAGGCGCCTTGGCCTTGATGTAGCCGCCTTCGACGTCGATGACCGCGCCCATGGCTTCGAGGCCACGGATGTGCAGGTCAACCGGACGCGAACCGATGGCGCAACCGCCAGGCAGTGCGACTTCGGCTTCACCGAAACGGGCAACCATCGGGCCCAGCACCAGGATCGATGCACGCATGGTCTTAACCAGTTCGTACGGTGCGATCAGGGTCTTGATGGTGCGCGGGTCGATTTCGACGCTGAGCTTCTCGTCGATCACCGGCTCGATGCCCATGCGGCCGAACAGCTCGATCATCGTGGTGATGTCGTGCAGGTGCGGCAGGTTGGCCACGGTCACCGGGCCATCACACAGCAGGGTGGCAGCCAGGATCGGCAGGGCAGAGTTCTTTGCCCCGGAAATGCGGATTTCGCCATCAAGACGAACGCCACCGGTAATAATCAATTTATCCATAAGAATCTCGACGCCCTTGGGCTCAGGTGCGCTCGGCCCAGGCCGCGCTGCTGAAAAATTTCATAGTGACCGCATGGATGCTGCCATCGGTGATCCATGGGTTCAAATGGGCATAGATCTGCTGCTGACGCTTCACCGGGCTCAACGCCGCCAGTTCATCGCTAATCACGTTCAGCTGGAAATTGCAGCCTTCGCCCTCAACTTCTACCAACGTTCCGGGCAGCTTTCCTTCAAGGAAGCTCTTCACTTCTACGGCCTGCATGCTCAACCTCAATCGGCGCCCTGTGCGCACGGGTCGGACATCATACAAAAAAGCCCCGCGCCTGCGAACCCCGCTAAGCAGGACTCTGACGGGGGGCTTCCTTATAGATGCGGTCAGGGGTGCGCCAACAGCTCGGTCAATTCGCTGACCTGAGCGATTTCACGCATGTCTTCGGGCATCCCGCGGATGCTCAGCGCCTTGCCGGCCGCCTCTGCATCACGCATGAAGCACAGCAGCAGCGACAAACCGACACTGCTGGATTTCAACACTGCCGAGCAGTCGACCACCAGTTCAGTCGCGGTACTGGACTTGATCAGCGCCTGCCCCTGCTTGCGCAGACCCGGGCCGGTGAGATAGTCCAGCATGCCACTCAACCGCAGTTCGCCGGATTCGCTCATGCGAATGGCCGACACACTCATTGGGTGCTCTTCTCGGTGGATGGCGTCTCTGTCGATGCCTTGGCTTTGGCGACTTCCCCGGCCCAACCGTTGATGGTCTTGTCCAGGTCGTTGCCATTGCGCTGCATTGCATCAGCGAACTGGTCACGGAACAGCTTGCCGATGTTGATACCGTTGATGATTACGTTGCGCAGTTTCCACTCGCCATTGATTTTTTCCAGTGTGTAGGACACAGGATAGATCGCGCCGTTACTGCCCTTGACGGTCATGCCAACACTGGTGCGATCGCCCGACTCGTCTTTGGCCGGGTCAACGGTGATGCCCTGGTTGTTGTACTCGAGTAACGCATTGCCATAGAACTGGAACAGGCCCTTCTTGAAGTTTTCTTCAAAGGTTTTCATCTGTGCCGGCGTGGCTTTGCGTGAGTACTTGACTGTCATGATGCTTTTGGAAATGCCTTCGGCATCCACCACAGGTCCGACGATGGTGTTCAGCGCCGTATAGAAGTCCTGTGGGTCCTGCTTGTACTTCTCTTTGTTGGCCGACAGATCGGCCAGCATCCGGTTGGTGGTGTCCTGTACCAGATCGTGCGCGGAAGGCGCCGCCACGGCGTTAGCCATCAACGGCAGCGCCGCGAGTACTACCAACAGGCCACGTCGCAAGGTAGAGATCATTCAAAAGCTCCTCATTTGGCGTCTTTGCTAACGGTATTGAGCAGGAATTTACCGATCAGGTCCTCGAGTACCAGCGACGACTGGGTGTCGTGGATGGTCCCACCATCCTTGAGCAAGGCTTCTTCGCCGCCCACGCTGATACCGATGTACTTCTCGCCCAACAGGCCAGCGGTGAGGATAGATGCAGTGGAGTCAGTCGGCAGGTTATCTACGCGCTTTTCCAGTTGCATGGTCACCCGGCCGGTGAAGCTGTCGCGGTCCAGATCGATCGCCGTGACCTTGCCGATGGTCACACCGGCCATGGTCACTTTAGCTCTGACCGTCAAACCGGCGATATTGTCGAAATACGCATAAAGTTTATACGTGTCAGTGCTCGGGCTCGGGGACAGACCACTCACCCGCAACGCCAGCAGCAATAAAGCCAGGATGCCAGCCAGCAAGAAAAGGCCGACACCGATTTCCAGGGTGCGGTTTTGCATCAGAAATCTCCAAACATCAAGGCGGTCAAAATAAAGTCCAGGCCGAGTACAGCCAGAGAGGCATACACCACGGTCTTGGTAGTGGCACGACTGATCCCCTCGGAAGTGGGTTCACAGTCATAGCCTTGGAATACGGCGATCCAGGTCACGACGAACGCGAAGACGATGCTTTTGATGATGCCATTGAGCACATCATCAGTGAACGTCACGCTGTTTTGCATGTTGGACCAGTACGAACCTTCATACACACCGAGCCAGTCGACGGCCACCCACGAACCGCCCCAGATACCCACCACGCTGAAAATCATCGCCAGCACCGGCAGGGAAATGAAGCCGGCCCACAAGCGCGGGGCGACGATGTATTTGAGCGGGTCGACACCAATCATTTCCAGACTGGACAACTGTTCGGTGGATTTCATGTTGCCGATTTCTGCCGTCAGCGCCGAACCGGCACGCCCGGCGAACAGCAATGCCGTCACCACAGGCCCCAATTCACGCAGCAGCGTCAGCGCAACCATCTGCCCAACCGCCTGTTCCGAGCCGTAGCTGGACAGGATGTTGAAGCCTTGCAGCGCCAGCACCATCCCGATGAACACGCCGGAGACGACAATGATCACCAGGGACATCACCCCCACTGAATGCAGCTGCTTGACCAGCAGGCCAAAGCCGCCGCCGATGCCGCCGCGACCGAGCAAGGCATGGAACAGGAAAATCGTCGAACGACCGAACACCGCCAGCACGTCGATGGCGGCATGGCCAAACCGGCGTACGCGTTCTATTAATGAAATCTTGCGCATCAACGCTTCCCCAGAAGATCTGCGCGGTAATCCGTCGCTGGAAAGTGGTATGCGACCGGACCGTCGGGTTCGCCCGTCATAAATTGACGGATCCGTGGCTCCTGCGAGTTCATCAGTTCCTCGGGAGTCCCCTGCCCCAACACCTGGCCTTCGCCGACGACATAGATGTAGTCGGCGATGCTCGCGGTTTCGGCCAGATCGTGGGAGACCACGATACTGGTGATTCCCAGGGCGTCGTTGAGCAGGCGGATCAGGCGCACCAGTACGCCCATGGCGATGGGGTCCTGGCCGACAAAGGGCTCGTCGTACATGAGGATCTGCGGGTCGAGAGCAATTGCCCGGGCCAGCGCAACACGACGCTTCATGCCGCCGGACAACTCGTCAGGCATCAGGTCGATGGCGCCACGCAAGCCCACGGCCTGCAATTTAAGCAGGACGATGTCACGGATCATTTCTTCCGGCAGCTCGGTATGAACGCGCAGCGGGAAGGCGACGTTCTCGAACACATCGAGGTCGGTGAACAGGGCGCCGCTCTGGAACAGCACTCCCATGTGCTTGCGCGCATCGAACAGATCACTGCGCGACAACTTGGGCAGGTTCTGGCCGTTGACCCAGACTTCGCCCTTTGTTGGACGCAATTGTGCGCCCATCAATCGCAACAGCGTGGTTTTGCCACACCCGGAAGGCCCCATGATGCCGGTGACCTTGCCGCGCGGGATACGGATATCGACGTTATTGAAAATGCTGCGCGTACCGCGCTTGAAGGACAGTCCCTTCAGCTCGACCGCGTAGGCGTTATCGGCACTCATCTAAACTCCTTGCGATGCAGCCTCTCACTCGGACGCCTGACTCTCTGACGAAAGCACATACCTCCCCGGGCAGGCCGAACTGGCGGCGAACTATATCACTGCAAAGGCCAAGCGCCCAAGGCCCAAGCCCGACCATGTTCAGTAACTTGACAGGCAAAAAGCCTCGTTTAGAGGGGATTCGGTTACAGGGGATGACAAAGCGTGACGAACTAGCGTGAGGGTTTTGATCATTACCGCTATAATCGCCGCCTTTTCATCAGGCTATACGATTTCTGACATGAGCCAATCCAGCGACCTGATTCAATCAGCACAACGCACCATCCGCCTCGAACTGGAAGCCGTAGAAGGCTTGCTACCCCACATCGACGCTGATTTCGTACGCGCTTGCGAGATGATTCTGGCCAGCAAAGGCCGCGTGGTTGTAGTAGGCATGGGTAAATCCGGGCACATCGGCAACAAGATCGCCGCCACCCTGGCCAGCACCGGCACCACGGCTTTTTTCGTGCACCCGGCCGAAGCCAGCCATGGCGACATGGGCATGATCACGCGGGATGACATCATCCTGGCCCTGTCGAACTCCGGTTCCACCAACGAAATCGTCACCCTGCTGCCCCTGATCAAGCGTCTGGGTATTCAGTTGATCAGCGTCACCGGCAACCCGGATTCCCCGCTGGCCAAGGCTGCCGAGGTCAACCTCAACGTTCACGTCGAACACGAGGCCTGCCCGCTGAACCTGGCACCGACCTCCTCTACCACTGCCGCTTTGGTGATGGGCGACGCCCTGGCCGTTGCATTGCTGGAAGCGCGCGGCTTTACCGCTGAAGACTTCGCCTTTTCCCACCCCGGTGGTGCACTGGGCCGACGTCTGCTGCTGAAAGTGGAAAACGTCATGCACGCCGGGCAAGAGCTGCCGCAGGTTCAACGCGGCACCTTGCTCAAGGACGCCTTGATGGAAATGACCCGCAAGGGCCTGGGCATGACCGTCATTCTGGAAGCCGACGGCAAGCTGGCAGGGATCTTCACTGACGGCGATCTGCGCCGCACACTGGATCGCAGCATCGACATCCACACCGCCACCATCGACCAGGTCATGACCGCCCACGGCAAGACCGCCCGCGCCGAAATGCTCGCCGCCGAGGCCCTGAAAATCATGGAGGACCACAAAATCAACGCCCTGGTCGTGGTCGACAGCGAAGACCGTCCGGTCGGCGCCTTGAACATGCACGACTTGTTGCGTGCAGGAGTAATGTAATGAGTGAGGACCTGCTGCAACGCGGCAAACAGATCAAACTCGCGGTGTTCGACGTCGACGGCGTGCTGACCGACGGACGCCTGTACTTCCTTGAAGACGGCAGTGAGTTCAAGACGTTCAACACCCTCGACGGTCAAGGCATCAAGATGTTGATGGCGGCGGGCGTACAGACGGCTATCATCAGTGGCCGCAAGACCCCGGTGGTCGAACGACGAGCGAAAAACCTCGGCATCCCGCACCTTTATCAAGGCCGCGAGGACAAACTGGTGGTACTGGACGAACTTCTGGCCCAACTCAACCTAAGCTATGAACAAGTGGCCTACCTCGGTGACGACCTGCCGGACCTGCCGGTGATTCGCCGCGTCGGCCTGGGCATGGCGGTAGCCAACGCTGCCAGCTTCGTGCGTGAAAACGCCCATGGCATTACCGTCGCCCGTGGCGGCGAGGGTGCCGCTCGCGAATTCTGCGAATTGATCCTGCGCGCCCAGGGCCGCCTCGATGCGGCTAACGCCGCGTACCTGTGAGCCCATTATGCTGAGCAAAAAGTTTCGTAACATCCTGTTGTTCAGTTGCATCGCGGCGCTGTTCGCTGCGGTCGGCTACTGGAACATCAGCCCGGAACGCTTCCTCGACAAGACAGTTGCCCCTGTCGATGAAAGCGCGATCGACTATTACGCACTCAACGCCCACAGCGTGCAGTACCTGCCGGATGGCAAATTGCAGTACGAAATGACGTCCGACAAGGTCGAACACCTGAAAGCGTCCGAGGTCACGCTGCTGACCAATCCCGACTTGAACATGTTTCGCGGCACCCAGTTTCCCTGGCACGTCCAGAGCGAACACGGGGAAGTCAATCCGGACGGTACTCAGGTCGAGCTGATCGATTCGGTACGTATCACCCGTTTCGACGAAAAAAACCGCAAGACCCTGATTACCACCACCCGTATGACTGTGTTCCCGCAGCAGCAATATGCGCAGACCGACCAACCCGTTAGAATCGACGGCGCTGGCGGTGTATCGACAGGCAACGGAATGAAAGCGTACTTGAAAGAAAGCAGGATACACCTGCTATCTAACGTAAGAGGACAGTATGAGGCTCGTTAAAACCCTCCCTATTTTGCTCAGTCTGGGCGCAGCACTGGGAAGCGTGAGCGCCTGGGCTCTGCCGAACGATCAAGAGCAGCCAATCCGCATTCAGGCCGACGATGCCCAACTGGACGACAAGAATGGCGTTGCCACCTACAAAGGTGACGTGATCATTACCCAGGGTTCGATGATCGTTAAGGGCAACACCGTGACCATCACGCGTACGCCGGCAGGCGACATCGACGTGGTGACTTCGGTGGGCAACCTCGCCTACTTCGAGCAACTACAGACCGCTGGCGACACCAAGCCTGTGCAGGGCTGGGGCGTGACCATCCAGTACCACGCCGCGCAAAACCGCGTCGTGCTGATCGACAAGGCAAAAGTTGTCGACAAGGACAACAACACCACCCAGGGCGAGAAAATCGTCTACGACACGGTCAAGAAGCTTGCGAGCGCTGGCCGTGCGACAGGTAACAAGGTCACCGAGGCGCGTCCACGCATCGACATGGTGATCCAGCCGAAGAAGAAAACCGACGAGCAGAAGGCCCAGTAATGGCAACTCTGAAAGCTCAGCATCTGGCCAAGAGCTACAAGAGCCGCCAGGTCGTGCGTGACGTCAGCCTGTCGATCGACAGCGGTCAAATCGTCGGCCTGCTGGGTCCCAACGGCGCCGGCAAGACCACCTGCTTCTACATGATCGTCGGCCTGGTGCAGGCTGATCAGGGCCGCGTACTGATCGACGATCTGGACGTCAGCCACCAGCCCATGCACGGTCGTGCAAAGGCTGGTATCGGCTATCTGCCGCAAGAAGCATCGATCTTCCGCAAACTCTCGGTGGCCGACAACATCATGGCGATCCTCGAGACCCGCAAGGAACTCGACAAGGCCGGGCGTCGCAAAGAGCTGGAAAGCCTGCTGCAGGAATTCCACATCAGCCACATCCGCGACAACCTCGGCATGAGCCTGTCCGGTGGCGAACGCCGCCGCGTGGAGATCGCTCGTGCACTGGCCACCAATCCGAAATTCATCCTGCTCGACGAACCTTTCGCCGGCGTGGACCCGATCTCGGTTGGCGACATCAAGCAGATCATCTACCACCTCAAGGCCAAGGGCATTGGCGTGCTGATCACTGACCACAACGTCCGAGAAACCCTGGATATCTGCGAAACCGCCTACATCGTCAACGATGGCCAGCTGATCGCCGAAGGCGACTCCGCCACTATCCTGGCCAACGACCTGGTTAAAGAAGTTTATCTGGGCCATGAGTTCCGCCTGTAAGCGTTGAGGTGTCTGGCTAGTCGACTGAGCGCTTACGGCGATAAAAATCAACAGGTTTTTATTGTTACAGCGCTCTAGGCAAACACTTCAGTTTCAGGCATATAATTTGCTTATGTTTGGCGCTCCGGCGCCCTGTAGTGGATGGCGCATGTGCGCCGGCGAATAAGGTGTTAAGCCCCTGCCATGAAACCATCGCTAGTCTTGAGAATGGGCCAGCAGCTGACGATGACACCGCAGCTGCAACAGGCCATCCGCCTGCTCCAATTGTCGACCCTGGACCTGCAACAGGAAATCCAGGAGGCCCTGGAGTCCAATCCGATGCTCGAACGCCAGGAAGAAGGCGACGACTTCGACAACGCCGACCCCTTGGCCGACAAAGCCGAACAGCAACC
This sequence comes from Pseudomonas oplopanacis, assembly GCF_057128725.1. Taxonomy (NCBI): domain Bacteria; kingdom Pseudomonadati; phylum Pseudomonadota; class Gammaproteobacteria; order Pseudomonadales; family Pseudomonadaceae; genus Pseudomonas; species Pseudomonas oplopanacis. Next base: position 179,712 of record NZ_JBSKHV010000009.1, on the reverse strand, counting down.
CAATGCCGATGTTTCGGAACCCTCCTACCAGGAAACCGCCCCGACGGTGGACAACCTCGAGGAAGGTGACTGGAACGAGCGCATTCCTAACGAACTGCCCGTCGACACAGCCTGGGAAGACGTCTACCAGACCAGCGCCAGCAGCCTGCCGAGCAACGATGACGACGAATGGGACTTCACCACTCGCACATCGGCCGGCGAGAGCCTGCAAAGCCACCTGCTCTGGCAACTGAACCTGGCACCGATGTCCGACACCGATCGCCTGATCGCCGTGACCCTGATCGACTGCATCAACAATCAGGGCTACCTGGATGAAACCCTCGAGGAGATCCTCGAAGCTTTCGATCCGGAACTGGACATCGAACTGGACGAAATCGAAGCCGTCCTGCACCGCATCCAGCAATTCGAACCGGCCGGCATCGGCGCGCGTAACCTGGGCGAATGCCTGCTGCTGCAATTGCGCCAATTGCCCGTCAAGACACCTTGGCTGACCGAAGCCAAGCGCCTGGTCAGCGACTACATCGATTTGCTCGGCAGTCGCGACTACAGCCAGTTGATGCGCCGCATGAAGCTCAAGGAAGATGAACTGCGCCAGGTTATCGAACTGGTCCAGAGCCTCAACCCGCGCCCCGGCTCGCAGATCGAATCCAGCGAAGCCGAGTATGTGGTCCCTGACGTAATCGTGCGCAAGGATAACGAACGCTGGCTGGTGGAACTGAACCAGGAATCGGTGCCAAGGCTGCGGGTCAACGCCCAATACGCCGGGTTTGTTCGTCGCGCCGACACCAGCGCTGATAACACCTTCATGCGCAATCAGTTGCAAGAGGCCCGCTGGTTCATCAAGAGCCTGCAAAGTCGCAATGAAACCCTGATGAAAGTTGCCACCCAGATCGTCGAGCATCAGCGCGGCTTCCTGGAATACGGCGACGAAGCCATGAAGCCGTTGGTCCTGCATGACATCGCCGAAGCGGTAGGCATGCACGAATCGACGATTTCACGGGTGACCACGCAAAAATTCATGCATACCCCTCGAGGTATTTATGAGCTGAAGTACTTTTTCTCCAGTCACGTCAGCACCTCCGAAGGCGGCGAATGCTCGTCCACGGCGATCCGCGCGATCATCAAAAAACTGGTTGCCGCGGAAAATCAGAAAAAGCCGTTGAGTGACAGCAAGATCGCTGGTTTACTGGAGGCACAAGGCATTCAGGTGGCTCGCCGCACCGTCGCCAAGTACCGCGAATCCTTGGGGATCGCGCCTTCGAGCGAACGCAAGCGGTTGATGTAGAGCCACGCCACAGCGTTCCAGTGGTAGATCATCTGATCTACCGCTTTATGCACTGGCAACGAAGGAGAAGCTGTATGCAAGTCAACATCAGTGGACACCAACTGGAAGTGACCGAACCCCTGCGCACCTACATCGGCGAAAAACTCGAACGATTAGAGCGGCATTTCGACAAGATCACCAACGTGCAGGTCACGATGACGGTCGAGAAGCTGAAGCAGAAAATCGAAGCCACCCTGCATATTCCCGGCAATGAAGTGGTCGCCAACGCGGAACATACCGATATGTACGCGGCGATCGACGCACTGACCGACAAGCTGGATAAACAACTCAAAAAGCATAAGGAAAAGACCCAGAGCCTCCTCCAGGGTGCAACCGGTCGTTAACACTCCCAACCCATGATCCGACTTGAAAACATCCTGACCCCCGGCCGTTCCCTCGTGAACGTGCCGGGCGGCAGTAAAAAGAAAGCCCTCGAACAAATTGCCAACCTGATCGCCCGGGAAGTGCCGGATCTGGAGATGCAAGATGTCTTCGAGGCTTTGATTGCCCGTGAAAAACTCGGCTCGACCGGTTTTGGCAACGGCATCGCCATCCCCCACTGCCGCCTGAAGGGTTGCGAGTCGCCCATCAGCGCCTTGATGCACCTCGACGCCCCTATCGATTTCGACGCCATCGACGGCGCTCCGGTTGACCTGCTGTTCGTATTGCTGGTCCCGCAAGCCGCTACCGATGCGCACCTTGAACTGCTCCGCCAGATCGCCAGCATGCTCGATCGCAAAGAAGTCCGTGATCGTCTGCGCAGCGCCCCGAGCAACGAAGCCTTGTATCAGGTTGTCCTGGACGAGCAAAACGGTCCGTAACCATGCGCTTGATCATCGTCAGTGGCCGTTCCGGCTCAGGTAAAAGTACCGTACTCGATGTTCTCGAGGACAACGGCTACTACTGCATCGACAACCTGCCCGCCGGCTTGCTGCCGGAACTGGCCGAACGCGCACTGATTCATACCGAACTGGCACAGCCGCTGGTCGCCGTGTCCATCGATGCGCGCAACCTGCCGAGCCACCTGTCACGCTTTCCCGAACTGCTCGAAGAAGTCCGTAGCCGGCATATCAAGTGCGATGTGCTGTACCTGGACGCCGACGAAGAAACCCTGCTCAAGCGCTTTTCCGAAACCCGTCGACGTCACCCGCTGAGCACTGCCAACCGTTCATTGGCCGAAGCTATCGAGGACGAAAGCAATCTGCTGGGTCCGATCGTCGATCTGGCCGACCTCAAGATCAATACCACGAACCTGAACCTGTACCAGCTGCGCGACACCATCAAGCTGCGCCTGCTGAACCAGCCGGAAGCCGGTACTGCATTTCTGGTCGAGTCGTTCGGATTCAAGCGTGGCATGCCCGTGGACGCGGACCTGGTGTTCGACGTGCGCTGCCTGCCCAACCCTTACTGGAAGCCGGAGCTGCGTGCGCAGTCCGGGCTCGATCAGCCGGTGGCCGAGTACCTCGCCGCTCAACCGGACGTCGAAGAAATGTTCCAGGACATATCGTCGTATCTGCTCAAGTGGCTGCCGCGCTTTGCCGCCAGCAACCGCGCTTATGTCACCATTGCCATTGGCTGCACCGGCGGGCATCACCGCTCCGTCTACCTGACCGAACGTCTGGGCCAGGTTCTGCAACAATCCCTGAAGAACGTCCAGGTCCGCCACCGCGACCTCAGCTAAAGGATTCACACCGCGATGCCTGCTCTGGAAATCGAAATCATCAACAAGCTGGGCCTGCATGCCCGTGCTTCTGCAAAATTTGTCGGCGTCGCCGGTGAATTCAAGAATTGCACGATCAGAGTAGGACGCACGCCGGAATCCACGGTCGACGGCAAAAGCATCATGGCCATGATGATGCTCGCTGCGGGCAAGGGCACCAAAATCCACCTGAGCACTGAAGGTGAACAGGCTGACGAAGCGATGCAGGCATTGGTGGACTTGATCAACAGATATTTCGACGAAGGTGAATAAACGCTCGCCTAGGCGAGCGCCGTATCCATCACCATCATCAAACAAAACCCGATCAGCAAACCAAGACTCGCCAGTTTGTCGTGACCGTTACGTCGCGACTCGGGGATGACTTCATGGGTGACCACCAGCAACATCGCCCCCGCCGCCAGTGCCAATCCCAAAGGTAACAACAGCTCCGCAAGACTCACCAACCACGCACACAACAGCGCAAATACCGGCTCGACCAAACCTGACGCCGCACCGATCAGGAACGCCTTGACCCGAGACATCCCCGCCCCGGCCAGCACCAACGCAATCACCAGCCCTTCCGGGACATCCTGCAACGCGATGCCCATGGCCAGACTGTCCGCATCCGGCATTCCACCGCCCGCCGAAACACCGACCGCCATGCCTTCAGGAATGTTGTGGGCGATGATGGCAAAGACAAACAACCAGATCCGCGGTGGAATTACTGGCCGCTCCAGCGTCCCGACCAGCATTTCCGGTGATGCGCCAGACACCTTGCGATCCACCAGAAACAATCCGAATGCCCCCAGCATGATGCCGAAGCTGATCAGGCCACTGGAAGCCCAAGGCGTCAGCCCCAGGCCTTCAGCGGCGGAAATACCCGGAACAATCAGCGAAAACGCCGTTGCAGCGAGCATCACCCCGGCCCCGAAACCGAGCAACGTATCGCTGACCACCTGAGGCATCCGACGTATCACCAACACGGGTACCGCACCCAACGCGGTGCCCAAGGCACAAATCGCCCCGCCTTGCAGTGCACGCGACAGTCTTGGTTCAAGGTCCAGCCACGCCAGCCCATGGCTGACCAGCAATGTCATGCCCGCCAGCAGTAACAGCGATCCGAATGCATAACGAAACATCCGTCCACTTCCGATCGCCAGTGTTTCAGTGCCCATAGTCAGCCTTGGAATGTTTTTATAGAGGACTTAAACCAGCGCAGCCTGATAGCGCGCGGCGACTTCAGGCCAATTGATCACGTTGTAGAACGCGTTGATGTATTCAGGACGGCGGTTCTGGTAACGCAGGTAATAGGCGTGTTCCCACACATCCAGACCCAGAATCGGCGTGTTGCCGCTCATCAACGGGCTGTCCTGATTGCCGCTGCTTTCAACGACCAGGGTCTTTTGCGGCGTCACACTCAGCCACGCCCAACCGCTACCAAAACGGGTCAGCGCAGCTTTGGTGAAGGCTTCCTTGAAACTGGCCAGGCCACCCAGTTGCCAATCAATCGCGTCGGCCAGCGCACCGTCAGGGTTGCCGCCGCCATTGGGCGCCATCACTTCCCAGAACAGCGAATGGTTGGCATGCCCGCCGCCCTGATTGATCACCGCTGCACGAAGGTTTTCCGGCAGTTGCTGAACGGCGGACACCAGTTTCTCCACTGGCCAATCGGCAAATTCAGTGCCTTCGACCGCCGCGTTGAGGTTGTTGATATAGGTCTGGTGATGCTTGGTGTAATGGATTTCCATAGTTTGCGCATCAATGTGCGGTTCCAGGGCATCGTAGGCGTAAGGCAAGGCAGGCAAGGTAAAAGCCATTTCAATGAACTCCATGATGTTGAGGCGCAGGCGAGGCTGCATCGATGTGCAGCAGCCGATGGGTGCGCGGGTATTCACCGTGCTCGCTGATGAAATTCAACAGCTCGACATAGGTCTTGCTGCTTTGGCGTAGCGCAGCATCGCGCAGGGCTGGCGCCAGACGCGGGTCCTGCAGGGTCTGCAACAGCCGTTGATGGATCGCGCACAAATATTCGGCGCTCTCCTCCGGCTGGTTCAGACGCAAATGCAGGTCCGCCAGGTTGTGGTGGGAAATCACGCAGGCCGCCACCGCTTCGTCGGCATCCGCCCAGCGCTCGAACAACACCTGGGCCAGAGCCAGTGCCTGTAAGTAAGCTTCGCGGGCATCGACGTATTCGCCCAGCATGAAACAGCGATTTGCCCGTTCGATCGTGCGTTTCCAATGTTCCATGGTGAGCCTCCAAAGCGGATGCGGTGATTAGATGGACCAGAGAGACGCTGCCCGGCCCGCTCGCTAATGCGATTGATTATTAGATGATAATGAGAACCAAAACAACCCCGGCGACATGCAACGGAATTATTGTGGGAGCGAGCCTGCTCGCGAAATGCGGAGTGCCAGTTGACATGGTGGGTGGATGTTTCAGTGCTATCGCGAGCAAGCTCACTCCTACAGGGGCCGGTGCAAGACGCATAAAAAAGGCGCGCCATCCGATGGGATGGCGCGCCTTTTTGAAGCGGTGAGGTTTAGCTACCCGCCACCGTCATCCGCTCGATCAGCACCGAGCCGGTGCGAATGTTGCTGCGCAGTTCCAGGTCATTACCGACCGCAACAATCTGCTTGAACATGTCGCGCATGTTGCCGGCGATGGTCACTTCCTGCACGGCGAACTGGATTTCGCCATTCTCGACCCAGTAACCCGCCGCCCCACGGGAGTAATCGCCAGTGACCATATTCAGGCCCTGGCCCATCAACTCCGTGACCAGCAGGCCACGGCCCATACGCCGCAGCAACGCCGCCTGATCTTCATCGCCATGGGTGACGAACAGGTTATGCACGCCGCCAGCGTTGGCCGTGCTCGGCATGCCGAGTTTACGCCCGGAGTACGTGCCGAGAATGTAGGAGACCAACTCGCCCTTTTCGACGAACGGTTTGGCGTAGGTCGCCAGGCCATCACCATCGAACGCCGAACTGCCCATGGCACGCATCAAGTGCGGACGCTCGTCGATGGTCAACCATTCCGGGAACAGCTTCTGACCCAGCGTGCCTTCGAGGAATGACGATTTGCGATACAGACTGCCACCGGAAATCGCCGACAGGAAGCTGCCGAACAAACCACCCGCCAACTCGGCGGAAAACAGCACCGGCACCTCGCAGGTCGGCACCGGTCGCGCGCCCAAACGGCTCGCCGCCCGTTGCGCGGCACGCTGGCCGATGCTCTCCGCAGAGGCCAGCAAATTGCCCTGACGGTTCACGTCGTACCAGTAATCACGCTGCATCTGGCCATCGGCCTCGGCGATCATCACGCAGCTCAGGCTGTGGCGGGTCGACGCATAGCCACCGATAAACCCGTGGCTGTTGCCGTACACCCGGCAGCCCTGATGGGTGCTGAGGGTAGTGCCATCAGCATTCTTGATCCGGCTGTCCGTGGCAAACGCCGCGGCTTCGCAGGCCAGCGCTTGTTCGATGGCTTGCTCCGGGGTGATGTCCCATTGGTGGAACAGGTCGAAATCCTGCAGGTCGCGAGCCATCAGCGCGGCATCAGCCAGGCCGGAGGCTTCGTCTTCGGAGGTGTGCTTGGCGATGGCCAGCGCCGCCGCGACGGTTTCGCGAATGGCCTCAGGGCCGCTCGCCGAAGTACTGGCCGAGGCTTTGCGCTGGCCGACGTACAAGGTGATGCCAAAGCCCTGATCGCGGTTGAATTCGACGGTTTCGACCTCACGCTGACGCACCGACGTGGACAGGCCCTGCTCCAGGGACACGGCGACTTCGCAGGCGCTGGCGCCCTGACGCTTGGCTTCAGCGATGATCTGCTCGACTTGTTCTTGCAGTGCCGGCAACGCTTGTGGGCCGACGCTTTCAACTGCACTCATGCTGTTCTCCACTCAAATTCTGCTTTCGGTAAGGCCTTCGAGCGACCGGGCCGGACAAGCGGCCCCCGACTGGTTATCATGGCGGCGTTTCTTTGCGGACGGCCACCATGGTTGATTCTTACGACGACTCCCTCGATACGGGAGAAAAAAGCAAATCCCAGGTTAAACGCGAGCTTCATGCTCTGGTTGACCTTGGCGAGCGCCTTACAACACTCAAGCCTGACTTGCTGGCAAAACTGCCGTTGACCGACGCTATGCGCCGGGCCCTGGCCGATGCGCCGAAGCACACCGCGAATATCGCGCGTAAACGGCACCTTATGTTCATCGGCAAACTGATGCGCGATCAGGACACTGACGCCATTCTGACCTTGCTCGATCAACTCGATGCCTCCACCCGGCAGTACAACGAACGTTTCCATGGCCTGGAACGCTGGCGCGATCGCTTGATCGCGGGCGACGATGCAGTCCTGGAGAAGTTCGTGATCGACTACCCGGAGGCTGATCGTCAGCAATTGCGCTCCCTGATCCGTCAGGCCCAGCACGAACTGGCGACCAACAAGCCACCGGCATCGAGCCGTAAAATCTTCAAGTACATCCGTGAGCTGGACGAGACTCAACGCGGTCTGCGTTAAGTCCCTTCTCGGGTGAGCCGCACGCGGCTCACCCGAAGCTCCATCCCTGCTTACGATCCTGTGCCACCCACAGTGATCGCATCGATTTTCAGCGTTGGCTGGCCGACACCCACCGGCACCGACTGCCCATCCTTGCCACACGTCCCCACGCCGCTGTCCAGCGCCAGATCGTTACCGACCATCGACACCTTGCTCATGGCTTCCGGACCGTTGCCGATCAACGTCGCGCCTTTGACCGGCGCGGTAATCTTGCCGTCTTCGATCAGGTACGCTTCGCTGGTGGAGAACACGAACTTGCCGCTGGTGATGTCCACCTGACCGCCGCCGAGGTTGGCGCAGTAGATGCCGCGCTTCACCGAGGCGATGATTTCCGCCGGATCGCTTTCTCCCGCCAGCATGTAGGTGTTGGTCATACGCGGCATCGGCAGGTGCGCGTAGGATTCGCGACGACCGTTACCGGTACGGGCCACACCCATCAGGCGCGCATTGAGCTTGTCCTGCATGTAGCCTTTGAGTACGCCGTTTTCGATCAGCGTGGTGCACTCGGTCGGGGTGCCTTCGTCGTCGACGCTCAGGGAGCCACGACGACCGGCCAGCGTGCCGTCATCGACGATGGTGCACAGCTTGGAGGCAACCATTTCGCCCATGCGTCCGCTGTAGGCCGAGCTGCCCTTGCGGTTGAAGTCGCCTTCCAGACCGTGGCCGACCGCTTCGTGCAGCAGCACGCCGGACCAGCCGGAACCCAACACCACTGGCAACGTGCCGGCCGGCGCCGGAATGGCTTCAAGGTTGACCAGAGCCTGACGCAACGCTTCACGGGCGTAGCCCATGGCGCGGTCGTCACTGAGGAAGTAACGGTAATCGGTACGCCCGCCACCGCCATGACCACCGCGCTCGCGGCGACCGTTTTGTTCAACGATCACGCTCACATTGAAACGCACCAGTGGCCGTACATCCGCGGCCAGGCTGCCGTCGGTGGAGGCAACAAGAATGCGCTCCCAGACACCGGCCATGCTCACGGTTACTTGCTGGATGCGCGGGTCAAGGGCGCGGGTGGCGACGTCGATACGCTTGAGCAGGTCGACTTTTTCGGCCCGGCTCATCACTTCCAGCGGGTTGTCCGGCCCGTACAACTGGGCGACGTCCTGAGTGGTGAACGCCTGCACCGTGCCGTTCTGCCCGGCGCGGGAGATCGATCGTGCAGCACGGGCCGCGGCACCCAGGGCTTCCAGGGTGATGGCGTTGCTGTAGGCAAAACCGGTTTTTTCACCCGATTGCGCACGCACGCCGACGCCTTGGTCGAGGTTGAAGCTGCCTTCCTTGACGATCCCGTCTTCCAGCGCCCAGGACTCGGAAATCTGCCCCTGGAAATACAGGTCGGCGGCATCGATGCCCGGGCCGGCCAGATCACCGAGCACGCCTTGCAGGCTCTCGATCGTTACGCCGCCGGGCGCCAGGAGGTGTTCACTGACTGAGGACAACAACTCGCTCATATGCTTTACGCCTTAAATTCATCGTTCTGAGGCAGGTCGCTGAGCGCCCTGCGAGAAAAAGCGCCGGTGACTGGACACCGGCATCCGCGCCCTGATGGACGCCTGTTCGCTGCTATCGCGTTCGGCCAGCAGCACGGCCTCGCCTTGATCCTGTTGTGCCAGCACCCGGCCCCAGGGGTCGACGATTGCGGCATGCCCCCAGGTTTCTCGCGGCCCTGGATGCGTTCCACCCTGAGCGGCCGCCAGCACATAACATTGAGTCTCGATGGCCCGGGCGCGAATCAGCACATCCCAATGCGCCGCGCCGGTCACCGCCGTAAACGCCGACGGCGCGGTAATCAATTGCGCCCCGGCAGCCCGTAATTCGCTGTACAGCTCCGGGAAGCGCAAGTCGTAACACACCGTCAGGCCGACTCGACCGACCGGCGTATCCGCAACCACCACGCCACTGCCATAAGCATAGTCATCGGACTCGCGATAACGCCCGCGATTGTCCGCCACGTCCACATCAAACAAGTGCAGCTTGTCGTAGCGCGCTACCGTTTCGCCATGATCGTTCACCAACAGCGAGCAGGCATGCACCTTTGCCGTCGGTTGATCCACCGGCGGCAACGGCAATGTGCCGGCCACTATCCATAACTTGAGGTCGAGGGCGGTCTGTTTCAACCATGGCAGGATCGGGCCTTCACCCAACGCCTCGGCGCGCCCGATGTCGGCGATGTCGCGACGGCCCATGGCGGCGAAGTTTTCCGGCAGCACGGCGAGTTGCGCACCACCAGCCGCTGCCTGCTCAAGCAGCCGGCGGACCTGGGCCAGGTTGGCCAGCACATCGCTTTGGCTGACCATTTGAATCACCGCTACGGACATGGAGCGCTCCTGCATCGCATTTCATGAGAACAGGCGCCCATGCTACTCCATCCTTGACGAGTGCTTTTTCAAAAAGCGACTTAAAAAGGTTTGTCGTAGGTAATCTGCGGCTCTTTCCACGGGCCTTTGACGGTGTACTTCACACTGGCAAAACGGGAGACACGGTCACCGATCAGTTTGTCGATCAGGAACAGCGCACCGCCGACGGCCGGCGCACCCACAATCAACGCCGCAATCGGCAAGTTGTTGGTCACAGGCAAGGTCACCAGCAACTTGGCGTCGATCTGATCACCCACCAAGTTCAAGGTGCCATCCAGTTCGACGTTGCTGGACGGGCCGGTCATCCGGATCGGCTCGCGGGTGACGTAGACGCCATTGGTCCCGACTAGCAATCCCTTGACCCGGTCATAGCTCAGGCCTTTGCTGAACAGGTCGGAAAAGTCCAGGCGCAGACGGCGGCCGATGGAGTTGAAGTTAAGCAGGCCGAAGACCTTCAGGGCCTGGGCGCTGCCCTCGACTTCAACAAACTGACCCTTGGTCAGCGACGCATCAAGGGTGCCGGAGAAACGCTTGCTGGCCAGCCAGGCCGGCGAACCGGGCCAGCGACCGTCAACATCCATATGAAACTCTTCACTGGTGACGCTCGGCGCAAAGCCCCAGCCTTTGAGCACATCAGCGAGATTTTTGCCGCTGATCCGCCCCTTGTACCAACTGCTGGAGTTGCCGGGCATACCTTCCCAGCCGCCACTGCCTTGCAACAAAATCCCTTTGAGGCCCATATCGAGGTTGTTGAGCGCGATACCTTTGGCAGTCGGACGAATTCTCAGCGACCAGCCACCCACCAGGTCCTGGCCCTGGAACAGCTGGTTGATGGTGATGTCCAGTGCCGGAATCTTTGTCGGGTCGACCGTGGCCAGTGGATCGGGCGAGTTCTCGTCAGCCACTACCTTCGGGTCCGGCGCGGGCAGGCGCACGTATTGCAGATTGACCGTGATTGGTGCGCCTTTCGCATCGGGAACACCGACGGTGCCCTTGACCTGCTGGCTGTCGAGTTGCAACGCCCAACTGGCGGGCTTTCGGTTCACCTGTACGGAAGCCTGATCGAGGGTCGTGCCCAGAGCACTGAGCTTGCCAATCTGTAAGTCTGCACTGCTGAAAAACTGCTTGGCACTGCCACCCGGATCCTGACCGGCGTACTTGCTCACCAGATCCTGCCAGGGACCGACATCCAGTTCCGACAGCGCACCGCGCACCCGCAGGCCTTTGGCGCCGGGCAATACGGCTTCGCCACCACCGAGGAACAACTCACCACGACCTTCGGCAAAACTACCGCTGGGGGCTGCAAACGTGAAGTTTGCCAACTGACCATAGTTGACCCAGTAACGCCGCTCCGGCCCTTGCAAGGTCATGCGGAACGTCGTGTCACGGCTGTCATCGGCCGTCATGCCAAATGGGGCCGGTAGATCGACCTTCACGCCTTTCAGGTTGGAATTGACCATCAACTGGCTGTCAGCGCCGTCCAGGTTCAGTTGCAACTGATACGGGATCACCCCGGAAACAGGCAATGGCTGAGTCACGCTCAACCAGTCCGTGAGTTTCTTGACCTCGACCTGACCGGAAGCCGTAACGCGTGTCTTGATGTTACCCGCGTTGCCGTCGGCGAAAATCCGCGCGGTGACAGGCTTGTCAAAAGCGCGTGCGCTGATGTTCTGTCCGCTCAAGCCCTTGGTGCTGTCAAAGCGGAAATCACCCTTGAGTTGAGTCAACTCCAGCGCTGGATCGGCCAGTTTCAGACGCGCCTTGGCGGTCTTGAAGTCGACGAGAATCTTCGGCTGCTCGCCTTTGGCCAGCGGGATATCCAGATTCAACGTGCCTTGCAGATCGCCCTCACCTTCCCACTTGGCAAACGTCTCAGCGGTGCCGATCGGCGCTTCCTGGAGAATTTTCAGGCCATCGCCCAAGCCGCCAGCGAATCCGCCGTCGAGGAACAGATGGACATTTTTGCCATCGGGGACATGGGGGATATTGACGTAAATGTCGCGCACCTGGGTGTCGAGCAACTGGCCCTTGCTGGCCAAAACCCGCACGCCACTGTCTTCCACAAACACATCACCGGTGACCTTGCTCACATGCGGCCAGCCCGGCTGGAACGCCAATTCGGCATCGTGCACCTTGAAGAACAGGCTGATGCTGCGGGCGGTATCGGTCGCACCATGGTTCAGCGAGCCCTGATACTGGAAGAAACCTTCATCCACCGCGCCTTTTAGAATGGCCGTACGCAACCATTCGTCGAGCGCCGGGCTGAGCATGCTCGGCAGGTACTTGGCGGTGTAGCGACCGTCCCCCTCGACCATGCCGACCCGCAGGTCCATGTAATCTTCCTGAGTGTGATCGAAATGCAGGCGAATCAGGAAGTCACCGGCAATCTTGCCCTCTTCGCCGAGTACCTTGAGGTACGGCGCAATCAAGGTGAAACCTTCTTTGTCGAGCTTCCAGGTCAGCGTCGCGTTGGCCTGGAGGTATTGCCATGGCTTGGCGAAAATCGGGTCCAGGTGCAGGACAAAGTCCTTGCTGTCCATGCGCAGTTCGCCCTTGCCGAGGTCACCGCTGATGCTGCCGCTGACATTTCGTGCCGCCGGTGCGCCGTGATAGGCATCAAAACCGACCCGGTCGAGGTTCGCGGCGAAGCTGAACTTGCTGTCGTCGGTGGCATTGGGGCGCAAGTCGATCAGCACATTGCGCAGCCCACCGGTCACCTTGAGTTTTTCAACCGCCGTGGCGACACCTTCAGGCAGTGGGCCCAGGGCATTCAGCAACGGCGTGAGCGGGGTGAGGTCGACGCGGTCGGCTTGCAGGTGCCAGAGTTCTTCGACTTTGTCGGTGGCTGAGGTTTGCGTGAGTTGCAGATGCGATTCCCAGCGCGTCTCGCCGAAGTTCATGGCCAGGGAATCCAGCGTCACCACAACGCCTTCAGTGCTGCGCTGGAAATAGCCATTGAGCGCCAGATTGTTGATCTGGATCGGCTTGCGTTCGGCGTAGGCGCCTTTGACTTGCGGGGCGTTCAAGCGAATGGCCGCAGATTGCAGTGCACCCTTGCCCCAGTTGATCCAGAGTTCGCCACCGGCCTTGATCTCGGAAAAATTCCATTGCTGGGTGAGGCGCTCGGGCAGCCATTTCGACCAGTCGCTTTGCGGCAGGCTCAGGTAAGCCTCGGCTTCACCGTCCTGCCACTGGCTGGCCTGGATACGCGTGCGCAGGCTCATGGCCACTGGCTGGCCATCGGGCAAGGTCATTCGCGCATCGAGGCGTTGACGGGAAGCGCCGGTTTTGAGATTGAAGCCGACATAGGTCAAGGTCAGCGGCGGCTGGTCGAGGGGCTGCAAGGTCACCTGACTGTCGATCACCGACAACTGCTGGACCATTTGCATGCGATTGAGCAGTTGTTCCGGATCAAGCGGCTGATCCTTCTGCACCGGCAGTCCTTCCAGCGACCACTTGCCGTCGTCGCCTTCCTTGAGGCTGATCTTCAGGCCGTTCAACTCCAGATGAGCGATGCGCACCTGGCGCGCCAACAGGCTTTCCCAAATGTCCGGCACTGCACGCACCTGGTCCAGGTGCAGGGCATTGGCGCCTTCGCCGACGGTCACGTCATGCGCCAGCAGGATCGGCGCAAAACCACTCCAGTTGCCTTCCAGCTTGCCGATTTGCAGCGGCATGCCCAAGGCCTCGGTGGCTTTGGTTTCAACGTCGACACGGTATTCGGCCACCAGAGGCGTCAGCTCTCGGCCGAGGCTGACGTACAACGCCATCAACACCAGTACCAACGCGCACAGGCCCAGACCCCAGCGGGTCAGTGCAACCAAAATGCGTGTCAGACGTTCCATGTCAGGTGGCTCCCATGGCAAAAATGCTGCAAAAAGCTGAGGCCAGCCGTTCTAGTAAGGTTGAAACACCGCGATTCAGAGCAACACCACGTCGTATTGTTCCTGGGAATACATGGTTTCCACCTGGAATCGGATGGTGCGTCCGATAAACCCTTCCAGCTCGGCAACGTTGCCTGACTCTTCATCGAGCAAACGGTCGACGACTTTCTGGTTCGCCAATACACGATAGCCTTCCGCCTGATAGGCGCGTGCCTCGCGGAGGATTTCACGGAAAATTTCGTAGCAGACCGTTTCCGGCGTCTTCAACTTGCCGCGGCCCTGACAGCTGCTGCACGGTTCGCACAGCACTTGTTCAAGACTTTCGCGGGTGCGCTTGCGGGTCATCTGCACCAGGCCCAACTCGGTGATGCCGATGATGTTGGTCTTGGCGTGATCGCGTTCCAGTTGCTTCTCGAGCGTGCGCAATACCTGGCGCTGGTGTTCTTCGTCTTCCATGTCGATGAAGTCGATGATGATGATCCCGCCCAGATTACGCAGGCGCAGCTGACGGGCAATGGCGGTGGCGGCTTCGAGGTTGGTCTTGAAGATGGTTTCTTCAAGATTGCGATGGCCGACGAAGGCACCGGTGTTGACGTCGATGGTACTCATGGCTTCCGCCGGGTCGACCACCAGGTAACCGCCGGATTTGAGCGGGACTTTGCGCTCCAGGGCTTTCTGGATTTCGTCTTCGACGCCATACAAATCGAAAATAGGCCGCTCGCCCGGGTAATGCTCCAGACGATCGGCGATTTCCGGCATCAATTCGGCGACGAACTGCGTGGTTTTCTGGAAGGTTTCCCGGGAATCGATGCGGATCTTCTCGATCTTCGGGCTCACCAGGTCACGCAGGGTGCGCAACGCCAGGCCGAGGTCTTCGTAGATCACACTCGGTGCGCTGATGGTTTTGATCTGTTCGTTGATCTGGTCCCAGAGACGACGCAGGTAGCGGATGTCCATGAGAATCTCATCGGCGCCTGCCCCTTCGGCAGCGGTGCGCAATATGAAACCGCCAGCTTCCTTGATGCCTTCTTTGGCCACGCAATCGGTAACCACTTGCTTGAGGCGCTCGCGCTCGGCTTCGTCTTCAATCTTCAGCGAAATACCGACGTGAGCGGTGCGCGGCATGTACACCAGATAGCGCGATGGAATCGACAGCTGCGTCGTCAGGCGTGCGCCTTTGGAACCGATCGGGTCCTTGGTGACCTGAACCACCAGGCTCTGGCCTTCATGGACCAGGGCGCTGATGCTCTCGACCGCCGGGCCTTCGCGCAGGGAGATTTCCGAGGCGTGAATGAATGCTGCGCGGTCCAGGCCGATGTCGACGAACGCCGCCTGCATGCCTGGTAAAACCCGTACGACCTTGCCTTTATAGATGTTGCCGACGATCCCGCGCTTTTGCGTACGCTCGACGTGGACCTCTTGCAGAACACCGTTTTCGACCACCGCCACGCGCGATTCCATCGGCGTGATGTTGATCAGAATCTCTTCACTCATGGCAGGGTCTCGTTCAGGCATGTTCACGATAATGGCTGCATCTTGTCAGTACGACGCTCAGCGCGCGTTAAGTGTTTGCCAACAGGGTATGCCGAAATGGCCGAGCAGTTCTGCGGTTTCGCACAGCGGCAGCCCGACCACCGCCGAATAACTGCCATTGAGCCCGGCAACAAATACCGCACCCAGGCCTTGAATGCCGTAGCCACCCGCCTTGTCGCATGGCTCGCGGCTGGCCCAGTAGGCTGCCGCTTCGTCGCGACTGATGTTGCGAAACCGCACCAGGCTGCGCACCACCCGAGACTCGCAGCGGTCGGCGTCGAGTACGGCGATGGCGGTCAGCACTTCATGTTCACGACCAGCCAACAGCATAAGCATGGCGCACGCATCCGCTTCGTCCACCGGTTTGCCAAGTATTTTGCCTTCGAGCACCACGGCAGTGTCGGCGCCCAACACACAAAAATCGGCGTCGGACACGACTGCGTCACGCCCGGCCTCGGCTTTGCCGCGCGCGAGGCGCTCGACATAGGCCGACGGGGATTCTTCAGGTAAGGGGGTTTCATCGATGTCCGCGCTGATGGCGGAGAACGGCACGCCGATCTGCGTGAGCAGTTCACGCCGACGCGGCGAGCCTGAGGCGAGGTATAGCTGTTTCATCAAGACATCTCCCTGTCGTGGTGCGGGCTAATGCCTGACCGAATTAATTGATTTTGTAGCGCCGACGCAGACCACGCAAACCGTAGCTGACCCAAGGCCACAACAACGCGCTGACCAGTGCCGGGAGCACCAGCGCCAGGGTTGGCTGACGGTTACCGGTCAAGGCACTCAGCCACAACTGAACCAGCTGCGCGAGGCCGAAGATCACCAGGATCACCAGGCTCTGTTGCCACATCGGGAACATGCGCAAGCGCTGTTGCAGCGACAGGACCAGGAAGGTAATCAACGTCAGGATCAATGCGTTCTGGCCAAGCAACGTGCCGTACAGCACGTCTTCGGCCAGGCCCAGACACCAGGCGGTGGCCATGCCGACTTTTTGCGGCAGGGTCAGCGCCCAGAACGCGAGCAGCAACGCCAGCCACAACGGGCGGAGGATTTCCATGAATTGCGGCAGCGGTGAAACGCTGAGCAACAGGCCGATGGCGAACGTCACCCAGACAATCCAGCTGTTTCGGGAGGCTTTGACGCCGACCATTATTCTTGTCTCCCAGTGGCAGCCGGTTCGGGGACAGGCGGTTTGGCAGCAGGCTTCACGGCCGGCGGTTTACTGGCGGCAGGTGGCTTGGAAGCCGCGGGTTTGGCCGGTTTGGCCGGGGTTTCAGGAGCCGGCGTTGCTGGAGCCGGTGCAGCGGCCGCCGGCGTGGCGGCAGGTGCAGCATTGGCCGCAGGCACAACGGTGGTGACAGGAACCGGTTTAGGAACGGTGGCGGGAATGATCGGGCCGCCGCCATGCTGATCCAGTGCCTCTTGTGCCTGGGCCGCTTCGTTGGCGCGCTCTTCGGCCGTGCGGCCATCGCTGAACACCAGCAGCAAATAACGGCTGCGGTTCAACGCGGCAGTTGGCACGGCGCGAACAATGGCGAATGGCTGGCCGGAATCGTGAATCACTTCCTTGACCGTCGCCACCGGGTAACCCGCCGGGAACCGCTGACCCAGGCCGGAGCTGACGAGCAGATCACCTTCCTTGATGTCGGCGGTATCCGCTACGTGACGCAGCTCCAGGCGCTCCGGGTTACCGGTGCCGCTGGCAATCGCCCGCAGACCGTTACGGTTCACCTGCACCGGAATGCTGTGAGTTGTATCGGTCAGCAGCAAGACACGGGAGGTGTAAGGCATCAACTCGACCACCTGCCCCATCAGGCCACGGGCATCGAGCACCGGCTGACCAAGGATCACACCGTCGCGCTCACCCTTGTTGATGATGATGCGATGGGTGAAGGGGTTGGGGTCCATGCCGATCAACTCGGCCACTTCGACCTTCTCGTTGACCAGCGCGGAAGAATTGAGCAACTCGCGCAGCCGAACGTTCTGCTCGGTGAGGGCGGCAAGCTTCTGCATGCGACCCTGCAACAGCAGGTTTTCGGTCTTGAGTTTTTCGTTTTCGGCGACGAGCTCGGTACGGCTGCCAAATTGGCTGGCCACACCCTGCCATAGCCGCTGCGGCAGGTCGGTGATCCAGTAAGACTGCATCAGCACCAGCGACATCTGGCTACGCACTGGCTTGAGCAGTGTGAAGCGGGCATCGACCACCATCAGCGCGACCGATAGCACGACCAGCACCAACAAGCGCACGCCCAGTGAAGGCCCTTTGGTGAAAAGCGGTTTAATAAGCCGCTCCTCCCAGGCAAATGTTCTCTTTATTCATACGGCATCAAACCGGCCTGGATGCAGACTGACAGAAGATAAACGCCAACAGGCAGCACTGCAAAGTGCTGCCTGCGCGCCAACAGCATAGATGCAACCGGCGAGATCACTCGCTGGAAAGCAGGTCCATGGTGTGTTTATCCATCATTTCCAATGCACGGCCACCGCCGCGAGCAACGCAGGTCAGCGGGTCTTCGGCAACGATCACCGGCAGACCTGTTTCCTGGGCCAGCAACTTGTCGAGGTCGCGCAGCAAGGCGCCACCACCGGTCAGTACCAGGCCGCGCTCGGCGATATCGGACGCCAGTTCCGGAGGCGATTGCTCCAGTGCACTTTTCACAGCCTGAACGATGGTGGCCAGGGACTCTTGCAGAGCTTCCAGCACTTCATTGGAGTTCAGGGTGAAAGCACGTGGAACGCCTTCGGCCAGGTTACGGCCACGAACGTCGACTTCACGCACTTCGCCGCCCGGGTAGGCCGTACCGATTTCCTGCTTGATGCGCTCGGCGGTGGATTCGCCGATCAGGCTGCCGTAGTTGCGACGCACGTAGGTGATGATCGCTTCGTCGAAGCGGTCGCCGCCAACCCGTACGGATTCGGCGTAAACCACACCGTTCAGGGAGATCAGGGCGATTTCGGTAGTACCACCACCGATATCGACCACCATCGAACCGCGCGCTTCTTCAACCGGCAGGCCGGCACCGATCGCAGCAGCCATTGGCTCTTCGATCAGGAACACTTCACGAGCACCGGCACCAAGGGCCGATTCACGGATGGCACGACGCTCAACCTGGGTGGATTTGCATGGAACGCAGATCAGTACCCGAGGGCTAGGCTGCAGGAAGCTGTTTTCGTGAACCTTGTTGATAAAGTATTGCAGCATCTTTTCGCAGACGCTGAAGTCGGCAATCACGCCGTCCTTCATCGGACGAATGGCAGCGATGTTGCCCGGCGTTCGGCCGAGCATGCGCTTCGCCTCGGTGCCGACAGCTACGACACTTTTCTGGTTACCGTGTGTCCGAATAGCCACAACCGATGGCTCATTCAGGACGATACCGCGCTCGCGCACGTAAATAAGGGTGTTGGCAGTGCCCAGGTCAATGGAAAGATCGCTGGAAAACATGCCACGCAGTTTCTTGAACATGGGAAAGGGACCCTAGGCAACGCGTGGGTAAAAAAGTGCGGCAAACTCTAACAACGACAGGGATTTTGGGCAAGGCGCCAATATGTTAAATTGGCCGCTTTTCTGTGCACCAACCCCCACAATCGCGGCCTTATGACCGTAGAAATGCGGTAGTGTTCCGACAATCTAACACACGGACGCCGTCCGTTCTGTATTCCACTGGAGAATCGCAATGGCGCTTGAACGCTCCGACGTGGAAAAAATCGCTCATTTGGCCTGCCTTGGCCTGAATGATGCCGATCTTCCACACATTACTTCGGCCCTGAACAGCATTCTGGGCCTGGTCGACGAAATGCAGGCGGTCAATACCGACGGTATCGAGCCGCTGGCCCACCCACTGGAAGCCAGCCAGCGCCTGCGTGCAGACGTCGTGACCGAGACCAATCATCGCGAGGCCTATCAGTCCATCGCACCAGCGGTCGAAAACGGCCTGTACCTGGTTCCGAAAGTCATCGACTAAAGGGAAAGAGCCTGCAATGCATCAAATGACTCTGGCCGAGATCGCCCGCGGACTCGCCGAAAAAAAGTTTTCTTCCGAAGAGCTGACCAAGACCCTGCTGGCGCGTATCGCCCTGCTTGATCCTCAGCTCAACAGTTTCATCAGCCTCACAGAAGACCTGGCGCTCCAGCAGGCGAAAGCCGCTGACGCACGCCGGGCCAATGGTGAGAGCGGCGCCCTGCTCGGCGCGCCGATTGCGCATAAAGACCTGTTCTGCACCCAGGGCATCCGCACCAGCTGCGGCTCGAAGATGCTCGACAACTTTAAAGCACCCTACGACGCCACCGTCGTCGCCAAGCTGGCCGCTGCCGGGACCGTGACCCTGGGCAAGACCAACATGGACGAATTCGCCATGGGTTCGGCCAACGAGTCGAGCTACTACGGCCCGGTGAAAAACCCGTGGAACCTGGAACACGTGCCTGGCGGTTCGTCGGGCGGTTCGGCCGCCGCGGTTGCCGCGCGCCTGCTGCCTGCGGCCACCGGCACCGACACCGGCGGCTCCATCCGTCAGCCAGCGGCCCTGACCAACCTCACTGGCCTGAAACCGACGTACGGTCGTGTTTCGCGCTGGGGCATGATTGCCTACGCCTCCAGCCTCGACCAGGGCGGCCCGATGGCGCGCACTGCCGAAGACTGCGCGATTTTGTTGCAAGGCATGGCCGGCTTCGATCCAAATGACTCCACCAGCATCGACGAGCCGGTGCCGGATTACAGCGCCAGCCTCAACGGGTCGCTGCAAGGCCTGCGCATTGGCGTGCCGAAAGAGTATTTCAGCGCCGGTCTCGACCCGCGCATTGCCGAGCTGATCCACAACAGCGTCAAGGAACTGGAAAAGCTCGGTGCGGTGATCAAGGAAATCAGCCTGCCGAACATGCAGCACGCGATTCCTGCGTACTACGTGATCGCTCCGGCAGAAGCCTCGTCCAACCTGTCGCGTTTCGACGGCGTGCGCTTTGGCCATCGCTGCGAGAACCCGAAAGACCTGATCGATCTGTACAAGCGCTCCCGTGGCGAAGGTTTCGGCCCGGAAGTGCAGCGCCGGATCATGGTCGGTGCCTACGCACTGTCGGCCGGTTACTACGACGCCTACTACCTGAAGGCCCAGAAGATTCGTCGCTTGATCAAGAACGACTTCATGGCTGCCTTCAATGAGGTCGACATCATCCTCGGCCCAACCACGCCAAACCCGGCCTGGAAGCTCGGCGCCAAGAACAGCGACCCGGTCGCTGCTTACCTGGAAGACGTCTACACCATCACTGCCAACCTCGCTGGCCTGCCGGGCTTGTCCATGCCTGCCGGTTTCGTCGATGGCCTGCCGGTGGGCGTGCAACTGCTCGCGCCGTATTTCCAGGAAGATCGCCTGTTGAACGTTGCCCACCAGTATCAGCTCAACACTGACTGGCACACCCGCACCCCAACCGGCTTCTGAGGAGACACACATGCAATGGGAAGTCGTGATCGGGCTGGAGATTCATACCCAGCTCACCACCCGGTCGAAAATCTTTTCCGGTAGTTCCACCACCTTCGGCTCCGAGCCGAACACCCAGGCCAGCCTCGTAGACCTGGGCATGCCCGGCGTGCTGCCGGTGTTGAACCAGGAAGCGGTGCGCATGGCAGTGATGTTCGGTCTGGCGATTGACGCCGAGATCGGCCAGCACAACGTGTTCGCCCGTAAAAACTATTTCTACCCGGACTTGCCGAAGGGCTACCAGATCAGCCAGATGGAACTGCCGATCGTCGGCAAAGGCCACCTGGACATCGCCATGGAAGACGGCACGATCAAACGTGTCGGCGTGACCCGTGCGCACCTGGAAGAAGACGCCGGTAAAAGCCTGCACGAAGAGTTCAACGGTGCCACCGGCATCGACCTGAACCGTGCCGGCACACCGCTGCTGGAAATCGTCTCCGAGCCGGACATGCGCAGCGCCAAGGAAGCCGTGGCCTACGTCAAGACGGTCCACGCGCTGGTGCGTTACCTGGGCATCTGTGACGGCAACATGGCCGAAGGCTCGCTGCGTTGCGACTGCAACGTGTCGATCCGTCCGAAAGGCCAGGTTGAGTTCGGTACTCGCTGCGAGATCAAGAACGTCAACTCGTTCCGTTTCATCGAGAAGGCGATCAACAGCGAAGTGCAGCGCCAGATCGAGCTGATCGAAGACGGCGGCAAAGTGATTCAGCAGACCCGCCTGTACGATCCGAACAAGGACGAAACCCGTCCGATGCGCAGCAAAGAGGAAGCCAACGACTACCGTTACTTCCCCGATCCGGACCTGCTGCCCGTGGTCATCGAAGACTCGTTCCTCGACGACGTGCGCGCGACCCTGCCGGAACTGCCACCGCAAAAACGCGAGCGTTTCCAGGAGCAATTCGGTCTGTCGGTCTACGACGCCAGCGTGCTGGCGACCAGCCGCGAGCAAGCCGATTACTTCGAGAAAGTCGCGAGCATCGGCGGCGACGCCAAACTGGCGGCGAACTGGGTGATGGTCGAGTTGGGCAGCCTGCTCAACAAGCAAGGCCTGGACATCGAAGACTCGCCGGTTTCGGCCGAGCAACTGGGCGGCATGCTGCTGCGCATCAAGGACAACACCATCTCCGGCAAGATCGCCAAGGTCGTGTTTGAAGCGATGGCCAACGGCGAAGGCAGCGCGGACGAGATCATCGACAAGCGCGGCCTCAAGCAAGTGACCGACACCGGCGCTATCTCGGCGGTGCTGGACGAAATGCTCGCGGCCAATGCCGAACAGGTTGAGCAGTACCGCGCGGCAGACGAAGCCAAGCGCGGCAAGATGTTCGGCTTCTTCGTCGGACAGGCCATGAAAGCTTCCAAAGGCAAGGCCAACCCGCAACAGGTCAACGAACTGCTGAAAAGCAAGCTCGAAGGCTGATGAGAATGGAGCCAGCCCTGGCTACTGGCTCCATTCCCTGTGGCGAGGGAGCTTGCTCCCGCTGGTCTGCGAAGCAGACCCAAATCGGCGACCGCATTCTTTCAACAAGAAAGCATCAGCTTATTTTGCGACCGCTTCGCGGCCGAGCGGGAGCAAGCTCCCTCGCCACATTTATTTTGGGAAACCTTTAAATGAAGCGTCTGCTCAGCGCCTGCGCCCTGCTCTCTCTGCTGGCCGGTTGCGCCAGTAACGATGTCATCGATCCACACGGCTACGACAAGACCGGCACGGCGTCCTATTACGGCGCCAAACACCAAGGCAAACGCACCGCCAGTGGCGAGCGTTTCGACAAGAATTCCATGACCGCCGCCCACCGCCAGTTGCCCTTCGGCACACGGGTGAAGGTCACCAACCTGAACAACGACAAGTCCTGCGTGGTCCGCATCAACGACCGTGGGCCGCATACCCGCGGACGCCTGATCGATCTGTCCCATGCAGCCGCCGAACGCCTGGGCATGATCAGCAGCGGTACCGCCAAGGTTCGCGTGCAGGCCCTCGACGACTGACAGACGGAGCACCGACCATTTTCGGACTTGCCGATTTACCCCTGATCAGCGTGATTGAACTGATCAGCGGCCTGGTTCTACTGATCATCGGCGCGGAGCTGATGGTGCGTGCCGCCGTGCGCCTGGCGGCGCGGCTGAATGTGCGGCCACTGATCATCGGCCTGACCATCGTCGCCCTCGGCAGCAGTGCGCCGCAGATGGCCGTCAGCCTGCAAGCCACCCTCGCGGAAAACGCCGACATCGCCGTCGGCAGCGTGATCGGCAGCAGCATCTTCAACATTCTCGTCACCCTCGGACTCTCGGCGCTGATCATTCCGCTGCGGGTTTCACGGCAACTGGTGCGCCTGGATATTCCGCTGATGATCGGCGCCAGCCTGCTGGTGTTCGTGCTGGCCTGGAATGAACAGCTGACCCGCACCGACGGCATGATCCTGCTGGCAGCACTGGCGTTGTATCTGGCCTTGCTGCTGCGCCAATCGCGGCACTCGGCTCGTCCACCATCGAGCGATCCGCACAGTCAGGCCGCGCCATGGTTCAGCAGCCTGCTGATGATCGTGGCGGGGCTGGCGATGCTGGTCTACGCCGGACATCTGCTACTGGGGGCAGCCGTTGTGGTGGCAACCGACCTTGGATTGTCGGAACGTATCATCGGCCTGACCATCGTCGCCATCAGCACCTCCCTGCCGGAACTCGCCACCTCCTTGATCGCCGCCCTGCGCGGTCAGCGTGACATCGCCGTGGGTAACGTGATCGGCAGCAACCTTTTCAACCTGTTGGGCGTGCTCGGCGTGACGGCGTTGATCGCGCCGTCGCCGCTGTCGGTGTCCCCCAACGCCCTGGATTTCGACTTGCCGGTAATGCTCGGCGTCGCGGTGTTGTGCCTGCCGCTGTTCTACACCGGCTACCGGGTGACCCGGGCCGAAGGTTTGCTGTGCCTGGGTTTGTACCTGGCTTACGGTCTGCATGTGGTGTCGTTCACCACCGGCATGCCGCTGGCCGGCAAGCTCGAACACCTGATGCTGTTTTTCGTTCTGCCGGCGCTGGTGGCGTTTCTGCTGCTCACGTCGCTGCTCGCCTGGCGTCGCCAACACCACAAGAGGGATGTGCCATGACCGACAATAAAAAACCTGGCGTTGAAGTCCGCCGCCAAGTGATGGGCGACGCTTTCGTCGACCGCGCACTGGGCAATGCCACTGAGTTCACCCAGCCGTTGCAGGACTTCGTCAACGAACACGCGTGGGGCGCGGTGTGGAACCGTGATGGCCTGGCGCTGAAAACCCGCAGCCTGATTACCCTCGCCGCACTGACCGCGTTGAAGTGCCCGCAGGAATTGAAAGGCCATGTGCGCGGTGCGTTGAACAATGGCTGCACCGTGGAAGAGATTCGTGAAACGCTGCTGCATTGCGCGGTGTATGCCGGTGCGCCGGCGGCGATTGATGCGTTTCGGGCGGCGCAGGAAGTGATTGAGAGTTATCAGAAGCCGGAATAAAAACCCGACATTTGTATTGGCAGTGAGATGGCTTTCGCGAGCAGGCTCGCTCCCACAGGGGAATGCATTCCAAATGTGGGAGCGAGCCTGCTCGCGAAGAGGCCCGAAAGAACACCGCAAATTCAGAAGCTAAATCCACCCACCCCACTGCAACAAAAAGATCCCGATGTTGGTCGTGATTGCCGCCATCAACGTGGTAATCACGATGATCGCCGCCGCCAGTTCATGATTCCCCTCAGCCTGACGGGCCATCACAAAACTCGCCGCCGCCGTCGGGCTGCCGAAGTACAAAAACAGAATCCCCAACTCCGCCCCACGAAAGCCCCACAGCCACGCCCCAAGGGTCGTCAGCACCGGCAACCCGATCATCTTCACCAGGCTGGAACTGAGCGCCATATCGCCGCTCTTGCGCAACGCCGCCAGTGACAGCGTGCCGCCAATGCAGATCAACGCCAGCGGCAAAGTAGTCTGCGCCAGGTACTGCCCGGACGTCTCCAGCCACCCCGGCAAGCCGATTTTGAAATAGGCAAACGGCGCCGCCGCAAACACGCTGATGATCAGCGGATTGCCCATTACGCTCTTGCAGATGCTCCACGGATCGGACTTGATCACCGGGCTGTACACCGCCAGCACAATGGTCGACAGCGTGTTGTAGAACAGGATCACCAACGCCGCGAGAATCGCCCCGAGGGAAATCCCGTAGGCGCCGTACATGCTCGCCGCCAGTGCCAGGCCGATCACCCCGTTGTTGCCGCGAAACGCGCCTTGGGTATAAATCCCCCGGTCTTCACGCGGACACTTCCAGATCGCCCAGACCCAGGCGATGGCGAAACTCACCAGCGTGGCAATCGAGAAGTAGATCAGCAGCGCCGGTTGCAGCGCGGCGTGCAGGTCGGCATGCAGGATGCCCAGAAACAGCAACGCCGGCATGGTGACGTTGAACACCAGGGCCGACGCCGTGTGGATGAAGTTGTCGTTGATCCAGCCAATGCGCTTGAGCAACACCCCCAGAAACAGCATGGCAAACACCGGCGCGGTGATGTTCAGGGTTTCGAGGAAGATTGCCAGCATGCCGGGGGGAACCTTGGGTGAGCGTCGTTAGGGGGCTAATGATAAGCCACTCAGCCCTTCGGCGTCTGTTAGACCGCTTTCGCGAGCAGGCTCGCTCCCACATTTGTCCTGCGTAAAACACACAATCTGCGCACGACGAAATTCCCTGTGGGAGCGAGCCTGCTCGCGAAGCAGGCGACTCGGTCTCAGGTAATCGGCGCAGGGTTAAACAGGGTGATGTCGTTATGCAGCTTGTGCTGCTCGGCCCACGTCTGTTTCTTGCCGCTGGCCACGTCCAGGTAGTAGTGGAACAACTCCCAGCCAAGGTCTTCGATCGACGCCCGTCCGGTCGCAATCCGCCCGGCATCGATGTCGATCAGATCCGGCCAGCGCTGCGCCAGCTCCGTACGGGTCGACACCTTCACCACCGGCGCCATCGCCAAGCCATACGGCGTACCGCGGCCGGTGGTGAACACATGCAGGTTCATCCCCGCCGCCAACTGCAACGTCCCGCAGACAAAGTCACTGGCCGGGGTTGCGCAGAAGATCAGGCCTTTGCGTTTAAAACGCTCGCCAGGGCCAAGCACCCCGTTGATCGCGCTGCTGCCGGACTTGACGATCGAGCCCAGGGATTTCTCGACAATGTTCGACAACCCGCCCTTCTTGTTGCCCGGCGTGGTGTTGGCGCTGCGATCCGCTTCGCCCTTGGCCAGGTAGCGGTCGTACCAGTCCATTTCCCGCACCAGTTCCTGAGCGACTTCTTGAGTCTCCGCACGGGAAGTCAGCAAGTAGATCGCATCGCGCACTTCGGTGACTTCGGAAAACATCACCGTCGCACCGGCACGCAGCAACAAATCCGAGGCGAACCCCAGCGCCGGGTTGGCGGTGATCCCGGAGAACGCATCACTGCCGCCGCACTGCATGCCCAGAATCAGCTCGGACGCCGGCACGGTTTCCCGGCGACGCTGATCGAGCTTCTTCAAACGGGTTTCGGCCAGCGCCATGATCTGCTCGATCATCTCGGTGAAACCGTGACTCGAATCCTGCAAGCGGTACAACCACGGCTCGCTCAAATCCACCGAGCTGTCGTTCTCATGCATCACCTGCCCGGCCTGCAATTTCTCGCAGCCCAGGCTGATCACCAACGCTTCGCCCCCCAGGTTCGGGTTGCGCGCCAGGTTGCGCACGGTGCGAATCGGGATGTACGCGTCGGCCGCCGTAATTGCCACACCGCAGCCGTAGCTGTGGGTCAGCGCGACCACGTCGTCGACGTTCGGGTACTTTGGCAGCAACTCATCCTTGATGCGCTTGACCGCATGATCCAGCACACCGGTGACGCACTGAACGGTGGTGGTAATCCCCAGAATATTGCGCGTGCCGACGGTGCCGTCGGCGTTGCGATAACCCTCGAACGTATAACCGTCGAGCGGGGCCTGCGCCGCCGGCACTTCGGTGGACAGCGGCAGGCTGTCCAGCGGTGGCGCAGTGGGCATGCGCAGTTGATCTTCCTTGACCCAGCTGCCACGCGGAATCGGCTGCAACGCGTAGCCAATGGTCTGGCCGTAACGAATCACCTGGCCGCCTTCAGGAATGTCTTCCAGCGTGACTTTGTGGCTCTGTGGCACGAAGTCCACGGTCACCAGGCCATCGGGAAACTCGGTGCCGGCTGGCACGCCCTGGTCATTGACCACGATCACTACGTTGTCCCGCTCGTGCAGGCGGATGTAGCGCGGCGAGTCGGAATGTTCAATCAACTGCATGACGCCGCTCCTCAGGAATGCGCTTGTGACAATTTGTTGTTTGTTTCAGGACCGCTGACTGGCGGCTCCTTGAGTACCACACGTTTGATCGGACCAACGATCACCAGGTAGCTGAACACTGCGACCAGTGCGTTGCAACCGACAAACACCAGCGCCCATTTGAACGAACCGGTGGAGCTGATGATGTAGCCGATCACGATTGGCGTGGTGATCGACGCGATGTTGCCGAACATATTGAACAGGCCGCCACTCAAACCGGCGATCTGTTTTGGCGAGGTGTCGGACACCACGGCCCAGCCCAATGCGCCCACGCCTTTGCCGAAGAATGCCAGGGCCATGAAGCCCACGACCATCCATTCGATGTCGACATAGTTACAGGCCACGATGCTGCTGGACACCAGCAGGCCCGCGATGATCGGCGCCTTGCGGGCGAAGGTCAGGGAGTGGCCTTTACGCAGCAGATAGTCGGAAATCACACCGCCCAACACACCACCGATAAAACCGCAGATCGCCGGCAACGAGGCAATGAAACCGGCCTTGAGGATGGTCATGCCGCGTTCTTGCACCAGGTACACCGGGAACCAGGTCAGGAAGAAATAGGTGATGGCGTTGATGCAGTACTGGCTCAGGTAGACGCCGAGCATCATGCGATTGGTCAGCAACTGACGCACGTAGTCCCATTTCGGACCTTCAGCAGGTTTGCCGGCCGCCTGCCCTTTGCCTTTGTCCTGGTCCATATCGACCATGCCGCCGTTCTCGGCGATGTGCTTGAACTCGGCCTCATTGATCATCGGATGTTGACGCGGACTGTGGATAACTTTCAGCCAGATCAGCGAGAACACGATGCCGATGCTGCCCATTACCACGAACACATGCTGCCAGCCGAACGTGTAGACGATCCAGCCCATCAGCGGAGCGAACAGCACCGTGGCGAAGTATTGCGCCGAGTTGAAGATCGCAGACGCGGTACCGCGTTCAGCGGTCGGGAACCAGGCCGCAACGATGCGTGCGTTACCGGGGAAGGATGGCGCTTCGGCCAGGCCGACGAGGAAGCGCAGCATGAACAGCGCAACGATCGCTGTGGACATGCCGAACTCACCGACGTAGCCCTGGAGCACGGTGAACAGCGACCACGTGAAGATGCTCAGTGCGTAGACTTTTTTCGAACCGAAACGGTCCAGCAGCCAGCCACCGGGAATTTGCCCGGCCACGTAGGCCCAACCGAATGCAGAGAAGATGTAACCGAGGGTGACCGCGTCGATGCCGAGGTCTTTTTGCAGGCTGGAGCCCGCGATGGCGATGGTCGCACGGTCGGCGTAGTTGATCGTGGTCACCAGGAAAAGCATGAGCAGGATCAAATAGCGGACATGGGTCGGCTTGGTCGCTTGCATGTAGATGTACTCCCACTGATTATTTTTATGCGGGGTGAATCTTTAGTTGTTTCCTGTGGGAGCGAGCCTGCTCGCGAAGGTGGTCAACGATGACGCGGGGCATCAGATTGAATGCCGCGTCCTCAAGACCTTCGCGAGCAGGCTCGCTCCCACAAGGGTATTGCGTTTAGGAACCGATGTAGCTGGTCTTCACCACGGTGTAGAACTCTTGCGCGTAGCGACCTTGCTCGCGGGAACCATAGGATGAACCTTTACGCCCGCCGAATGGAACGTGGTAATCCACGCCCGCGGTCGGCAGGTTGACCATCACCATCCCGGCCTGGGAGTGGCGCTTGAAGTGATTGGCGTACTTCAGCGACGTGGTCGCGATGCCCGCCGACAGACCGAATTCGGTGTCGTTGGCCATGGCCAGTGCGGCTTCGTAATCGGCAACGCGAACCACGTTGGCCACCGGGCCGAAGATCTCTTCGCGGCTGATGCGCATCGCGGCTTCGCTGTCGGCAAACAGGGTTGGCGCGAGGTAGTAGCCTTCGGTGTCGCAGGTCACCAGACCACCGCCGCTGACCAGTCGTGCACCTTCGGACTGGCCGATGTCGATGTACTTCATGTCTTGTTCAAGCTGAGCCTGGGAAACCACGGGACCAATGTCGGTGCCGGTTTTCAGCGCGTGGCCGACCTTGATCGACTTCATGCGCTCGGCCACGGCTTCGACGAATTTGTCGTGGATGCCGGCGGTCACGATGAAACGGCTGGAGGCGGTGCAACGCTGGCCGGTGGAGTAGAACGCGCTCTGTACCGACAGCTCGACCGCTTGCTTGAGGTCTGCGTCGTCGAGAATGATCTGTGGGTTCTTGCCACCCATTTCCAGCTGAACCTTGGCCTGGCGCGACACACAGCTGACGGCGATCTGACGACCGACACCGACGGAACCGGTGAAGCTGATGCCGTCGACTTTCGGGCTCTGCACCAGCGCATCGCCCACCACACGACCGCTGCCCATCACCAGGTTGAACACGCCAGCCGGGAAGCCTGCGCGGGAGATGATTTCGGCCAGGGCCCAGGCGCAACCCGGTACCAGATCGGCGGGTTTGAGCACGACGCAGTTACCGTAGGCCAGGGCCGGGGCGATTTTCCACGCGGGGATGGCGATCGGGAAGTTCCACGGGGTGATCAGGCCAACCACGCCCAATGCTTCGCGGGTCACTTCAACGTTCACACCCGGGCGTACCGACGGCAAATAGTCGCCGGACAGACGCAGGGTTTCACCGGCGAAGAACTTGAAAATGTTACCGGCGCGAGTCACTTCGCCGATGGCTTCAGGCAGGGTCTTGCCTTCTTCACGGGCCAGCAAGGTGCCGAGTTCTTCGCGACGGGCGAGAATTTCAGTACCGACTTTATCCAGCGAATCGTGACGTGCCTGAATGCCCGAAGTCGACCAGGCCGGGAACGCGGCGCGAGCGGCGTCGATCGCGGCGTGGACCTGAGCCAGATCGGCCTTGGCGTAGTGACCGATGGTGTCGGTCAGTTCGGACGGGTTGATGTTGGCGCAGTAATCACTGCCCGCAACCCATTCACCGTTGATGTAGTTATCAAAACGCTTTGCATCTGCCACAACAATTCTCCTTACGCAAAAGGCCGCTGATCACTCAGCGGCCCTGTTAAATCGGATGTGTTACTGCGCACCTTGCTTGTCGATCAGCGCGGCGAGCATTTCGTACTCTTCGGCCGTCAGATCGGTCAGCGGTGCACGCACAGGACCTGCGTCATAACCGGCAATTTTTGCCCCGGCCTTGACGATGCTCACCGCGTAACCGGCTTTGCGGTTACGGATGTCCAGGTACGGCAGGAAGAAGTCGTCGATGATCTTGCCAACGGTGGCGTGATCCTCGCGAGCGATGGCGTGGTAGAAATCCATCGCGGTTTTCGGGATGAAGTTGAACACCGCCGAGGAGTAAACCGGTACGCCCAGCGCTTTATAAGCAGCGGCGTAGACTTCGGCGGTCGGCAAACCACCCAGGTAGCTGAAGCGATCGCCGAGGCGACGACGGATCGACACCATCAGTTCGATATCGCCCAGGCCATCCTTGTAGCCGATCAGGTTCGGGCAGCGCTCGGCCAGACGTTCCAGCAAAGGAGCGGTCAGGCGGCAGACGTTACGGTTGTAGACCACCACGCCGATTTTCACCGATTTGCACACGGCTTCAACGTGGGCGGCAACGCCGTCCTGGCTGGCTTCGGTCAGGTAGTGCGGCAGCAGCAACAGGCCTTTGGCGCCCAGACGCTCGGCTTCCTGTGCGTACTCGATGGCTTGACGGGTCGAACCGCCCACGCCGGCCAGGATCGGCACGCTGGTTTCGCAGGTGTCGACGGCGGTCTTGATGATTTCCGAATATTCGCTGGCCGCCAGAGAGAAGAACTCACCGGTGCCGCCCGCGGCGAACAACGCCGTGGCGCCGTATGGGGCCAGCCATTCGAGACGCTTGATGTAGCCCGCGCGATGGAAATCGCCCTGAGCATTGAAATCGGTAACCGGGAAAGACAACAGGCCGGAAGAGAGGATGGACTTCAGTTCTTGTGGATTCATTATTCGAACACCCTGGGTAGCAACGTATGTGTGTGTGAGGAAACCGTTCAGCTTTCGCCGAGTTGTAGGTCATCGTACAACTTAAATAATAACCGTCAACTGCATTTCATCGCCGTCTGCATTTTTATGTAGGAGAGGTTCTTTCCTTGACGTAGGAAATTTCTCGGCTAAGATCGATTTAACTGTATATACATACAGTTATTTGAAATCCGCCTACGACATATCAAGGAGCTAGAAATGTCAGGTCTACACACTCAATCCCAGGAAAAATCCAAGCAAGTCATTGCCGTTTTCGATGATCTTTTCAGTGAGCACGGCATTGCCATCAGTGGCCATGAATCGCTGGTACTGCACGTGGGCACACCTCACAACCACGTACCGCAACCGCCCGCCTCCCCTTGCGGCAAAGCCTTGAATGGCCAGCCGCAGCTGAGGTTCGAGGGTGGTGAACATACGGCTATCGGCGATGCCACGCTGCTGCGCTTCATCAAAGATGCCCCCGCAATCCCGGCCTCACAGGTCGAACTGCACTTGCCCAACGGGCTGGCGCTGACTTATGGCCAGATCGTTGCACTGGGCGGGGATTTCTACGGAATTCCCGAGCAACCGATCAGCGAAGGCGCCACCCCCCCAGACCGAATCCAGCGCTTCGCCAACGCGTTCAACTCGCTGGCGGTGCTGCCGGCCGCGAATGCCGAGGCCAAGCTGATCCTTGGGGTCATGCAAAAGGAAATAGCCGCGGTGAAACAGGCGATCCTGGACGGCAAACAGCCCCATGAAGCCTATGACGCCCTCGGAGATACGTTGTCGGAAGAGTGGAACAAGATCACCGGCGGCGGCAGTTTCGTCTCGGCGCTGTTCCCGTTGGGGCGTTATCTGAAACTCGCCGCCAACAATACCGACCACTTTGCCGAAGGGGCGCTTGCGGCGTATATCGCCGGCCACACCGCCGCTGTGCAGCAAGCCGTGCTGGCAAAAAACAGTGGTGATGAAAAGCTGCTGGAAATCGCCTACGCGATGAATGCTTTTGCTGATCACTACCTGACCGACCTGTTTTCCGCAGGTCACCTGCGTGTACCGCGCAAGCAGTTGGCTGCGGTGGTCACACCCAGTGATCTGGGCTCATTGATCACCCGCTTCATGCATGACGAAGACAGTAAATTCGGTCTCAATGTAAGCAATGGCAACGGCGATCAATGGCGCGCGTATGGCGATAAACGCTACTTCGACGTGATCGACAGCGCCAATCGCGTGCAGGTCAATCAAGCGGTTCAACTGTCTGCAGATGAGATCTTCGCGGCGTACCTCAGCGGAGTCGCTCCTTCGCCGAGTCATTTCAGCGCCTTGAATAAGCTGCCGGACCTGCAAGTTGTACTGAACCCGGCGGGTAATTTCTCGCCGCTGTTCAGGGTCGAGGGCAGCAAAGTGCTTCGACGCAAGGACGTCAATAACCTGAACGACACCGCCACCGTCGACGACTGGTGGGGCTGGAGCACTTACTTGCTGCTCAAGGACTACACACCCACCGGCAACGTTGCCTGATAAGGAGATCCATGATGACGATCAAATTGAAACTGGAACTGGCTTCGGGCCAATCAATGAACGGTGCGCCGTTGGAGTTGCTGTCCAAGGGCGTGGTGATTGCGCGGGCGGTGGTGGATGGGCGTGGGGATGTGGCGTTTGATGCCAAGCCTGGGGTGACTGGGCTGGCGGTGAGGGTGGATCGGTCGATCCTGCGTTCAGTCTGACCCTTTAGCGCCAAGGCTTCTGGCCCCTTCGCGAGCAGGCTCGCTCCCACACTGAATCGAGGGTGTACACACATTGTGTATCCACTGAAGATCTCTGTGGGAGCGAGCCTGCTCGCGAATGCGCTCGGCCAGCCAACAAAACTTCCGACTTGAAGACTAAACCCGCTGCGCCTCAGCCTCTTCATGCGCATGACGCAACCGTTCGCGGCTGTTGGTCAGGTGCAAGCGCATCGCCGCCCGCGCCGCATCGGAATCCTGGCGGGCGATGGCGTCGTAAATTTCTTCGTGTTCACGGCTCAGGCGATTCATGTAGTGCTGCTGGTCGTCATGGGCCAGGCGCGCCGAGTTCAGCCGCGTGCGCGGAATGATGCTGGTGCCGAGGTGGGTCATGATGTCAGTGAAGTAGCGATTACCGGTCGCCAGCGCGATTTGCAGGTGGAACTGGAAGTCCGAGGCGACGGCATCGCTGGCATGCGAAGCGCTTTCGTTGAGGGCGTCCAGCGCGGCTCTCATCAAGCCAAGCTGCTCGTCGCTACGACGTTGCGCGGCGAGGCCGGCGGACTCCACTTCGAGGCTGATGCGCAACTCCAGAATCGCCAACACGTCACGCAGGGTGACCACCGTCGCCGGGTCGATGCGGAAACCGCTCGGGCTCGGGGTATCGAGCACGAAGGTGCCGATGCCATGGCGGGTTTCAACCTGCCCGGCCGCCTGCAAACGGGAAATCGCTTCGCGCACCACGGTGCGGCTGACGCCATGGGCATCCATGATTGCCGACTCGGTGGGCAATTTGTCGCCGCGCTTGAGGTGACCGTCGCGGATCTGCTCGGACAGCACCGTCACCAATTCCTGTGCGAGGCTGCGGCGCTTGCGAGGGAGGCGTGGTGCGTCGATCGGGTTTTCCATGGTGAACATCTGTCTCGAAAATTCGGCTGAAACCGCATCATAGCTCAACGCGGTTGTACGATCACCGTCGGGTTGAACACCGTTCCCCTTGTGGGAGCGAGCCTGCTCGCGAAGGCGTAGTGTCAGACACCTCTAGCGGAATGTCAGACCGCTTTCGCGAGCAGGCTCGTTCCCACAGGGGCGGTGGTGTTCAGGCGGTTACTGTCTGGTCCACCAAATGGCCGTTCTCGATTCGAACATGCCGTGGGTGGAAGCGCTTCAGGCTGCTGCGATGCCCGACGCTGATGATGCTCAGCCCCGGCAACTCATCGATCAACGCTTGATACAGCGAGCCTTCATCCTCTTCATCCATCGCCGAGGTGGCTTCGTCCATGTACAGCCATTGCGGTGCATACAGTAGCGCGCGGGCAAACGCCAAACGTTGCTGTTCACCCGGCGAGAGCATGCGCTGCCAGTGGTTCGCTTCGTCCAGACGTGCAACCAGATGCGGCAAACGGCAGGTTTCCAGCACGTGGACGTAGCGTTCCTGCGAATAGGTATCGCCAGGCTGTGGATAACTCAGCGCCTCGCGCAAGGTCCCAATCGGCAAATATGGCTTTTGCGGCAGGAACAGGTAGCGCGCCGACGGCAGACGGATACTGCCGTGGCCGGCTGGCCACAGATGCCCCATCGCGCGCAACAAGGTCGACTTGCCGCTGCCTGAACGGCCGCTGAGCATCACGCGATCGCCCTCTTCCACTGCCATATTGGCGTTGGTCAGCAGGTGACGACCGTCCGCCAGATCGAGGCCGAGGTTGTGGATGTTCAGTTCATCGCCCTGATTTTGTACGTCGATAGCCGGTTGGCGCTCTTCGTTGTCGGTCATGGCCTGACGGAAACTCAGCAGACGATCACAGGTGGCGCGCCATGAAGCGAGGTCCTGATACGCGCTGATGAACCAGCTGAAACTCTCTTGAACGTTGCCGAACGCCGAACTGATTTGCATCAGTTCACCGAGTTCGATCTTGCCGGCGAAGTAACGCGGCGCGGCGACCATGAACGGGAAAATAATCGCGGCCTGGCTGTAACCGGCGGTGAAGAACGTCAGGCGCTTGGACACTTTCATGATGTCCCAGAAGTTGTGCCAGACCATCCCGAAACGGCTGCTCAAGCGACGATTTTCATTCGGCTCGCCGTTGTACAACGCGATGCTTTCGGCATTCTCGCGAACCCGGACCATGGAGAAACGCAGGTCGGCTTCGAAGCGTTGTTGTTGGTTATTCAGGCCGATCAAGCGACGACCGATCAAATGCGTCAGCCAGCTACCGACCACGGCATACACCAGCACACACCAGAACATGTAGCCGGGAATGGTGAAACCGAACACTTCAATACTGCCCGACACACCCCACAAAATGATCGAGAACGACACCAGGCTGACGACGTTGCGGATCAGCCCGATGCCCAGGCTCAGGGTATTGGCCGTGAAGTTGTTGAGGTCTTCGGAAATCCGCTGGTCCGGGTTATCGGTGTAACCGCCCTGCTCCAGTTGGTAGTAGTTTTTATTGCCAAGCCAACGGGCAAAGTGTTTCTCGGTCAGCCAGGCTCGCCAACGGATCGTCAGCATCTGCGTCAGGTAGAGCCGGTACACCGCACCGACAATCGCCACGGCGGCAATCGCGCAGAAATACAGAATCAGCTGCCAGAACGCGGCTTCATCCTTCTTCTGCAAAGCGTTGTAGAAATCCTTGTACCAGGTGTTGAACCACACCGAGATCCCGACGCTGATCAGCGACAGGGCAATCACCGCGATCAGCAGCGTCCACGCCTTGACCTTCTCTTCACTTTGCCAATAGGGCGTGATGATCGCCCAGACCTTGCGGAAGAACTGCCCGCGCACGGCATCGTTGACCGCGGAATATTCAGCGTTCTGATTCATGGATAAGGCTCGATAGAGAAAAGAACACACACGAACCGATCATAGTTGATCGGCTCGGGTTATCGCGAGGGTTGGCGATGATCGTTCAGCGCCCGTTCAGCGGCGCACCGGACGTTTCTGCAGTTTGCGCTGCAGGGTACGGCGGTGCATGCCCAGGGCGCGGGCCGTGGCCGAGATGTTGCCTTCGTGCTCGGTCAACACGCGCTGGATGTGTTCCCACTGCAAACGGTCCACCGACATCGGGTTTTCCGGCACCAGAGTGTCGAGGTCGGCGTGCTCGGACAGCAGGGCTGCCAGCACGTCGTCGGCGTCGGCCGGTTTGCACAGGTAATTGCAGGCGCCACGCTTGATCGCCTCGACGGCGGTGGCAATGCTCGAATAACCGGTGAGGATCACCACGCGCATTTCCGGGTCCAGCTCCAGCAGCTTGGGCAACAAGACCAACCCCGAGTCGCCGTCCATTTTCAGGTCCAGCGCGGCGTAATCCGGCAGATCGGCCTGGGCGATGGTCAGGCCTTCTTCGGCAGAGCCAGCAGTGCTGACGCGAAAACCACGGCGGGCCATGGCGCGGGCCATTACGCGGGTAAAGGTTGCATCGTCGTCGACCAACAGCAAATGCGGCAGTTCTTCGCCTTCAACCTGGATATCGTCACTCATGTTCGTCTCCTCGGGCGACACGAGGCAGGCGCAGCTCGGTGAGCGTGCCTCCTTCCTCATGACTGTAGAGTTTCACTGAGCCGCCGGCGCGTGTCACGCTGGCCTTGCTCAAAAACAGGCCCAGGCCGAAACCTTTGCCCTTGGTG
This sequence comes from Pseudomonas oplopanacis, assembly GCF_057128725.1. Lineage (NCBI taxonomy): Bacteria > Pseudomonadati > Pseudomonadota > Gammaproteobacteria > Pseudomonadales > Pseudomonadaceae > Pseudomonas > Pseudomonas oplopanacis. The sequence continues at coordinate 143,253 of NZ_JBSKHV010000009.1, read as the reverse complement.
GTAAAAAATGGTTTGCCGATCTGTTCGGCGATGGCCAGCGGCACACCGGCACCGTGATCGCGGATGCTGATGGTCAGGTCTTCGGCGTTCCAGTCCAGCGTCACTTGCAGCCCTTCGGGGCATGCATCGGCGGCGTTATTCAGCAAATTCAGCAGCGCCTGGGTCAGGTCCGGTGGCGGCGCCATGCGCGGCACGGTGCCTTGGCCCAGACGCTGGAAGCGGTAACTGGCTTCCGGGCGCATCAGGTGCCAGCGGTTCAGCGCTTCGTCGAGCCAGTCGGTGACGTCCTGCATCTCCACCGCCAAACGCCGATTGGCCTCGGCGGCGCGCACCAGTTGCTGCAGCGTTTCTTTGCAGGCCTTGACCTGATCCTGCAGCACCTTCAGATCATCCTGCAACATCGGGTCTGGATGATCCTGCTGCATCTCTTTGAGCAACACGCTCATGGTCGCCAGCGGTGTGCCCAATTCATGCGCTGCACCGGCGGCTTGCGTCGCTACCGCCAGCAACTGCTGGTCACGCAGGCCTTCTTCACGCCGAATCGCCCGCAGCTCTTCCTGGCGACGCAGCTCTTCGGCCATGCGCGCGGCGAAAAAGGTAATCACCGCCGCCGCCAGCGCGAAGCTCAGCCACATCCCGTAGACCTGCAGGTTTTCCCGGGCAATCGGGAAGGTTTGCAGCGGATAGAAACGTGCGAGCAGCAAGGTGTACATCGTCAACGCGATACCCGACAGGATCACCGAATAACGCCATGGCAACGTCACCGCGGCGATGGTCAGCGGCACCAGGTAATAAGAGACGAACGGGTTGGTCGAGCCACCGGAGAAATACAGCAAGGCACTGTGGATAAACAGGTCGCAGGCCAGTTGCAGCGCATATTCCAGCTCGGTGACCGGCCACGTCGTGCGCAGTCGAACCGCGGTGAATGCGCACAGCAACGTCGAACAGCCGAGGGTCATTGCCAGTTGCACCCATGGCAGCGGCAGCAGGTCGAGCCAATAGGCCAACCCGACGGAACCGGCCTGAGCGGCAAGCACTAACGTGCGGATGAACGTCAGCCGCCAGAGGTTCTGGCGAGTGGCAGAAGTGATTTGAACGGGGGCGAGCATGAGCTCTCCTGATGAGCGCTCCAGGCGGATCGCACGGAGTATAACCAAGCACGGGGGCGGACAGGCAAAAGTGCGGCAAACAGCCACAGCCTGGACGCCATGTATTCCCTTTGTGGCGAGGGAGCTTGCTCCCGCTCGGCTGCGCAGCAGTCGCAACCCGGGCGGCTCGGATGACCTGATAAAACGCGCTGGATGCTTTTGGGTCTGCTTCGCAGTCCAGCGGGAGCAAGCTCCCTCGCCACAGGGTCACTTCCATCCCATCTGTATAGAAGTTGTAACTGTGCGAACCGGATCATTAAAGCTAGAGTCTGATGGTTTCACGCAGGCTCGGATCTCACACCTGCGCATCGCCCAAGGAGCTTTCATGCACACATTTCGCCGCAGCGCCGCCCTCCTCGCCCTGAGTGCCGGCACCCTCGCCAGCCTCCCGGCCCTGGCCGCCGACGAGCTGCATTACAACCAGATTTCCCTGCGCGCCGAAGTCAGCCAGGAAGTGGCCCGCGACCTGATGATCGTGACCCTCTACACCGAAGACCAAAACACCGACCCGGCCAAACTCGCCGCCGACGTCAGCACCACCATGAACAAAGCGCTGGCCCAGGCCAAACAGGTCAAAGACATCACCCTGCGCCAGGGCAGCCGCAACAGCTACCCGATCTACGACACCAAGGGCCAGAAAATCACCGGCTGGCGTGAACGCGCCGAACTGCGCCTGGAAAGCTCGGACTTCGCCGCCCTGTCGAAACTGACTGGCGAACTGCTCACCGACCTGAAAATGGGCGGCATGGACTTCGCCATCGCCACACCAACACGCAAGGCCAGCGAAGACGCACTGCTTAAAGAAGCCGTGACCGCCTTCAAGGCTCGCGCACAATTGGCGACCGATGCGCTGGGTGGCAAGAGCTACAAGATCGTTAACCTGAACCTGAACAGCAACGGTTATCCACAACCGTACATGCGCGGCCCGATGATGATGAAAGCCGCCTCGATGGATGCTGCACCGGTGACACCGGATGTTGAGGCTGGCACGAGTCATGTCAGCATGACGGCGGATGGGGCGATTGAAGTGTTGATGCCTTGATTTGATAGTCCGTACATAAAGACGGCGATCACTTGGGTGATCGCCGTTTTTTGTTGCGTGCCAGAAGTCCGGGTGAACTCTTCAGGTTATGTGGTGACTGGTCCACCGCCTTCGCGAGCAGGCTCGCTCCCACAGTTGATCTCCGGTGAGCACATTATTTGCGTACGGCGCAGATCCTGTGGGGAGCCTGCTCGCGAATAACGATAACGCGGTCTACGCCGGATCGACGTTATCCAAGGCGCGGTTCACCGCCAATTCCGCCAGCATGATGATCTGCTGAATCGCCAACACCGTATTGCGCTGCGGGCCGATCAGATTAGCGGCGAAATCGCTGGTCATGACGCTGGCGGAGGCCAGTGATTCGCAGGCTTGGGCCAGCAGACTTTCGGTGTCCGTGTTCGGGGCGATCATATACATCGTGCTGGGGCGGCGCGGTTTTTCGGTGTATTGGGACGGGGGATCGAGGTAGTAGTCGAGGGCGCGTTTTATGGCTTCGCGGTTTTTTGGTAGCGTTTCGGCGCGAAAGTCTTCGGCTTCGGTTTCAGCTTCGGGGGTGATGGGTGGATCGGGGATTAACTTATCCATGGAAACTCCTACTGGTAACGGGAGCCCTCCCTTCGCCGGATCTCAAGCGGCGAAGAGGTGGCAGCTATGTGCAGAGTGAGATCACCGGTAGTAGGCACCCGGCCAGACCGAAGTCTGCCCGCACACAGCCGCCATAACGCATTTACAGGCAGCGGATAAGCTGGCGCCAATTATGGTGGCATTGGCGCTAGATGAATACTAATAGCCGGGGATCTCACACCCGGTCGCTGATTTTGCAGCGACAGCCAGAGGTTAGAGACAGGGCTTCCTACCCGGCAACCTGAAAAATGCGTGGGAAAGCTCTGTGTTTTTTACACATCGTTCAACACAAAACGGAACGCGGAGCGTCCCTGGCGGCATTCCCACACGGGAGCGTGGGAATGAGCAGTTGGGGGTGGCAGAAAGAAATTTAGCTGTTGTGAGGCCGTCTTCGCGAGCAGGCTCGCTCCCACATTTTGATCTACGTACATCAGATAGAGATTGGTCGGCTTTCAGGCCGCCATCGCTGGCAAGCCAGGCTCCTACAATAGATTGGTGTACAGCCGTTGCTTCTCACCACTCAACAGGCCGAGCGTTAGCTCGCCTGCAGCTTTTGATCTGCCCGCCCCTTCGGGAGGCTGAGTGGAGGTGTTCATCCGGGGAGTGGCGCGCAGCGCCGTTCGACGCAGTCGAACACGCTGCATGTAGGTCGTAGCGAAGCAGACCGGAGGGCAGTGTCCCCGGATGGATACCGGAGCGAAGGAACGCCGAGCCTAGGCGAGGGGCCGGACGCTCGGGGCGAGCCTTTTTTTGCTTACTTTTTTTGGCGTTTGAAAAAAAAGTGAGTCGCCGTAAGGGCGAAACCCTAAGTGGCCGTAACCGCAGGAATGGATATGTACACCAAGGAAGAGATTGGTCGGCTATCAGGCCGCCACCGACAAAAGGCGCTACCAATAAATAGCCACGGTTGCACCCGGTACCACCCATAAACACTCAGCCCACGACCGTGCGCCAACCGTCGCCACAAATGTACTGATTAGATCAACAACCAAGATGTCCACTGACAAACACCTGCCAGTCAAACTGCACCCACCGCCACAACAAACCCGTTAAACAACAAATACCTACCACACGCCCACAAACTCAACAGCAACCCACCCCGGCGCAAAACATTCTCAATCCCAAACAGTCCCCCACCCAACACATTCAGCCCGCAAAGCGTGGGTATAAATAAGTAACACCACGCTCCAACCGGGTGCGCAATCCCCGCCAAATGCCCCGCACCGGTGCGCCGGTTGCACCGAAAAAAACCCGCGCAAACGGTCAAATGCGCGTGAATTTATACAAATGCGACATTAAGGTACGTACGTGCCACTGTTTAACGCCTGTGGTCGCTCTGCATCTTGCATTGGGTACGGCCCCTGCATAAGTATCCGCAGGTCGACTCACGAGGTCGTCCTCTAATTCCAAAAATGACAACAATCATGAGGCCACCATGCTTAAAAACGCGGTCATTCCGTTTTTAGTCGGCGCCAGCTTGTTAGCTAGCGCCCCCTTCGCCCAAGCCGCGACTAACCTGGTGTTCTGCTCCGAAGGGAGCCCCGCCGGTTTCGATCCGGGTCAATACACCACCGGAACCGACTTCGACGCCTCTGCAGAAACCATGTTCAACCGCCTGACCCAGTTCGAGCGCGGCGGCACCGCCGTGATTCCTGGCCTGGCGACCAGCTGGGACATTTCCCCGGACGGCCTGACGTATACCTTCCACCTGCGCGACGGCGTCAAGTTCCACACCACCCCGTACTTCAAGCCGACTCGTGAGTTCAACGCCGACGACGTACTGTTCACCTTCAATCGCATGATTAACAAGGATGACCCGTTCCGTAAGGCTTACCCGACTGAATTCCCGTACTTCACCGACATGGGGATGGACACCAACATCACCAAGATCGACAAAGTCGACGACAAAACCGTCAAGTTCACTTTGAAAGAAGTGGATGCCGCGTTCATCCAGAACATGGCGATGAGCTTCGCCTCGGTGCAGTCCGCCGAATACGCAGCCCAGTTGCTGAAAGAAGGCAAAGCGGCGGACATCAACCAGAAGCCAATCGGCACTGGTCCGTTCGTGTTCAAGAGCTACCAGAAAGACTCCAACATCCGCTACACCGGGAACAAGGACTACTGGAAGCCTGACGACGTCAAGATCGACAACCTGATCTTCGCCATCACTACCGACCCGTCGGTACGTATTCAGAAGCTGAAAAAGAACGAGTGCCAGATCACTCTGTTCCCTCGTCCAGCCGATCTGAAGGCGCTGCAAGAAGACAAGACCCTGAAAGTGCCTAACCAGGCTGGTTTCAACCTGGGTTACATCGCCTACAACGTGATGGACAAGGTAAAGGGTAGCAACGAGGCAAACCCGTTGGCCCAGCTGAAAGTGCGTCAGGCACTGGACATGGCCGTCAACAAGCAGCAGATCATCGACTCGGTTTACCAGGGTGCGGGCCAATTGGCCGTTAACGCCATGCCGCCGACTCAATGGTCCTACGACACCACCATCAAAGATGCCAAGTACGATCCTGAGAAAGCCAAAGAGCTGCTCAAGGAAGCTGGCGTCAAGGAAGGCACCGAGATCGTCCTGTGGGCGATGCCGGTACAGCGTCCGTACAATCCGAACGCCAAGCTGATGGCTGAAATGCTGCAGTCCGACTGGAAGAAAATCGGTCTGAACGTGAAAATCACCAGCTACGAATGGGGCGAGTACATCAAGCGTTCCAAAGGCGGCGAGAACCAGGCCATGCTGATTGGCTGGAGCGGCGACAATGGTGATCCGGACAACTGGCTGAACGTGCTGTTCGGCTGCGACTCGCTGCAAGGCAACAACTTCTCCAAGTGGTGCGACAAGAAGTTCGACGGCATCGTCAAAGAAGCCAAGCGCACAACCGACCAGGCCAAGCGCACCGAACTGTACAAACAGGCGCAACACGTCCTCAAAGATGCAGTTCCAATGACACCTATCGCTCACTCGACGGTGTTCCAACCAATGCGCGACAACGTGCAGGACTTCAAGATCAGCCCGTTTGGCTTGAACTCCTTCTACGGCGTCAGCGTCAGCAAATAAGGTTTTGCAACGGCGACGTTTTTGACGTCGCCGTTGCTTTATCTGCCGAGAAAGTAGGAAAACTCTTACATCCGTTTCCTCCGTGTACTACGGCGGTGGAGTCGGACGCGTTGCCATTTCCTACGAGTCTTTAGGACTCTACGCATTTACTGCCAGATCCACGGGTCATACCGTCGGGTTCTGACCAGCTCATGCGTGGGCTCTCGGTTATTGCTGAAAAGCATGGTTTGAAGTCAATGATCCTCCACGTCCCAGGACGGGACGGCGGCTCATTGTCAAAACACTCGTGATTACAAGAGGGAGCGTCATGCGCCATTCCTTGGTTTTATCCGCATTACTGGGCACCGGCCTGTTGGCCGCCACATCAATCCAGGCCGCCAATAACAGCCTGGTGTTCTGCTCTGAAGGCAGCCCCGCCGGTTTCGACACGGCGCAGTACACCACTGCGACCGATAACGACGCCGCCGAGCCGCTGTACAACCGTTTGGCAGAGTTTGAAAAAGGCGCGACCAATGTCGTACCGGGCCTGGCCACCAGTTGGGATATTTCCGAAGACGGCCTCAAGTACACCTTTCACCTGCGCGAAGGGGTGAAGTTTCACACCACGCCTTTCTTCACGCCGACCCGCGACTTCAATGCCGATGACGTGCTGTTCACGTTTAATCGCATGCTCGATCCGCAACACCCTTTCCGTAAGGCTTATCCGACCGAGTTCCCGTATTTCAACGGGATGAGCCTGAACAAGAACATCGCCAAGGTCGAAAAGACCGGGCCGCTGACCGTGGTCATGACGCTCAACAGCGTCGACGCCGCGTTCATCCAGAACATCGCCATGAGCTTCGCCGCCATTCTGTCCGCCGAGTACGCCGACAAGCTGCTGGCAGGCGGGAAGCCGAGTGACATCAATCAGAAGCCGATCGGCACAGGCCCGTTTGTCTTCAAGAGTTACCAGAAAGACTCCAACATCCGTTACATCGGCAACAAGCAGTACTGGGACCCGAGCCGGGTCAAGCTCGACAACCTGATTTTCGCCATCAACACCGACGCTTCGGTGCGCGTGCAGAAACTCAAGGCCAACGAGTGCCAGATTACCCTGCATCCACGCCCTGCCGATGTGACCGCGCTGAAGAACGACGAAAAACTCAAGCTCATCGAGAAGCCTGGCTTCAACCTCGGCTACATCGCCTACAACGTTCGGCACAAGCCTTTCGACCAGCTCGAAGTGCGCCAGGCGCTGGACATGGCGGTGAACAAGCAAAGCATTCTCAACGCCGTCTACCAGGGTGCCGGGCAGTTGGCCGTCAACGCCATGCCGCCGACCCAATGGTCGTACGACGAAACGATCAAAGACGCCGCCTACAACCCGGAAAAAGCCAGGGAACTGCTCAAGGCTGCCGGCGTGAAGGAAGGCACCGAAATCACCCTGTGGGCGATGCCTGTTCAGCGCCCTTACAACCCGAACGCCAAGTTGATGGCCGAGATGCTCCAGGCTGACTGGGCGAAAATCGGCCTCAAAGTGAAGATCGTCAGCTATGAATGGGGCGAGTACATCAAGCGCACCAAGAATGGCGAGCACGACATCAGCCTGATCGGCTGGACCGGGGACAATGGAGACCCGGACAACTGGCTCGGCACGCTTTACAGCTGCGACGCCATTGGCGGCAACAACTACTCCATGTGGTGTGATCCGGCTTACGACAAGCTGGTCAAGCAGGCCAAGGTCGTCACTGACCAGGGCCAACGCACCGTGCTGTACAAACAGGCGCAGCAGTACCTCAAACAGCAGGTGCCGATCACGCCAGTCGCCCACTCGACGGTTAACCAGCCGTTAAGCGCCAAAGTCGAAGGGTTCAAAGTCAGCCCCTTCGGCCGCAACGTGTTCTCGGGCGTCAGTATCGACCAATAACCGATTAGCCAGAACGCTGGGGGCGTATTACGCCCTCACGCAAGCGTATTGCCGTAATTCGCCAATCCGGCCTGCAGCAAACGTTTGCGATGCCTTGTATGAGTTCTAAACCAATAGCCGGATCACCAATAAGACCGGCATTAAAAAAAAGAAAGTAAGGAGCTTCACCCATGAAACTGAGCAGCACCGCGTTATTGGCCTTGGCCATCAGCAGCGTTACCGCCTCGGCGTACGCAGAAACCCAGAGCCAGGAATTCACCCCGGTGACGGTCAACACCAAAAGTGCACAAGCTGATGCAACTGGCTTCGTCGAAGGTCAATCGGTCTCCGGCACTACGCGCAACTGGTACGCTAACGAACAACTGAAACGTGGCGGCAAGTTCACTTACCGCAAAGACGGTGTAGCCACCCCGACTGATCGTCGTATCAACTGGGTTCAAGGCACCATCGTCAAGTACAACTCCGGTTTCACCGAAGGCACTGTAGGTTTCAGCACCGAAGTGGCCGCCTACAACGCTGTTGCGTTGGAGCGTGATCGCGAGAACCTGGCCTCCAATAACGGCGGCGCACCGGGCTCCCGTCCAGGCGCGGGCAACAACCGTACCCTGACCAAAGAAGGCGGCGACGCTCAAGGTCAGTGGAGCAAGGTAGGCCTGGCCAACGTCAAGGCGCGCATCTCCAACACCACCCTGACCGCCGGCCGCATGAACTTCAGCAGCCCGCAGGTCGATGTGATCGGTAACCGTGCCCTGCCTTCGAGCTTCGAAGGTGTGGCGATCCACAGCGAAGAACTTAACAACCTGGCATTCGACCTGGGGACCTTTGACCGCGTTTCGCCGCGTACCGAAGAAAGCCTGAGCAAGTTCCGCTCCGAATACCAAAACATTACTGCTGAAACCGATCACGTTAATACGGCAGGCCTCACCTATACCCCTTTCGCCAGCCTGACCACCAGCCTGTGGGCGACCCAGGCCGAAGACTTCTGGAACCAGTACTACTTCGGCGCCAGCCACGTGTTGGGTGACAGTTCGGTACTGAGCCTGACCACCGGCCTGAACTACTACAAGACCGTCGACGAAGGTAAAAGACTGCTGGGCGAAATCGACAACCAGGCCGGCTCCCTGTCGTTCGGCCTGACTCACCAGGCTCACAGCCTGACCTTCTCGTACCAGGAAATTAACGGTAACGAGTACTTCGACTACCTGCACGAAACCAACGGCATCTACCTGGCCAACTCCCTGCTGTCGGACTTCAACGGCCCGAACGAGAAGTCCTTCCAGATCGCCTACGGCCTGAACATGGCTGAATACGGCGTGCCAGGCCTGAAATTCAACATCTACCAGGCTCGCGGCTGGGGCATCGACGGTACTCACTACACCGGTACCGCCTATGACGTGAAAAACATGGACGGCGAGACCCACTACGAATACGGCATCGGTTCGACGTACGCCATTCAAAGCGGCCCACTCAAGGCCACCACTGTTCGCGCGACCTACACCGCTCACCGCGCCAGTGAAAACCAGGGTGATGGCAGCATCAACGAGTTCCGTCTCGTGACCACCATTCCTTTCAACATCCTGTAATGCACCTGCCCAACGGCTGATTCAGTGACGAATCAGCTGTTGGGCATTAGTCCTTTAACTGATTGCAGAGGGTTCTTGATGAAAATGCTTCCCCTACGTGCGGCCATCGCTGCCGCGTTGCTGAGTGTCGCTGTTGGCGTCGCTGCCAAACCCCTGGTGGTCTGCACCGAAGCCAGTCCGGAAGGCTTCGATATGGTCCAGTACACGACTGCAGTCACAGCCGACGCCGTGGCTGAAACCATCTTCAACCGTCTGGCGGACTTCAAGCCGGGCACCACTGAAGTGATTCCGGCACTGGCCGATTCCTGGGACATCAGCGAAGACGGTCTGAGCTACACGTTCCACCTGCGCAAAGGCGTCAAGTTTCACACCACCGATTACTTCAAGCCGACGCGCGACATGAACGCCGACGATGTGGTCTGGAGCTTCCAGCGTCAGCTGGACCCGAACCACCCATGGCACAAACTGTCGAGCGTGGGTTTCCCGTACTTTGAAAGCATGGGCTTCAAGGAACTGCTGAAAAGCGTCGAGAAAGTCGACGACAACACGGTCAAGTTCACCCTGACGCGTCGTGAAGCGCCGTTCCTGGCCGACATCGCCATGGCCTTCTCCTCGATCTACTCGGCCGAATACGCCGACCAGTTGCTCAAGGCGAACAAGGCCGGCGACCTGAACAACAAGCCGATCGGCACCGGCCCGTTCGTGTTCCAGCGTTACAACAAGGACGCTCAGGTTCGCTTCAAGGCCAACCCGGACTACTTCCGTGGCAAGCCACCGGCTGACGCGTTGATCCTGGCGATTGCCACCGACAACAACGTGCGTCTGCAAAAGCTCAAGGCCAACGAGTGCCAGATCGCGCTGTATCCGAAACCGGATGACATCCCGAGCATCAAGAAAGACACCAACCTGAAGGTTGATGAGCTGAACGCGATGACCGTTTCCTACATCGCGATGAACACCTCGCACAAATACATGAGCGATGTGCGCGTGCGCAAAGCCATCGACATTGCGTTCGACAAGGCGGCCTATGTCAACGCGCTGTTCGGCAAAGGCAATGCGACGGTGGCGGTCAACCCGTACCCGGACACCCTGCTGGGCTACAACCACAAGCTGACCAACCCGCCGCGTGACCTGGACAAGGCCCGCGCCTTGCTCAAGGAAGCAGGCGTACCGGAAGGCACAACGTTTACACTGTTCACCCGTAACGGCGGCGGGCCGACCAACCCGAACCCGATGCTGGGCGCGCAGATGATGCAGGCTGACCTGGCCAAGGTCGGCATCAAGATCGATATTCGCGTCATGGAATGGGGCGAAATGCTCAAACGTGCGAAAAACGGCGAGCACGACATGGTTTCCGCCGGATGGGCGGGTGATAACGGCGATCCGGATAACTTCCTGACGCCTATGCTGAGTTGCGAAGCAGCCAAGAACGGCGAAAACTACGCGCGCTGGTGCAACGAGAAATTCCAGACGCTGATCGACGAAGCCCGAGCTAAAGTGAACCCGACGGAACGTGCAGCGCTCTACGAGCAAGCCCAGGAGGTTTTCAATCAGGACCAGCCATGGATCAGCATGGCGCACACCCGTATGTTTACTGCAATGCGCAACAACGTAGAGGGCTATCACATTAGCCCGCTTACCACGAATAACTTCGCCACCACCCAGGTGAAGTAAATAAGAAAACTCCCGGTGTCCCTGACTCCAGGGACACCAGGCACGCCTAACCGGCTGATGAGGTACACCACAAGATGTTTAGTTTTATTGCCCGCCGATTGGGGTTATTGATCCCCACGTTCTTCGGCATCACCTTGCTGACTTTCGCGTTGATTCGCATGATTCCAGGCGACCCCGTGGAAGTAATGATGGGCGAACGTCGAGTCGACCCCGAAATGCATGCTCAGGCAATGGAACGCCTTGGTCTGAACAAACCGCTGTATGCCCAATACCTGGACTACGTCGGCAAACTGGCTCACGGCGACCTCGGCGAATCGCTGCGTACCCGTGAAAGCGTGTGGAGCGAATTCAAGTCCCTGTTCCCCGCCACCTTCGAGCTGTCCATGGCCGCCCTGCTGTTCGCTGGCGTCCTGGGACTGCTGGCCGGGGTGATTGCGGCACTCAAGCGAGGGTCCCTGTTCGACCATGGGGTAATGGGCATCTCCCTTGCGGGATATTCGATGCCGATCTTCTGGTGGGGCCTGATTCTGATCATGTTCTTCTCGGTGACCCTGGGATGGACGCCGGTATCGGGGCAAAACGACCTGCTTATCGATATCGAGCGCCCAACAGGTTTCATGCTGATCGATACCTGGCTCAGCGATGAACCCGGCGCCCTGCTCGACTACCTGCACCACCTGATTCTCCCCGCAATCGTATTGGGCACCATTCCGCTGGCGGTGATTGCACGGATGACCCGCTCTTCAATGCTCGAAGTGCTGCGTGAAGACTACATCCGCACCGCCCGCGCCAAAGGCCTGTCGCCAGCACGCGTGGTATTCGTCCACGGCCTGCGCAACGCCCTGATCCCGGTGCTGACCGTGGTCGGCCTGCAAGTCGGCACCCTGTTGGCCGGTGCGGTCCTGACCGAAACCATCTTCTCCTGGCCAGGCATCGGCAAATGGCTGATCGAAGCCATTGGCGCGCGGGATTATCCCGTGGTGCAGAACGGCATCCTGCTAATTGCCTGCATTGTGATTCTGGTCAACTTCATCGTGGACATCCTCTACGGCTTTGCCAACCCACGCATTCGTCACCAGCGCTGAGATCAAGACTAATGAGCACTCCAACCCCCTCAGTAGCAGTCGATCAAAGCCTGCTTTATCCATCGCCGTACAAAGAGTTCTGGCAAGCGTTCTCGAAGAACAAAGGGGCTGTCGCCGGCCTGCTGTTCATGATCCTCGTGGTGTTCTGCGCACTGTTCGCGCCATGGGTTGCCCCGCACAACCCGAGCGAACAATTTCGCGAGTTCCTGCTGACACCGCCGGCCTGGCTGGAAGGTGGGCAGATTCAGTTCCTGTTCGGCACCGATGAGCTGGGGCGTGACCTGCTGTCACGGCTGATCACCGGCTCACGCCTGTCGCTGCTGATCGGTCTGTCGTCGGTGGTCATGTCGCTGATCCCCGGCATCCTGCTGGGTCTGTTCGCCGGTTTCTTCCCGCGCCTGCTCGGCCCGACCATCATGCGTCTCATGGACATCATGCTGGCCCTGCCGTCCCTGCTGCTGGCCGTGGCGATTGTCGCCATCCTCGGCCCTGGCCTGATCAACACCATCATCGCCATCGCCGTGGTTTCGTTGCCGTCCTATGTTCGTCTGACCCGCGCCGCGGTGATGGGCGAGCTGAACCGCGACTACGTGACCGCCGCACGCCTGGCCGGTGCCGGCCTGCCACGCCTGATGTTCGTCACTGTGCTGCCCAACTGCATGGCGCCACTGATCGTTCAGGCGACCTTGAGCTTCTCCTCGGCGATTCTCGATGCCGCGGCTCTGGGCTTCCTCGGCCTTGGCGTACAACCGCCAACCCCTGAGTGGGGCACCATGCTGGCTTCGGCTCGCGACTACATCGAACGCGCCTGGTGGGTAGTCAGTCTGCCAGGTTTGACCATTTTGCTCAGCGTGCTGGCAATCAACTTGATGGGCGACGGCCTGCGCGATGCGCTGGACCCGAAACTCAAGAACGCCGCCTGAGGAGATTCAAATGTCACTGTTAGAAATCAAGAATCTCAGCGTTCGTTTCGGCGACGCCAATGCTGTTCCGGTGGTCGACGGCCTCGACATTTCCGTGGACAAGGGCGAAGTTCTGGCCATCGTTGGCGAGTCGGGTTCGGGTAAATCCGTGACCATGATGGCGCTGATGGGCCTGATCGAGCACCCGGGAATCGTTACCGCCGACGCGCTGAATTTCGACGGTACGAACATGCTCAAACTCAGCAACCGTCAACGTCGGAAGATCGTCGGCAAAGACCTGGCCATGGTCTTCCAGGACCCCATGACCGCGCTGAACCCGAGCTACACCGTCGGTTTCCAGATCGAAGAAGTGCTACGCCTGCACCTGAAAATGTCCGGCAAACAAGCGCGCAAGCGCGCCATCGAGCTGCTGGAAAAAGTAGAAATCCCGGGCGCCGCGAGCCGTATGGACGCCTACCCGCACCAACTGTCCGGCGGTATGAGCCAGCGTGTTGCGATCGCCATGGCGATTGCCGGCGAACCGAAACTGCTGATCGCTGACGAACCGACCACGGCACTGGACGTAACGATTCAGGCGCAGATCATGGACCTGCTGCTGGCGTTGCAGAAAGAGCAGAACATGGGCCTGGTGCTGATCACTCACGACCTAGCGGTCGTGGCTGAAACCGCCCAGCGCGTGTGCGTGATGTACGCCGGCCAAGCGGTTGAAGTCGGTCAGGTGCCACAGCTGTTCGACATTCCGGCGCACCCGTACAGCGAAGCACTGCTCAAGGCAATTCCGGAACACAGCCTGGGCGCCACACGCCTGTCGACACTGCCGGGCATCGTTCCCGGTCGTTATGACCGTCCGCAGGGTTGCCTGCTGTCGCCGCGTTGCCCGTACGTGCAGGAAACCTGCCGTCAGCAACGTCCTGCCCTGGACCCGAAAAGCAACAGCCTCGCCCGCTGCTTCTACCCGCTTAATCAGGAGGTGGCGTAATGGCCGTCGTACTTACCGCCCGCGACCTGACCCGTCACTACGAAGTGTCCCGCGGCCTGTTCAAGGGCCATGCGACCGTACGCGCCCTCAATGGCGTGTCGTTCGAACTGGAAGCCGGCAAGACCCTCGCGGTCGTCGGTGAATCGGGTTGCGGCAAATCCACCCTGGCCCGTGCGTTGACCCTGATCGAAGAGCCGTCCTCCGGCTCCTTGAAAATCGCCGGCCAGGAAGTCGCCGGTGCCGACAAGGCCCAGCGCAAGCAACTGCGCAAAGACGTGCAGATGGTGTTCCAGAGCCCGTACGCGTCGCTCAACCCACGGCAAAAGGTCGGTGACCAGCTCGCCGAACCCCTGCTGATCAACACCAACCTGAGTGCGTCCGAACGTCGCGAAAAAGTCCAGGCGATGATGAAGCAGGTCGGCTTGCGTCCCGAGCACTACCAGCGTTATCCGCACATGTTCTCCGGCGGTCAGCGCCAGCGGATCGCTTTGGCCAGGGCAATGATGCTGCAGCCTAAAGTGCTGGTAGCGGACGAACCGACCTCGGCGCTGGACGTGTCGATTCAGGCACAGGTGCTGAACCTGTTCATGGATTTGCAGCAAGAGTTCAACACCGCTTACGTGTTCATCTCCCACAACCTGGCAGTGGTACAACACGTTGCCGATGACGTGATGGTGATGTACCTCGGTCGCCCGGTGGAAATGGGTCCGAAGAACGACATCTACGAGCGTCCGCTGCACCCTTACACCCAGGCGCTGTTGTCGGCGACACCGACCATTCACCCGGACCCGAACAAGCCGAAAATCAAGATCGTCGGCGAATTGCCCAACCCGTTGAACCCGCCGTCGGGTTGCGCTTTCCACAAGCGCTGCCCGTACGCCACCGAGCGTTGCAGCACCGAAGAGCCAGCCTTGCGCCCTCTCGATAACCGCCAGGTGGCTTGCCACTACGCCGAGCAATTCCTCCACGGCGCGGCATAAAAATGTGGGAGCAGATTTGCTCCCACAGCAATACCGGACCTCTTCTACATCGACTGCGCATCAGTTGGAGTAGAAGGGGTTTTCTTTTGCCTGCCGATCAAGACTGGCTGTCACCTTCATCGTCGTCGGTGTCGGGTTCTTCAGTGGTCGAATCGTCATCATCCTTGCTGCCGCCCTGATCCTGGTCCCCAGGTTCGGATTCGGATTTGGCGATCATCATTCCGGCATGTACAACTTGCCCGCTCGACACCTGCTCGCCATGCTCAGGGCATTCCGCCCACGCCGCCGACATGCCCACGGACAACATCACTAAAACCTTAAGCAACAGCACAATGCGTTGAAAAATGCTCATAGCCGAATCCATCCTTTTTGGGTGACGCTTGGGTGCCTGACTGGCACTGAATGAAATCTAGTTCCGATCAGCGTGGTTCACCAGATAGGACGCTAACGATGGGCTGGAAATGCCCGTGATCGGCAGATTGGTTTTGAATAAGGGTTATGGCGAACAGTTATTTCAAGTCATGGAAAGCTCCCACAAGGGGAACTACCTCAGGCAATAAAAAACCCCGCAGCTTTCGCAACGGGGTTTTGTGTGTTTCGACTCAGCGCTTAGTGGTGCTCACGCGTCGCACGGAATTTCACATCCGGCCAGCGCTCTTCCATCAATGCCAGGTTGACCCGTGTCGGGGCCAGGTAGGTCAGGTGACCACCGCCGTCGATCGCGAGGTTTTCCACGGCCTTGTTGGAGAATTCCTCCAGCTTCTTCTTGTCGCTGCAATCGATCCAGCGTGCGGAATAAACGGTGATCGGCTCGTAGGAGCACTCAACCTTGTATTCCTCTTTCAAGCGGCTGGCGACCACATCGAACTGCAGCACACCGACGGCGCCGAGGATGATGTCGTTGCTGCGCTCGGGGAAGAACACCTGGGTCGCGCCCTCTTCCGCCAATTGCTGCAAGCCCTGACGCAGCTGCTTGGATTTCAGCGGATCACGCAGGCGTACGCGGCGGAACAGTTCCGGGGCGAAGTGCGGGATACCGGTGAAGCCCAGGACTTCGCCTTCGGTGAAGGTGTCGCCGATCTGGATGGTGCCGTGGTTGTGCAAACCGATGATGTCGCCGGCAAACGCTTCTTCCAGTTGCTCACGCTCGGAGGAGAAGAACGTCAGCGCATCGCCGATCCGTACGTCCTTGCCGGTGCGCACGTGGCGCATCTTCATGCCTTTTTCGTACTTGCCGGAGCAGATACGCATGAAGGCGATGCGGTCGCGGTGTTTCGGGTCCATGTTCGCCTGGATCTTGAACACGAAACCGGCGAATTTCTCTTCAACCGGCTCGACGGTGCGCTCGTTGGCCACACGGGCCAGCGGTTTCGGCGCCCAGTTGACCACGGCGTCGAGCACGTGATCGACACCGAAGTTACCCAATGCAGTACCAAAGAACACCGGCGTCAGTTGGCCGTCGAGGAACTCCTGCTGATTGAACTCGTGGCAGGCACCCTGCACCAGTTCCAGCTGATCGACGAAGCGATCGTACTCGTCGCCCAAATGCGCGCGGGCTTCATCGGAATCGAGCTTCTCGATGATTTTCACATCGGTACGTTCGTGGCCGTGACCGGCGGTGTACACGATGATGTAGTCGTCGGCGAGGTGGTACACGCCCTTGAAGTCGCGGTAGCAACCGATCGGCCAGGTGATCGGCGCAGCCTTGATCTTCAGGACCGCTTCGATCTCGTCGAGCAGTTCAATCGGGTCGCGGATGTCACGGTCGAGTTTGTTGATGAAGCTGACAATCGGCGTATCACGCAGACGGCAAACGTCCATCAGCGCGATGGTCCGTGGCTCTACACCCTTACCGCCGTCAAGAACCATCAACGCCGAGTCCACCGCAGTCAGTGTGCGGTAGGTGTCTTCGGAGAAGTCTTCGTGGCCCGGTGTGTCGAGCAGGTTGATCATGTGGTCGCGATACGGGAACTGCATGACCGACGTGGTAATGGAAATACCACGCTGCTTTTCCATTTCCATCCAGTCGGAGGTGGCATGGCGGTCGGACTTGCGAGACTTCACCGTGCCCGCAATCGCAATCGCCTTGCCCATCAGCAAAAGCTTCTCGGTGATGGTGGTTTTACCGGCATCGGGGTGGGAAATAATGGCGAAAGTGCGGCGTTTCGCGACTTCGGCGGCCTGTTTGGTCATGGGAAATCGCCTGGCAGGTGATTCAAAAAAGGGCGGCGAGTATAGCGCAAACCGAGCCTTACGGACCACCGCTCGCCCTGTCGCCAACGGCGATTGACCGACCCGAGGGGACATCAAGGGTGGCTAAATGCTGTTAATTATGGAACCTTTTAAAAGGTGCAGACGTCCACTCCCCTGTTACAGCACTCGTACCAGGGGCTGAAAAATCAGCAAGTTGGCCTGACGAGGCTGCGCTTATGGCTCGATTCATGTCCCTTTGCGGACATAGAACGCGCTGCTTCTCGCGAACGTTATTTCCCGGCAGCCAGGAATGGCATTGCCACTCGGGACTGCGTTCGCCGACAAAAGAAAAAAGGAGTCCGCCTGTGGCTATTCGCTATGGCAAAGGGCTGATAGGAGGAGCGGTTGTCGTCGCCCTTCTGGCCCTGCTGGTCCATTGGATTGGCATCAACACGATCGAACATTACCGCGACGATTTGTTGTTTTACCTGCAAGCTCATCTGATTCTCGTCCTTGTTTCCATGCTGGCCGCCCTTGTTGTGGGCATTCCCGCCGGTATCTTCCTCAGCCGTCCGTCCATGGTGGACCGAGCTGAGCGCTTCATGCAGCTCTTCAACATCGGCAACACCGTGCCGCCTCTCGCCGTACTGGCCATCGCCCTGGGGATTCTGGGCATTGGCAGCGGTCCCGCGATCTTCGCCCTGTTCCTCGCCTCGCTGTTGCCGATCGTGCGCAACACCTATGAAGGCCTGAAAAACGTTCAGGGTTCACTGAAAGAAGCCGCTGTCGGCATCGGCATGACCCCGACCCAAGTGCTGTGGCGAGTCGAACTACCGAACGCGGTACCGATCATCATCGGTGGCGTGCGCGTGGCTCTGGCGATCAACGTCGGCACTGCACCGCTGGCGTTCCTGATCGGTGCCAACAGTCTGGGCAGCCTGATTTTCCCTGGCATCGCCCTGAACAATCAGCCGCAATTGCTGCTCGGCGCGGCCTGCACCGCCCTGCTGGCCTTGCTGCTCGACGGTCTGGTGACACTCGCCAGCCGCCTCTGGCTCGAACGCGGCTTGCGCCCGTCTTAAGCCTCGGCAAAGGAATCTATATGAAGACATTTAGCTTTTTACTAGGCTGCGCCCTGCTGTTCGCAGGATTTGCCCAAGCCGCTGAAAAACCGGTCATCCGCATCGGCGCGCGGGTGTTCACCGAACAAACCCTGCTGGCGGAAATCACCTCCCAATACCTGCGCACCAAGGGTTACGACACTCAGGTGACCGGTGGTCTGGGCAGCAACCTGGCTCGCAGCGCCCACGAAAGTGGCCAGCTGGATCTGATGTGGGAATACACCGGCGTGTCGCTGGTGGCTTACAACCACATCACGGAAAAACTCGACAGCGCCCAGTCCTACGCCAAGGTGAAAGAACTCGACGCGAAAAAAGGCCTCGTCTGGCTGACCCCGTCGAAGTTCAGCAACACCTACGCCCTGGCCCTGCCGGAAAAAACCGCGAAGGCCTATCCACAGATCAACACCATCAGCGAGCTGAACACGGTGTTGCAGGCTGAGCAGAAACAGAATCACCTGGTCGCGCTGGACACCGAGTTCGCCAACCGTTCCGACGGTCTGAACGGCATGGTCGACCTCTACGGCATGAACCTGACGCGCAAAAACATCCGGCAAATGGATGCTGGCTTGGTCTACACCGCCCTGCGCAACGGCCAGGTATTTGCCGGTCTGGTCTACACCACTGACGGTCGATTGAACGCCTTCAAGCTGAAACTGCTCGAAGACGACAAGCACTACTTCCCCGACTACACCGCCGCGCCAGTGGTGCGTCAGGTTTACCTCGACGCCCATCCGAAACTCGCCGAAGAACTCAAGCCGCTGGCCGAACTGTTCGACGACGAAACCATGCGCCAGCTCAACGCGCGGGTCGATGTCGATCACCAAAGCCCGTCATCCGTTGCCGCCGATTTCCTGCGCCAACATCCCATTAAATAAGGAGGAAAAGACATGGAATTTCTGAACGCCTTTTCCCATCTCGACTGGCCATTGGTGCTGCACCTGACCTGGCAACACATCACCCTCGTCGGCATCGCCGTGACGTTGGCGATCGTGGTCGGCGTACCGCTGGGCATTCTGATGACGCGTTTTCCGACGCTCGCCGGTCCCTTGCAGGCCAGCGCCACGGTGCTGCTGACCGTGCCGTCGATTGCGCTGTTCGGCCTGCTGCTGCCGTTCTACTCCAAATTCGGCCAGGGCCTCGGTCCGATGCCGGCGATCACTGCAGTGTTTTTGTACTCGCTGCTGCCGATCATGCGTAACACCTACCTCGCCCTGACTGGTGTCGATCCCGGCATTCGCGAAGCCGCCCGTGGCATCGGCATGACCTTCGGCCAGCGCCTGCGCATGGTCGAACTGCCGATTGCAGTGCCAGTGATCCTCGCTGGCGTTCGCACCGCCGTGGTCATGAACATCGGTGTCATGACCATCGCCGCGACCATCGGTGCCGGTGGCCTCGGTGTACTCATTCTCGCTTCCATCAGCCGCAGCGACATGTCGATGCTGATCGTCGGCGCCGTGCTGGTCAGTCTCCTGGCCATCTTCGCCGACCTGCTTCTGCAATGGCTGCAACGCACGCTGACTCCAAAAGG
The DNA here is from genome assembly GCF_057128725.1 of Pseudomonas oplopanacis. Taxonomy (NCBI): domain Bacteria; kingdom Pseudomonadati; phylum Pseudomonadota; class Gammaproteobacteria; order Pseudomonadales; family Pseudomonadaceae; genus Pseudomonas; species Pseudomonas oplopanacis. Next base: position 123,406 of record NZ_JBSKHV010000009.1, on the reverse strand, counting down.
ACTCCTGAAATGATCGAACTTCAAAACCTCAGCAAGACCTTCCAAAGCAACGGCAAAGATGTGAAAGCCGTGGACTCGGTGAGCCTGACCGTCAATGAAGGCGAAATCTGTGTGTTCCTCGGGCCATCGGGCTGCGGCAAAAGCACCACGCTGAAGATGATCAACCGCCTGATCAAGCCGACCTCGGGCAAGATCCTGATCAACGGCGAAGACACCACCGACCTCGACGAAGTGACTTTGCGTCGCAACATCGGTTATGTGATCCAGCAAATCGGTCTGTTCCCGAACATGACCATCGAGGAAAACATCACCATCGTTCCGCGCCTGCTCGGCTGGGACAAGCAGAAATGCCACGACCGCGCCCGCGAGTTGATGAGCATGATCAAGCTCGAGCCCAAGCAATACCTGAATCGCTACCCGCGTGAATTATCCGGTGGTCAACAACAGCGGATCGGCGTGATTCGCGCACTGGCGGCGGATGCGCCGTTGTTGCTGATGGATGAGCCGTTCGGCGCGGTCGACCCGATCAACCGCGAGATGATCCAGAACGAGTTCTTCGAGATGCAGCGTGCGCTGAACAAGACAGTGATCATGGTCAGCCACGACATCGACGAAGCGATCAAGCTGGGCGACAAAATTGCGATCTTCCGCGCCGGCAAGCTGCTGCAGATCGATCACCCGGACACGCTGCTGGCGCATCCGGCGGATGATTTCGTCAGCAACTTCGTCGGCCAGGACAGCACGCTCAAGCGTCTGTTGCTGGTCAAAGCCGAGGACGCGGCGGACAACGCACCGTCGGTGAGCCCGGAAACGCCGGTGGCTGAAGCGCTGGAGTTGATGGATGAACTCGACCGTCGTTATGTCGTGGTCACCTGTGCTGACAACAAGGCACTGGGCTATGTGCGTCGTCGTGACCTGCACCGTCAGGCCGGAACTTGCGCGCAGTACCTGCGTGAGTTCAACGCCACGGCGGCGTTTGACGAGCACTTGCGCATCCTGCTGTCGCGCATGTACGAGTTCAACCGTTCGTGGCTGCCAGTGATGGATGCCGAGCGGGTGTTCCTGGGGGAAGTGACGCAGGAATCGATTGCCGAGTACCTGAGCTCCGGCAAGTCTCGTGGTGGCAAGACCAGCATTGTTTCGCCAGCCGAGGTTGCACTGGCCTGACGGACGCCTTCGCGAGCAGGCTCGCTCCCACAAGGGATCTGTGGTGTGCATGCAATTTGCGCATCAACAAAAATCTCCTGTGGGAGCGAGCCTGCTCGCGAATGGCAACACCATAAATCCCTCTGACACCCCTCAAATACCCATCCAGCGGGAACATCACACTGTCATGCAGGTCGGTTACATCAGTAGATGTCCGGGACCGCACGACGGAAGCGTGCAAAAACGCGACATTTTTTGTTGATCTCAAGCCCCTCACGCCCTAAAGTTCGCGCCGAACGTCCATGCTGGAAACGATCCATCCGGCTCAAGTACTGACGACGAGACAGCAAGGCCAAGGGAAAGCACCGCTTCCCATGGCCTTTTTGCTTTCGGCGACATGCCTTGGGAAGTAGGCGAACCAAAGTGGGGATACGGAGGACGTTCATTTGCACCCATTGTTAATTTCAGTTTGCCAGTAGGAGTTCCCAGCATGTCGATCAACGTCGAAGACTATTTCGCGCGCGATACCTTCAACAAAATGAAGGCCTTCGCCGACAAACAAGAAACCCCGTTCGTGGTGATCGACACCGCGATGATCAGCCAGGCCTATGACGACCTGCGCGCCGGTTTCGAATTCGCCAAGGTCTACTACGCCGTCAAGGCCAACCCGGCCGTCGAAATCATCGACCTGCTCAAAGAAAAAGGTTCGAACTTCGACATCGCGTCGATCTACGAGCTCGACAAAGTGATGAACCAGGGCGTTGGCCCGGATCGCATCAGCTACGGCAACACCATCAAGAAATCCAAGGACATTCGCTACTTCTACGAGAAGGGCGTGCGTCTGTATGCCACCGACTCCGAAGCCGACCTGCGCAACATCGCCAAGGCTGCACCGGGTTCGAAAGTCTACGTGCGCATCCTCACCGAAGGCTCGACCACGGCTGACTGGCCTTTGTCGCGCAAATTCGGCTGCCAGACCGACATGGCCATGGACCTGCTGATCCTCGCCCGTGACCTGGGCCTGGTGCCTTACGGCATCTCGTTCCACGTCGGCTCGCAACAGCGCGACATCAGCGTCTGGGACGCAGCGATCGCCAAGGTCAAAGTGATCTTCGAGCGTCTGAAGGAAGAAGACGGCATTCACCTCAAGCTGATCAACATGGGTGGCGGCTTCCCGGCCAACTACATCACCCGCACCAACAGCCTGGAAACCTACGCTGAAGAAATCATCCGTTTCCTCAAGGAAGACTTCGGTGACGACCTGCCGGAAATCATCCTGGAGCCTGGCCGCTCGCTGATCGCCAACGCCGGTATCCTGGTCAGCGAAGTGGTACTGGTCGCGCGTAAATCCCGCACGGCGGTAGAGCGCTGGGTGTACACGGATGTGGGCAAGTTCTCCGGCCTGATCGAAACCATGGACGAAGCCATCAAGTTCCCGATCTGGACCGAGAAGAAAGGCGAAATGGAAGAAGTGGTCATCGCCGGCCCGACCTGCGACAGCGCCGACATCATGTACGAGAACTACAAGTACGGTTTGCCGCTGAACCTGGCAATCGGTGATCGCTTGTACTGGCTGTCGACCGGTGCGTACACCACCAGTTACAGCGCGGTTGAATTCAATGGCTTCCCGCCGCTGAAGTCGTTCTACGTGTAAGTATTCCGCTCAATAAAAAAGGCCCATGGAGACATGGGCCTTTTTTTTATTTCCGTAGCCATTTTTCAAAATGCGTCATCATCGCCATACATTCATCAGCGCCCTCCAGCGTTGCGCCCAACTTGAAATTCAACTCACCCAGTCTGGAGACACTCTTTGCCATCAATAACTCTTTCATCATGCCATCGATGCGCTGGATCAGTTCCTCGATAAACACCCCCATCGGTGCATTCACGGAAACGAAACTGGCAAACAACACTGCAATATCGGCCTTATATTCTACGGCCCTGACCGAAGCGTCCCTGGACGAATAAGCGATGTCCCATGCAGGTGCAGTGTTAGTCTCGCGAAACAATTCCTGCACAACCGTCGGTTGTACATGGCAATGACAGGATCGATGGTCCATTGCCTGGGTGAATACCGAACTCAGTCCAAATGCCTCGATGAACAATTCCGAGGTCGTATATTTCAGTTGTCGTACCGCAGACTTCAGTTCATCAAATCGAAGAAATAATTCGTGAACCAGATCCTTTACATCCCGAGGTGGAAATAACATCCAGGTCTGCGATCGGGACAAACTGTAAAACCTGAAGTCGACTTGACCAATAGGTTGATTCCTCGACATCTGCCGGGTTATTTCCAAGGACTCGCCGGCAAATATTTTAAGATCGCTTACATAAGCACTGCATAAAAGCCGGGTTTGTTCGGTACGCCCCCAAAATTCATGCAGATATCGCTCATTAAACGGGGCATTGTTCAAACGAGAATCCTTGGCCAGAACCGCCAATTGATGCCCGCTGTTTCTTCGACGCTCAAACACAACGGGTATCTTGTTGAACGTAGAGTGCAGCGTACCCAAAAACCGGGTGTAACGATCTAACACGCGCCGCTGCGTTGCGGTAAATTCATAGGTAAGTGTGTTCATCTTCCATGTTAGAAGAGGTGGGCACACGGCCCACCTCCCCCACTCCTTACGACTACTGAATAGTCTTCATGTATTTAACAACGGTTGCGATCCGGGTAATGGCGGTATCAGTTCGCGACTCGACAGGCAGAGACTTATTTTGCTTAAAGTCGAGAGAAAACCTTTCAAAGTCGGCAACCAGCTTCGACAGTTCAATCACGTAGGCCACCCGGCCATTGTCCAGTTTGTCCAGCGTCTGAACCAATTCAATCTTTCCGCTAATCCGAGTGATCTCTTTGGCATGTTGTTGCGACTGCACTCGTAGATCGCCTGCTCTTTCCTTGAGTCGGTTGTACGCCGCCAACATGTTGAGATAAGAAATAGCCTCGCCAATACCAGAAATCAGTTTTTTAAGCGTATCAATGGCCAACAAGGCGACTTGAACCTGCGGCGGCGCCAGACCCAGCGCTTTCAGATTATCCAGCGACAACTGCACCTCTTGACCGATTTTTTCAATTCCGGCTTTTCCGATCAAGTCAATTGCCTCGGACACAGACTTCATCTTCGCGGTCAGTTCAGCGAGTTTTGCTTCAGCGTGATTTTTTAGCTCTTCAACAAATGTCCGATCCTGTTGCAGCGTAACAGCCCACTTTTCAGAGGCGGCTCTGTCATAAGGAGAGCTGATACTCTTTTGGATATTTTTCAGATCTTCAGATTGTGCAGACATTGTGCTGTATGCAATCTTGAGTTCCGCTTCCATATCTTCATGAATCTCCTCCATGTCGTCCGAAGACTTGAGTTCTGCCTGATAGCCCTTCAGTTTTTTCTCAGTACCCACAAGATTGATGGTGGTTGTCTGAACCTGGCGGCATAGGTCGGACGTTGTCTTGTTGATAGCGATCGCCAGATTGTTCATCGCGCTGACGGTGCCAGGCAAATAATCGTATTGTTCGAAGAGCATCAATGCAGTGGTGTTGGCTCCTTGCACCGCAGCATTATGACCACGCAGGTCCGTCATATTGAAAACTGGATTTTCTGAAACATTAGACAGCGAAAACATGTGCGCCCTACCTTTTATCAACAAACGGTCACTCTCATATTCTTTATCAGCCTGTGCGAACACCCCCAGCAACTGATCCGAACTTGTTTTTATCTGCTCCCACGGTTCAATGACACTCAGTATCTGATTTTTGAATCGCCTCAAAGTAGTCGCATCTTCCAGCTTGTCGACTTCTTTGACGGATGCGTTGATATAAGTACTCAGCGCATTCCACACCAGCATAAGGTTCTGAGTTGCAACCTCAGCTTCGATCGCCACGTAGCTCAGATTTTGAAGATCATCACGCACCTTGTTCAAGGAGCTCAATGTCTGACTCTTACTGGCCATTTTTTGATTAGAGACGTGTTGCGCGTCCTTCAGTTTATTGCGTTCACCGCGTATCTTTTCAGCCTTGACACCCTGATAGATGCCGAGAATCAACCCGCCAATATTGAGGGTCGCGGCCGCCTTGATCGCCTCTTGAACCAGGTTATCGTACTGTTTATTGAGTTCATCAATGTCTTTCGAGCGCTGATCAATTTCACCTTGCAGAACTTTGATATCTGCCTGATACGTATTTCGGGAAACAAACTCCAAGCGCAGTTTTATTTCGGGCAGTACCGCCTCACGCATATCAATGCCAAAACTATCCAGCTCTGCTCTTACACTCTCGGCCTTATCATGGCATCGCTTGATTTTCCCCAGCATGTCATTGAGGTGGGCCTTTATTTCCGGAACATCTCCTTCAGGCAAGCCAAGATCTGGAAGATTCGGAATACGGAGTTTCAGTTTCTGATACTCCTCTGGCGTATTGATATTATGTTCTTCCAGGTACTTCGATGACTTGAGATCTTCATAGACCTCTACAATGCCGTTGCCGGTCCTGATAATGCTGCCACCGAAAATTTTAAGATCGGTACCCGTCAGCATTATTTTCTCGCGCAAGGGCGACCAGCGCTTGGCATGGTCATACGTCATAGAGAATGTGCGTAGAAAATCCCTCGCGGCAAGTCCCACACCGCCCGCATCGCCTGCGCCGTAATTGAGATACGCAATAACATCTTGCAGTCGAACAGGAAGCGACAAGCCTAAAGTTTCATACTTCCTCAGACTGACAATCTGCTTTGCCGTCAACTGAATTCCGGTCTCGCGATTATAGTCCGCTCCATCGCCAATCGATGCATCCACAAAAACTTTCGGCGCCTTGGCTGCGGCCTGAACGATCTTATCGTCTATATTGAATTCCATCAGAGACTCCTTGTCTTCTCAGGGCTATTTATAATAATAAATTGTCGTCGATACTGACGAGCTGATCACTCACTGCATTTCAGATATCGCGCAAAAAGACTCTAATACGACGCAACACTTAGCCGCCAGCGCTCAAATATATACAATTAATACAACCCCTCCAAACACCATGAATAGTTACAGACCAATCAATCATCTATTACCCAATTGAAGTTATGCTGCACCCTCACCCATTTGACAAGGATTTCAAGCATGCAACTTAATCAACCGCCAGCACTCAACAGCAAAGGCTTCGCTTTTAGTGCCTCTCCGCCGATTGTGACCAAAGGGGACATCACCCGAATTAAAGAATACATTTCAGAAGCAAAGAAGCTTCCGATCAACATCGACGATGTTAAAAATCTATTAAAAAGCGAAAACACTGGCATTGCGGGACTGGAGCCTTATGACATCGCAAATACCTGTGCAAAAATCGTCACCAACGCCAATCGCTGGAACGACATCGAACTGTCGATGAAAAGAGTCGCCGGCAGCCTCCAGGCATTCTCTGAAGACCTGCGGTATTTCGGAGACGACATTATCGCGGCCATTGAAACAATGCCCGGCTACAAAAATTACATTGGCACAATTGAAGGCCTGACCGACGAGGAAATTGCCAAACTTCCTGAACTGAAAATTGGACGAGATGAGACAAACAGATTTCCGTCCATCAAAGACTCGATCCATTTCATTGCCAGTTCCATCGAACAAAAGAAACCCGGCAGCACTGACATCCAGCTTCGCCTGAAACACTTCAAAACCGAGTTAACGGACGTGGTCGCGGTGTTGATTGGAGAAAAGCTGAAGCTGGCCGGCAACCACGAATTGAGTGCCGAGATCACTCGAATCAATGCTGAAATTGATGAAGCTCAGCGTCTGGTCGATGAAAAAACCAGGGAAGGCGAGCCCAACTTCTTCGATTACTTTATGGCTTTCACCGACCCGCTGGGCTCCCAGTATCTAAAAGTCAAAGCAGTACTGCAGGATGTCCATGTAGCGCCATTGATCCGACGTCGGGATGAACTCACCGAGCAAGTCCGCAAAAAAAGCGTTCTGACCGGTACCTTGCTGACCCTGCACGACCGTTTGCAAAGCGTCGACGCTTACATCATCGGAGCTACGGAGAGCACCGCACATCTGGAAACCTTGTGGATCACAATATCGGAATACATAAATTCTTCAAAAAACAAAATTGATGGCATTCACGAGTTTCTCACACTCAGAGCTTTTGTTTCGAGCCTGAAAATCGTACTCAGCAACTGGAAAAATATCGAGTCCAACGCCAAGGCCCTCACCAAAGCATTCGACTGAACTAACGACGATCCAAACCATTATAAATAAGGATATTTATGACAACACTATCGTATGCCGCGCCGGACATGTCGCTTATTCGCGACAGCCGAGAAACCATTCGTTATCAGGCCATTATCGGCTCTGCTGATTTGTATATTGAGGCGCTGCGGAATGAACTGATCAAACTAAGTTCGGAAATCACCGCTACAGACCTGGTCGCGTCCAAAACATTAACGTCCGCGATTATCAGCCTTGAAACCACGGCACTCAATGAGACGCTCCAGGCGCTGGACACATTGTCAGCAGGCGAAATGAACCCGCCTACCAAAAACGCCATTGAGTCCTATACCAAAATAGCCAGGCAGCTAATCTCGCTGTGCACTGACAAGCTGGATGAAGCTCAAACAGAACTCAGCCAAGCCATTTACAGTGTCAGGTACTCCCCCATCAGTAATAACCGGTTCAGGATTGCCGAACTGATGGAAGCTCGCGAAGTGCTGTCTGCGGAACTGGAAAAAGAAAAGCCTCCTGTGGATGCGCTTCTCGAAGATGAAAGGGTCTTGAACGAAGCAATCCGCCTGTTTGAAAGCCTCAGCATCATTGACCGCGTGAAACCTCTTCTTGAGCAATTGACCGGGATGATCGGTACTCAACCTGAAACACCTCAAACCGCCGCACTGAAAGCCGGCCTGGCGGTGGCGAACAAGTTTCTTGATGAGGCAAACGAACTGATCAAATACCAGGGCTTGATCAACGCTCGAACCACGCTTCGGGTTCGTCTTAAAGATCGGCAAGGTCGCCTGGACTCTCTCGTTACCCAAATGAGCGACAACGACAAGAAAGTCAAACAGCTGACCGATACGAAAAAGGTGATCGAACCGCGCAATACGTATGCGGATGAAACGAGCAACATTGTCGAAGCGGTGTCGCTGTTTCTTGAGGCCATCACCGAGGATACCCAAGGCGATATCGTCAAAAAGGGCCGCAAGCTGATAGCGCAAGCCAAGCCTTTCAAACGCTACCTGGAAAACCTTAAAGGCCAGTGGTTGCGCGGTTAACTCAATGGCTGAGCGAGTTGGGAGGCACGCTGGTGATATTCCTGAGCCATCGCTCGAATCCTGGGGTGTGGGGCGTTGTTCAGCGCCTCACCACTCACCCGCAAAAAGTTCTGGTTACCGGCGGCCAATGCCCGACGTAGCCAGGACAGCGATTCGTCAACATGCCCGTCATCGGCCAGCAGGGCCGCATAACTGAACTGCCCACGAAAATCTCCGCCTTCGGCAGAGCGTCGATACCAGACTCGTGCTGCGAGTGGATCGGCGAGGCAAACCTCACCTTCTTCCAGATAACGCCCCAGCAGGTTCATGGATTTAGCATGGCCCAGTTCGGCCGCCTCTCGATACAGACTCAAGGCTTGCGCCTGATTCACCAGCACTCCCCGTCCGGTGGCGAGCAGGTTGGCGTAGTTGTACATCGCCCAATCCAGCCCGGCTTCTGCTGCGATTCGGTAGTGCCGTGCAGCAACCGAAGCATCCGCCGCACAACCCCAGCCGTGTTCGTGACAACGGCCGAGCATGTTGCGCGCCATCAGGTGCCCGCCACGAGCGGCAATCTCGAACCAGCGCAATGCCAACGGCTGATCCAGCGCGATGCCGTTGCCGTCCAGCAGGATTTGCCCAAGCAGCGCCTGAGCATCGAGTGTGCCTTCGCGAGCCGCGATCAAAATCGCCTGGGCTGCGCGCGCCGGGCTTTCCGCCAGCATGGCCTTGAGCGCATCACCGTCGAGAACTTCCTCGCGGCGCAGTTGATAGCTCATACCTCAACCCAACGACGCAGCAGGTTGTGATACGTGCCGGTGAGGCGGATCAGCGAGGGGTGATCGGGCATGTCCTGGGTCAGTTGCTGGATCGCGCCGTCCATCTCGAACAGCAAGGCGCGCTGACTGTCTTCGCGCACCAGGCTTTGCGTCCAGAAAAATGAAGCGTAACGCGTACCGCGAGTGACGGCGTTGACCTTGTGCAGGCTGGTGCCCGGATACAAAACCATGTCGCCGGCGGGCAGCTTCACCCGTTGTGTGCCGAAGGTGTCCTGGATTTCCAGCTCACCGCCGTCGTAGTCCTCAGGCTCGCTGAAAAACAGCGTTGCCGACAGATCAGTGCGCACTCGCTCGATGCTGTTTTTGGGCTGGCGCACCGCGTTGTCGATATGGAAATCGAAACTGCCGCCGGCCGTGTAACAGTTCAGCAACGGAGGAAACACCTTGTGCGGTAACGCCGCGGACATGAACAACGGATTTTTCCACAGCCGTTCCAGCATCGCCGCGCCGACTTCCTTGGCCAGCGGATGGCCTTCAGGCAGCTGCAAATTGTGCTTGGCCTTGGCCGACTGGTAACCGGCGGTAATCTTGCCGTCCGCCCAATCGGCCTGCTCCAGAGCCTCGCGGATGCGCTGCACTTCTTCTTTCGCGAACAAGCCGGGAACGTGCAGCAGCATGGCAAAGGCACCTGGAACCAAAGGGGCGCTAATGGTATTGATTCTTATTGCTCGTGTAAAACCCTTGCGACGGACGAAACAGCAAAAACCGTAAGGTTAAATTGTAAAGAATGTAAATTCTTCGCGAATAATAACGTTTCGCAATTGATACAAATACGCGTCTACCCTATATTCCGCGGCCTCAAATCCTTGGGGAGGGGAATTCAAATGTCACGTCAACAACCACACGTACCGGTCAGTTCACCACGTTTGCTCGCGTCGGCCATCGGCATGGCGATTACTGCCGGCTCTGCGGGACACATGGTTTTCGCGGCGGAAAAAGCCGACGAAAAGGCACCGAGTAATGTGATTTCGCTGGGCGCAACCGCCATCACTGGTGAGGCCCAGGACGAGACTTCGTACAACGTCGAAAAAGCCTCCTCATCCAAGTACACCGCGCCGCTGGTAGATACCCCGCGCTCGATCACCGTTATTCCGCAACAGGTCCTCAAGGACACCGGCGCCCTCAATATGCAGGACGCGCTGCGCACCGTACCGGGCATCACCTTCGGTGCCGGTGAAGGTGGCAACCCGCAAGGCGATCGTCCGTTCATTCGCGGTTTCGACGCCCAAGGCGACACTTACCTGGACGGCGTGCGCGACACCGGTTCGCAGAGCCGCGAGATCTTCGCCGTCGAATCGATTGAAGTCAGCAAAGGCCCGAACTCGGCCATCGGCGGCCGTGGCGCTGCCGGCGGCAGCATCAACCTGGTGAGCAAAAAAGCCCACTTGGGCAATTCGAATGACGCTGGTTTTACCTGGGGTTCGGACCAGACCCAGCGCTTCACCCTGGACAGCAACTACCAGTTCACCGACACCGCTGCGGGCCGCCTGAACCTGTTGAGCCACGAAAGCAACGTCGCGGGCCGTGACAGCGTCGACTACGACCGCTGGGGCATCGCGCCGTCGCTGGCCTTTGGCCTGGGCACCGACACCCGTGTGAACCTCGATTACTACCATCTGGAAAGTAACGACACCCCGGACTCGGGCATTCCGTACACCATCCCGGTGGCCGGTTCGGCTGCGCGCACCAAGTCCAACCCAGACAAACCAAACGATGGCGGCGACAGCTCAAACTTCTACGGCCTGAACGACCGTGACTTCCGCAAGGGCCGCACCGACACCGCGACCTTCGCCATCGAGCACGACCTGAACGACGCGCTGACCGTCAAGAACACCCTGCGTCACGGCACCAGCATGCAGGATTACATCCTGACCCAGCCGGACGACAGCAAGGGCAACGTCAACAATGGCAGCGTCTGGCGCCGGGCGAATACCCGTGTCAGCAACACCGAGACCACGACCAACCAGACTGATCTTTTCGGTGACATGTACATCGCCGGCTTCAAGAACAGCTTCGCCACCGGTATCGAGTTCACGCACGAGGAAAGTCAGAAATCCTCGTACAACGTCAACACCGACACCACCCCGAGGACAGCAGCCGCCACCACCAACTGCTCCCCGGCCTTGATCGGCGCGCCAAGTGGTTACAACTGCACCTCGCTGTCCAACCCCAACCCGAACGATCCATGGAACGGCGCGATCTCGCGTAACTACGCCGGCACCGACACCAAGGCCAACACCTACGCACTGTATGTGTTCGACACCCTGGAATTGTCCCAGCAGTGGCTGGTAAACATGGGCCTGCGCTACGACCATTTCGACACCGACTACAAAACCTTCAACGGTTCCGACGTGACCACGTCCAAGGGCGATGACACCAGCGAGTTCGTTACCGGCCAGTTCGGCGTGGTGTACAAACCAGCGGAAAACGGCAGCATCTATGCGTCCTTCGCAACGTCTGCCACGCCACCGGGCAACACCCTGGGCGAAGGTTCGGAAGGCAACCCGTTGGGCGGCACGCCGGATCGCAACGGCAACTTGCTGAAAAGCGACCTGGAGCCGGAAACCACCAAGAACTACGAAATCGGTACCAAGTGGGACTTGATGAACGATCGTCTGTCCCTGACCGCCGATATCTTCCGCACCGAGAAAGATAACGCCCGCGTCCAGGTCGACACCACGACCTATGAAAACGCCGGCAAAACCCGCGTGCAAGGTGTCGAACTGTCGGCCACCGGCAAGCTCACCGACAAATGGCAAGTGTTCGCCGGTTACGCCTACATGGACAGCGAGCAAGTCGACGGCGGCCCGCTGGGCGCAGCCAACGATGGCAACGAACTGCCTAACACGCCGAAAAACAGTGCCAGCCTGTGGACGACCTATCAGGTCACGCCGAAGCTGACCATCGGCGGCGGTGCGTTCTATGTCGACGATGTCTTCGGCAGCGTGGCCAACACCACCATGGTTGATTCCTACGTTCGATACGACGCGATGGCGGCCTACAAGCTGAGCAAAAACGTCGACCTGCAACTGAACGTGCAGAACCTGACCGACGAAACGTACTACGACAAGGCCTTCTCGACCCACTTCGCCAACCAGGCAGCGGGCCGTACGGCATTGCTGAGCACCAACTTCCACTTCTGATAGAAGCGGGACGAAAAAGCCCTGCTCATTCGTGAGTGGGGCTTTTGTACGTAAAAAAGAATGTTTCTCGACAACCCACGGCATAATGCGCGCCGTGATGATAATTTTTGAACGAACAAGGCGAGTGACGTGTTGAAGAAAACCCTGTTCCAGTTGCACTGGTTTTTCGGCATCAGCGCCGGGCTGGTCCTGGCCCTGATGGGCATCACCGGGGCGACGGTGTCGTTTCAGGATGAAATCCTGAACGTACTAAACCCTTCCGTGTTGCAGGTCGAGAAGCAGGTCGCCGGCGTCCTGCCGCCCGTCGAACTGGTCGAGCGCATCGAAGCCGCGTCCGGCAAGAAAGTCTCGATGCTCTCCGTCGAGACCGACAGCGGCCACGCGGCCAAGGTGTTTTTCACCCCGCCGCCGGGCCAACGCCGTGGCGAGATGCGCTACTTCGACCCGTATACCGCCGAGCTCATGGGCGATGCCACCGGCCAGGACTTCTTCGGCTTCGTACTGCAACTGCACCGTTTCCTCGCCATCGGCGACACCGGGCGCAACATCACCGGCGCGTGCACGCTGATCCTGGTGTTCTTCTGCCTGTCCGGTCTGTACCTGCGCTGGCCGCGCCAGTGGAACAAATGGCGTGCCTGGCTGACCCTGGACTGGAAGAAAAAGGGCCGCAGCTTCAACTGGGACTTGCACTCGGTCGCCGGCACCTGGTGCCTGGTGTTTTACCTCCTGGCGGCGCTGACCGGGTTGTCCTGGTCGTATGAGTGGTACAACAAAGGCCTGACCCGATTGCTCTCCGACGCCCCGCAAAACGAGCGCGTGCGCGGTGGCCGTGGTCCGGCACCAAGCGGTCCGGCGCCAACCGCCGACTACGCGGCCATCTGGAGCAGCGTCTACAGCGCCGCAGGTCCCGCACTCAGCGCCTACAACATCCGTATGCCGCCCGTGGCCGGCCAGCCGGCGACTGTGTACTACCTGCTGAAAACCTCACCCCACGACCGCGCCCTGAACCAGATCACCCTTGACCCGGCGACCGGCATCGTCAAGCAGCACGATCGCTACAGCGAAAAGAGCCTCAAGGCGCAATTGCTGACCAGCATTTATGCACTGCATGTCGGCAGCTACTTCGGCATTGTCGGGCGCATCATCCTGACCATTACCGCACTGACCATGCCGTTGTTTTTCGTCACGGGCTGGATGCTGTACCTCGATCGTCGGCGCAAGAAAAAGCAGATCAAGGACGCGCGTAAAGGTCTCGAACAACCGGGCAGCGATGCACCGGCATGGCTGATCGGCTTCGCCAGCCAGAGTGGATTTGCAGAGCAATTGGCGTGGCAGACCGCCGGCCAATTGCAGGCCGCCGGCGTGCCGGTGAACGTGCAGCCGCTGGCGAGCGTCAGTGAACAGGATCTGCTGAACTCCACCAATGCACTCTTCGTGGTCAGTACCTTCGGCGACGGTGAAGCACCGGACAGTGCGCGCGGCTTCGAACGCAAGGTGCTGGGTCGGGCGTCGAGTCTTGAGCGTTTGAACTACGCGGTGCTCGGCCTCGGTGATCGCCAATATCAACATTTCTGCGGCTTCGCCCGACGCTTGCACACCTGGCTGGACGAGCACGGCGGCAAAACCTTGTTCGCCCCGGTGGAAGTCGACAGCGGCGACCCGTACGCCTTGCGCCACTGGCAGCAACAACTGGGCCTGTTGACCGGGCAAACGCCGGTCGACACCTGGCAAGCACCGAGCTACGACAACTGGACGCTGACCCGCCGCGAATTGATGAACCCGGACAGCATTGGTTCACCGGTGTACTTGCTCGGCCTCGCCGCCCCGTCCACCAGCAGTTGGCTGGCGGGTGATCTGGTGGAAGTGCTGCCTCGTAACTGCCCGTGGGCCATTGAGCATTTCCTCGACGGCCTGGGAATCGACGGGCGCGCTGCGGTTGCATTGGATGGCTTGTCACAACCGCTGGAGCAAGCCCTCGCCACGCGCCAACTGCCGGAGAACAGAGCCCATCTGGTCGGCCTGCACGCCCAGGCACTGATCGATGCGCTGGTGCCGTTGGCCATGCGCGAATACTCCATTGCTTCGATTGCGGCCGACGGCATTCTGGAACTGATCGTGCGTCAGGAAATGCACGCCGATGGCAGCCTGGGCATCGGCTCCGGCTGGCTGACCGAACACGCTCCCGTAGGTGGCACCATCAGCCTGCGAGTGCGGCGCAACAGCGGGTTCCATCTGCCGGCCGAGCCGGTGCCGATGATCCTGCTGGGCAACGGCACCGGTCTGGCCGGGCTGCGCAGTTTGCTCAAGGCGCGCATTGCCGACGGGCAACAACGGCACTGGCTGTTGTTTGGCGAGCGCAATCGGGAACACGATTACCTGTGCCGCGATGAGCTGGAGGAGTGGTTGATTTCAGGTGACCTCGAGCGACTGGATCTGGCGTTCTCGCGGGATCAGGCCGAGAAGATTTATGTTCAGGATCGCCTGCGTGAGTCGGCGGATGAGTTGAAGAAATGGTTGGCGGATGGCGCCGTCATCTACATCTGCGGCAGCTTGCAGGGGATGGCGTCGGGGGTGGATCACGTGCTCAATGAAGTGCTCGGGATTGCAGAGGTCGATCGCCTGATCGAACAAGGCCGCTACCGCCGCGACGTCTACTGACACCACGCATTCCCTGTGGGAGCGAGCCTGCTCGCGAAGGGGTCATTACATTCAACATCTCGTTGACTGTAAGATCGCCTTCGCGAGCAGGCTCGCTCCCACAGAGGGCGGGTGTACAGACATTAAACCGGCTGCACCTTCTGCTCAAACACCGAGACCCCATCCAGATCCCGCAACACCACGCTCATCTCCCCCGTCTGCCCATCAATATTCACTTCGCCAAAAAACTGAAACCCGGCAAACGGTGAAGTGTTCTGCGCCGGCGGTGCCTTCTCGAATACCACCTGGGGCCCGAACGTTTTATCCAGCGGATTCGGCCCAAAACTCCCCGCGTTCAGTGGCCCGGCGACAAACTCCCAGAACGGTTCAAAGTCCTGGAACGCGGCACGATCCGGGTGGTAGTGATGCGCCGCGCAGTAATGCACATCCGCCGTCAAAAACACGAAGTTACGCACCTGCTGCGCCCGCAGGAAACCCAGCAACTCAGCGATTTCCAGTTCCCGCCCTTGAGCCGGTCCCGGATCGCCATTGGCCACCGCTTCCCAGCGCGCCACACCCGGGCTGACCTCACCGTCGGGCACGCCCAGACCAATCGGCATGTCGGCGGCAATGACTTTCCACTGGGCTTGCGAGCCTTTCAATGCCTGCTTGAGCCAGTCCAGTTGCTCACGCCCGAGAAAGGGTTTGGCCGCGCCGAGGTTGTCGTCGTTGGCGCCGCGGTAACTGCGCATGTCGAGCACAAACACATCGAGCATCGGCCCATAGCTGAGCTTGCGATAGATCCGCCCGCCGTTGTCGGCGCTCTGCAAACGCATCGGTGCATATTCGAGCCAGGCCTGGCGCGCGCGGCCGACGAGGGTGTGGATATCTTTCTCCTGATAGCGCACATCGAGTTGTTTGCCCGGCGACCAGTTGTTCACCACTTCGTGGTCGTCCCATTGCCAGATCTGCGGGACTTCGGCGTTGAAGCGGCGGATGTTCTCGTCCATCAGGTTGTAGCGGTAGTTACCGCGAAAATCGTCGAGGTTTTGCGCGACCTTGCTCTTGGCTTCAGTAGTGATGTTGCGCCACACCCGACCGCTTTCGGTGGGCAGTTGCGCGGGCACCGGGCCGTCGGCGTAGATGGTGTCGCCGCTGTGGATAAAGAAGTCCGGCAGGCGCAATCGCATGGCTTCGTAGATGCGCATACCGCCGATGTCCGGGTTGATGCCGAAGCCTTGGCCAACGGTGTCGCCACTCCAGACAAACCGAATGTCGCGACGGGTTTGCGGCACGCTGCGCAAATGGCCAAACCAGGGTTCGCTGGCGACACCGCTTTGGGCATCTTCGAAGGTCACGCGATAGAAAATCGCCTGATCGGCGGGCAGGCCGGTGAGTTCGACCCGCGCGGTGAAATCGGTGCGCGCATCGGCCAGCGGGGAAACAAATCGACGCGGGTTGCTGAACAGGCTGCGAGTGTCCCATTCCACGACCATTCGCGCGGGGCGGTCGCTGCGGCTCCAGACCATCGCCCGGTCGCCCAGCAGGTCGCCGGACTGCACGCCGTCGGTGAGTAGCGGACGATCCTTGACCGAAGCAATCACGGCCGGCGCCAGCGCCGGCAACAACAGCCCGACGCCCACCGCTTGCATGACCCGACGGCGACCGAGGTCGAATTCGCTCATGGTGTTCTCCCTGAAAAGGAAAACTAAAGCACATACGCATGAAATGACTGTGACATAGCCCCTTGTGGGAGCGAGCAGGCTCGCTCCCACAAGGGTTGATGGGGTTTCAGGCGTTGGCGGGTTCCAGTGCCAGCTCGGCCGCTTCAGGCCGTTTGAGCAGCGCATACGCCACGGCCGTCAGCAAACTCCCGGCAACAATCGCCAGCAAGTACAGCAGCGCATGATTGATCGCATTCGGGATCGCCAGCACAAACAAACCACCGTGCGGCGCCATCAGCTTGCAGCCGAAATACATCGACAACGCCCCGGTCAGCGCACCACCGGCAATGCTCGCCGGAATCACCCGCAGCGGGTCTTTCGCGGCAAACGGTATCGCGCCTTCAGAGATGAAGCACAACCCCAGCACCAACGCCGCTTTACCGGCCTCGCGCTCGGCTTGGGCAAACTTGCGCCGTGCGATGAACGTGGCGATGCCCAGGCCAATCGGCGGCACCATGCCGGCGGCCATGGTCGCGGCCATCGGTGCATAACTCTGTGACGCTAGCAGCCCCACCGAGAACGCGTAAGCGGCCTTGTTGATCGGCCCGCCAAGGTCGACGCACATCATGCCGCCCAGCAACACACCGAGCAGAATCGCGTTGGTGGTGCCCATGCTGTCGAGGAAATGCGTCAGCCCTTCGAGCATCCCGGCCACCGGTTTGCCGACCACGTAAATCATCACCAGGCCGGTGAACAGGCTCGCCAGCAAGGGGATGATCAAGATCGGTTTCAGCGCCTCGAGACTCTGCGGCAAACGCGCGTAGCGGTTGATCGCCTGCGCCGCGTAACCGGCGATAAAACCGGCAATGATCCCGCCGATAAAACCGGCCCCGAGGGTGCTCGCCAGCAGACCGCCAATCATCCCGGGCGCCAGGCCCGGACGGTCGGCAATCGAGTAGGCGATGTAACCCGCCAACAGCGGCACCATCAACTTGAACGCGGTCTCGCCGCCGATCTGCATCAGCGCTGCCGCCAACGTGCCCTGCTCCTTGAAGGCGGTGATGCCGAACACAAAGGACAACGCGATCATCAAGCCGCCCGCCACCACCATCGGCAGCATGAACGACACACCGGTCAACAGGTGTTTATAGACGCCAGTCTTTTCTTGCTTGGCCGGGCCTTGGGCACCGCTGGCAGCGGTTTCCTGCCGACCTTCGGCCAGCGCTTTGTTCAGCGTCGCTTCGGCCTGTTTCAGCGCAATGCCGGTGCCGCAGCGGTAAATCTTCTTGCCGGCGAAACGCTCGGTGGCGACCTCGATATCACAGGCCAGCAGCACCACATCGGCATCGGCAATCGCCGCCGCGCTCAACGGATTGCGCGCGCCCACCGAGCCCTGGGTTTCCACTTGCAGGTCATAGCCCAGACGCTTGGCCGCTTGCTGCAAGGCTTCGGCGGCCATGAACGTGTGCGCGACGCCGGTCGGGCACGCGGTGATCGCGACCAGTCGTGGCGCGTTTTTTGTGGGAGCGACGGGCTCGGCGACCGCTTCGGGGGCCACGTACACCTGAGCCTCTTCAGCACCGCGCCGCAGCACCGCTTCAACTTCTTGCAGGGCTTGCGCCGGGGTGCTCTGAAACACGCGTTTGCCGACGAATCGCGTCATGTCCACCGGCACGCTGCTCACCAGCAACACCCACTCGGCGCCTTCGATCGTGGCCGCCGACAACTGACGCTCCGGATGCGTCGCATCCACCACTTCGACACACGTCATCCAGCCCTGACGCTGAGCCGCCGCATCGAGCAAACGGGCGCACAGCACACTGGTGACCATGCCGTTCGGGCAGGCCGTAACAATGGCTAACTTCATCACAATCCCTCTTATTGTTCTGTCAGGGGGCGCACGCGCACACCCTGTTCGAGCTGCGCCAATTGCGCGGCATCGCCGATGCCGAAACCGATCTGGGTGACCGCCATCGCGGCAATCGCCGTGGCGGTGCGCAGGGTCTGTTCAGGCGTGTCGGCACTGAGCAAACCATGGAGCATGCCGGCCAGTAACGAATCGCCCGCGCCGACCGTGCTGGCGACGCTGACCTTGGGCGGCGTGGCATGCAGCGCCGAGCCGACACTGAACCAGTTCACGCCTTCGGCACCGTGAGAGATCACCACATGCTCGATGCCTTGAGCGTGCAAGCGGCTTGCAGCCTCGGCTTGTGCCGCGACCGAAACAACCTCGCAGCCGAGTGCATCGGCCAGCTCTTCGGTGTTCGGTTTGATTAGCCATGGGCCGGCCTTGAGCGCGGCACGCAACGCTTCGCCGCTGGTGTCGAGGGCGACGTTCAGACCGAGTTTTTTCAAGCGCACGATCAACGCCTGCAACCAGCGCGCACTGACGCCCAGCGGCAGGCTTCCGGCGACGACCACGGCGTCATGCCCCGGGGCGATTTGCTCGAGACGATCAAGCAACGCCTGCTGCGCCGCTTCACTCACCCGCGGTCCCGGGCCGTTGACGTCGGTGATGCGCCCGTCGCTTTCCGCCAGCTTGATGTTGCTGCGAATCTCGCCGGGAACACGGATAAACGCGTCGACAAAACCGCGTTTGGCAAACAGGGTTTCGAACGCCTGCAGATTGTCCTCACCGAGGAAACCGCTGACGGTCAGTTCATGACCAAGGTCCGCCAGCACTTGCGCCACGTTCACGCCTTTGCCGGCGGCGTGGGTGTGCATGGCGTCGCTGCGGTTGACCTGGCCGGGTTCAAGGCGCGGCAACTGGACGGTCAGGTCCAATGCCGGGTTGAGGGTCAGGGTTAAAATCCGGGCCATTACAGAGCCTCCACTAATGCGCGCACTTCATTGGCGCTGCCCACGGCCAAGGCCTCTTGGGCGAGAATTTGCGTCTGGGCGAGGCTGAGTTCGCGAATACGCGCCTTGACCTCGGCAATGCTGCGCCCCGACACGCTGAGTTCGTCCACGCCCAGCCCGACCAGCACCGGCACCGCCAGCGGATCGGCCGCCAATTCGCCGCACACGCCGACCCATTTGCCATGGGCATGCGCCGCACGCACGGTGATGTCGATCAGTTGCAGCACCGCCGGGTGCAAGCCGTCGGCCTGGGCGGACAAGGTCGGATGACCACGGTCGATGGCCAGGGTGTACTGGGTCAGGTCGTTGGTGCCGATGCTGAAAAAGTCGACCTCTTTGGCCAACACCGGCGCCAGCAACGCCGCCGACGGCACTTCGATCATGATCCCCAGTTGCAGATCGGCGACCGGGATTTCCAGGCGCAGGCGCTCGGTCATGTCCCGCGCCTGGCGCCATTCATCGACACTGCCGACCATTGGAAACATGATCCGCAGCGGACGGTTGTCGGCGGCCCGCAGCAAGGCACGCAATTGCGCTTCCATGATTTTCGGACGTTGCAGGGTCAGGCGAATACCGCGCACGCCAAGGAACGGGTTTTCTTCTTTTTCGATCGGCCAATACGGCAGCGGTTTGTCGCCACCGACGTCGAGGGTGCGCACCACCAGCGGCCGACCGGCCAGACCGTCGAGAACGCGACGGTATTCGACTTCCTGGGTGGCCTCGTCCGGGGCTTGCGTATGGGCCATGAAAATCAGTTCGGTGCGCATCAAGCCAATGCCTTCGGCGCCCTGTTCTACCGCACTGACTACACCGGCGCTCTCGCCAATGTTGGCGAACACTTCGACCGCGTGACCGTCGGTAGTCAGCGCCGGTTGATGACGTTGTTCGGCAGCCACTTTCAGGCGCTGTTCGCGGGTGTCGCGTTCTTCGGTGGCGCGCTGCAAGGTCAGCGCATCGGCGTCCACATGCAGGCGCCCGCGCTGGCCATCAATCAGCAACGGCGTGCCCGGCGCCAGCAGCAACACGGCTGCCCCGGCACCGACCAGCGCCGGAATGCCCAGCGCCCGCGCGACAATCGCGCTGTGCGCCGTGGCGCCACCGCGAGCGGTGAGAATGCCGGCGACGCGGGCCGGGTCGAGACGCGCAACGTCGGACGGCCCGACTTCGTCCATCACCAGAATGTAAGGCTGGTCTGGCTCGCTCGGCGTTTCGACGCCGCTCAGTTGCGCCAGCACGCGCCGGCCGATGTCACGCAAGTCCGCCGCACGCTCGGCGAGCAACGCGTCCTGCAACGATTCCTGTTGTTTAGCCGCCGCTTCGATCACCGCCATCCACGCCGCTTCGGCGCTTTCGCCTTGCTTGAGGCGAGTGTCGACTTCATCGGTCAATTCCGGGTCGTCGAGCATTTCCTGATGGGTGATGAAGATCTCGCGGATCGCCTTGGACGTGCTGCGTTCAATCAGGCCTTCGATGTCGCGACGTACCTGCGCCAGCGCCTGTTTCAGACGCTCGCGCTCGATCGCTGCAGACTCACCGCGCAGCGGGTATTCGATGGTTTGCAGCACTTGAATATGCGCCGGTCCGATGGCAATGCCTGGGGCTGCAGCGATGGCTTGAATCAGGCTGCCGGACGCCGGGGCGAGTAGCACTTCGGCGATCTCTGCGATTTCTTCGCGCTGTTGGCTCACGGACGGCAAAGGCTCGACTTCTTCGCCGAGGCCTTCTTCGATGGCGGCCAACAAGGCCGGCAAGGCATCGGCGGCGATGCTCGGCTCGGCAATGAATTCCAGCACCTGACCCCGACGGGCGCCGAGGCTGAGCAGTTTGCTCAAGCTCTTCACCGACACCGCGCTGTCCTGGCCGTCGACGATGCGTACGCGAATTTCGCCTTCAAAACTTTTCGCTAACTGGGCGAGGATCTTCGCCGGGCGCGCGTGCAAACCGTGGGCGTTGGCCAGTGCGATGCGCCCGCTCGGCCAGTCCGCCGGCAGTTCACCGCCAAGGACTTCGAGCACTTTGCGGCTGCTGGTGGCGCGGCCCAATTCGTGGCCACGGCCTTCAATCAGCAACGCACACAGACGTTCGAGCAAGGCCTGATGGGCTTCACCGAGGCTGGCCAGGCAGAACAAGCCGCTAAGCGGCTGGCCGAGGTAGCGCATAGGTTTGTCCGGGGTGACGAAGGCCAGGCCCGGACGCTTGACCGTTTGTTCGCTGTGCAGCCACCACAAGCCATCGCCCAGCGGCAACGCTTCGACCTGTTGCAACACAGCGGAGAAACCGTTGCTCACGCAATCGGCCTGGCGCAGCAAGCGAGCACCACGCCAGACCAGTTCTTCGAAGTCATCGGCCGACACACCCAAGCCGATCATCTGCGCATCCAGCGCCAATTCCTGCGGCGCGCCTTGCAGCAGTTTCAACAAGGCTTCGGCGGAGCTCGCACGACGCAACGCCTGGCCCAGGTCGGTTTCGCCGAGAGCGCGAGTCAACAGTTGCAGCAAGCGTAAATGTTCATCGGACTTGGCCGCGATGCCGATCGCCAGGTACACGATCTGACCGTCGCCCCAATCCACGCCCTCGGGGAACTGCATCAGCCGCACGCCAGTGGAAAACACCAGGTCGCGGGTTTGCGGTGTACCGTGGGGGATGGCAATACCCTGACCGAGAAAGGTCGAGCCCTGAGCCTCACGCGCCTGCAACCCGGCGAGGTACCCGTCGGCGACCAGGCCATCGGCGACCAGATGCTCGGCCAGTAGCTGCAACGCAGCGGACTTATCCACAGCCGACTGGCCCATGGATATCTGCTCTAGAGTGAGCTCGAGCATGCTTTCTCCTTTTTGGCGTCTGAGGGCGCCAGGTATTGTTTTGAATGAATCAGCTTAAGCGCTTAACCGTCACTTTTGGCGGTTTCACGGCAGAACCGGCCAAGGGTGCGTATAACCCTGAAAATACGCTTGCTGAAACGTTTAATCTAGAACACTTGGCACGTTACTCGATAATGTCGCATCCTTGAAGCCCAACTTGTCGGATGTGCTTGGACAATAGTCGCCTGCCGGATTCGGGTAGGATTGGCGAAAATGTCGGGGCAAGCTCGAAAAAACAAGGAAATCCCGAGTTGAAACTCAGTGATATCGCACAGCTGGCCGGTGTGTCCGTAACCACCGCCAGTTATGTCATTAATGGCAAGGCCGAACAGCAACGCATCAGCAGTGCCACCGTCGAGCGCGTGCGCGCGGTCGTCGAACAGCATGGCTTTACGCCCAACCCTCAAGCGGCCGGGTTGCGCAGTCGGCATACGCGCACCTTGGGTTTTATTCTGCCGGACCTGGAAAACCCCAGTTACGCGCGAATCGCCAAACTGCTGGAACAAGGCGCCCGGGCGCGCGGCTATCAGTTGCTGATCGCCAGCTCCGACGATGCACCCGACAGTGAGCGGCAATTGCTCAAACTGTTCCGCGCCCGGCGCTGCGATGCGCTGATCGTCGCCAGTTGCCTGCCGACGGATGACGACAGCTATCGCCAGTTGCAGGCCAAAGGCATGCCGATCATCGCCATCGACCGGGTCATGGAGCCCGAGCACTTTTGCTCGGTGATCAGTGACGACCGTGAGGCCAGCCTGCAATTGACCCGCAGTCTACTGGACCCGCTGCCCAAGCAGATCGCCTTGATCGGCGCGCGCCCCGAGTTGAGCATCAGCCAGGAACGCGCGGCCGGCTTCAAAGAAGCGCTGGACGGGTTCAAAGGCGAGGTGCTGATCGAGCACGGCGAATCGTTCAGCCGCGAGTGCGGCAAACAGTTGATGGAAGAAATGCTCCAGCGTCTGGGCCATCTGCCGGACGCCCTGGTGACCACTTCCTACGTGTTGCTTCAGGGGGTGTTCGATGCCTTGCATGACTACCCGCTGAAAACCCGTCCGTTGCGCCTCGGTACGTTCGGTGACACGCAGCTGCTGGACTTCCTGCCGCTGCCGGTCAACGCCATGGCCCAGCAGCATCAGTTGATCGCCGATAAAGCCCTGGCGCTGGCGCTGGCCGCCATCGAGCAGTCCGATTACCAACCCGGCGTGCAGGCCATCGCGCGGACCTTCAAGCAGCGTATTCATCGGGACTGAACCGTGGAGCTGATCGACAGCCACACTCATCTGGATTTTCCGGATTTCGACGCGGATCGTCAGGCGCTGCTGGCCGAAAGCCGCGCCCTGGGCGTGCGTCGAATGGTGGTGCTGGGGGTGTATCAGGCGAATTGGCAGCGTGTCTGGGACCTGGTGCAAAGCGATCCCGACTTGCATGCGGCATTCGGTTTGCACCCGGTGTATCTGGAGGATCATCGACCTGAAGATCTACTGGAACTCGGTGATTGGCTGACGCGCCTGTCCGGCCATCGGCAGTTGTGCGCCGTGGGCGAGATCGGTCTGGATTACTTCATCGAAACCCTGGACCGCGAGCGCCAGCAGGCGCTGTTCGAGGCGCAACTGCAACTGGCGGCGGACTTCAATCTGCCGGCGCTGATCCATGTGCGGCGCAGCCATGCGGCGGTGATTGCCACGCTGAAACGCTTTCGATTGAAACGTGCCGGGATTATCCACGCCTTCGCCGGCAGCAAAGAAGAAGCGCGCGAGTACATCAAGCTCGGTTTCAAACTGGGTCTGGGCGGCGCCGCCACCTGGCCGCAGGCGCTGCGCATGCACCGCGTGCTCGCCGAACTGCCGCTGGAGTCCGTGGTGCTGGAAACCGACTCACCGGACATGGCACCGGCCATGTTTGCCGGCCAACGCAACAGCCCGGCGCACCTGCCGGCGATCTGCTCGGCACTCGCGCAGATCATGGCGATCAGCCCCGAGCAGTTGGCCGCCGTCAGCACGGCCAATGCCTGCGAGCTGTTCAACTGGTAATTAGTCGGCGTGGGCCTTGGCGGCTTCCAGAATCAGCGTGATGTGTTGCCGGTGATGGGCGAACTGTATAACGACGAAGTAAACCAGAATCGCGGCCAGCGAAAAATTCAGCTGTTCGACGACGCTGAGCATGCCGATCCATTCCATGACCAACGCCACCAGGACTGCCGTGCACACCATCACCAGCGTGCTCGCCCGCAGCAAGCCGAGTGAGTCGAGCGATTTGAAGCGTTTGATCTGTTTCGGGTCGCTCAATTGCAAGGCTTTGTGGCAGTGCGTACAGGCGAATGATTCGTTGATTGCAATCGCGTTGAGTTGCCAGGCTTCCAGCCGCAGGGTGTTCCCGCAGTGCGCGCAGTGCCCCTGTATTCCCATTGTTGCAACAGACATAACCGCGCCTCCTCAGGGCTGGCCAGAGTGAATGATCTTCCTTCATTGAAGACGAAAAATCAGAGCACGGAGGAAAACAGGACATTGCCTGCCTGAAAATGGAAAAAGTACTACAGATTCTGCGTAAAACCTGTGGGAGCGAGCCTGCTCGCGAAAGCGGTGTAACAGTCAGCAAATGTGTTGAAAGTTAAACCGCTTTCGCGAGCAGGCTCGCTCCCACAGAGATATTTTTACACCCGGAAGGCGCTGATCAAGTGCTTGAGTTCTACCACCTGGGCCGACAACGCGCGGCTGGCATCCTCGGTCTGGTGCGCCCCTTCGGCGGTACGCTCGCCAGCGCGGTTGATCTCGACGATGTTCTGATCGATGTCGTGGGCGACGGCGGTCTGCTGCTCGACCGCAGCAGCAATCTGCTGGTTCTGGTCCACGATCATGCCGACGGCGCCGAGGATATTTTCCAGCGCCTGCTGGACCTTTTCCGACTGCCCAACCGTGCCATCAGCCACCTGATGGCTGATGCCCATAGCCTTCACCGCCGCGCCGACGCCGCTGTGAAGCTTGCTGATCATCTGCTCGATTTCTTCGGTCGATTGCTGAGTGCGCTTGGCCAGCGTGCGGACCTCATCGGCCACTACCGCAAACCCGCGCCCCTGCTCACCGGCCCGAGCGGCTTCGATGGCCGCGTTGAGGGCCAGCAGATTGGTCTGCTCGGCGATGCTCTTGATCACTTCCAGCACACGGCTGATGGACTGACTGTCGCTGGCCAGTTGGTTGATTACGATCACTGATTGATCAATCTCACTGGCCAACTGCGCGATGCTGCCCTGCTGGGACGCCACCAGACCGCGACCGCTGATGGTCTCGTCGTTGACGCTGTGGGCGCTGCTGACGGCGGCAGCGGCACTGCGCGCCACCTCAAGGGAGGTCGCCGACATCTGGTTCATGGCCGTGGCGACCTGCTCGATCTGCGAACGTTGCCCCGCCACCGCCTGGTTGCTTTGGGTAGAAACGCT
Organism: Pseudomonas oplopanacis; assembly: GCF_057128725.1. Taxonomy (NCBI): domain Bacteria; kingdom Pseudomonadati; phylum Pseudomonadota; class Gammaproteobacteria; order Pseudomonadales; family Pseudomonadaceae; genus Pseudomonas; species Pseudomonas oplopanacis. The sequence goes on along the minus strand of NZ_JBSKHV010000009.1, from coordinate 97,613 downwards.
TTGCACCTGCCCGGCCTGGCGCTCGACCTCATTGACGGTCTTGCCGACGCGCTCGATCAGGTCATGGATTTTCTTCACGGTGCCGTTGAACACCTCACCCAACTCGCCGAGCTCATCACGGCTTTCCGCGCGGAAGGTCACCGTCATGTCGCCCGCAGCGACCGTGTCCATCATGGCGCCAAGACGCTTGAGCGTGGTGCGGGTCGACGCGTAGAAGCCGCCGTACAGGTAGAAAATCAACACGAACACCACCGACAACGCCACAGCCTGCAAAACCATGTGGGTGCGGTTCTGTTCCAGTCGCTGCTGCAACTGGGTGCCGAGGAACTTCAGGGTGGCTTCGTTGAGTTGGTAAGTCTGGTCCATCAGGCCGGTGACCTGATCGTAAAAGCCCTGCCAGGGTGCATCGAGGGTGTCGGCCATCACCACTTTTTCTTCGAACAGCTCACTGGCTTTTTTCAGCGACGCCTTGCTGCTGTCGGCTTGAGCGGCGAGGGTTTCACGCGCCGCTTTGCTGGAACCCAGTGCGTCCTGCAACTTCAGGCCGTATTCGCCCTGGAGCTTTTCGATCTGCGCCAACAGCTCATCGAATCGAGTGCTCGAAGCCGAGTTGAGAAAGCCTTGCCCAAGGGAAAAGGAACCCATCGCCCGGCCTTCGCCCAGCAGTTGAGTCACCGGTGGGGTGACGTTGGTAATCAGCTCGCTCAGTTGCCGCATGTCGCTTTGGCTGTCGCGACTGAGGCCGGCCTGGGTGGCGATGATCTGGCTGAAAATCTGTGCGTTGCCCAGCAGTTTGCCGATCATTCCACTTTTGCTTTGCAGGGAAGTTTCCGTTTGCTGGGCCTTGAACGCGGCGATCATTTCATCGCGTTTGCCGTCGAAAACCGTGATCTGCTCAGGATCGGTGGTCATCGCGGTCAGCCCTTGCAGGCGCGCCAGAATACTTTGCTCCAACGTGCCGATCTTCGACTCGACGTTGCCGGCCTTGCCGGACTGGCCGAGCGTGACGTTGATCTGCACCAGATTGTTCAGGGTCTCCAGGTCACGCCGCAGCGTCAGGCCGCTGCCCAGCAGGTCGAGGCTTTGCAGCTCGACTTGCGTGCCCTGAAACTCGCGATAGGAGTCACGCACCAGATAAAAGTTGGTGACCAGCATGGGCACAAGGAACAGCACGCTGATCAAACTGAACTTCATGCCGAAGCTCAGGCGGTTCATCAGTGCGACGGCGGGATAGAGCAAGCTCTTCACTGGAAGTCTCCCATTGCATTCTTATTTTTATTTGGCAGGCGCGGCTCAGCGGCAGATAGCCACTATTCAGCGCTATCCCTGTATATCTTAAATCGGCAGGGGGTTTTGTAACTTAAGGTTAACGAGGGCAGGCAAATCCCTGTAGCCACTGGCGCAGGCTGCGCCAGTGGTTACAGGGATCGGTGTGTTAAGGGAGGACCGTCCACAGCGCAAAACCGGCGTACCAGAGCACTGCCGCCCGCAACAGTAGCTCCCAGATCCGGTCCAGGCTGTTGATGCCATCCGGTCCGACGACCGGTGCCGGGATTTCACCGGCCACCATCCCGACCTTCTCGATCAACTGAGCGGCGCTGATGTTCCAGTTCAGCAATTCATGCAACATCACCCGGCCGACCGCCACAAAGTTGCCGACCAGTGCAAAACTCGCCGCCAGCAACCGCACGGGCACCCAATCAAAGGCGTGACGCAATTGTGCCGCGCGTTCGACCACGGCCGGATTCTGTCCGTGCTCTTCGGCCAGCGCCAGCAAGCGATAGCTCAGGGCGGCCACCGGACCCAGCAGGAAGTACCAAAAAATGACCGCAAAGAAACTCTGGTAAGCCTCCCAGAGCAGGTGCGCTTCGACCCGTTCCAGCAATTGCTCGCCACTTTCGGCGCAAATATCCAGGTCTCGTTTGGCCACATGCGCGGCGGCTTGCAGGTCCTCGCGGCGCCAGGCATCGCGAAACGGCCCCAGCCCGGCCAGCAGATCGCCGCGTCCGAGACTGTAAATCACCACCAGCAAATGCACCGGCAGTGCCAGCAGACCGTAGGCCACCGGCTCCAGCACCACCAGCAGCAATCCCAGCAGCGCGACCGGCAACAACACCATAATGACCAAAACCAGCCAAGGCCGGTTGATCAGGCGTGGCATGACCTCAAGCTTGTTCAGCTCGCGTACCCAACCGCCATCACGCTGAACCCGATGGCGCAGTGCCGAGAACTTCTCGATCCATACCGCCAACAGCAACACCAGAAAACTCATTGTCCTTCCTCTTTTGCCAGGGCCGCGCGATAGCGTGCCCAATCGAACGCCGGTCCTGGATCGGTCTTGCGCCCCGGGGCAATGTCGCTGTGCCCGCAAATGCGCTGCGCAGTGATGCCGGTGTAGGCGTTTTGCAGCTGTCGGGTCAAGGCCGTCAGCGCGTGATACTGAGCATCGGTGAACGGCAGATCATCCGTGCCTTCAAGTTCGATGCCCACGGAAAAATCGTTACAGGTTTCCCGGCCCTCGAAAGTCGAGACACCGGCATGCCAGGCGCGCTCAAGACAAGAGACAAACTGAGTGACCGTGCCGTCACGCTCAATCAGAAAGTGCGCTGACACCCGCAAGTCAGCAATACCTTCAAAATAAGGATGCTCCGTGACATCCAGACGATTCTGGAAGAATTCCTGCACTTTGCCGGTCGCGAACTGCGCTGGCGGCAAGCTGATGTTGTGGATCACCAGCAGGGAAATTTCGCCCGAGGGGCGCGCATTGAAGTTGGGTGAGGGGCATAAACGCACGTCCTGGCACCAACCGCTCGCGGGGTCCAACTGCATACAGGTTCCTTCAACGACGACTGTGTTGGCGCCCAGTATGCCGCGATAGCCCATCGGGACGCGATCACTTGCCGCGATTGAGGCGGCGCAAGTCACCGAGCACCGAGGCCAGCGCCCGGTCAAACAGCAAGGTAGTGTCCAGCGTGCGCACCGCGCCGCGACGAAATTCCAGCGCGAGGCCAGTGCGGCAGCGCTCCAGGACTTTCAGGCCGGTGCGATTGACGAAGATGTAGTTGCCGGTGCCTTCAATGATCGCGGCCAGCTTGCAGCGCAGAGTGTTTTCGTCGTCTTCCTGAAACTCGACCCAGCAACCGGGATGCAGTTTATCCACTTGCAGCAAGCTGGCGTCGTCCACCGGTAAACGGGCGAATGGCGTCTCGACCGGTCCTTCGTCGGCGGTTTGCAGGACGATTTCCTGCGTCATCCGGACCATCACCGGCGCCTCGAAAGACCCGTCGTTTGCCTGCTCCGGATACGTGAACAGTTGAACGTGCAAGGTTTCCAGCGCGCTGAAAAACTCGCTGGTGGCGAAAGGATCGAATGCCGAACTGTTCAGCCCGTCACGCAATGACTTCAGTAGCCCAGGCACCAGCGCCAGCAGGCGCTGGCTCGAATCGGGCTCCTCGTGGCGTTGCACACTCCAGATCAGTTGCTCCATGGTGTGGACATCCGCTCGCCATTCAGCCGACTGATCACCGTGTTTGAGGCAGGTCAACAGCAGCACTTTGCTCCAGGCCTCCTGGACAAACACCACCACCGCTTGCGGCAACACTTTGCCCAACAACGCCTGATTCAGCGCCTGCTCGACGCGCTGGCGAGCCAGTTCGGTCCTGGCACGGCCCTCTTCGGCGTCGCGGGTGCGCTGCTCCAACAATTCACTGCGACGGCGCTCATCACTGGTAAAAGCGAGAAAATCCGCCAGCAGCTCGGAAAAAATCGCCGGGTCGTCAGCAAAGTCATTCAACAGACGCTGCACCACCTGCTCGATGCGCAGGTACAGGCTGTCGCGTTCATGGTCATCGCACTCGCCCCAGCCCATGGCCGCGGCGGCGATTTCATTGAGCAAGCGTCGGGCGGGATGACTGCTTCGGCTGAAAAAACTCTTGTCGAGCACCGCCACTTTCAGCATCGGGATCTGCAGACGACCGATCAGCGCCTTGAGCGAATCCGGCAGGTTGCGGTCATCAAGCATGCATTCAAACAGCATGGCGATCAGGTTGATCACGTCCTCATCAGCGACTCCGACCACGCGCGACTTGCCGCTTTTGACGCTGACCCGCGTTAGCAGTTGTTCAAGCTGGTTACGCAGATCGAAATCGTCCTGAGCCGCCAGTGCCGGCACGTGTTGCTGCAGGTGCGAGAGCATGCGCAACAAGTCCTGCGTGGAAATGGGTCGTGTCTCGGCGCTGGCCTCAAGGGTCGGCGCGACACTGCCGCGCACAGGCAGCAGCAGCTCCTGCAACGCAGCGAACACCTCGTCGATCTGTGCCGAGTCCGAGCGCACGTTCGCCGGTAAAGGCTCATCATCCGCGACGGACATCGTGCGATCTGTCGCACGCCGTCTGGGCGCAGGCTTGAGCTCGGGCAATACGCCGGTGGCGACGAGTAATTGATTGGATTGAGCGTAGAGCTGATCGGCGCTACTGAGCACATAGCGCTCGAACAACTTGAGGATGATCAGCTTGACCTTGATCTCCACCCCGAGATTTCGCCCGGCCTGCAAGAAATACTCGCACAGCATCGCCGGCCCCACGGGGTTGCGCTGATCGTCCAGCGGCTTACCGAGCAACACACCGAGCCGCGCGGTGAGCTGACCAAGGCCAACGCCTTCACGGTTCAGCACTTTATTGACCATCGCCTCCACCGCGACGCTGCGCTCCATGTCGTCGTTGGGGCGTTGTGTCGAGGCGTCAAGGGTCAATGCCTGGGGCAAGGCAGGATGAGTGGTGTCGTATTGAGTGAGGCTGACAAACGCCTCGAAGAAGTGCTCGAGGAACCCGCGCTCGATACTTTTACGCTTGAGGCGCAAGTCGCGCATGGCTTCGAAATAGAGGTTCTGCTCAACGTCATTGCGGGCCCGATCGGCCATTTCGAACAAGGTGTCGTCGGCGTTATCGAACAGATCCTGCAATCCCTGCCGCAGCTGCAGTGCAACCTTGTCGCGAACCTGAAGCAGAATCACAGGCAGGCGGGCGAGCGGCGAGTGCGTCGCCTGATCGGTAGCGCCTTTGTGCAAAGGCACTACATTCCCGTCGTTGTGCATCCAAGCCTCCTGAAAGGGTCATTTCCGGACAGAAAACCATCCAATAAGCACGTCAAAGCCATGACGTCAAAAGCAAGGCGGATTATCTTGCAAGATGTGCCTGCTGTGCCAGCAGACTCTTCATCTCCCCTTCAAATAGACGCAACGGACGGGCGCCGACTTAGGCGATAAATCGACCAAATGCAGGGTTCAGCGCAAACGGAAAGCCTCTGACGCCTTGGGTTGGCTGGTGCCATACCCCTATAATCGGACCACTTTGTTTGTGGAGTCCGTTATGCCGAATCTACGTCTCGCCGACTTGACCGCCGAAATCGAAGCCAACGTACGCCGTGCGCTGCTCGAAGACGTCGGCAGCGGCGATATCACCGCACAGTTGATCCCGGCCGAACGCCTGGCAAAAGCCACCATCATCACGCGTGATGCCGCCGTCATTGCCGGCACGGCGTGGGTCGATGCAGTGTTCCGGCAACTGGACCCGCGGGTCGCAGTGCATTGGCAGGTGCGTGATGGCGAACGGGTGCAACCCAATCAGGCGCTGTTTCACCTCGAAGGTCCGGCGCGCTCGCTGCTCACGGGCGAACGCAGTGCATTGAACTTCCTGCAAATGCTGTCGGGTGTGGCCACGCGTGCGCAGCATCTGGCGGACTTTGTCGCCAGCACCCAGGTCAAGTTGCTCGACACCCGCAAAACCCTGCCGGGCCTGCGCCTGGCGCAGAAGTACGCGGTGACGTGCGGTGGCTGCCACAACCACCGCATCGGTCTCTACGATGCCTTCCTTATCAAGGAAAACCATATCGCCGCCAGCGGTGGCATCCCTGAAGCCATTAATGCCGCGCACAAGATTGCCCCGGGCAAACCGGTGGAGATCGAAGTGGAAAGCCTCAAGGAGCTCAAGGAAGCGCTGGCAGCGGGCGCTGACATCATCATGCTCGATGAGTTGAGCCTGGATGACATGCGTGAAGCCGTGCGCCTGAACGCGGGCAAGGCCAAACTCGAAGCCAGTGGCGGGATCAACGAAAGTACGCTGCTGCCGATCGCTGAAACCGGGGTGGATTACATCTCGATTGGCGCGATGACCAAGGACGTGAAGGCTGTCGATCTGTCGATGCGGTTAAGCCTCTGATCAAGCGTTGTAGAACGAAAAACGCCAGCCTTGTTCAGGCTGGCGTCTTTGTCAGACCACCAGATTGTTCATCTCGCAGTACTCTTCCCACTCGACGCCCAGCACCTCGGCTGCCTCTTTGTGCAGCACCAGGCGCGCAGCCTCGAACTCTTCCGGGGTCGAGGTGTACTTGAGCGTCAATTCCCACGGCTGCAAGCCCTGGGACTCTGCCTCATCCTCGAACGCCCATTGAATCTGGTCTTTCTGATCGTCGGCCGGCAGGTCCTTGATCTCTCCGGCGAGCTGGGGCGAATCCAGCAAGTACTTTTTGAGCGCTTCTTCGTGTCTGGCTTCTTGGGTCAATTCTTTAACGGTCATGTCGTTCTCGCTGATCTGGGGAATGGAAGATGGATCTGGATCATCAAGGATCTCTCTGACGCAAAAAACCGTGTGAAGCCCGGTTTGTCTGGCCTTCAGAACCATTCGGGGATCATCTGAAAACTGCAAGGTGATGCGTGTGCAGGCTCCGAATATAGGACGTTTGGTTGGCGATTTATACGGACTTTTACATCAAATCTACAAAAAAACGCTGGAGGGTACTTTTTGAAAATATTGTCTCGCGTCGCAGGAACAACGCGACAAAGGCAAAGTCATAGCAATGTGCCACCTAGGCACTTCACAAGGAACCCTAGTGATGTCCAGTCTTGCAAAGCGTTCGTCAGCCCTTCTCGCAACCAGCACGGCGGTCGTTCTTCTCGGCAGCCTGGCACTGTCCAGTACCGCCCAGGCCGGTTTGGAGTTCAGCTCCGACAGTTCCAGTTCCAGCGACAAATTCCTCACCTTTCACAATCTGTACGGCAAAGATGTGATGACGAGAAGCGATATCAGTATCGACATGGTGACCCAATTACAGAGCACCGCTAAAACCAACACGGCTGACATCGAGAACCTTGAGAAAACCGTCAAGGAGCAAACCAGACTCATCGAAGAGCTCAAGAAGAATACGGGGTCCAGTTCAAGCTCGAGTGCCAGCGAAGTGAGCGACCTCAAGCGAACTGTCAGTGCACAGAACAGCGAGCTGAAAAGGCTCGCCAGCCAGGTGGAAGACCTCAAGCGCAGTGCCGGATCGAGTTCCAGCTCAAGCTCCAGTGACCTGTCCAGCCTGAAGCGCGAAGTCAGCGATCAGGACAAGCAGCTGGATCAGCTCAAACGTACCGTGGATGACCTGAGCAGAAAGGTGAAATAACAGGGGATGGTGCCCGAGACAGGAGTCGAACCTGCGACCTTCGCGTTACGAGTGCGCTGCTCTACCAACTGAGCTACACGGGCAGTGGGCTAAACCTAGCACCGGGTTCGAAGGCCAGCAACTTCACACCCTGTTTCGCAGACAAAAAAATGCCCCGCAGCGTTCACTGCGGGGCATTTTTTATAACGTTGAAGCAGTCAGGCGTGGGGAGTGATTAAACGCCCGAAGCCTTGGCTGCTGCTACGTCTTTGATGGACAGCTTGATACGGCCGCGGTTGTCCACGTCCAGTACCAGTACTTCCACTTCCTGGCCTTCTTTCAGGATGTCGGTCACTTTCTCAACGCGAGCGTCGCTCAGCATCGAGATATGAACCAGACCGTCCTTGCCTGGCAGGATGTTGACGAATGCGCCGAAGTCGACGATGCGCTCAACCTTACCCACGTAGATTTTGCCGATTTCAGCTTCTGCGGTGATGCCCAGAACGCGCTGACGTGCTGCTTCAGCCGCTTCCTTGGTTTCGCCGAAGATCTTGATCGAGCCGTCGTCTTCGATGTCGATCGAAGCCTTGGTCTCTTCACAGATCGCACGAATGGTCGCGCCGCCTTTACCGATGACATCACGGATTTTGTCGGTGTCGATTTTCATCGCGATCATGGTCGGAGCGTTTTCCGACAGTTCGGTACGCGACTGGCCAATGATCTGGTTCATCTGACCGAGGATGTTCAGGCGCGCTTCCAGGGCTTGGCCCAGAGCGATTTCCATGATTTCTTCGGTGATGCCTTTGATCTTGATGTCCATCTGCAGCGCGGTAACACCTTTAGCGGTACCGGCTACTTTGAAGTCCATGTCGCCGAGGTGGTCTTCGTCACCCAGGATGTCGGTCAGGATGGCGAATTTCTCGCCTTCTTTAACCAGACCCATGGCGATACCGGCAACCGGTGCCTTCATCGGGACGCCAGCGTCCATCAGGGCCAGGGAAGCGCCGCAGACCGAAGCCATGGAGCTCGAACCGTTGGATTCGGTGATTTCCGATACAACACGGATGGTGTACGGGAACACGTCGGCGGCAGGCAGCATGGCTGCAATCGAACGACGGGCCAGACGGCCGTGACCGATTTCGCGACGACCAGCGCCACCCATGCGACCACACTCACCTACCGAGAACGGAGGGAAGTTGTAGTGCAGCATGAACGGGTCTTTTTTCTCGCCTTCCAGGGTGTCCAGCAGTTGTGCGTCACGGGCGGTGCCCAGAGTTGCAACAACCAGAGCCTGGGTTTCGCCACGGGTGAACAGAGCCGAACCGTGGGTCTTTGGCAGAACACCGACTTCGATGTTCAGAGGGCGTACAGTCTTGGTGTCGCGGCCGTCGATACGTGGCTTGCCGTTTACGATGTTTTCGCGAACGGTGCGGTATTCGATTTCGCCAAACGCTGCTTTGACTTCGCTGGAAGAAGGCTGGCCTTCTTCACCGGACAGCTTGGCAACCACCTGGTCTTTCAGCTCACCCAGGCGAGCGTAACGATCGGCCTTGATGGTGATGGTGTAAGCCTGGGAGATCGCGTCGCCGAACTCGGCACGGATAGCGCCCAGCAGAGCCGTGGCTTCAGGCGCAGGAGCCCAGGTCCAGGTCGGCTTGGCAGCTTCAGCGGCCAGTTCTTTAACGGCTTGGATCACAACCTGGAACTCGTCGTGAGCAAACAGTACCGCGCCCAGCATCTGGTCTTCGGTCAGCTCTTTGGCTTCCGATTCAACCATCAGAACGGCTTCCGAAGTACCGGCAACGACCATGTCCAGGCTCGAAGCTTTCTGTTGTTCGTAAGTCGGGTTCAGCAGGTAACCGGTGCTTTCGTGGAACGCAACGCGGGCAGCGCCGATCGGGCCATCGAAAGGAATGCCGGAGATGGCCAGGGCCGCCGAGGTACCGATCATCGCAGCGATGTCCGGATCGGTCTTCTTGCTGGTGGAAACGACGGTGCAGACAACCTGCACTTCGTTCATGAAGCCTTCTGGGAACAGCGGACGGATCGGACGGTCGATCAGTCGGGAAGTCAGGGTTTCTTTCTCGGAAGGACGGCCTTCGCGCTTGAAGAAACCGCCAGGGATCTTACCGGCAGCGTAAGTCTTTTCCTGGTAGTGAACGGACAGAGGGAAGAAGCCCTTGCCTGGATCGGCTTGTTTGGCACCGACTACGGTCACCAATACGCTGACGTCGTCGTCAACGGTGACCAATACTGCGCCGGAGGCCTGACGGGCGATACGGCCAGTCTCGAGGGTAACGGTCGACTGACCGAACTGGAATTTTTTGATTACCGGGTTCACGGTGTCCTACCTTCTTTTGTGGCTCTTGGGGAACTTGTCTTCTTGCGAAATTCTTGGGCAATGTCGGGAGTCGGCCCAACGCCTGTCCAGGCTAAAACGTGTATCCAGATAAAACTTGAGGCTGGGAGCCTGCCATGCGCCAGCGGGAAACCCGCTGACGCACGACAGACAACCAACCTCTAGCGCAATCGCTTATTAGCGACGCAGACCCAGGCGACCGATCAGAGCCTGATAACGACCCAGATCCTTGCCTTTCAGGTAGTCCAGCAGCTTACGACGCTGGTTTACCATGCGGATCAGACCACGACGGGAGTGGTGATCTTTACCGTTGGCCTTGAAGTGACCTTGCAGCTTGTTGATGTTGTGGGTCAGCAGTGCAACTTGCACTTCTGGCGAACCAGTGTCACCAACAGCTTGCTGGTAGTCAGCTACGATTTGAGCTTTTTCTTGAACGTCGAGAGCCATGAGGCAATCCTTTTATCAGGAAACTGTTTCAGAAAAACAGTTTCAACAGGCCAGGGACAAATCCCTGTATCTAAAAATGAGTAGTGACCGTGCCTGTTGACAGCCACCCTCGTCCGGTCATTCTGACCGAATCAGTCGACGTGGCGCGATGCGCCCGTCTTCGCTCACTTCACCGATACCGATGAAGCGACCATTGTGATCCTGTACCCGTACCATGCCGAACTTCGGTGCATCCGGGGCTCGAACCGGCTGGCCGTTAAGCCAGTAGAACGAGCTGTGCTCCGAGAACTGCAACAGTGGCCAATCCAGCAGGCCGCTGTCCGATGGCATCAGGAAGCGATCAACCGCTTCATTGCCGCCTTCGGCATGTACCGCTTCCAACTCTTCCAGCGTGACCGTCTGCGCCAAGGTGAAAGGCCCGGCCTGGGTACGTCGCAATTCAGCAACGTAAGCGCCACAACCGAGTTTCTCACCGATATCCTCCACCAGGGTGCGGATATAGGTGCCTTTGCTGCAATCCACCGCAAGCCGCGCAGTATCACCCTCGAAGGCCAGCAATTCCAAGCGCGCAATAGTAACAGAACGCGGTTCGCGCTCCACTACTTCGCCAGCACGGGCCAGCTTGTACAGCGGCTGCCCGTCACGCTTGAGCGCCGAGTACATCGGCGGTATCTGACTGATTTGCCCACGAAAACCGGGCAAAACAGCTTCGACATCGACGCGACCAACGGTCACCGGGCGTTCCTGCAAAACTTCACCCTCGGCGTCCGCCGTGGTGGTGGTTTTGCCCAATTGCGCCAGGGTTTCATAAGCCTTGTCAGAGTCGAGCAGATACTGCGAGAACTTGGTCGCCTCACCGAAGCACAACGGCAACACGCCGGTGGCCAGCGGATCAAGACTGCCGGTGTGCCCGGCCTTCTCGGCGTTCAGCAACCAGCGAACCTTCTGCAACGCGGCGTTGGAGGTGAACCCCAGCGGCTTGTCGAGCAGGATAATGCCGCTGACGTTACGACGGATACGTTTGACCTGAGCCACCGATTACTCCTTGGCGTCTTCGGGTTCAGCCGCTACCGGGTGCTGATTGTCTTCAGCCACCGCACGCTCGATCAGGGCCGACAGGTGCGCACCACGCACGACGCTTTCGTCGTAGTGGAAGTGCAACTGAGGAACGCTGCGCAACTTCATTTCGCGAGCCAGCTGCATACGCAGGAAACCGGCGGCGGAGTTGAGCACCTTGATGCTTTGTGCAATGTCTTCGGCGTTGTCCTGCCCCATCACGGTGATGAAGATCTTGGCGTGACCGACGTCACGGCTGACTTCAACAGCAGTAATGGTGACCAGGCCGACGCGCGGGTCTTTGACTTCACGACGGATCAGTTGTGCCAGCTCACGCTGCATCTGATCGCCGATACGTTGGGTACGGCTGTATTCTTTTGCCATGTCTTGTTACCTGTTACTGCCCCACGGTGAAACCCGAGGGGTCTGAAAGCGGCAAACGCCCGGCCTGACAAAAGCCAGACCGGGCGTTGCGTTTAGAGTCCTGACGCGGTGCCGCGCATCTGCATGCGGCGGCTCGCCGTGGCCCTTGAAGTGCGCGAGTCAGAGGCTGCGAGCAACCTGAACCTTCTCGTAAACTTCGATCTTGTCGCCAGGTTTGACGTCGTTGTAGCTCTTGACGCCAATACCGCATTCCATGCCGGCACGTACTTCGGAAGCGTCATCCTTGAAGCGGCGCAGGGATTCCAGCTCGCCTTCGAAGATAACGATGTCTTCACGCAGTACACGGATTGGACGGTTACGGTGAACAACACCTTCGATAACCATGCAACCGGCGATCGCGCCAAACTTCGGCGAACGGAACACGTCACGCACTTCAGCGATACCCAGGATGTTCTCGCGAACATCGCTGCCCAGCATACCGGTCAGGGCTTTCTTGACGTCTTCGATGATGTCGTAGATCACGTTGTAGTAACGCATATCCAGACCTTCCTGCTCGACGATCTTGCGAGCGCCAGCATCGGCACGCACGTTGAAGCCGAACAGTACAGCGTTGGAGGCCAGTGCCAGGTTAGCGTCGGACTCGGTGATACCACCCACGCCGCCGCCGACAACACGCACTTGCACTTCGTCGTTACCCAGGCCGTTCAAGGCACCGTTCAACGCTTCCAGCGAACCACGGACGTCGGATTTGAGGACGATGTTGAGCGTCTTCTTCTCTGCCTGGCCCATGTTTTCGAAGATGTTTTCCAGCTTGCCGGCGTGAGCACGGGCCAGCTTGACTTCGCGGAACTTGCCTTGACGGAACAGAGCCACTTCACGGGCTTTCTTCTCGTCCGACAGCACGCTCATCTCATCGCCAGCGTCCGGGGTACCGTCCAGGCCGAGGATCTCGACAGGGATGGAAGGACCGGCTTCCTTGATCGGCTTGCCGTTCTCGTCGAGCATGGCACGCACACGGCCATAGTTCGAACCGACCAGCACCATGTCGCCTTGGCGCAGGGTACCGTCTTGAACCAGAACGGTTGCAACCGGGCCACGACCTTTGTCGAGACGCGATTCAACCACGACGCCACGGCCAGGAGCCGATGGAGTCGCTTTCAGTTCCAGAACTTCGGCTTGCAGCAGAACAGCTTCGAGCAACTCGTCCACACCAGTACCGACTTTCGCCGAAACCGATACGAACGGGGTGTCGCCGCCCCACTCTTCCGAGGTCACGCCGTGAACCGACAGTTCGCTACGGATGCGATCAAGATCAGCGCCCGGCTTGTCGATTTTGTTCACTGCAACAACCAGTGGTACACCGGCAGCCTTGGCGTGCTGAACGGCTTCAATGGTCTGCGGCATCACGCCGTCGTCCGCTGCAACCACCAAGATCACGATGTCGGTCGCCTTGGCACCACGGGCACGCATTGCGGTAAACGCGGCGTGACCCGGGGTGTCGAGGAAAGTGACCATGCCGCGATCAGTTTCAACGTGGTACGCACCGATGTGCTGGGTGATACCGCCGGCTTCGCCAGCAGCTACCTTGGCGCGACGGATGTAGTCGAGCAGCGAGGTTTTACCGTGGTCAACGTGGCCCATTACGGTCACAACCGGTGCACGGGAGAACGTTTCACCTTCAAACTTCAGGGACTCGGCCAGGGAATCTTCCAGGGCGGTGTCGCTGACCAGGGTCACTTTGTGGCCCAGTTCTTCGGCTACCAGCTGAGCAGTTTCCTGATCAAGCACCTGGTTGATGGTCGCTGGAGTACCCAGTTTGAACATGAACTTGATGATTTCAGCAGCCTTGACCGACATCTGATTGGCGAGATCGCCAACAGTGATGGTCTCGCCAATCTGCACATCACGCACGACAGGGCCGGTTGGGCTCTGGAAACCGTGGGCGTTGCGTTTCTTCAGCTTGGCCTTGCCGCGACCACCACGACGGAAGCCATCGCTTTCTTCGTCGGTAGTACGTGGCGCAACACGTGGCGCAGGCGCTTTCTCTTTGACCGAAGCACGATGCGGAGCGTTTTTGCGCTCGCCATCTCCACCGCCGCTGCGACGATTGTTATCGTCGGCACGTGGTTTGTCCGGACGGCGCTGTTCGTTCTGCTTGTTGCGAACGTCAGCAGACGGTGCTGGTGCAGCCGCTACAACCGGCGCGCTTTCACGCACAGGTTCAGCAACTGCAGCAGGCGCTGCAACAGCGTCAGTCGAACCGTTTTGCGCAGCAGCAGGCTGGCGACGCGCTTCTTCTTCGGCGCGACGCTTGGCTTCTTCTTCAGCCTTCTGACGGGCAGCATTTTCTACTGCGCGGCGTTCATCCAGTTCGCGTTTGCGCTCGGCTTCGATTTCTTCCGGGCTGCGCTGTACGAAAACTTTCTTTTTGCGGACTTCAACGCTGATGCTTTTGCTGCCAGCAACACGCAGGGTGCTGGTGGTTTTACGCTGCAGCGTGATCTTGCGTGGTTCTTCCACTTTCGCCTTGTGGCTGCTTTTCAAGTGAGTCAGCAACGATTGCTTCTCACTGTCAGTCACACTTTCTTCGGCGGCGGTGTGCGGCAGACCTGCCTCACGCATCTGCTGCAACAGGCGCTCTACCGGTGTTTTGACCTCATCGGCCAGTTGTTTCACCGTGACTTGCGTCATGCACTTCTCTCCTCAGGCCGCGCCTAATTACTCGAACCAGTGGGCTCGGGCGGCCATGATCAACTTGCCGGCACGATCATCGTCAATGCCGTCGATGTCGAGCAGGTCGTCAATAGACTGCTCGGCCAGGTCTTCGCGGGTAATTACGCCGCGCACCGCCAGTTCCATCGCCAAATCCTTGTCCATACCCTCAAGCGAGAGCAGGTCTTCGGCCGGATGGGCGTCTGCCAGCTTTTCCTCAGTAGCGATGGCTTTGGTCAACAAACGATCCTTGGCACGAGCGCGAAGCTCGTTGACGGTTTCTTCGTCAAAGCCGTCGATGTTGAGCATTTCTTCCAACGGTACGTAGGCAATCTCTTCCAGGCTGGTGAAGCCTTCATCTACCAGCACCTGTGCCAGGTCTTCGTCGACTTCCAGCTCGTCGATGAAGTTGCGCAGGATGTCGCCGGTTTCTGCTTGCTGCTTAGCCTGGATGTCCGATTCGGTCATCACGTTCAGGGTCCAGCCAGTCAATTGGCTAGCCAGACGCACGTTCTGACCACCACGACCGATGGCCTGAGCCAGATTGTCTGCGCCAACGGCGATGTCCATTGCATGGGCATCTTCGTCAACGATAATTGCCGCCACTTCAGCCGGCGACATTGCATTGATCACAAACTGAGCCGGGTTGTCGTCCCACAGGACGATATCTACACGCTCACCGCCCAACTCACCCGACACTGCCTGGACGCGCGAACCGCGCATACCGATGCAAGCGCCCTGCGGGTCGATGCGTTTGTCCTTGGAGCGGACCGCGATCTTGGCACGCGAACCCGGATCACGGGACGCAGCCATAACTTCGATCAGGCCTTCAGCGATTTCCGGCACTTCGATGCGGAACAACTCGATCAGCATTTCCGGCGCGGTACGCGACAGGATCAGCTGCGGGCCGCGGTTCTCGGTGCGGATTTCCTTGAGCAGCGCACGCAGACGCACGCCGACACGGAAGGTTTCGCGAGAAATGATGTCTTCACGAGCCAGCAACGCTTCAGCGTTGTTGCCCAGGTCGACGATCACGTTGTCGCGAGTCACTTTCTTCACGGTGCCGGAGATGATTTCCCCCAGGCGCTCGCGATAGGCGTCAACGACTTGAGCGCGCTCGGCTTCACGAACTTTTTGCACGATGACTTGCTTGGCAGTCTGTGCAGCGATACGGCCGAACTCGATGGATTCGATTTTTTCTTCGACTACATCGCCAACCTTGGAACCAGGATGCGTCTCGGCAACCTTGCTCGGCCAGGTTTCAATGGCCGGATCGTCCAGGTCTGCTTCTTCGACGACCGTCCAGCGACGGAATGTCTCGTAAGCACCGGTGTGGCGATTGATTTCCACACGCAGATCGACTTCGTCCTCAAAACGCTTTTTGGTAGCAGTGGCCAGAGCCAGCTCCAGCGCTTCAAAAATTACGTTTGCCGGTACGCCCTTTTCATTGGATACCGACTCAACAACCAGCAGTACTTCTTTGCTCATCGTACGCCTCGCCTTTCGCAAGCCATTGGATCCGCGGGATCCGCGTCTCAGTCAAAACTGGGAATAATGTTGGCCTTGTCGATCATATCGATCGGCAACAGGAACTCATGGTCTTCTACCTGCACCACGACGTCCTGCTCTTCTACACCGCGCAGAAGGCCCTGAAAGTTGCGCCGTCCTTCAAAAGGCGAGCGCAGCTTGATCTTCACTTGTTCACCGGCAAATTTTGCAAACTGCTCAATAGTGAACAGTGGGCGTTCCATGCCAGGCGAGGAAACTTCAAGGGTGTATTCAACGGCGATCGGATCTTCAACATCCAGGACACCGCTGATCTGACGGCTGACAATGGCACAATCGTCCACCAGCACACCGCCCTCTTTATCGATATAAACGCGCAACATCGAGTGACGACCTTGAGCCGAAAACTCAATACCCCAGCATTCATAGCCCAGGGCCACGACCACCGGGGCCAACAAGGCCTGCAACTCTTCTAGCTTGCTCGACACCTGAACCCCCTCGTGCATGTATGTGCATGCTATGCAAAATAAAAAAATGGGCGAAACGCCCATCCTTGAAACGCCGTCGAACAGCGGCGTAGAAAGTGTCCAGCTAACAAAAAGCCCCTTAAAAGGGGCTCCTTAAACTGGTTGCGGGGGCCGGATTTGAACCGACGACCTTCGGGTTATGAGCCCGACGAGCTACCAGACTGCTCCACCCCGCGACAAAGCTGGGGCGGAAGTATACGACCGATCCCTAACAGGGTCAATGTAACCTTCCACCTACAAGAAAGCCCGCAACAGCGGGCTCTCCTGATAATTGGTACCGAGAAGGGGACTCGAACCCCTACACCCTATGGGCACAACCACCTCAAGGTTGCGTGTCTACCAATTCCACCACCTCGGCAATACTACGTTTGAAACCCTTCTTACTTTTGCTCTTGAGCTGGAGGCACGTCAGTCGCTGGAGTAGCCGACTTTTGCTCTTGAAGCACCGGGACATCATCAGAAGCCGGTTGTTGCTTTGGAACTTCCAACACTGCTGGATTTGGGAGACCTACTTGAGTCAGCTGGTGAGCTTTCTCTTTAGCAAAGTAACCTAACCCTAAGCTGGTTATGAAGAAACCTGCGGCAAGTATAGCAGTAAACTTACTAAGAAAGGTAGAGGAACCTTGGCTTCCGAACACAGTATTTGAAGCACCTGCTCCGAAAGACGCGCCAGCATCCGCACCTTTACCCTGCTGCAGCAATACGAGAGCAACTACGCCCAATGCACCCAGCAGATGAAAAACGACTACGACTGTTTCCAGCATTTTTTCAGTTTCCCGCGGCGCGACAGATCGCACCGAACTCATCTGCATTCAGGGAAGCCCCACCAATGAGACCCCCATCGATATCCGGCATGCCGAACAGTTCGACCGCATTGGCCGCCTTCACGCTGCCGCCGTATAGAAGCCGCACACCTTGTGCGACTTCAGAATTCTTTGCCGCCAACTGCGCGCGAATGGCTGCATGCACATCCTGCGCCTGTTGCGGCGAAGCAGTCAGTCCGGTGCCAATGGCCCAAACCGGCTCGTAAGCGATCACTGCCTTTGCAAACACACCGACACCCAGCTCATCGATGATGCTGTCCAGCTGAGCCGAAACAACCTCAATCGTTTTCCCGGCTTCGCGCTGCTCAAGGGTCTCCCCTATGCACAACACCGGAATCAAGCCAGATGCCTGTGCCGCTGCGAACTTGCGGATCAGCACTGCGTCCTGCTCGCCCAAAATCTGACGGCGTTCGGAGTGCCCGACAAGCACCAGGGAACAACCTGCATCCACCAACTGACTCGGTGCAATTTCACCGGTCAATGCGCCTTGCATGGCTTCCACCGCAGAATTCTGCGCGCCGACCGAAATCGACTTGCCTTGCACGCCATCAATCACTTGATTGATGAACAAGCTAGGCGGGAATACCGCTACATCAACACCGCTCGGCAAGGCCAGATGACTAAGGCCGTTGATCAGCTCAGCGACGCTGGCGCGGGTACCGTGCATCTTCCAGTTACCAGCTACCATAGGGCGACGCATGCTGTACCTCGTCGGTCAAAGTGGGCGCAGATGTTACCCAACACAATCAAGGCTGGCAAGCCGAATTCAGGCAGAAACTTCAGTAACGAGTTTTGCCAGCTCTTCGGCGTAACCGCGAACCTGTGTTTCGTCCTCGCCTTCAACCATGACACGCACCAACGGCTCTGTCCCGGACTTGCGCAACAGCACCCGACCACGACCCGCCATCGCCTTGGTAACACGGTCGCTGGCTTCCTTGACCGCAGGATGATCGAGCGGGCTCGCACCACCACCAAAACGGACATTGATCAGCACTTGAGGGCACTTGCGCAGCGCTTGGCGGGCCTGAGCCAGCCCTTCGGAGCGAGTCTTCAACGCCATCAGCACCTGCAGCGCAGCAATGATCGCATCACCGGTCGTGGTGTGATTGAAGCAAACGATATGCCCCGAGTTCTCACCACCCACCAGCCAGTTGCGCTCAAGCAAGTCAGCGATGACATAGCGGTCGCCAACGTTGGCACGTACAAAAGGAATCGACAGATCCGCCAGGGCCAGTTCCAGCCCCAGGTTACTCATCAACGTGCCGACCACACCGCCTTGCAACTTGTCACGCTCATGCAGATCACGAGCAATGATGTAAAGCAGTTCGTCACCGTCAACAATGGCGCCCGTGTGATCGACCATCAGGACACGATCACCGTCACCATCGAAGGCGATACCCAGGTCTGCGTGTTCGGCCAATACGGCAGCCTGCAATTGACCCATATGGGTCGAACCACAATTGTCGTTGATGTTCAGACCGTTCGGCTGAGCGGACAGCACAACGACTTCAGCTCCCAACTCACGGAATACGCTCGGGGCAACCTTGTAGGTCGCACCGTGGGCGCAGTCGATCACGATCTTCAGGCCCGCGAAACTGGTGCCGGTCGGAACGCTGCTTTTGCAGAATTCGATGTAACGGCCAGAAGCGTCGTTGATGCGCGACACTTTGCCGATCTTGCTCGACTCAACCACGGTCATCGGGGTGTCGAGCAACTCTTCAATCATCAGTTCGACTTCATCCGGCAGCTTGGTGCCCTTTCCGGAGAAGAACTTGATGCCGTTGTCATCATGAGGATTGTGCGAGGCACTGATCACGATACCGGCTTCGGCGTGAAAGGTACGCGTCAGGTAGGCGATCGCCGGAGTCGGCATCGGCCCCAGGAGCATGACGTCAGCACCTGCCGACGTCAGACCGGCCTCGAGTGCAGACTCAAACATGTAGCCCGAAATCCGGGTGTCCTTGCCGACCAATACCTTGCAAGCGCCCATTTTGCGGAACGCCATGCCCGCTGCCCAGCCGAGCTTGAGCATGAAGTCAGGAGTTATCGGGTATTCACCAACGCGACCACGAATACCGTCAGTGCCAAAATATTTTTTGCTCATAAGTGCTCCATCATTCTTATTCGGATGATTCCACTGCGGCGATCATCCGCACAACGTCCACTGTTTCGGCTACATCATGGACGCGCAATATACGCGCCCCCTTGGCTGAAGCCAGCGCTGCGAGCGCAAGACCACCAAAAAGACGCTCACCAACCGGCCGATTCAAGGCCTGACCAATCATGCTCTTTCGCGAAACCCCGACCAACAGGGGCCGCCCCAAGGCATGCAAGGCTTCCATATGCTTAAACAAGCTTAGATTGTGCTGCAAGGTTTTCGCGAAGCCAAAACCCGGATCAAGAATTATCCGCTCCGGCGGGATACCCACCAACGCGCACTCAGCCATTCGTTCAGCGAGAAATTCGCCGACTTCTTTGGTGACGTCCTCGTAGTGCGGATTGTTCTGCATGTCGCCCGGCTCACCAAGCATATGCATCAGGCACACGGGCAACCCGGTGGCTGCAGCCGCATCCAGGGCACCGTCTCGACGCAGCGAGCGCACGTCGTTGATCAAGCCCGCACCCAACCGCGCAGTTTCGCGCATGACCGCTGGCGTGGAGGTATCGACAGAAATGATCACATCGAGTTCGCGATGGATACGTTCAACGATAGGCGCTACGCGCTCCAGCTCCTCAAGCGGTGAAACCGCCCGGGCACCTGGGCGGGTTGATTCGCCACCGACATCAATCAGTGTCGCACCAGCCATGACCATCGACTCGGCGTGGCGCAGGGCCGCATCGAGCTGGCTGTATCGGCCGCCGTCAGAAAAGGAATCAGGAGTGACATTGAGAATGCCCATGACATGCGTCTGGGCCAAATCAAGAACCCGGTTGCCGCAAGGCAACCGGGTCGAGGACTGAACAGAAGTCATTTCAAACCTTATACGTCAGCAGCCGGACCGCCGATCGGTGTTTCCGGACGCTCATCCTGCACCACCGGAGGTGTCCCGGAAGTACCGGTGCCACCTGACCAGTCACGAGGCTCGCGAGGCGCACGACCGGCCATGATGTCATCGATCTGATCAGCATCGATCGTCTCGTACTTCATCAGGGCGTCCGCCATGGCATCAAGCTTGTCGCGGTTGTCCGTGAGGATCTGCTTGGCCGTGCCGTAGCACTGGTCAATGATGCTGCGTACTTCGGAGTCGATCAGCTTGGCTGTCTCACCGGAGAAGCTTGCACTCTGACCACCGCCGCCGCGACCGAGGAACACTTCACCCTCTTCTTCGGCATACATCAACGGACCGAGTTTTTCCGACAGGCCCCATTTGGTCACCATGTTCCGCGCAATCTGGCTGGCACGCATGATGTCGTTGGACGCACCGGTGGTGACGCCATCGAAGCCCAGGGTCATTTCTTCAGCGATACGGCCACCGTACAGCGAGCAAATCTGGCTGATCAGTGCACGCTTGGACAGGCTGTAGCGATCCTCTTCCGGCAGGAACATGGTCACACCCAGCGCACGGCCGCGCGGAATAATCGAGACCTTGTACACCGGATCATGCTCTGGCACGACGCGACCCACGATAGCGTGGCCGGCTTCGTGATAAGCGGTGTTCTGCTTTTCCTTCTCGGACATGACCATCGATTTGCGCTCGGCGCCCATCATGATCTTGTCTTTCGCCAGCTCGAACTCTTTCATTTCGACGATGCGCTTGCCGGCACGTGCGGCGAACAAAGAAGCTTCGTTCACCAGGTTGGCCAGGTCAGCACCGGAGAAACCGGGCGTACCGCGAGCAATCACCGCTGGAGCAACGTCGTCGCCCATTGGCACTTTGCGCATGTGAACTTTAAGAATCTGTTCACGACCACGAATGTCTGGTAGACCGACCACAACCTGACGGTCGAAACGGCCTGGACGCAGCAATGCAGGGTCCAATACGTCCGGACGGTTGGTTGCAGCGATAACGATGATGCCGTCATTCATTTCGAAGCCGTCCATCTCTACCAGCAACTGGTTGAGAGTCTGCTCGCGCTCATCATGACCACCGCCCATGCCGGCGCCACGGTGGCGACCAACGGCGTCGATTTCATCGATGAAGATGATGCACGGCGCGTGCTTTTTAGCCTGTTCGAACATATCGCGAACACGGCTGGCACCGACACCGACGAACATTTCAACGAAGTCGGAACCGGAGATGGTGAAGAACGGGACCTTCGCTTCGCCGGCAATCGCCTTGGCCAGCAAGGTTTTACCGGTACCCGGAGGACCGACCATCAGTACGCCGCGAGGAATACGACCGCCCAGGCGCTGGAACTTGCCCGGATCACGGAGGAACTCGACCAGTTCGCCGACTTCTTCCTTGGCTTCGTCGCAACCGGCAACGTCACCCAGAGTGGTTTTCACCTGATCTTCGGAGAGCAGGCGCGCCTTGCTCTTGCCGAAGCTCATCGGCCCGCCCTTCCCGCCAGCACCGCCCTGCATCTGCCGCATGAAAAACATGAACACGGCAATGATCACGAGGATCGGGAAGCTTGCGACCAGGAGCTGAGTCCAGATGCTTTGCTGCTCAGGCTGCTTGCCTTCGACCACCACATGGTTGTCCACGAGGTCGCCGATCAGACCGTTGTCCTGGATAGCCGGACGAATGGTCTTGAAGCTGTCGCCATCGTTGCGTTTACCGGTAATCACGTAGCCGTCAACCGCTACGCGCTCGACCTTGCCATCCTTGACCTGCTGGATGAAGTCGGAATAGTTGAGGGTCTGCGGCTCGTTAGGGCTGGAGAAGTTGTTCATCACTGTCACCAGGACAGCCGCGATGATCAACCACAGGATCAGATTCTTTGCCATATCGTTCAATTAACTACCCTCTGAAGCAAGCTCCGCTAATGGCGCGCGCTTCGCATGATATTCACCGGCCTAACTTACTACATTACCTACGGCTCTGGCAGGCGCCGTCTGTAACCCTTTGTGAAACACTTTCTACACAATATTCGCTAATGCTCACGGGGCGAAATACGAAAAACCTATCGCCCCGCCAAAAAACCTCGTTTTACTCACTACGCCCGCGGTAACCCCAAGCCAGCATGTATTGCTCGCGGGAACTGCCGCGAGACGAGTCTGGCTTGATCATCTGGATCTTGTCGAATTTCCGACGAGTATCCTTCAGGTAAACATCAAACCCTTCGCCCTGAAAAATCTTGATCACGAAATTACCACCCGGCTTGAGTATCCGCTCCGCCAAATCAAGCGCCAGCTCGCAAAGGAACATGGCTTTCGGCATGTCCACTTCAGGCGTACCACTCATATTGGGGGCCATATCGGAAATCACAAGGTCCACCTGCGAATTACCCACGGCTTCAAGGATCCGCGCGAGCACTTCGTCCTCGGTGAAGTCACCCTGGATGAAAGTCACGTCCGGAATGCTGTCCATTTCCAGAATGTCCGAGGCGATCAGACGCCCCTCACCACCGATCAGGCGGCTAGTCACCTGCGACCAACCCCCAGGCGCCGCACCCAGGTCGACAACGCTCATGCCGGGACGGATCAGCTTGTATTTCTCCTGGACCTCCAGAAGCTTGTAACTCGCACGCGAGCGGTAGCCATCCTTCTGCGCCTGCTTCACATAGGGATCGTTGACATGTCGTTTCAGCCAACCAAGGCTTGTCTTGGAACGCGCCATTGGGCACCTCGATAATAAGGGTCGTGATTAATTGGGCGGATCCACGAGCCCTCGGGTAAAATGGCCGCCATTTTACAGAATCCAGACGAAAGGGTCAGATTATGCCGCTCACTCAAGAGCAGAAGAAACAGTACAAATCCATTGGCCACCATCTGAAACCAGTTTTGATTGTGGCTGACAACGGTTTGACTGAAGGTGTGTTAGCCGAACTTGAACGCGCTCTGGCGGATCACGAGCTGATTAAAATCAAGCTCAACATCCTCGATCGCGAATCGCGCCTGGCGTCCATTGCAGAACTCTGCAAGGTCGGCAAAGCGGATCTGGTTCAAGTCATCGGCAAGATGGCACTGATTTACCGCAAGAACTTCAGCGTCAACAAGCAGCTGTCGAACGTCCATCGCTTCAAGTGATGGCAAGGGTCAAGGGTGTGCTTCGCGCACCCTGCCGCTCCATCCCGGCACCGGTTGCAACACCAACACCAGCCCGGAAAACCCCAGGATCAGATAGCTGAACATCTGCCACCGCACCGCCTCCGGCCAACCAAAGCGCACCGCAAAAAACATCGCGCACGCATACAGCGCCATCAGCAGCATTTGCCCACGAATATCGCGCCATAGACTGGCAAGGCCATCGGCCTGTACCAGCACCAAAGCCTGAAAAATCACACACGCTGCGGCAAACCCCGCCATCAGCGCATTCAGCATGCCTGTTATTTCGTCGATCAGCAGCGGCGCCAGACCTATTTGGCCCAGCGCCGGCACCAGGCCGATGTGTAACAGCCACAAGCCGCCAACCCACAACATCTGAGTCAGCTGCCAAATCATGGCGCCCGCACGCAGCGGACGCAGGCCTTTAGATGTGGCGGACTTCGACAATCTCGTACTCGATCACGCCACTCGGCGTTTTCACGGCAACCACATCACCCTCTTCCTTGGCAATCAAGGCGCGGGCCAGCGGCGAACCGACGGAAATCTTGCCGAGTTTGAAATCAGCCTCATCCTCACCCACGATGTGGTAAGTGACGCGCTCATCCGTCTCGACGTTGGCGATTTCAACGGTGGTGCCGAAAATCACTTTGCCGGTGTGAGGAATGGTCGTGACGTCGATGATGACCTGATTCTGAATCCGGCCTTCGATGTCACGAATCCGCGCTTCAACCATCCCTTGCTGCTCACGGGCAGCATGGTATTCGGCGTTTTCCTTCAAGTCACCCAACTCGCGGGCCGTTCCGATGTCCTGGCTAAGCTTCGGACGAACGACCTTGGTCAGGTGAGCGTGTTCCTCTTCCAGGGCTTTCGCGCCCTGGACGGTCATAGGGTATTTGATCATGCCTTCAATCCTGCGTGTAGATCCTGCAAGCGGCGCACGGTCTTCTCGGGACCGAACTTCAGCGCTTCGCAGATGGCTTCGCCAGCAGCAATAGTCGTGGTGCAGTAGATCTTGTGCTGCAGGGCATTACGACGAATGGAGTACGAGTCGGCGATCGACTGGCGACCTTCGGTGGTGTTGATGATCAGGGTGACTTCGTCATTCTTGATCATGTCGACCACGTGCGGACGACCTTCGGTCACCTTGTTCACACGGCGCACTTTCAGGCCTGCGGCTTCGATCAGCTTGGCAGTACCGGCAGTGGCAACCACTTCGAAGCCCAAGTTGATCAGATCACGGGCTACGCCCGCAACCAGCGGCTTGTCGTCGTCACGCACGCTGATGAACGCGGTACCGCCGGTCGGCAGTACTTCGCTGGCGCCCATCTGGGCCTTGGCAAATGCTTCGCCGAAGGTGTCGCCCACGCCCATCACTTCACCGGTGGACTTCATCTCTGGGCCCAGGATCGGGTCCACGCCAGGGAATTTGGCGAATGGGAACACCGCCTCTTTCACGCTGTAGAAGTTCGGGATGATTTCTTTGGTGAAACCGATTTCCTTCAGGGTTTTACCGGCCATGACGCGAGCCGCGATCATTGCCAGGGAAACACCGATGCACTTCGACACGAACGGTACGGTACGGGAAGCGCGCGGGTTGACTTCGATGACGTAGATGTCTTCGCCTTGCAGCGCCAACTGAACGTTCATCAGGCCGACCACGCCGAGCTCCAGGGCCATTTTCTTGACCTGTTCGCGCATCTCGTCCTGGATGTGGCCAGGCAGCGAGTACGGCGGCAGGGAGCACGCGGAGTCACCGGAGTGAACGCCTGCCTGCTCGATGTGCTGCATGATCGCGCCGATCACCACGTCGGTGCCGTCGCAAACCGCATCCACGTCCATTTCGATGGCACAGTTGAGGAAGTGGTCGAGCAGCACAGGGCTGTCGTTCGACACTTTCACCGCGTCACGCAGGTAGCGCTTCAGCTCGTCTTCTTCGTAAACGATTTCCATCGCACGACCGCCCAGTACGTAGGACGGACGAACCACCAGCGGGTAACCGATCTTCGCAGCAGCACGAATCGCTTCGTCTTCGCTGCGCACGGTGGCGTTTGGTGGCTGACGCAGATTCAGGCGCTCAACCATTTGCTGGAAGCGCTCACGGTCTTCAGCACGGTCGATGGCGTCAGGGCTGGTGCCGATGATCGGCACGCCGGCTTCTTCCAGGGCGCGAGCCAGTTTCAGCGGGGTTTGGCCGCCGTACTGGACGATCACGCCTTTCGGCTTCTCGACGCGGACGATTTCCAGCACGTCTTCGAGGGTCACTGGTTCGAAGTACAGGCGATCGGAGGTGTCGTAGTCGGTGGACACGGTTTCCGGGTTGCAGTTGACCATGATGGTCTCGTACCCGTCTTCGCGCAGGGCCAGTGCCGCGTGTACGCAGCAGTAGTCGAACTCGATACCCTGGCCGATACGGTTAGGACCGCCGCCCAGAATCATGATCTTGTCGCGACCCGATGGCGCGGCTTCGCACTCTTCCTCGTAAGTCGAGTACATGTAGGCGGTGTCGGTGGCGAACTCGGCCGCGCAGGTGTCAACGCGCTTGTAGACCGGGTAAACCTCGAGCTTGTGACGGTGGCGACGCAGCGCTTTCTCGGTCACGCCCAGCAGCTTGGCCAGACGCATGTCGGAGAAGCCTTTGCGCTTGAGGCGGAACATCACGTCGCGGTCGATGCTGGCCAGACCCAGGGTCTTGACCTTCTCTTCTTCCTTGATCAGATCTTCGATCTGGACCAGGAACCACGGGTCGATCATGTTCATGCCGAAGATGTCTTCGACCGACAGACCGGCGCGGAAGGCGTCAGCCACGTACCAGATACGCTCGGCGCCCGGCACGGTCAGTTCGCGCTTGAGCACGCTCATGCTTTCCGGGTTGCTCAGATCGAGTTTCTCGTCCAGGCCGCAAACGCCCACTTCCAGACCGCGAAGGGCTTTCTGCAGGGATTCCTGGAAGGTCCGGCCGATGGCCATGACTTCACCGACCGACTTCATTTGAGTGGTCAGGCGTGCGTCGGCTTTCGGGAATTTCTCGAAGGCGAAACGTGGCAGCTTGGTCACGACGTAGTCGATGGACGGCTCGAAGGACGCAGGCGTAGCGCCGCCGGTAATTTCGTTCGACAGTTCGTCGAGGGTGTAGCCGATCGCCAGCTTGGCGGCGATACGCGCAATCGGGAAACCAGTGGCTTTCGAGGCCAGTGCCGAAGAGCGGGATACACGCGGGTTCATCTCGATCACGACCATACGGCCAGTGTCCGGGCAGATGCCGAACTGAACGTTGGAGCCGCCGGTTTCCACGCCGATCTCACGCAGTACCGCCAACGAGGCGTTACGCATGATCTGGTATTCCTTGTCCGTCAGGGTCTGTGCTGGCGCAACAGTGATCGAGTCACCAGTGTGCACGCCCATCGGGTCAAAGTTTTCGATCGAGCAAACGATGATGCAGTTGTCTTTCTTATCGCGGACAACCTCCATCTCGTACTCTTTCCAGCCGATCAGGGATTCGTCGATCAGCAGCTCTTTGGTTGGCGACAGGTCCAGGCCACGGGCGCAGATTTCTTCGAATTCTTCACGGTTGTACGCAATACCGCCACCGGTGCCGCCCATGGTGAAGGACGGACGGATGATGCACGGGAAGCCCAGGCGTTCGAGAACGGCGTTGGCTTCTTCCATGCTGTGGGCGATACCCGAACGCGGGCAGTCGAGGCCGATGGATTTCATCGCCTTGTCGAAGCGCGAACGGTCTTCAGCCTTGTCGATGGTGTCCGCGTTGGCACCGATCATCTCTACGCCGAACTTCTCCAGAACGCCTTCACGCTCCAGGTCCAGTGCGCAGTTCAGAGCGGTCTGGCCACCCATGGTTGGCAGCAGCGCGTCCGGACGCTCTTTCTCGATGATCTTGGCAACGGTCTGCCATTTGATCGGCTCGATGTACGTGGCGTCGGCCATGTCCGGGTCGGTCATGATGGTGGCCGGGTTGGAGTTCACCAGGATGACGCGGTAACCCTCTTCGCGCAGGGCTTTGCAGGCCTGGGCGCCGGAGTAGTCGAATTCGCAGGCCTGGCCGATAACGATCGGGCCAGCGCCGAGAATCAGGATGCTTTTAATGTCTGTACGTTTTGGCATGGGTTTGTCACTCAAATCCGCAGGTCAGTCGGCAAGCCGTCTTGTTCAATCTTTGAAGCCTTGAGGGGGCCGCCGGTGTGGGGACCGCCCTCAAGCCTTGCACCATCAAGGCGAGCGATCAGCGTCGCTTGGCCATCTCGTTGATGAAGCGATCGAACAATGGCGCTACGTCGTTCGGGCCAGGGCTGGCTTCCGGGTGACCCTGGAAGCTGAAGGCGCTCTTGTCGGTACGCTCGATGCCTTGCAGGGTGCCATCGAACAGCGATTTGTGGATCGCGCGAACGTTGGCTGGCAGGGTCGCTTCGTCTACGGCAAAACCGTGGTTCTGGCTGGTGATCATCACCACACCGCTGTCCAGATCCTGGACTGGGTGGTTGGCACCGTGGTGGCCGTGACCCATTTTCAGGGTCTTGGCGCCGGAGGCCAGGGCCAGCAGTTGGTGACCGAGGCAGATGCCGAACACCGGGATCTCGGTTTCCAGCACATCCTTGATCGCCTGGATCGCGTAGTCGCATGGCTCCGGGTCACCAGGGCCGTTGGACAGGAACACTCCGTCCGGCTTCATTGCCAGCACATCGGCAGCAGGCGTTTGTGCAGGCACGACGGTCACGCGGCAACCGCGCGCGACCAGCATGCGCAGGATGTTCAGCTTGACGCCGTAGTCGTAGGCAACCACGTGGTACGGCAGCTCGGAAGCTTCGATGGTTGCGTGGCTGTCGGTTTTCAGATCCCAGACAGTCGAGCGCCATTCGTACTGTTCTTTGGTGCTGACGACTTTTGCCAGGTCCATGCCTTTCAGGCCAGGGAAACCCTGTGCGGCGGCGATGGCGGCGGCTTCGGAAATGTTGTCACCGGCCATGATGCAGCCGTTTTGAGCGCCTTTCTCACGCAGGATGCGCGTCAGGCGGCGGGTGTCGATACCGGCGATAGCCACAACGTTGTTGGCTTTCAGGTAGTCGGACAGGGACATCGTGTTACGCCAGTTGCTCGCAACCAGTGGCAGGTCACGGATGACCAGGCCAGCGGACCAGACGCGGTCGGACTCGGCATCTTCCGGCGTGGTGCCGGTGTTGCCGATGTGCGGGTAGGTCAGGGTAACGATCTGTTGGGCGTAGGAAGGATCGGTAAGGATTTCCTGATAGCCGGTCATTGCGGTGTTAAACACCACCTCACCAACGGTTTGACCGTCGGCTCCAATGGCTTCGCCGCGAAAAATGCTGCCATCAGCAAGGGCGAGTATGGCTGGCTTAGTCAAGAAGACCTCCCGTAAATAAAGCCTGAAAGGGCGATCGCAGGTTGTAAAAAAGCGGAGTGACGTATGGACACGTCACCCCGCTTCTTCACCGAATAATTCTGCGCGCTTTTAGTGGACACACTAAAGCTGTAGCTTACAGAAAAAGGCTTTTTTGGTCTACCGCCAATGAGCCCGAAAGGCTGGAGAATGCGACAGGTCGTCGCTTGGCGGTGTAAAACCGGGCTCAAACGCTGGGTCTGAGCCCGATTTCGGGCACATCTTAACGCAAATCGAGCACGTCTTGCATGTCGTAAAGACCCGGCTCATGACCATCGAGCCACAACGCAGCACGCACCGCACCCTTGGCGAAGGTCATGCGGCTGGACGCTTTATGGGTGATTTCCAGACGCTCACCTTCGCAGGCGAACAGCACCGTGTGATCACCGACCACATCACCGCCGCGAACCGTGGCAAAGCCGATCGTTTCACGCTCACGCGCGCCGGTATGGCCTTCACGACCATAGACCGCAACCTTCTGCAGATCACGATCCAGGGCACTGGCGATCACTTCACCCATGCGCAACGCGGTACCTGAAGGCGCATCGATCTTGTGCCGGTGATGCGCTTCGATGATTTCGATGTCCGCCTCATCACCCAGCACGCGCGCCGCCATGTCGAGCAACTTCAGTGACAGGTTGACCCCCACACTGAAATTGGCCGCGAACACGATCGGTATGTCTTTGCCCGCCTCGGCCAGCAACTGCTTCTGCGCAGCGTCCAGGCCCGTCGTACCGATGACCATGGCCTTGCCGGTCTTGCGGCAGAACGCGAGGTTTTTCAGCATGACTTCCGGCAGCGTAAAGTCGATCAACACATCGAACTCATCAGCGACCGATTCCAGATTGCCGGACAACGGCACGCCGATTCGACCCAGCGAGGCCAGCTCGCCGGCATCCACACCAATCAGCGTGCTGCCGGGGCGCACGATGGCCGCCGTCAGACCGGTCAGCGGCGCGCGCTGTTGCACAGCCTCGACCAGAATCTTGCCCATGCGCCCGGCAGCGCCCATCACAGCTATACGTCGCATGCCGACTCCTTACAAATCGCCGAAGAAGCGCTTCACGCCTTCGAACCAACCGGTGGTTTTCGGCGAATGGCTATTGTCGTCCGCCAAAGAGCTGCGGAATTCTTCCAGCAGTTCACGCTGACGACGACCCAGGTTGACCGGGGTTTCGACCGCCACACGGCACATCAGGTCACCGGCACCGCCGCCCCGCACTGGCGCAACGCCTTTGCCGCGAACGCGGAACTGCTTGCCGGTCTGGGTCCCCTCAGGGATCTTCAGTTTGACTCGACCATCAAGGGTCGGAATCTCCAGCTCGCCACCCAACGCCGCATCGACAAAGCTGATCGGCACTTCGCAGAACAAATGCTTGCCGTCGCGCTGGAAGATCGCGTGCTCGCGCACATTGATCACCACATACAGGTCGCCCGTCGGGCCACCCTGAGCGCCCGCCTCGCCTTCGCCGGACAGGCGAATGCGGTCACCGGTATCGACACCGGCCGGCACTTTGACGGAAAGGGTTTTGTACTCTTCGACACGACCTTCGCCGTTGCAGGAGTTGCACGGGTCGGAAATGATCTTGCCTTGGCCATGGCAACGCGGGCACGTTTGCTGCACCGAGAAGAAGCCTTGCTGCATACGGACCTGGCCGATACCGCCACACGTCGGGCAAGTGACTGGCGAGGAGCCTTTCTTGGCACCCGAGCCGTCGCACGGCTTGCAGTTGACCAGTGTCGGAACGCGGATATTCACGGTGGTACCGCGCACCGCTTCTTCCAGGTTCAGCTCCAGGGTGTAACGCAGGTCGCTGCCACGCTGGGCGCCGCCACGGGAACCGCCGCGACCGCCACCGAAGAAGTCACTGAAGACATCGCCAAAGATGTCGGAGAAGTTCTGACCGCCAAAACCGGCACCGCCGCCGCCCATGCTCGGGTCGACACCGGCATGACCGTATTGGTCGTACGCCGCGCGCTTGCTGGAATCGGACAATACTTCGTAGGCCTCGTTGGCCTCCTTGAACATCTCTTCCGACGCTTTGTCATCGGGATTACGGTCCGGGTGATGCTTCATCGCCAGGCGACGGTAGGCCTTCTTCAGGTCTGCTTCGCTTGAGCCACGCTCAACACCCAATACTTCGTAATAGTCACGCTTTGCCATATGTCTTTGCACTCTTGAGGACGTTCGGCAAACCTCTCCTGAGCCTTGCCAAACTCGTTGAGCCCCAATACAGGCCCGGACCCAACTCACGTCAATTCAACGATCCTGGTCTTTGATTCATTGCGGTACTTTCGGCTCGAAAAGCAGGAGCATTCCCGGCCATACCAACAGCGCGCGAGCGTTGTCGCATGCTGTAAAAATTCGCATGTTCCAGACACGCCAACGCGGGAGCAAGCTCCCGCGCGGCGACATCCTACCAGTCACCGCCTAAAGGCAGTCAACCGGGCGACCAACAACTTACTTGTGGTCTTTGACTTCTTCGAACTCGGCATCGACAACGTCGTCAGCCTTTTCAGCTTTTTCGTCGTGCGGTGCCGCGCCTTCAGCAGGCTGGGCCTGTTCGGCGTACATCTTCTGCGCCACTGGAGCAGAGACTTTCGACAGCTCTTCAACCTTGGCTTCGATTGCAGCTTTGTCGTCGCCTTTGACAGCGGCTTCCAGAGCAACAACAGCGGCTTCGATTGCAGTCTTCTCTTCAGCCGTCACTTTATCGCCAGCGTCTGCGACCATTTTGCGAGTCGAGTGAACCAGCGCATCGCCCTGGTTGCGAGCGGTTGCCAGCTCTTCGAACTGGCGGTCTGCGTCGACGTTGGCTTCAGCATCGCGAATCATCTGCTGAATTTCTTCCTCGGACAGACCGGAGTTGGCCTTGATCACGATCGACTGAGTCTTGCCGGTGGCCTTGTCTTTGGCGCCTACGTGCAGGATGCCGTTGGCGTCGATGTCGAAGGTCACTTCAATTTGTGGCACGCCACGTGGTGCTGGTGGAATCTCGGCCAGGTCGAACTTGCCCAGGGACTTGTTCTGGGCCGCTTGCTTACGCTCACCTTGCAGCACGTGAATGGTCACAGCGCCCTGGTTGTCGTCGGCAGTCGAGAACACTTGCGATTTCTTGGTAGGAATCGTGGTGTTTTTCTCGATCAGCGCGGTCATCACGCCGCCCATGGTTTCGATACCCAGGGTCAGCGGGCTAACGTCCAGCAGCAGAACGTCTTTAACGTCGCCAGCCAATACCGCGCCCTGGATAGCTGCACCCATGGCAACAGCTTCGTCCGGGTTCACGTCTTTACGAGCTTCTTTGCCGAAGAACTCGGTTACCAGCTTCTGAACCAGTGGCATACGGGTCTGACCACCGACCAGGATCACGTCGTTGATCGCGCCAACGTCGATACCGGAGTCTTTCAGAGCGATGCGGCAAGGTTCGATGGTGCGCTGAACCAGGTCTTCAACCAGAGCTTCCAACTTGGCGCGAGAAATCTTCACGTTCAAGTGCTTAGGACCGGTGGCGTCTGCAGTGATGTACGGCAGGTTCACGTCGGTCGACAGCGCGGAGGACAGCTCGATCTTGGCTTTCTCAGCGGCTTCTTTCAGGCGCTGCATCGCCAGCGGGTCACCTTTGAGGTTCATGCCGCTTTCTTTCTTGAATTCGTCGACGAGGTAGTCGATCAGACGAATGTCAAAGTCTTCACCGCCCAGGAACGTGTCGCCGTTGGTGGCCAATACTTCGAACTGGTGCTCGCCATCGACTTCAGCGATTTCGATCACGGAAACGTCGAAAGTACCGCCGCCCAAGTCGTAAACGATCACGGTGTGATCGCCCTTCGCCTTGTCCATACCGTAAGCCAGAGCAGCTGCGGTTGGTTCGTTGATGATGCGTTTTACGTCCAGACCCGCGATGCGGCCGGCGTCTTTGGTGGCTTGACGCTGGCTGTCATTGAAGTAGGCCGGAACGGTGATCACCGCTTCAGTCACTGGCTCGCCGAGGTAGTCTTCGGCGGTCTTCTTCATTTTCTTCAGAATTTCAGCCGAGATTTGTGGCGGCGACATTTTCTGGCCGTTCACTTCTACCCACGCGTCGCCGTTGTCAGCCTTGGCGATTTTGTAAGGGACCATCTTGATGTCTTTCTGAACGACTTCTTCGTCGAACTTACGACCGATCAGACGCTTCACCGCGTACAGGGTGTTATGCGGATTGGTCACAGCCTGACGCTTGGCCGATTGGCCAACCAGAATTTCGCCATCGTTGGCGTAAGCGATGATCGACGGCGTGGTACGCGCGCCTTCAGCGTTTTCAATAACTTTGGCTACGCCGTTTTCCAGCACGGAGACGCAGGAGTTGGTAGTCCCCAGGTCGATACCGATAATTTTGCCCATGTTCACTCTCCCGAAACTTTGGATTTGGTTGCCGCAGCAGTGGTGGCTAACTGCGGTAGCACTTAAACGCTTGACTTATAAATGGGGGCCTTGCGGCCAATTTCAAGCCTGCTCGTCAATCGAAGGCGAAACTGGCGCCGGGGCCTTGCTGACCACGACCATGGCCGGGCGCAGCAGGCGACCATTGAGCTGATAGCCCTTCTGGAACACCTTGAGCACGCTGTTCGGCTCCAGATCAGCGCTTTCCTGCATGGCCATTGCCTGATGCTGAACAGCGTTGAACGGTTCGCCATGCGGATCGATCGCTTCCAGCTGATAGCGCTTCAGGGTGTCCTGGAACATTTTCAGGGTCAGCTCGATGCCTTCGCGCATTGGGCGGATGCTTTCGTCGTCCGGGTTGGACAACTCCAGGCCACGCTCCAGGCTGTCGATGATTGGCAGCAAGTCGCCTGCGAATTTTTCGAGGGCGAATTTGTGCGCTTTTTCTACATCCTGCTCGGCGCGACGGCGGACGTTCTGCAGATCGGCGGCAACACGCAAAGCCTGATCCTGCGCGCCTGCCAGTTGCTCTTCGAGCACTTGTACACGAGCCGCCAGGTCTTCACCCGAAGCCGCGGAGCCCTGGTTGGCGTCTTGATTTTGCGTATCCACTGTCTGTTCGTCAGCCATAGATTTCTCCTTTCAATATCGTCCGTGAGCTCAACTCACGCTTCTGTCCCGGTATATGGGGCCGCAAAAATCAGCTTCAAGGGGTTGGTTACGATTAACCCTACAAAAAGCGCTGCATTGCGATTACCCGATGCGCCAGGCATTTCGTCAGACCGAGCAAATCGAGCCAAGCGAGGGCATTGTCAGGCACAAATAAAACACTGTATAAATAACCAGACCTAAAGCCTGGGAGCGGCCTTTATGCTGGTGCACCTGTCCGTACATAACTACGCCATCGTTGAACACCTCGATCTCGAACTCGATCGCGGGATGAGCGTGATCACCGGGGAAACCGGTGCCGGCAAGTCGATCATGCTCGACGCCCTGGGCCTGACCCTGGGTGATCGCGCCGACAGCGGCGTGGTTCGTCCCGGCGCAGACAAGGCCGACATTCTTGCGACCTTCGACCTGATCGACATCCCGGAAGCCAGCGCCTGGCTCGCCGAGCGCGACCTTGAAAGCGATGGCCCGTGCATCCTGCGCCGGGTGATCACCGCTGAAGGCCGTTCCCGTGGCTACATCAACGGCACGCCCTGCCCGCTCGGCGACCTCAAGGCCCTGGGCGAGCTGCTGATCGATATCCACAGCCAGCACGAGCACCAATCGCTGCTCAAGACCGACACCCACCGCCGACTGCTCGATGAATATGCCGGGGCCACGGACCTTGCCCGCCAGGTACAGCTGGCCGCCCAACGCTGGCGCCAGACCCGCCAGGAACTGGAGCGCCTGTCCAATTCCGGCGATGAGCAACGCGCCCGCCATCAATTGCTCAGCTATCAACTAGAAGAGCTCGAAAACCTCGGCCTCGGCGAAAACGAGCTGGAGCAGCTGGAACAGGAACACAAGAACCTAACCAACGCCGAAACCCTGCTGGGCATCTGCCGGCAAGTGGTCGAGCAGTGCAGCGAAAGTGATTCCGGCAACGTCCTGAATGCCCTGACCGCCAGCCTCAATCGCCTATCAAGCGTTAACAATTCGATCGGTGCCTTGGGCGAGGCCAGCAGCCTGCTGACCAGCGCACAGATTCAGGTAGAAGAAGCAGTGGGCGAACTGAACCGCTTCCTCGACAACTTCGATGCCGACCCGGCGCGCTTGCAATACCTGGAAGAACGTCTCGATGCGATCTACACCATGGCGCGCAAACACCGCATCCAGCCGACCGAGGTCGCGGAGATGCAACAGCGACTACTGGATGAAATCGAAACCCTGAATGCCAACGATGAATCCATCGAACGGCTGAGCGATGAACTGGCCTCGTATGCCCGTCATTATCAGGAGAAGGCGCGCGAACTGAGCGATTTACGCCATCAAGCATCGAGCAGCCTGGCCAGCGCGGTTGAGCAGGAAATCCAGCGACTGGGCATGCCAGGTGGTCGTTTCACCATCGAATTGCGCCCCAACAGCAGTGATGAACTGCTGCCCAATGGCCTCGAACAGGTCGAATTGCTGGTGAGCGCCAACCCCGGCCAGCCATTAAAGGCCCTGGCCAAAGTGGCCTCGGGTGGCGAGCTGTCGCGGATCAGCCTGGCGATTCAGGTGATCACCGCACAGACCTCTCGTGTCCCGACGCTGGTGTTCGACGAAGTGGACGTGGGCATTGGCGGCCCGACCGCCGAGATCGTAGGTCAGTTGTTACGCCGGCTCGGGGAGCGCGGACAAGTGCTGACCGTCACTCACTTGCCGCAAGTGGCCGCTCAGGGTCACCAACATTTATTTGTGCACAAGGTGCGTGGCGAAGAGGCGACCCACACCGCCGTCTCCAAGCTGAGTAAAAATGAGCGCGTTGAAGAAGTGGCACGGATGCTGGGGGGCATCGACCTGACCAAGGAATCCCTGGCCCACGCGAAAAAGATGGTCGTTACCGCAAAGATTTAAGAACAGCAGACAGCACGAAGGCGACCCTGGGGTCGCCTTCGTTCGTTTCGCGAATATGAAATTCGCGCGACATGCTTACTTTTTCTTACGTACGTACAGCACCAGATTGTGATCAACCATCTCGAAGCCATACTTGTCGACGATGGCTTTCTGCAGGCGCTCGATTTCTTCGTCGAAGAATTCGATCACTTCGCTGGTTTCGACGTTGACCATATGGTCGTGATGCTTGCCGTCATCCAGTTCGAAGACCGCATGGCCTCCGTCGAAGTTGTGCCGCACCACAAGGCCAGCTGCCTCGAACTGAGTCAGTACACGGTAAACCGTGGCCAGACCGACGTCCTCACCAGCCTCCATCAGTGCCTTGTAAACATCTTCAGCACTCATGTGGCGCTGCTCGGCGGAATCGAGCATTTGCAGAATTTTGACCCGTGGAAGGGTCACTTTGAGGCCGGCTTTGCGTAGTTCGCTATTTTCAACCATGGTCAGCTTTCTCGCGATGCTGCTTCGCAGCTTCTCTTAATGCGGGTATGATCGGCGTTTACGTTGTCCCAGCCAAGATAGTGGAAGTCGCCCACCGATGCAAAACACCAAGCTCTTGCTAACCAGTTTCACCTTTGTGGGACTGCTCGCACTCGCCGGTTGTTCATTCCCCGGGGTTTACAAAATCGACATCCAGCAGGGCAATGTCGTCACGCAGGACATGATAGACCAGTTACGCCCGGGAATGACCCGCAAGCAAGTACGGTTTATCATGGGTAACCCTCTGCTGACCGACACGTTCCATGCCGATCGCTGGGATTATCTGTACAGCCTGCAACCGGGTGGCGGTGAACGCCAACAGGAACGCATTAGCGTTATCTTCAACCCAAATGACCAGCTTGTCAGCCTCTCTGGTGATTTCATGCCAGGCGTGAGCCGCGACGAAGCCATTCTCGGCAAGGACAGCGGCACGCAAGTCGCTGCCCCAGCAGAAAACGTCGAGAAGCCGAAACCGGAAAAACCGGTCAAGCCAGGTTCGTTGCTGGACCAGATCCAGAAGGACGTCGACGGTGTAGAAACCGTTCCAGTCCCGACGCCAACACCGCTGGACACTTCGCCGCAATAATTTGCGACGCAATAAAAAACCCGGAATTTCCGGGTTTTTTATTGTCTGGCGTTTAGTGAATCACTGATTCCGCGCTTTGGCCTCGGCCGCCTTGGCGGCACGCAAGCGACGAACCTCCTTGGGATCCGCCAGCAACGGCCGGTAAATCTCGATGCGATCACCCGCATGAACCGGACGCACCTCTGGGTCGGCAACAATCTTGCCGAATATGCCCACCGGGCAATTGCCCAGATCCAGCTCCGGAAACTGCGCATCCACCGCTGATTGGCGCAACGCCTCGCGCATCGATGTGCCCTCAGGCACAGCGACCGTCAGCAATACCTGACGATCAACCGCGGCGTACACCACTTCGACCTCAATCACCGACTCAACCATGAATCTGCTTGGCGCGCTGACAGAAGGCGTCCACCAGTGTATTGGCCGCTTGATTGAACAACGGCCCCAACGTCGCGCGAACGATGGGTCCGGCATAGTCGAATGACAGGTCCAGGCTGATCTTGCAGGCCTTATCCGTCAGCGGCTTGAACACCCAGATACCGTGCAACTGAGTGAAAGGCCCTTCTTCAAGGTTCATCTCGATCGACTGCCCGGGCACCAACGTGTTTCTGGTGACGAAATGCTGGCTCAAACCACCCTTGGCCACACCCACGCTGGCGCGCATGTGCTCCGGTGAGCTTTCCAGGACTTCGGCTGCCGAGCACCACGGCAGAAACTCGGGATAACGCGCTACGTCGTTGACCAGGTCATACAGCGCCTGCGCCGGGTACGGCAGCAGTGCCGAGCGTTGAATATGCGTCGTCATGTCAGCGTCACTTCCACAGCTGGGCGGCAAACACTACGAGAATGCCGATGGGCGCCACATAGCGCATCAAGAACAGGGACAGGCCAAACAGTATCGGGCTGCGGATCGACAACTCGTCGCGCACCGCTTCACGCCCCATGATCCAGCCTGCAAACACCACGAAACACAAACCACCGAGTGGCAACATGATCCTCGAGGTGAAGAAGTCGATCACACCAAAGAAGTCCAGACCGCCGGCCGCGCCCCATTGGTAGAGGTGGAACATCCCGCCTTCGTTCACGAAAAACTTGGCTTCCTTCCAGATATTGAAGGAAAACACGGTGCCCAGACCCACGAACCAGCAAGTAAACGCCAACCAGAACGTCACCCAGGCGCGGCTGACTTTAGTGCGTTCAACCAGGTACGCGACCATCGGTTCGAGCAACGAAATCGCCGAACTCCAGGCTGCAACCGCAACCAGCACGAAGAACACTACGCCCATCAACTGGCCAAACGCTACGTTACCAAAGGCAAAGGGCAGGCTGACGAACATCAGGCCAGGGCCTTCGCTCGGGTTCAGGCCCGCGGCGAACACAATCGGAAACAATGCCAGACCGGCCACCAGCGAAACAAACGTATCGAGCAGTGCGACGCCAACGACGGTGCCGGAAATCGACGAGTTCTTTGGCATATAAGCGCCGTAGATCATGATCGAACCAACGCCCACGCTCAGCGAGAAGAACGCATGACCCATGGCCGGCAGCAAGCCGTCGAGGACTTTCTCCGGATGGAAGTCGAACATGAAATGCACGCCCTCCATGAAATGCCCGGTGGTCATGCTGTAACCCAACAGCACGATAACCATCACAAACAGCAGCGGCATCATGATCCGCAAGCTGCGCTCAAGCCCGGCGACCACGCCTTTGGCGATCACCACGGCGGACAGCAGCATGAAAATCGTGTGCCAAAGTGTCAGGCGCCACGGGTCGGCGATCACGTTGCCGAAGTACGCACCGACCTGATCAGCCGTCACACCCTGGAAGTCACCACGGCCCATGTCGATGATGTAATCCAGCGACCAGCCGCCGACCACACTATAGAAAGACAGGATCAGCAACGCCGTGATCATCCCGGCGAAAGCGCCCCAGGACCACTTGCCCGAATGCCCCGCCTCCACCGCCAGCACCTTCAAGGCATTGGCCGGACTTTGTCGGGCACGACGGCCGATAAGGGTTTCGGCCAGCATGACCGGCACGCCGATCAGCGCGATACAGGCCAGGAACATCAGCACGAAAGCGCCGCCGCCGTAGACGCCAACCATGTACGGGAATTTCCAGATACTACCCAGGCCCACGGCCGAACCGGTCGCGGCGAGTATGAAGACCCAGCGGCTAGCCCAACTGCCGTGGACAGAAACCTTGTCTGTCGACATCGTTATCACGCCCAAGCGTTCAAAAAAGAGGCCGCATTGTCCGGGATTCAATCAACCTGCTCAAGCACGTAGCGATACCGTAGCCGACTCGCTTGCAACTCCCTATAATGCCGCCCCTATGGCTAAACAGAAGAAACACCCAACAGGGACCATCGCGCAAAACAAAAAGGCGCGACACGATTACTTCATCGAGCATAAGTTCGAGGCTGGTCTGGTCCTGGCCGGCTGGGAAGTAAAAAGTCTGCGGGCAAGCAAGCTGCAACTGGTCGACAGTTACGTGCTGCTCAAGGATGGCGAAGCCTGGCTGCTTGGTAGCCACATCTCGCCGCTGATGACTGCCAGCACGCACGTCATCGCTGATCCGACCCGTACCCGCAAATTGCTGCTCAACCGCCGCGAGCTGGAAAAGCTGGCGACTGCCGTGCAGCAAAAAGGCTATGCCTGCGTGTGCCTGTCCTGGTACTGGAGCAAGCACATGGTCAAGTGCGAGATCGCACTGGGCAAGGGCAAGAAGGAATACGACAAGCGTGATACCGAACGCGAACGCGACGCCGGTCGCGAACTGGCGCGTGCGGTGCGCAACAAGGGCAAGGAAGATTAATTCTCCTGCTGCTTGATACCGCCATCGCGAGCAAGCTCGCTCCCACACTGGATTTGTGATCGACACAAAACTAATGTGGGAGCGAGCCTGCTCGCGAAGACGATCGTACAAACACCGCAAAACTCACTGACTACATCCCCTTGCGCCGCTCCGCCCGAGCCATGCGCTGCACTTCCTGACGCACCTCTTCCAGCACTTCCTGCACATACAAAATATGTCGGCTGGAGACTTCCCGCGCCTGCTCCGCCCGCCCTTCGATAATCGCCATGTACAACTCCCGATGCTGTGTTATCAGCATGTCGCGGGTTTCCGTGCGTTGTTTGTACATGCCGCCAATGTTGGTCACCACGTTGCGCTTGAGCAGGTCGAACAGCCCGCGAATCGTGTGCAGCAACACCGCGTTATGACTGGCCTCAGCAATGGCCAGGTGGAAACTGGCGTCCGCCGCGCCCTCTTCGGCCCGGCTTACGTCGTCATGACGCGAATAACAGTCCTGCAACACTTCAAACGCCGCCGTCAGCCGCTCACGATCCACATCGGTGGCGCGCAAAGCTGCGTAATAAGCGCAAGAGGCTTCGAGGGTGTGACGAAACTCCAGCAGATCGCGCTGCGCCTCGGGGTTGTTTTCCAGCAGATGCAGCAATGGATCGCTGAAGGTCGACCCCAGCGAATCGACGACATAGTTGCCACCGCCCTGACGACTGACCAGCAAACCCTTGGCTGCCAGTTTCTGAATCGCCTCGCGCAACGAAGGGCGTGACACGCCGAACTGCTCGGCCAGTGCACGTTCGGCCGGCAAGCGTTCACCGGACTTCAGCGTGCCTTCAAGGATCATCCCCTCGAGCCGCTCGACAATATCGTCAGACAAACGGCGCTGACGTATCTGATCAAACCCCATAACTCACTTCTCCACGATCCCGACCGCTCGCCGGGCTCTCTATTCTGGCCTATTGGCGCGGCGCCAGCACCTGCCAGGAAGACGCTCGATCAAACCGGTCAATGGCTTCGCATACGGCGTATTCGACAAAAGTTTTAGGGCGGCAAATTGACACACCGCACAGAAGGCTTTTACCCTAGCCAACAGCGATTGTAAATTGGTATTACCAATTAACCAAGAACGCTGCCCAGTGCCTGACCAACAACAATTAGGGGCCACCCCATATGCAAACCTGGCAACAGCTCTATACCCCGCTCGGCAGTCTCGGCGTATCCGCCCTCGCGGCCGTCATCCCTATCGTATTTTTCTTCCTGGCGTTGGCGGTGTTCCGCCTCAAGGGCCATGTGGCCGGCAGCATCACCTTGGCGCTGTCCATTGCCGTGGCGATCTTTGCGTTCCAGATGCCGGTCGACATGGCGTTCGCCGCCGCCGGTTATGGCTTCGCCTACGGTCTGTGGCCCATCGCCTGGATCATCGTGGCGGCTGTGTTCCTCTACAAACTGACGGTCAAGAGTGGCCAGTTCGAAGTGATCCGCAGCTCGGTACTGTCGATCACCGACGACCAGCGCTTGCAGGTGCTGCTGATCGGGTTCTGCTTCGGTGCGTTCCTCGAAGGCGCTGCCGGTTTCGGTGCGCCGGTGGCGATTACCGCCGCCCTGCTCGTCGGCCTGGGCTTCAATCCGCTGTACGCGGCCGGCCTGTGCCTGATCGCCAACACCGCGCCCGTCGCATTCGGCGCCTTGGGGATTCCGATCATCGTGGCCGGGCAAGTCACCGGCATCGACGCGTTCAAGATCGGCGCCATGACCGGTCGCCAGTTGCCGCTGCTGTCGCTGTTCGTGCCGTTCTGGCTGGTGTACATGATGGACGGCATGCGCGGCGTGAAAGAAACCTGGCCTGCTGCGCTGGTGGCCGGTTTGAGCTTCGCCATTACTCAATACTTCACGTCCAACTTCATTGGCCCGGAACTGCCGGACATCACCTCGGCCTTGGTCAGCCTGATTTCCCTGACCCTGTTCCTGAAAATCTGGCAGCCGAAACGCGCCGCCGGCCAACACATTGCCGGCGCCGTCTCGGCGTCCGTGGTGACCGCCAGCGTCGGTGGTTTCGGTCAGAAACGCACCACCGTCGCATCGCCTTACAGCCTCCTGGAAATCTTCAAAGCCTGGTCGCCGTTCCTGATCCTCACCGTACTCGTCACCATCTGGACCCTGAAACCGTTCAAGGCGATGTTCGCGGCTGGCGGATCGATGTACAGCTGGGTGTTCAACTTCGCCATTCCGCACCTGGATCAAATGGTGATCAAGGTGGCACCGATCGTGGCGGCCC
Organism: Pseudomonas oplopanacis; assembly: GCF_057128725.1. Lineage (NCBI taxonomy): Bacteria > Pseudomonadati > Pseudomonadota > Gammaproteobacteria > Pseudomonadales > Pseudomonadaceae > Pseudomonas > Pseudomonas oplopanacis. The sequence continues at coordinate 55,672 of NZ_JBSKHV010000009.1, read as the reverse complement.
CGACGGCCATCCCGGCAGTGTTCAAGCTCGACCCGATTTCCGCGACCGGCACGGCGATTTTCTTCTCTGCGCTGATCTCGATGCTGGTGCTGAAGATCAACTTCAAAACTGGTCTGACCACTTTTAAAGAAACCTTCTACGAACTGCGCTGGCCGATCCTGTCCATCGGCATGGTGCTGGCGTTCGCCTTCGTCACCAACTACTCCGGCATGTCGTCGACCATGGCGCTGGTGCTGGCGGCAACGGGTGCAGCGTTCCCGTTCTTCTCGCCGTTCCTCGGCTGGCTGGGCGTGTTCCTGACCGGTTCCGACACCTCGTCCAACGCCCTGTTCAGCTCGTTGCAAGCGACCACCGCGCACCAGATCGGTGTCAGCGATGTATTGCTGGTGGCGGCAAATACCAGCGGCGGCGTGACCGGCAAGATGATCTCGCCACAATCGATCGCCGTGGCCTGCGCCGCGACCGGTCTGGTGGGCAAGGAATCGGATCTGTTCCGCTTCACCCTCAAGCACAGCCTATTCTTTGCAACGATAGTCGGCTTGATCACCTTGGCTCAGGCCTATTGGTTCACCGGCATGCTGGTGCACTAAGTACTACAGGTTAAAACGCAAAAACCGACGCCGGACCACGATTCCGGCGTCAGCAATTCACAACCCGGTCTGCAAGGCTGCTGAAAGCTTCCCGCTCTATATTCAGCAGCCTCAGCGGACGGATAACCGGGACCACCCGGAGACGCCTGATGAGCGAGCTTTTTTACAACGCCGTGCCGAACGCGACCCGCGTCGCTCCGCCACTGCCCGAGCCTCGGCAATACCCCAGCGAGAAACCGTCACGGGTGTACCTGTTTGGAACTTGCGTGGTGGATTTGTTCTACCCGGAAGCCGGGATGGACGCGATCCACTTGCTGGAGCGCGAAGGCATTCGTGTCGAGTACCCGCAAGGGCAAAGCTGCTGCGGACAACCGGCCTACACCTCGGGTTACACCGAGCAGGCAAGGACCGTGGCGCGCTCGCAACTGGCGCTGTTCGCCGGGGATTATCCGGTGGTGGTGCCGTCGGGATCGTGTGCCGGGATGTTGCGCGAACACTACGCCGACTTGTTCAAGGACGAGCCGGACACGTTGAAGCAAGTCCAGGCGCTCGCCGCCCGGACGTATGAACTGGCCGAGTTCCTGCTGTTTGTCTGCAAGGTGCAGCTCAAGGACAGCGGCGAGCCGGTCAAAGTGGCGTTGCACACGTCGTGCTCGGCACGCCGTGAAATGAACACCCACCTGCACGGTCGCGAGTTGTTGGCGCAATTGAGCAACGTGGAACGGGTCAATCACGACCACGAAAGTGAATGTTGTGGCTTTGGCGGGACGTTCAGCGTCCGTATGCCAGACATTTCCGGTGCAATGGTGGCGGACAAGACCCGGTCGTTGAAGGAATCCGGCGCGCACAAGGTACTCAGTGCCGACTGCGGTTGCCTGATGAACATCAACGGCTCGCTGGAGAAACAGCAGCAAGCGTTGCGCGGCCAACACCTGGCCAGTTTCCTCTGGCAACGAACCGGAGGTGCCCGATGAGCACTTCCACGATTATTCCGACGGTCAGCGTCGAAGAAGATTTTCGCGCCCGGGCTCACAAGGCTTTGGACGACAAGCAATTGCGAAACAACTTTCGCACTGCGATGGATTCACTGATGACAAAACGGGCAGCGTCCTTCAGCGATGCCCACGAAAGAGAACATCTGCGATCGCTGGGCAATGCTGTCCGCGCCCGCGCGTTATCCAAGTTGCCCGACCTGCTCGAGCAACTTGAACAGAACCTGACCCGCAACGGTGTGACAGTGCACTGGGCGGAAACGGTGGACGAGGCCAATGGCATCGTCCTCTCGATCATCCGCGCTCACGAGGGGCGGCAAGTGATCAAGGGCAAATCGATGGTCAGCGAAGAGATGGAGATGAATCATTTCCTCGCTGATCAGGGCATTGAATGCCTGGAATCGGACATGGGCGAGTACATCGTCCAGCTCGACCATGAGAAGCCTTCACACATTATTATGCCGGCGATCCACAAGAATGCCGGTCAGGTCGCGTCCTTGTTCCACGACAAACTTGGCGTGGAATACACCAAGGACGTTGACCAACTCATTCAGATCGGTCGCAGAGTCTTGCGGCAGAAATTCTTCGAAGCGGACATCGGCGTCTCCGGTGTCAACTTCGCCGTGGCCGAAACCGGCACCCTGCTGCTGGTGGAAAACGAAGGCAACGGGCGCATGACCACGTCGGTGCCACCGGTGCATATCGCCGTGACCGGCATCGAAAAAGTCGTGGAAAACCTGCGCGACGTGGTGCCGCTGCTGTCACTGCTGACCCGCTCGGCGCTGGGCATTCCGATCACCACTTACGTCAACATGATCTCCGGGCCGCGCAAGGAGCATGAGCTCGACGGTCCTCAGGAAGTGCACCTGGTCTTGCTCGACAACGGTCGCAGCCAGGCGTTTGCCGACAGCGAACTGCGCCAGACCCTGAACTGCATCCGCTGCGGCGCCTGTATGAATCATTGCCCCGTCTACACACGAATCGGCGGCCACGCCTATGGGGAGGTTTACCCTGGGCCTATCGGAAAAATCATCACGCCGCACATGGTCGGCCTGGCGAAAGTCCCGGACCACCCCAGCGCTTCATCACTTTGCGGTGCGTGCGGCGAAGTCTGCCCGGTAAAAATTCCCATCCCTGCATTGCTGCGTCGCCTACGGGAAGAGAACGTCAAAGCCCCGGACAGTCCGAATCAAGTCATGCGCGGCCAAGGCAGCAAGTATTCGCGCAAGGAACGGTTCATCTGGAACGCCTGGGCCAGGCTCAACAGTTCGCCGACGTTGTATCGGCTGTTCGGTTTCTTCGCCACTCGCCTGCGCGCGCTCACGCCGAACAACATCGGCCCGTGGACGCAGAACCACAGCGCACCCAAACCCGCCGCCCGCTCACTGCACGACATGGCCCGCGAGCATTTGGCCAAACAGGGAGACCGTTGATGAGCGCCAAGCAAAACATCCTCGCCAAGTTACGGAAAAGTCTGACCGGCACTACGCCTGTGCCTGACGAGTTCGACGTCGAACTGGTGACAGCGCCTTACACCTACACCGCCGAACAACGCATCCCGCAGCTGCGCAAATTAATGGAAGCGGTGCACACCGAAATCCACCTGACGTCGGGTGAAGGTTGGCCTTCATTACTGGCGCAGTTGTTAAAGGATCGTCAGTTGCCCAGCCTGTTGATCGCGCCGACTACGCCTCACGGTCAACACATCACTCAGCACTGGGCGAAAAATCCGGGGCTGCCGACACTCAAGGCCTACGAGCGCCCGATTGAAGAATGGAAAGCCGAGTTGTTTAATGAGACTCCGGCCAGCCTCACCGGCACCCTTGGCGCAATCGCCGCCACCGGCAGCCTGATTCTCTGGCCGACGCGCGAAGAGCCGCGCCTGATGAGCCTGGTGCCACCGGTGCATTTCGCCCTGCTCAAGGCCAGTGAAATCCGCGACAACTTCTATCAGGTCCAGCAGGAATTCAACTGGGCCCAAGGCATGCCGACCAACGCCTTGCTGGTGTCCGGTCCGTCGAAAACCGCCGACATTGAACAGATCCTGGCCTACGGCGCGCACGGTCCGAAAGACCTGGTGGTGTTGATCCTGGAGGACCAATGAGTCTACCGGCGGCTTTCCTGAGAGATGCACAGCAACTGATCCCCCCAGAGCGACGTTTCGACGACCCGCTGTCGACATTGGCCTTCGGCACTGACGCCAGTTTCTATCGGCTGATTCCGCAACTGGTGATTCGCGTCGAGTCGGAAGATGAAGTGGTGGCGCTGCTCAAACTGGCGCAACGGGATCAGGTCCCGGTGACCTTCCGCGCCGCCGGCACCAGCCTGTCTGGCCAGGCCATCAGCGATTCGGTGCTGATCGTGTTGGGGGATAACTGGAACGGTCGCGAGATCCGCGGCCAAGGTACGCAAATCCGCCTGCAACCGGGCGTGATCGGCGCACAGGCCAACGCCTGGCTGGCACCGTTCGGACGCAAGATCGGCCCGGACCCGGCGTCAATCAACGCCTGCAAAATCGGTGGGATCGTCGCCAACAACGCCAGCGGCATGTGTTGCGGCACGGCGCAAAACACCTATCACACGCTGGCCGGCATTCGGCTGGTGCTGGCCGATGGCAGCCGCCTCGATACCGAAGACGCGGCCAGCGTGGCAGCGTTTCGACAAAGCCACGCCCCGCTGCTTGAACGTCTGGCCACGCTGGGCCGCGAAACGCGCACCAATGCCGAACTGGCTGCGCGAATTCGCCACAAATACCGTCTGAAAAATACCACCGGCCTGTCACTCAATGCCCTGGTCGATTTCGACGAGCCTGTGGATATCTTGAGCCACTTGCTGGTGGGCTCCGAAGGCACCCTCGGCTTTATCAGCGCGGTGACCTACGACACGGTGATCGATCACCCGAACAAAGCCTCGGCGCTGATCGTGTTTCCGGACGTGGAAACCTGCTGCAACGCCGTGACCGTGCTGAAAAGCCAACCGGTATCGGCCGTGGAACTGCTGGACCGGCGCAGCCTGCGTTCGGTGCAGGACAAACCCGGCATGCCCGCTTTCGTACAACAGCTGTCGAACAATGCCTGCGCGCTGCTGATCGAATCCCGCGCCGCATCGTCCACTTTGCTGCAAGAACAACTGGCGCAAATCATGGCGTCGTTGACCTCGTTCCCGGTGGAAAAACAGATCGACTTCACCGAAGACCCGGTGGAAAACGCCCGTCTCTGGGCGATCCGCAAGGACACCTTCCCCGCCGTCGGCGCCGTGCGTAAAACCGGCACCACGGTGATCATCGAAGACGTGACCTTCCCGGTGGAACAACTGGCCATCGGCGTAAACCGCCTGATCGAGTTGTTCGACAAACATCACTACGACGAAGCGATCCTTTTCGGACACGCGCTGGAAGGCAATCTGCACTTCGTCTTCACCCAAGGCTTCAACAACCCGGAAGAAGTCGCACGCTATCAAGCGTTCATGGACGACGTGGCGCAGTTAGTGGCGGTGGAATTCGGCGGCTCGCTGAAGGCCGAACACGGCACCGGGCGCAACATGGCGCCCTTCGTCGAGCTGGAATGGGGCAGCGATGCCTACCAGTTGATGTGGCAGCTCAAACGCCTGCTCGACCCCAACGGCATTCTCAACCCGGACGTGGTGCTCAGCGAGGATCCGCAGATCCATCTCAAGCATTTGAAACCATTGCCGGCCGCCGATGAGATTGTGGACAAGTGCATCGAGTGCGGTTTCTGCGAGCCGGTGTGCCCCTCGAAAGGCCTGACCCTGAGTCCGCGCCAGCGCATTGTGATCTGGCGGGATATTCAGGCGAAAAAACGCGCAGGCGTTGATACAACAGAACTCGAAGCCGCTTACGAATATCAAGGCATCGACACCTGCGCCGCCACCGGCCTTTGCGCGCAACGCTGCCCTGTCGGCATCAATACCGGCGAACTGGTGAAAAAGCTCCGCAGCCGCCATGCAACCCGTACGAAAACTGCCAACTGGCTCGAAGGCAATTTCGCCACGGCGCTGCAAGGTGCACGTTTCACCCTGCACGTCGCCAATGGCGCACGGATGCTGCTGGGAGCGCCACGCCTGGCGAAGCTGTCCGCGACGTTGACCAAGTTGTCCAAAGGGCAAGTCCCGCAATGGACCAGCGCCATGCCGCAACCGGAAAAAGCCATTCGCTTCAGCCCGACTGTGTCGGACGAACGCCCTCGGGTGGTGTACCTCGCGGCGTGTGTGTCGCGGGTGATGGGCCCGGCGGCGGGTGATAAAGAGCAGATGTCGCTGTACGACAAAACCCGTGGCTTGTTGGAAAAGGCCGGTTATCAAGTGGTCTTCCCGGACAATCTGGACAACCTCTGCTGCGGCCAGCCATTCGCCTCAAAAGGCTACGCCGAACAGGCCGAACACAAACGCCAGGAACTGATCGGCGCGTTGCTGCACGCCAGTCGCGGCGGGCTCGACCCGATTTACTGCGACACCAGTCCCTGCACATTACGGCTGGTTCAGGATCTGAGCGACGTTCGACTGGACCTGTACGACCCGGTGCGTTTCATCCGTACGCATTTGATGGACCGCTTGGATTTCACACCGCAGGAAGCACCGATTGCGGTACACGTCACGTGCAGCACCCAGCACCTGGGCGAGAGTCAGGCGTTGATTGATCTGGCGCGCAAGTGCAGCAAAACCGTGGTCATTCCTGAAGGGATTCACTGCTGCGGGTTTGCCGGCGACAAGGGTTTCACCACGCCGGAACTGAACGCTCATTCGTTAAGAACGCTCAAGGACGCGGTGCAACAGTGCAGCGAGGGGATTTCCACCAGCCGCACCTGTGAGATCGGGCTGTCACAACATGGCGGCATTGATTACCACGGGCTAGTCTATCTGGTGGACCGCGTTACCCAGGCTAGGGCGAGCTGAGCAGGACCTCAAGGAAGGCGCATTCAGGCGTCTTTTCTAGTGTTTCTTGCCAGAACCGACAGCAGTACCGCAAAAAATTTAGAACCCTGACGTGCCGCCGCAGTCCACTAATTAAGTCCTGCAAACGTGGGACCTTCCCAACATCGGCAGCCCGTCCTGATGGTCAGAATGACTGACATCAGTTCAAGGAGATACACATGAAACGTTCTGTACTGTTTGGTCTGTTCGTTACTGCCTCACTGCTGGCTTCCCCCTCGTTTGCCGCCGAAAAGGATCAATGCGCGGTCAATCTGCAAACCATCGAAGACGCCCAGGCACAGATTCCTGCGGAGTTGTCTGACCAGGTAGCGGACTCCGTCAAGCAAGCCAAAGCGGACCATGCACTAGGGACCAAAAAAGGTACTGACGATTGCATTGGCGAGACCAACGAAACCATCAAGATGATCAAGGATGCGAACAAAGGCGGGAAGTAACCTGGCCGGTTCCATTCAATACGAAGCAAACCAAAACCCGCCAGTTGCGGGTTTTGGTGCATTTGGGGGTTGGTCATTCCTTTTTATTGCCATTGCTTCCATCAGTCCGTTTTTTCATTACTTTTTTTGCGCAAACCGAATTCCTGTGCCGTGCCGTAGTCTTTTAGATAAGCCCATCAATCGTGGCTGACTATCAGTTCGAGGAGATACCCATGAAACGTACCGCACTCGCTGGTCTGTTCATTTGCGCTGCAATGTTGGCCTCTCCTGTATTTGCTGCGGACAACAACCTGTGTACGAGCAAGCTGCAAGAGCTCGAGGCCAAGGTGAATTCGCTGCCAGCGACCGCCACCAATGCGCCGGAAATCAAAAGACTGCTGGCCAGCGCAAAAGCTTCACAGGCCGCCAAAGATGACAAAAAATGCGCCACCGAGGCCAGCCAGGCATTGGCGATGGCAAATTGAACAACGAACGAACCCGTGATCAATTGAGGCCAACCTTGCGGGTGGCCTTCTGAGACGTGTTGGCGTACACTGCGCAGGCCTGTTGCTCACTTTGATTCACCGAGCATCAGGCTCGGGGCCGTTTAGGATTCGACGCCGGTTGCGAAACTTTAGGTGCATGCCGAGTTGGTAACAGAACTCGTAAATCCACTGTTGCAACTACTTATAGTTGCCAATGACGAAACCTACGGCCAGGAATTCTCTCTCGCTGCGTAAGCAGCTTTAGATCCTGAGCTTCTGGTACCTTCGGGTCCAGCAATCACCAGGGGATGTCTGTAAACCCAAAGTGATTGTCATATAGAACAGAATCGCCGTGCAGTACGTTGTGGACGAAGCGGCTAAAACTTACACAACTCGCCCAAAGCACCCTGCCCTTCGGGTCGCTGAGGGTTAACTTAATAGAAACGGCTACGCATGTAGTACCGACAGCGGAGTACTGGCGGACGGGGGTTCAAATCCCCCCGGCTCCACCACTTCATCATCTAAAGACGTCCACGGACGTCTTTTTTTGTGCCTGAAATCCAGTAAATACAGGGGCTTCAGCGCTTATGGGAGCTTTGGAGAATTTCGGAGTTCCAGCCGCTTTGGTATCCCAGGTGGTATCCCGGACTGCCAAATGCTATTTTCAGGATACCAAAACGGTGCTGGAGGTATCCCAATGCCTACTAACGCAACCCGCCTCTCCGATCGCCAGCTCAAGGCGGTCAAGGCAACTGGTAAAGACTTCGTCCTCAGCGACGGCGATGGCTTGCAGCTTCGAGTACGCGCCAGCGGCTCGATGATGTGGAATTTCAATTACCGCGAGCCGTTGACCAGAAGCCGTATCAACATGGCGCTTGGTCCATACCCTGACCTCTCGCTAGCCAACGCCCGGAAGAAAGCCGCAGAGGCACGTGAGCTGCTCGCTTTGGGCACTGATCCCAAAACCCAGCGTGATGAGGTAAGGCAAGCCAAACTTGCTGAGACTGAACACACTTTCGAGAAGGTGGCCACGGCCTGGTTCGAGCTGAAGAAAGACTCCGTAACCAAAGCCTACGCCGAAGATATTTGGAGATCGCTGACGCTTCATGTTTTCCCAAGTATGAAAACAACGCCGCTCTCTCAAATCACTGCTCCGATGGTTATCAAGATCCTTCGTCCGATCGAGGCCAAAGGGAGCCTCGAAACCGTGAAACGATTGAGCCAACGACTCAACGAAATCATGACCTACGGGGTCAACTCCGGGCTGATATTCGCGAACCCCCTCAATGGAATTCGGGCGGTGTTCAAGAAACCCAAGAAAGAGAACATGGCTGCGCTACCACCTGAGGAGCTTCCCGAGCTCATGATGGAAATCGCGAACGCCAGCATAAAGCGCACGACCCGCTGCCTGATCGAATGGCAACTACACACGATGACCCGACCTGCCGAAGCAGCTACCACACGATGGGCAGATATCGACTTCAACAAGCGCATTTGGACCATTCCGCCAGAGCGCATGAAAAAGCGTCGGCCGCACACAATCCCTCTTACCGATCAGGCACTTTCGTTACTGGAGACGCTCAAGCAACTCAGCGGTAACAGAGAGTACGTGTTCCCCTCAGATAGAAACCCCCGTACCCATGCCAATAGCCAGACCGCCAACATGGCGTTGAAGCGCATGGGCTTTCAGGACCGTCTAGTCAGCCACGGCTTGCGCTCGATGGCGAGCACCATCCTGAATGAGCATGGCTGGGATCCGGAGCTGATCGAGGTCGCACTGGCGCATGTCGACAAGGACGAAGTTCGTAGCGCCTACAACCGGACGGATTACATCGAACGCCGACGACCGATGATGGCTTGGTGGAGTGAACATATCCAGAAGGCGGCCACCGGCAGCCTGTCGGCATCGGCCATCAATCAAACCAGAGATCGCAACGTCGTACCGATTCGCTGAACATCCAAAAGGTACGCGCCACCGGCTACGATCCGTGTCGTGTAGTAGGGCGAAAGGAGTGACGACAGTTGCCAGATCTCTGGTATGCCTGCGCCTCTTCAGCCAAGCCCCTGAGTATGGGAAGGCTCCGCATTCCCGTACTCAGGGGCTCACGCTTAAAGCGTCTATCAGGCAACCACGACTTTTGCCTTTCTACGATGGATCAACCCTGCTGTTAACTCGTAGTAGTAGATGGTAGCTGGAGCTGAGCATCGCAAATAGTGCTCCAGAAACCATCTCACGTGCTTTTCTCTCCAGGACCAGGGAGTCGCGCAACCCCAGCGTTCACGAATCACCTCGTGCATCCTTTCTGCTTGCCTGATGTGCCGCTGCTGCGTGGCATGTGCACCTTTGAGCAGGGGGCGCAGGAACAACGCTATGTCGAACTCGGCCGTCATCGCCGACCTCCGATGTAGGCACTCACCACATCGATACGGTTATGTCCCAATTCGTGGCTGATCTGCTGTCGTGCACGCTGATCAAGCTCTCGATCTTCTCGATGAACACGACCGCCATTGACGGGTGCATTCAAGCCAGTCAGTTGCTCATAGCGCTCACAGGCGTAAGCCGCCTGTAGCTCATGAAAGCCTTTCAATCCATGCTCATGCAAGATGTCCCGTGCCGGTCGCACAACTGACTGCATAAACTCTTTGTAGCTCTCGTTGGGGGCCAACAGGTTCCGACTGCCACTGGGTGAAGCCTCCCAGGCCCTATCCAAAGCGCCACGAATTTGATCAGTAACCGCGATCCAACGCGGTGCTGACGCGCCTGATCGACCGCCTTTGGTGCCGTCCTGGATGTTGATCTTGTCCAGTTGCCTGGCCTCACGTTGCAGTCGGGGCAGGTCCGCCAAGATCGCTTCACGCAGGCGCATACCAGTATCCCGGGCCAGACGCACAATTGCGGCCACACGTTGCTGACCTCGCTCTGACAGTACGAGTGCGATCAACTCGATCTGAGCACGATCTTGGCCTTGCGGTGCCTCACTACGCACGCTCGAACGCTGTAGGCCTAGCGCCTTGCTCGGACTGGGGATTTTGACGTACTGATCACCGCGCAGCGCGGCCATAGTGCGGTTCACGCTGGACAGGCGGTTCTGCGCGGTGGCGATGCCGACGCTGCCCTGATCAACCTCCTCCCGCACGTGGACGGCGTACCGCATGAGAATCTCGCGGTCGATCTGGCGCGCGTCATTGAGTCCCGGTCCTTCATCCGATCGACACCATTGCACGAATGCCTGCCAGCGATCGCTATGGGCTTTGACGGTAGCAAAATGGCCGTCGCCAAACAGATCTTTCAAGGCTTGCGGTCCGGCATAGCTGAGCTGGCGACCAAAGCCGAAATTGCGCCCCGCTCGCTTACCGACGCGAGCCATTTTTCTGTTCCTGATCGACTGCAGCGAGCTCATATAGAAGGGCTCGCCAGTGTGCGCTTACGATGGCGAACTGGGCCCAATCAGTAGGGCGAAAACACAGCGTGTTGTCGACGACGTAGAGATGCGCCCCCTCCTTTTCCAACCACTGGATAATGGCTGTCGTCGAGGTGATAGTTTTACGAACGTTGGCGACAGCGGCGACAGCGGCGACAGCCCTTGTCCTACCTGGCTTTGAGCGTGGCGACAAAGTGGCGACACTCGCGGCGACAAACCGCGCTTTCGGCTCCTTTTGACGTTGAGCTAAGTGGTTGCGCAGTGCTTCATCAAGATTGAACATGGCGCACCTCGAAGGTATGGCCGTCGGTAATCAGCCAATGATGATCAAGCAACTCGACCAGAAGCTTGGTGGCATGGCGACTGCTTTTACGGGCAAAGCGGGGACCGTTGCGGTTCAAGTCTCGAATACTAAAGCGCTTCCAATCTTTGACCTGCAGCCAGCGCAACAGCCGGTCCGCCTCCTCCTTAACTCGACAAACTGGCTCCTGCTCAGTCAGGCGCTGGATCTCGGTGAGGTAGTAGCCGACTAAAGCGGAGGCCCGTTGGATATGATCGACCTCTACCATGCCGCTCTCCTCCACAACTGCGAGGATGCCGGCGATGCGCAGTAGGTTATCGGCGGCCTTCGATCCGCTAGGCCGTACGCTGGCCAGTTCTCCAAACTCACCCAGCTGGGCCTCGATAGCATCATGCAGATCAATCCAGCGACGGCGGGCCAACGGACTGAGGGTCAGCGGTGATAGCTGCAGGGCACCGTCAGCAGAAAGAGACCAAGGCTGACAAAACAAGGCCGAAAGGCGGTGGTGATAGCGCTTTAGGGCAGCGTCTTTGGATAAGTCGACAGCCTGATAGCTACGTTGTCCAGCCAGGCTGGTGGGCCAGGTCATCAAGCAGCGTCCGAGGATGCCTTGCCCCTGCAGCAATGGGTCACTGATTAACTGCATAGCCAAGTATGGTTGCAGCATTAGGTGCAGGCTTAAGCGGCGATCGTAGGCTCGCAAGCTTTCACCAACCATGGAGCGCGCGCGATCTATCGGACTGCCATCCCAAAGTGACGACAAGGTCGTGACCGCTTTCAAACGGTTATCTCGACTCATGGTGCTGCTACCGAGGAACTGTCCGCCCTCGTCACAGAACAGGCCCATGCTCGGTAAGTCATGACAGAGCCCCTTCACCAGGGCCTCGATAGTCGGGTCAGTGGTGATCAGCCGAGGGGCCGAGGGCTCCGCTTCGAGCGGTACGTTTATTGTGGGGTCGGGCTCTGCAGGGTTGATGCGCTGCGCCTGTCGCTGGGCGACACGGTGCCGGGAGAGTTGTTCGCGATAACGCTGCCACTGTTCACGCTCCCATTGCCGCGCTGGCAGCAATGCGCATCGATCTGCCGCGGTCTTGCGATCACCGGACGCGGCCACTGTGATCAAGTACAGCGACAGGGGGTAGTTTCTCCCGTCGAGCTGTAAGCCCGCGTGACCTTGGGTGGCCAGCGCCGAAGCGGCCAACACCGACTGAGCGGCCAGCGCCTGGGGCACGCCGATGACCTCGGCCATGCGCTCCACCGCAGGCCCAAGAATCTCACCCAGTGCCTGCACCGGATAAGGCTGGGCCACGGGATTCGCCTCAATCAGCGGTCGAGGCGGTCGTGGTAGTTCAAGCTTCGGATCTAACTGCTGCATGGGTCCTCTCCTCGCTGATTGCTGGCTGTCCTCACGTAGTCCCGCCACGGCTGTTGAGTGTTATCAGGGATCAAGGCCCCTGCGGCCTGTGAGGTATTCACTGACGCGGAACGAACGGCTCCTTCCGACCGGGAGCAAGGGCATGAACCCATAGATCTGGCCTCCTTAGACGCATCCGAAGATGCGGGCGGGTGGAAGCTGTGCCGACTGACGAGTTCGGCACCTAGAGATCTTGGGTGGGAGTAGGCAACAACATCGACACCTGGGGCATGCCTGACTGTCAGTCAGGTGCAGCCTTTCCATAGGCTGCGGCACCGGTGCCTGTGTCGTTGTGAATGGCGACGAATCGGATTTGTCAGGCCGATTGTCACGGGGAGAGTTGCGGCAATGCCTTGTACGACGTGGCTTGCAGCAGCGGTACGAGCGCCCGTCTCTTTCCAAGAGAAAGAGACGGGCGCAGTCTGGCGCAGCGAAGTGCGTCGAGAGGTGAGGTTGCTGCAACGCAGCGAGGTAGGTCCATCGTCTGCCGCAATGGACAGATAAGTCGAGTAGGCATCCACCACTCTTGGGGAGTGACCGTGCGAGCCGCCGGACGCTAATCGCACTTCGGGAGAACCACCAACAAGTGGCGTAGCCTTAAAGGTTCTGGCTACCTGGGTTGGTGCTGTCAACGACAGCGATCCGTGCGCCAATTTTTATACCCACTCGAAAAGGCGGTCAAGCGTCACGGCCAAAGCGCTCAGAAAGTGGCGACTGTCGCCACTTTTGTCGCCACACTTCAGGCCCTGTTCTGCATGGGTTGTCGCCGCTGTCGCCGCTGTCGCCACTCCTCCATCCATGGCCCCACGAAAAGATCCGCTCTGACACTGGAACGGCACTGCGCTCGGTATAGATCGAGGGCATGACGGCGTGATGCTAATTAGAATTGAAATAGGATGGTGGAACGAGGTGGCTTCGATAAAGAGCGAGTGAACCCTCCGATCGGCGCGATCAAAGATCGCTGGATCGGAGGGTTTGGCGGAAAAAGCAAATCTCAAACGTCAAATACAACCTAAAGCATCAAGACTGGTTGATTGGGAGGTGGCGGCTTCACGCCGCAAGATCAGCGCCTGTTGCAAGCGCGAGAAAACCGGCCTCGACGCTTCCTGAGAATCACCTGGGCGATGACGCTTTCGGCTCTGCGCCAGCGCCCACCATAGCGGTATTGATGAACCGTAAAGCCAAGTCTCCGCACAACGAACGCCGTCCTCAATCATCGGGCTGAATTCATTGCCCCATGGAGTTCGGATACCGGGACAACCTTCAGCGGACGGCACTGAGCAGTACTCACCGATCTGTTGACAAACGCGTGGAGCAGGGATACCGGGCATATATCGAAACGTCAGACCCCAGACGCCAAGACGCGCCGTTAGCGACAAAGTTATAGCACCTCGATCTCCTCTTCACGCAGCCATCCTGCCTTGATGACGCTTTGGCGCGCTGCTTCAGGATTCTGGGTATAGAAAACAACTGCCAGGCTTTCCTGTGCACGACTGCAAGTCACGTAGAGCAAGCGACGCGTGCGGGTCAGTGCGTTGTCGGCCCCCTCGGCTTCTTTTTGGAGGTCAGCAGAGGAAGGTAGCTTGACCCCAAGTGCCTTCTCGTAACTCCACAAGAACCCGGCTGCTTCCTCATCGTCGATGATGACCATCACCCGAGGGAACTCCAGCCCTTTCACCCCCTGGTGGGTACCATAAGGTGAGAGCTCGCTACAGTATTTGGCATACGCGTTGAGCTGGGAAAAGGGGCTGCCGATTAGGAGCCGGTAGGCATGGACTTCCAGCACTTCCCGGTCACCACTCTCGGGGAAGTCTGCAGTGGTCGCACCCATCTCGAATGCGGCCTGAAGCCTTTCAGGTACGACCAACAACTGCGTGCGCAGCAACACGCCAACCACGTCCTGAATTAAAGGATCATTATCGACAAAGAGCGCTAACAAATCCTGAGTGCCGGCGCGGGCTTGGTCTATTGTCGTGATCTGGTCTGGCGCTGTGGCTAGGCGCTCCTGGGACAGAAGAGGCGAGCGCAGTCTCACAACTTCCATCAGTTGGAATGAGTCGATCTGAGCCGCTTGGATGATTGGAATGACCCCATCCAGGAACACTCTGAGCGCGGAAAGCGTGCCATCAAGCAAGCCGGTTCTGAGATGTTCAACCTGGTACAGCGGCACGAACATGTCATCGAACCCCATTCGTCGGCTCGCCATCTTGTGTTCAAGAATCAGCGTCTTTCGGCCATCCATCCCTGTCTTCCAAGCGGGGTCGTGAGTGATATCGGCCATGCAGTTGGCAATCTGATTCTCTACCTCGAATGTCGAGGCGGGCTGGCTTCGAACGCAGTACATTCGAACGGTACCCGCCGGCGCATCATCCAGCGGCTTTTGCTGGTGCTTGTCGACCTGCGCTCGGATCGCATTGATGAGCTCGACAACCCGTACCGGGCAACGCCTATTGTAAATCTTTTCGGGCTTCGCCCAGTCGGGTGGAACGGCTGAGTCGAGGTGCTGCTTGCCATGACCGTAGATGCTTTGCATGGTGTCACCCAGCAGGCCTAGGCAGAAGCGATCAGAGGCTTGAGCCTGCACTACCAAAAACGCATCCATAAGTGCGGCCATGGTGTCCTGGCTCTCGTCGATCAGCAGCACCGGATGTTTATCCACCAAGACATCAAGCAGTGGTCGTTGTTGGATGAAGGCTGCCGCCAGTCCTATCACGTCGGAATGATTCAACGCGTGGTGGCCACGGTTTTCGCCCGTAGGGCTGTAGGTAAAGTCAATTACGTGCTCGACGTTATCGAGCCGCTTGATCTTGCGATCCCTCTCTGCCTTGTTAGCCCTAGAGGTTTTGTTGTCCCCCTTAGCCTTTGACAGTTTCCTCTCGAGCTCATCGATGTCTTTGGCCAATTTCACGCGCAACCAAGCGCGGATGTCATCGTTGAAACCCTTGATCATCTCCCAGGCAAAGGAGTGGATGGTTGAAACCCAAACCAATGGGTCATGCTCCAATCGACGCATGACTTCTTCAGCCGCAGCGTTGGTGTAGGTGATGATCGCAATTTGTCGTCCCTCAACCGTCAGTTGCTCATGCGCCCTGCGTTTAAACCCTCGTACTGCCTCAACGAGGGAATAGGTTTTCCCCGAACCGGCGCCGGCGTACAAGAAAAAGCTCCTGGGGTTATCCAGGTCGAGGCATTGCTGGATAACCTCATCGGCATCTGGCAAGGCCGTCATACCTGAACCTCCGCAGAGTTGGTTGTTACAAGCACTAGCTCTGACTGCTTCTTGCGAAGCTTTGACTCAAGCCAAACCAGACCTTCCCGGATGTACTCAGGCACCGTCAGATCCGGAAAGCCCGGATCACCCAGCACCTGCAGAGCAAATTCAGCCTTATTGCCGTCTCTCAACGCTTCAAACAAATCGTCAGCGAGATCTTCCGGGGTCTTGGACGCCTGAAGTGCCTTGGCAAAGCGCCCCACCAAGCCGCGGCCGGAGCGCTCTGCGAAGTGAGCGGCATTGCTAAGCACCAAGCTGTCTTCAAACGTGTTGGCCAGCACTTCCACTGGGCCAGTATTTGCCCCCGGGAGCTGTACAAGGATCGGAGTCTGGTAGGCCACTCGGATTGCAAAGAGCTCATCGAGCTCTTGCCATTTAGCCTCATCAGCCAGCTCCAGCAGGCTGTCTACTTTGACTGACTCATCTTTCATCCTGAGCCAGTGCTTTAACGTAGGGTTATTGGTCGATAGGTCGGCACCTCGACGGACTGGCATTGCGGCTTTGTTCTTGCCTGCATCCAAATCGGTGATGACCAGCGTAACGATGCCGAGAGCATCAACCAGTGGCCTCAGTCGATGGGCATGGCTTCCCCCGATATCAAGGGTCGTGATGTAGCACTGGTCGAGGAACTTGAATTGCGTGCGCAGGAAGTGCGGCAACAGCATCCGCTCGGCAGCCCCTTCAACTAGAATCACCGCATCGGCAAAGAAAAGGTCTGCATGCTGCGCCCTCAGATAACGGGTGACGAACTCCCTCGTATAGGAACCTTCACCGAAGACATTTGAAAGGTTAGACACGGTGGACACGGGCACTTGCACACTGTCCATACCCGCTGGCAGGCGTCGGAAGTAACGAAGGTTCTCGTACTCGACCTCGTGAGTGACGTGACTAGAATGCGTGCTCACGAGCAACTGCGTTTTGAGGTTAGGGTGACGCTTAATCAGCTCATCTTCGCAGAGCACTTCATACGCATGCCGAACGAAGACTTGCTGCACCTGGACGTGAAGGTGAGCCTCCGGCTCCTCGATCAATACCAAGTGGATGGGTTCTAACCCGACAGTGGTCTGCTCATCGGGGTTTCGGTGTTTCTTGAGCCAGTCATCGCGAAAGCTCATTAGACGGAAGATCATCCAGATCAGGTTTTGGTAACCCAGGCCGTTTGAGGTTTCCGGAAGCCGCAAGACTGATGCCCCTGGTGCTGTGTTTTTTGAGTCGACCTCGAACAACACCGCGGCTTCATGATTGAGCCCATCCGTAGCGGCGAGTTTGGCCTGAAGCGTGATGGTAGGGTCACTGCGGCCCGGATACCCGAGTGTTTGCACTTGCAGGAGCGCCGGGCCGAAGCTGGTGCTGAGGCGAGAGTTGAAGGCCGATTGGGCGACCTCGATTGCACGCAGCGCTTCCAGGTCAGACACTTCGGGTGTGTCCCCTGGATCAAGATGCTTGTGATAGTAAGTGCGAAGCTGTTCCGAAAGTTTTTTACCCCCATTTGACTGAGAGTCGGTCTGACCATCATCGCCATGGTCGCCAAACCCCCGCTGGGCGTTAATTTCATGGATTTTGATCAGTCCCTCAAGAGGATTTTTTTCGAGTGGTGACGCTGTTGGCGAAAGCCTCTGGGGCGCCGCTCTGCGCATCATCCTGGGAGGGGTGTGAAGCTTTCCAGGATCCAGCCGGTAAGAGCGCAACTTGAACATTTTACCGAGCCGGCGGTTCAGGTAGTCGGTCAGGTTCTGAGGCCAAAGGCTCAAGCTGCCTTGGGTTTGCATCTGCACAGGAGTATCTGTGCCTGAGGTTGTCTCCCCACCTTGAGGGCGCCCGATCATTTCGGGGTTCGCCGCCAAGACAGCCTCGAGAGTTCCGACCCGATCGCGCTGCTTTCGGTAATCGGTGAATAGTTCGGTCATGTCATCGGGCTCCAACCGGAACCGCATTCCAACGAGACCACCGCTCCATTCGAAGTTAGGGATCAGGTCGCGGATGTAGTGAAATTCGCCAGGCTCAGCTGAGATCCAGATGTCGAGATGGGGGAGCCAGTCGTCCCAGTCATTGGCTATCGGAAGGTCTTCGACGCCGTTTGCTGCTTCCCAAGCACGGCCGATCTCATCAATACGGTCGAAATGGCAGAGGGTCAGATCTTGCAGCCTGATTCCAGAGGCTTTACCGCTCAAAAATTTGCGCAGTGCAAGCATTGCGGAGGACTTTCCACTGTTATTCGCGCCCACCAAAAGAGTTGTTTTCTCGGAAAGATCTATCCGTATCGAATGGAGCTTACGGAAATTGGCAATTTCCAGATGCTTGATCTGCATGCGTCGTCCTTGAGCCTAGGGTAGTGTCACAATGCTAGTGAATGTAGCGTGAAAGAAACGAATGGCAAACCGTCCGACGCCCGTAGTCCGGTGGACAACGTGATCATCAGCTGAAATGGACATGCGTCTCGAGTCCATTGAAGAGAGCTTGAAAGGATGTCTCTGCATCATAGCGAGAAGGACATGTGCAACCACATAGTCCGGTGTCTTCGACAGGGGCCTCACCTAAGCCCATGGCAGCGGCTAAAAGGAGTCGCTCAGGCGCATCGGTAGCGTCATCAAAGCACTGTGTAATGAAGACTCATACCCACTAACACGATGATCACAATTCAAGGAGGCACCATGGTTGTATGTGAAGGGCAGCTCGATGGGGAATTTAAGGGCTTTGAGGATCAGGACACCATCTTCCATTTTTATGGCGGACAGAAGTGGCGCCAGGCGACGTACTACTATTACTACCACTACGCCTACATGCCCAGAGCAAAAGTGGTAAGGGAGGGTGGCAAGCTCATGCTCCATGTCAACGGTCTGAACGTGAGTGTCGAGGTGGTTCAAGCTTGACCTTAACTGTACAGCAGATAGCTCCCCGAGCAGCGTGGGTCGGTGCACCTGCCTTTATTTTGACTTCGAGAGACTCACACCCATACGATAGCTCGATACCCTTTTTGGCGGCCTCCAGCAACTCCTCGATGTTGTGGAGTGACCATTGGTTAGAAGTCGAACGGCAGCCCTTCACATCATTCACGACGAACCCTACCGCGCAGGGTGTGGCCGGATATTCGAGCCACACCACCTGGTTATCCTCTTCATCCGGGGGCGCAAGTGGCCCTGAAGCGATACAAGCGGCCCTTCGTGGTAGGCCGCTATCGGCCCAGGCTGTGTGAAAACGTTTTAGAACAGGTTTTACGGTCAAAACCAGAACAAAAATCGCGTTCCTACGCAAATTTCAGGTCTGCTGATTAACCAAGCACTGGTAGATTTTACGTAGCAACGCAGACTTGAAAATGGTGCCTGCGTTTTTACACAGCCTGGGCCAAAAGCGGTCGCTCGACAGGCGTCACTCACGAGCATTAAGCTCGACCTCATTAGGGTGATGCCGCTAGTGAATACATGGAGTGCGATTTTCGCTCCGATTCAGACCGACGAACCTGCTCGAAAACGTTTTCGCACAGCCTCGGCCAACAGTAGCCATTCGATGCGTCTACGAAAGTAGGTAAGATTCATAGGTACTATTTTGGAAACAGTCATCAATGTATATCACTGAAATTGAAATCACTGACCTCCGAAGCTTCAAAGGTACCCAAAGCGTGTCTTTGGCCCACACAGATGGCGGCTACGCTGGATGGACTGTTTTTGTAGGTAGAAACGGGGCAGGCAAAAGCACTCTTCTTAAGTCGATCGCTCTTACTGTGATCGGCCCATTGGCGTCTAGGTCTCTAGCAGGAACTTTCACGGGATGGGTCCGTACAGGTGAAAAGGTAGGTACCGTGGCCGTTCGGTTAGAAGGCGACAAGAGGGATAGCTTTCAACCTAGTGGTAGAACCACAAAAGAACCATTTTGGGTCGGCCTTCAATGGACTTCAGCTATCCACGGGACATGGTCCAGTCAATCTAGTGACTTTCTCGACCGTTGGATGAGTAAAGAGCCCAAAGGACGTCAGAAGATTCCCGATAGAGGTCCCTGGGCAGATAGCCCAAGTGGATGGTTCATCGCGGGGTATGGTCCTTATCGCCACCTTGGTCCTCCACCTGCAGAAGTAATCAAGCTAAGTGGCGACCCTGTTCTTGCTCGGCTTGTGAATCTTTTCAATGAAACTGCAACGCTTTCAGATGCCATAGATTGGCTGAAGCAACTTCATCACCGTAGCTTGGAAAAAAGACCTGGTGCCGAAGTTCTAAAATCTACAGTTCTTGATATCTTAGGTGAGGGGTTGCTTCCTGACGGAAGCGTCATTAAAAAAGTTAACTCTGATGGATTGTGGATCCAGCGTGACGGCGTTGAACTTCCACTCGAGGAGGTCAGTGATGGTTATAGGACCGTAGCTGCTTTAGTTGTCGACATACTGAGGCGGCTACACGAAGCTTATGGAACACTAGAAATATCGAAAGATGATTCCGGGAAGTCTATCTGCAATCTTCCCGGGGTTGTTATCATCGACGAAGTAGATGCCCACTTACATGTGGTATGGCAGCAGCAAATAGGATTCTGGCTAACAAAAACCTTTCCAGCAATACAGTTTTTAGTTACCACGCACAGTCCTTTCATCTGTCAAGCGGCAAGTGCTAACGGAATTATACGTCTTCCGGCGCCTGGTGACTCGAGAAAAATTGAACATATAAGTGAAGTTACTTGGAGCGCGGTCGTGAATGGTGGAGCCGACGACGCTGTAATGACGGATTTATTTGGTTTAGAGCATGCTCACTCCGAGCGCGCAGAGGAACTGCGTCAGGAAATTGCAGCACTGGAGGCTAAAGTCATACGAAATATGGCTAGTGAAGAAGAGATAACAAGATATGAAGTGCTTAAGGACTGCCTTGGAAACGACATGAGCACTCTAGCGGACCGAAAATTACGAGCTATTTTAGGGGCCAATGGTTAATGCGTCGTCTGATCAGACCGACTCTCACGACAAAAACTGTCAAGGCCCTAGGTAGGGTAACCAACCGAGTGGTGGCAGCTCAGAATCCTAAAGATCAAGCTGAGAAAAGTTGGGATAATAAACCTAATGTAGCGTTCTCAGAAGTACGGATGGAGCTTGAAAACATGGCTTCTGGACGAAGCCGGTGCATGTACTGCGAGGATAGTTTCGGAACTGATATAGATCATTTTTGGCCTAAGGCAGATTATCCTGAACGAGCTTTCCTTTGGGAAAATTACCTTTTAGCTTGCAGTTACTGCAACAGTAATTTGAAGCGAAAGTTATTTCCTGTTGATGCAGCCGGCTCTCCACTGTTGATTAATCCTACAGAAGATGATCCCGAGCTTTATCTTCGCTTATTGCCAAGTACAGGTGAGTATATTTCTCTCGGAGCGAAGGGGGATGAGTCAATAAAGGTGTTTGGCCTAAATGACACTGCATCCGCTAGGAATTTGCCAGATGGTAGAAAGCACGCACTGATCTGTCTACTGGCACTCCTGAAAGATTACGATCGAGTGTTTGCAATCGATGCTGATAAGGCTGAAGAGATTCGATTGGCAGCTAAAGGATTTCCGTTTAGCGCAGTGCTAAGTTGGCTAGTTACAACCGCCAAACTTCCCGTCGGATCAGTAATTTTGGGAGCAGATGTAGTAAGCCTTATTCAGACTCATCAGGTTGAAGGGTGGCTGTAGCTTTAGATCACCCGTAATCGACTTATGCATAATCTGTCTTTGACGACTCATTAGAAAGCTTAGTGGTACGACGCACGGCCATTTCCGATTACTCGCCCGCGCGCCTCGCTGCGGCTCCAGATCTATACCCTGAAAGTGTGTGTGGGGGGCGAGCATATCGGATTATCAACCGTCCTTCTCAATGCCGCGTCCTCAATTTGCAATGGCTAGCTGAAGCATTTGTCATATACCCATTTGAGCAATCCCGCTAGTGTTTGCAATAGGATCAGCAGTCCCGCCTTGATGTAGTCCAGATCTTCAGCCCAGTTCCCAACCCCGACGCCGTGCGCTCACCACGAGATAGAGCAGCGCAAGGCGTTCATATTGCTTTGCAGCAAACCCGGGGGTCGGCGCGTCGTAGTCATTCACTTCCTTTCCGGGGTTGGTATTTTCGGGTCACTGCCAAAGCTTGTTGGCATCAAAATCCAGTTTCGCGGCTTTGAGTTCTTTCACCAGTTTTGTCTGCCAACCATCTGCCGAATCCATCTCGGTATAGATAACGCCATACAGGTCTGAGGGGATTTCAACGTGACCTTTGCGCAAAAGACATACACGGCCTCTGCCCAACTTCCCGGCAAAAAAGCCAAGCTCAAAAATGACGTTCTGTCGAGCTCTAGGATCCGGAGTATCCGATTTTGCGGATTTAGCTAGATCGTCAGGCGTTAACAACACAACAGCAAAACCGACATCACCCGCCGAATTCTCGAATTTCTCGATAATGGTTCGCCCTTGGTCAGGCTGCTCCTTAAGGATAATGGCCTCTAAACCCAGCTTTTCGAGGAAGCGAGCAAGGCCTTGCAGTGCCGCGTCATCGTGGCCATGCACCACAAACACACGACGTGACAAAGTTGACGTGTTGGGACTTACCGTAGGCTCGGGTTCACGGTCAAGTACATGATCGGCAAGATCTTCCCTCAGAGTGCGCTGCGCCTCTGCAAGCATAAGGATCGATTGCTGGATATTATCCTGAGTACCTGTCACGTAATGATGCCTAAGCGGGTAGTCATGCGAGTAATACCCGGGGAAGAAATGCAGTGTTGCTGCGTCTCCTAAGCGGTTGAAAACCGATGTATTTTCGCCAAAACACCGCTCTAAGGTGTCTTTAATTGCGGCCGAGAGGGCCGTTAGCTTTGGAGAGTCGCCCTCATCATTGAGCTCAGATGCATCGAAACTTCTCAACTCGGTGATGCGATCTTGGAGACGTTGAATCCCCCGCTCAATTTGGTCTGGGGCCAATTTCAGTTTGGGAGCAAATCCAGTAGTGCCGGTCGGGGATTTAGCGCGAGCCATCAGGTGAATCCTTTCTTATCCTATGTGTGATAAAGAGCATTATCAGACATTTGATGACCACGAGGTAAGCGAACTGAATTCTCACCGTTTTCGGGCAACTGTGAATGGCCTCTTTTGGCGTTAGCAGCCCTTAACAAGGGGCCGCTTCCGGCCAAAAAACTCCTGCCAGGAATGGGAGCTTTGGGTCCAGGCTGTGTGAAAAGGCATGCATAGTTTTATCTGTATTGCTACGTAAAATGTCTCGGCGACTGGATACTCAGCAGACCTAAAATTTTCGTAGGAACGCGATTTTCGTTGCGTTGCTGGCCATAGAATTTTTCTAAACCGTTTTCGTACAGCCAGGGTCGGGACCAGTCATTTGAATGCAAACCAAGCATACGTTCACGCCCTAGGCCGGAAAAATGGAGTTCTATAGCTTGCTGAACCAAATCCTAACGCGAGAGCCAATCATCAATCAGCTTCTGCACTTTCCGTCCATCTACCAACGGAGCGGAGTGAGGGCGAGCCCTTAAGATAGAGCGCAACTGATCTGGTGTAATGCAATCGAATGTTGCACCTACATCAACCCCGAATCCTTTCTCAAGTTCTAATTTCATGTTTGTTACGACGCTGCAACAACCCATGCATATTTGGTGTATCCCTCTCCAAGCGGTGCTTAGTCGCGTCGGTACATGGGTATGAAAAGCCACCTTACCTTTCATGAACGTCACGACCTCAAACTTCAAGCGCTGGCAAATTGGGCACTTCCAAGACTCCTCCAGCTCGTTCCACATCCGCGCACACCCTGGCAACGACAACAACATAGCCAAGTAATTCGCCGGAGGGATGCTCCCTGCAGGCTTACTTTCGGTACGCCACCGACTACGGTTGGCCTGGTGAACAATATTGCTCCTCGACGTTTCGCGGCTTAATAACGCGCCATTCACTAGCTCCAAACCGCCGTATCTATGGTACCCATTTGATAAAGTCGGAATTGCAACTGTCCCGAACGGATACCTTTCATACCAGTAGTCTTGCAGAACTGCCGCCTTGGCGACCTGATAAACCAATTGCATTCTCGCCACGTACGACGGCCGTGCGAGTCGCCACAGCGCCATCACCTTTGATTCATCTATACGATGTGATACATGCTTACCAACGTTAGTAAATTGCCGAATCTGCCCGATGGAAAAGGATTGCCATTCAACACGATCACCTCTGGCGGACAGGATTTTTTTTGCTGCCGCATCAGCGTTATTACAATCCTCACAAATCAAAACCGCAGCATAAGCTGAAAATGCCGGCGCCATTCGTTCGATCAGCGCTAACCCCGTATTTGTTGGCTCTTCAGTACCACTCTCAATAAAAACCTGATTAAACGCTGCTTTGAGCGCGTCGGCCATGTGATCGTGATGCTCAACTAGCTTCGCAAGTATTTGCCCCTTACTTCCGAGCCTGGAAATCTCAAACTTACTTCTTTCACAACATGGGCATCTCCAATGCTGAGAGGTCTCCACCCAATTCCTGTTCATTTCAAAAAGCTCAACCCCGTGGTGCTTTTTTATTTCACAAGACAAAGGTGATCCCACACCATCAAGTGAATCTAATGTTCCATCATTTATGCATTGAACCGCCAATTTCAGCGCGGTCAATCTTTTTTCTTGAATCGCCTCGTAGCACTCCTCATTCTGTTTTGCCCAGACCGCTAACGCATTAAGGTGCCCAGTCGGATTAATTTTCTCTTCGGTTTCGCCCACCCCGCCCCCCCTGTATCACTTTTGAAAATAGCCACAAAAATCAACGCAAATTTGCTCATCGTCGCCCGAGTGGATTGATTGCGCTTACCAATGACGACGTTGGATTTCCGCAGTTTCTGAAGACCAAAAATTTTACTAGAAGTGGGCGTTTCAGGACGCTCTTCGAAGGGTCGCTGAACCTGAAATTTCCACCCTCCACTCTCGTCGTGATTTCACACTGCTAGCATGACAGATTCACTCTAGAGGAAATTGTCATGCTCTATCCGTTATTCGATCAGAACTGTGAATTGATGGCTTGGATTGAGCCGGGTCAGCATATTTTTGACTCACACATGAATTGGATTGCCTACCTTGCAAACAATCATGCTTGGTCTGCTGAAACCGGTAATTGGCTGGGAACGGTTCGTGGGCTGCTATGCATGGATCATGCGGGAAGACCGGTGCTTTGGAACCCAAATGAACGAGTAATGGGCACCGCTCGCCCAACTCGGCCAGCTCGGGCCTCTAGAGCGTCGCGCCCTTCTCGTCCGTCCAGACCTTCGCGTCCGTCGCGACCATCGAGACCTTCTCGCCCTACGGGCGGATGGTCCGACCTAACAATGTTCAGCTGGCTCGCCCAATAAGAGAAACGCTTATGAAATGGCTCCCGGCGGTAACCCGCCGGAAGTCGCGTGAGAATTAAGGATAGATAGCTGCCGCTCACCTTGAACAGCGGTCTTCAATTACACTCCCTATCGCATAGGATAACGGCCTCTCAGAACGTAGCGGTCGGACGCTTCCAGCCTCTTAAGGACTACGGCATGACCACTATTGCGACTAACCCAACCACCCAGCTTGCGTTTTCCATGTATGAAAACAAGGGTGTTTACGCAGTGCTCATTGGGTCGGGCGTGTCGCGCTCCGCCGGCATACCCACGGGTTGGGAAATCACGATGGAGCTGGTGAAGCGCGCCGGCATCGCAGAGGGCGTAGGTCATCAGGATGATTGGCTCGCATGGTACTTAGGTAAGACCGGGCAGCAGCCCAACTACTCTACCCTCTTGGAGGCCTTAGCCAGCACGCAAACAGAAAGGCGCGCAATTATTCAGGGTTTTTTGGAGCCAAACGAGCAGGAATTGGAAGACGGCCTCAAGATGCCAACGTCCGCCCACCGGGCGATCGCGGCCATGGTTAAATCCGGCCATGTGCGCATCATCGTCACCACCAATTTTGATCGATTGATGGAAAACGCTCTTCGTGATTTGGGGATCGAGCCTACAGTGGTGAGTTCGATTGACACGTTGGCAGGCGCGGAGCCACTCACTCATACGCAGTGCTACATCTTGAAAATTCACGGCGATTACAAAGACGCCAGGATCCTTAATACGGATGTTGAACTGGGTGACTACCCGGCCGAATTCAACGACCTTCTTAACCGAATTATCGACGAGTTCGGACTTATCGTTGCAGGCTGGTCAGGAGAATGGGATCACGCTCTGCGCTCCGCGTTCCTTCGCGCACCCAATCGGCGCTACCCTACCTTTTGGCTGGCACGGGGACGCCTATCCGAACGCGGTGCAGAACTCGTGACCCATCGTCGCGCGACTGTCGTCGGTGGCACTGACGCCGACACTTTTTTTGATGGACTGAATCTGAAATTAGAAACCATTCAGCAGTCCCGCTATACCAATCCGCTTGACATAGATTTGGCTATCGCCATGGCGAAGCGTTTCATGGCCAAGCCCGAGCACCGGATTCAACTGGATGACTTGGTGACATCTCAAACTCAACAAGCCATTGCGCACTTCGCCCCCTTGTTTGCCTCCAGCGAGGATCGGAGAAGCCAGTCTTTCACTGACTGGGTGCTTGCGCACGAAGCCGCCATCGAACCATTGGTAAGACTTGCAACAGTATTGGGTCGTTGGGGAAGCGGCGACGAATTGGGCCTGGTGCTCGACTCAATCAAAAGCCTTTACGCCGAGGCGCAAAAAAACCAGTCCGGATATACCCATTGGCTGGCGTTGAAGAACTATCCAGCAGCGTTAGTTTTCTACGGATACGGATTGGGGCTCACAAGGGCGGGACGTCTGAATGAGCTGTATAAGCTCTTCAATACGACCGTGATTAATCGGCGCGAGCTGCCGACCGTTGTCGGTGTTGATCTTTCACCATTCTACTTGGAAGCGGGGAGCAACCTTACACCGCACTGGAAGGGCTTCGAGGGACAGACGAATTCCCAAACGCCTTTGAGCAACCGGTTGGCAAGCGTCCTGTGCCCGAGATGGGCACCCGCCTTCGCCGGCGTCCATGATGCAGACTTGCTCTACGAACGGTTTGAATTTTTGTGTCTCATGAGTTTCGTAAAAGAGCGCGGCGTTACCGAGGAAGTGCTCAACGATATGATTGAGAAAGGACAGTTCCGGCAGATCGCCGTCGGACGTCTGTCTTGGCATTCGGAAACCATTAATCGCTTTGCACATGAGTACTCGACGCATGAGTACAAGATGCCCCTTCTGGAGGCTGGATTCGCGTTCGGCAGCGAAACCTATCTCCAGAGATTCCTAGAGGGTCTTCAGCGAGTGTCTCGATATTGACCTTGCAAGGGATGCGGGTCCTGCGCCTCTCACCATTACAGGCAAAAGGCGGCCGATTTGCATTCCGTAACGAGGGGCTGCCATCGGTCAAGAGCAGTCGTCGGCTTTCCAGTCACGAACGCCCCAACAACACATACTCAACGGGGGAGTGGCGAGCAAAGAACCGAAGACACTTCGCAGCCTCCTAAGGGCGTCAAGGGTGCAGGGACACAATCGCACGTGAAGCCCTCCGTGCCGGCTGAAGCACATAGCTGTTGTCGCTAATAGATCGATAAAGGCGTAACTATCCTCGTCACAGGACCTGCTACTATCCCGCAGAAATACCATGCATTAGCGCTCAGTGCCTAGAAGATAGAAGATGGATCACCTTGACGATCTGCCAAAGCGTCACAGAAACCATGCAACGGAAAGCAAGGCCGAAGCTGCTTTCCAGAGCTTGTTATCGAATTCGGAAGAATTTGTCCTGCAGGCTTCGGACCGCAAGGATTATGGAACCGACTGCCAGATCGAGGTTATCGATCGCGAAAGCGCGACCAACGTCAGGATCCACGTCCAATTAAAAGGAACGGAAAGGGACGCAAATGCTGACGGGTCGGTCAGTATCGAGATAAAGCGGGCCAATCTTAATTACCTGCTGATGCAGCCTCATTCCTTCTTCGCCTGCTTTCACATTCCGACCGACACGCTGAGGTTCTGCTCCGCCGACACTGTGATACGGAAGTACGAGCATAGCGGACAGAATTGGACGCAGCAGCAAACGCTCACCGTGACCTTCGCGGAGCTCCTTACTGACGCACGCCTAAAGTCCCTGGCGGCTTTGACGAAATCCGGTGCAGCGTCATTGAGGGGCATGCGGGTCGCACAAACAACTGCTCGTCCCGAAGATCTGCCCAGCATCGTAAAAGCTGCCCGCCCAGACCTGCATGTTCCGGAAGATGGAGCGCAGGCTGCAGCGATGCTTTCTAGCCTTTATAACAGCGGCGCGGACGACATGATCAGCTCCGCGTTTGAGAAGTTCGCCTCCGTTCTACCTCAAGATAATGATGCGCTGATTTTTTGCTACCTGGCGGAGATCAATCTCGGCATGACTGGGCGGAGCGGCAAGGCTGCACGCATCTCGGATGGCATTTCCTATCTCATGTCCAAGCTCGACACTGGCGGGCTTGATGTGGGAAACCTCCAATACTCGATTGGCAACGGGCTCTCGGCGCTAGGACGCGAAGATGAAGCCATTAAGGCATATGAGATCGCTCTTCAGCACCTGACTGGCGACGACGGCAAAATACTTCTGGCGGAGTGCTACAAGAACCTCGGTTCCAGCTACGAGAAGCTAGGTGACGGGGAGAACGCAGCCGAATCTTTCTGCGAGGCGTTGCATCACAACCCTCAACTTCCAGAAGCGCACTTCGCCCTGGGACTCCATTGCCACCGAAAGGGCGAATACGGAGAGGCGCTCGAGCATTTCGACAACGTGGTTTTCGCCGAGCCTACTCTGGGAAAACGATCTTCGGTCTCGGGGTGGCGAGTAAACGTCCTCTTCAATCTCGGTGACGGGAAGGCGGCGTTTCGCGAGATCAATACGCTACTGAGCGATGCGGGAGAGGAAGCCTGGATCTGGCCATGGTGCAGTCAACAGGTCGCCAGTTTCGGGCGCACCTCGCTAGAGAATGCGCGGCTAAGTATTCCGTTCTGGGATCGATATCTGAGGGCTCATCCGGACTGTCCCAGCGGTGTGCGAGAACGGCTACTGAACAGGCTGTACTTACGGTCGGAAGGTTCGGCCGTGGATATGACCTATCCCGCGTTCAAGACTGAGTTCGAGGCAAATATCCAGCATGTACGGGCCGATGAAGCCGCTTATTTGTGGGATCGTCTGGGACATTGGGCGCAGGACAACGATAACTGGAACGAAGCAGAGAGCTGCTTTCGGGTCGCATATGATCTCGAGGGCGGGCACTATGGCTATTGCCTCGGCACGGCGCTGAACTTCCTCAATCGACCCGAGGAGAGCTTGCCGATTTTGCTGCCCCAAGCCGAGGAGATCCAGCCGGACGATATGAGTTGGTTCCAGGTCGCAGTAGCCTACGAGAAACTGGGACGCGTGCGCGATTCGATCGATGCCTATATGAAGGTCATTACGCTGAACTCCAACTACGAGCTAGCGTGGTTCAATATGGGCGGAGTACATTGGAACGTCGGGGAATTGGAAGAAGCTAGCCGGGTGTGGAAGACTGCTGTAGACAGATTTCCAGATCACGAGCTGACGGCTCTGCTCCGCCGCGATCTTCCCTTTGCCCTTCGCTAGGTGCGATATGCTTTATTGCCGCCGTCAGACAAATCATCACCTACTTTTTGGCCAACTGCAGTAGCCTAAGGCGATCCTCCGCCAGAATTCTCTGCACATTCTCCAGGCTTCTAAGATCCGCGCGCTGGTTAAAGGCGTCTTCCTGCAAATTCCCTGAAAAACCCGCCATACGCTTGTGCCCAATCAAGCTCGCCAGCCAACCAGTCAACTCATGATTAAAGAATGGATACGCTCGATGTGAATCAAGATGAACCGCTACTGCGCGCAACTCAGTCAGACAAATGACATCAACGATGTCCTCATCGAAGGTGATTAAGCGGTCTAGGCAGAAATCTACTCCCTCCAAGTGTCGGGGATTCGACAGCGACTCGATGAGCCTCAGTATGTACAAATCCCAGGCGCAGTTATTGATGATGTGGAGCGGATCTTTCTTGTCCAGCACCGAGTTCAGTTTTTCGGAAAGCTTTGTTTTCTTGGTATGGA
This sequence comes from Pseudomonas oplopanacis, assembly GCF_057128725.1. Classification (NCBI taxonomy): domain Bacteria; kingdom Pseudomonadati; phylum Pseudomonadota; class Gammaproteobacteria; order Pseudomonadales; family Pseudomonadaceae; genus Pseudomonas; species Pseudomonas oplopanacis. Next base: position 25,768 of record NZ_JBSKHV010000009.1, on the reverse strand, counting down.
AGAGAATATCGGCACATACAATTAGCTCGCGCAGCATGAAGATTCGCAGCTCATCGTGCATGAAGCTGAGCAGCGCCTCCATCTTGGCCTCCGGTGACGCTGAAGAGCTACACTCGAGAATCTTGGCACGTAGAATCATGCATTCTGCGGCCGCAGCTTGCTGGGCAATCGCGACGCCCAACCCTGCTTCCAGATTGCGCGAAAACCCGTCGATCCACTCCTCGGCGAACGCCTCGGCACGTTTTTGGTAAAGGGTGCGAAACCGTTCTCCCCAACCCTCACTCAATGGGGCTTCATCAAGCGACAGCGCATGTACAGCAGCAACCGTTTCTTTGCAAAACTGCCGGGTCTCGGGGGACCACTTTTTCTGCGCTTCACACAGGTACACATATGAATTCAGCCTCGCGAGATCATCCACGGAGAACATCCGCTGCAGATCTGCACGCACAGCGTCGAGTTCAGGTGAAATACGTTCTGCATACGACAGTTTGCGAATGTAGCTGGCCGCATTCGAATCCAAAAAAAGCGAGCCACCCAGTATGTAGTTAACCCGTGTTTCGGACAAAGCGAAGGCTTTGTCCAGAATCCAGACGGACTTCCCGCGCAGCATGGTCGAAACGAAACCTTTCTGAGAAAACTTCTCCCGTACCAAGCCAAATGGCCCACCAGCTTCATCCGCCGCGTACATGATGCGCCAGTCACCTAGCAGCTCAACATGTTCCTGGAAGCGGTCCAGCGCTTCTCCTGGGTTATCTGCGGAGCATACATAATGAAGCGCTTGTTGGATCTCGAACTCGCCGTATCCCTTCATCAGAACCTCATCTTTCCTTAGTTTAATTAGCTACCGCGCAATCTAAGTTATCTTTGCACTCGAGAGGATGCCGCTTTGTAGCGCGCGACGATTTCCCCACCACAGCACAAGAGTGGCATCCGAGAAGTTCTATAGGGAGACTCAGCTCTGTCTCTTAACCCATGCCACCCGAAAATGGCGCCCATACGAGCACCATTAAATCGAGCAATTGTTCAGAGGAAGAATTGTTGCCCAGAAAGCTGCGACCAGTTGCTGTCAAGCATTGGGCGTAGGGGCTGGAGCTGCCGAAGGCTCTTGAGAGGCTTAAGCTGCTTGAGACCTTTCAGGGGCTTCAACTGGCACAAAGGTCTCATGGGGCCGCCAGTAGCATTGTTTGAAAAAAACACTACCTGACCGCGGTTGTCACGTATCAACCCATTAGTAATCCGGCCGAGATGTTGTCCCGTGTACGAGTACAGGGAGTCATCATGAAAATACCCAACTGGTGATCCACCGAAGGTAAAGATATGGACACCGTCATCGGTATAGGCGATAGGGACGCCGCTGCGATCGTAAAAATCCTGACTCATAGGATTGCTCCATTCTAAAGGGAGTGCAGGGCATCAACTGATGCCCTGGGTCAAGCGGGGCGGCTTGTTAAGCCGATTTGGGGCGAAGAACGATGCGAAACGGCTGGCCGTTCGCTCGTCGTATCACCTTCCCAGACTTGGTGCGGATGGTCATGCGGTAGATGACCTGCCCTTCCTCGTCCGGTTTTTCGAACATCTCTAGCTGGGACATGATTCGTCTCTCACAGAGATAGGCTCGAACACAGAACTCGCTCCCTTGCGAAAGGACCCTATAGGGGCTACCATCACAACGCTTTTTCTGAAGCGCGAGAGACATCTGGAGCCTGTTCAGACGTCTTTTTTCAAAAGCCGATCAAGTTCGTACCTTGGTCGGCTTTTCTATTTCCGGGTCACTCTCTACCTCTGGCCAACCTCTTTTGGAGATTGTTCACCTGCTCAAGGCGAGCATGAACCCCATCCATAACGAGATACTATCATCATCATTTTGATTACGTCAACCAATCATGTGTTATCTTTGACACATGAGTGATTGGTTTCATTCGATGGTCGGCCAAACGGAGAAAACATGATTGACCTCAGCGATTACAGCAAGGCGCAACAGGAGCGCCTCGCCTTCATAGACTTCCGTTTGTTTTTTTTGGGGGTTGTATCGCGCATGGATTTAATGGAGCGTTTTGGCGTGGCTTCAGCGGCAGCTACGCGGGATTTTGCGCTTTACCGTGAGCTTGCCCCCGAAAACACTGAGCTTGATCCGGTTACCAAGCATTACATTATTCGTGAGCAGTTTGTCCCCCAGGTAGCGCATAATTCCGAGCGCGTGCTAGTTACGCTTTCGCAAGGGTTCGGCGATGGCGTCGACTCTGGGGAGGGCTCGTTGATCCGACACGAGTCTGTGTCGTTACTTAGCCGTCCTAAGATCGAAATCCTTGCACCAGTGACGCGCGCAATTCACCTCAGGCAGGTGGTAAAAATCGACTACATGTCGAAATCTGGGCATTCAACGCGAGAGATTGTTCCCTTTGCTATCGGCTGTGATGGCCTTCGTTGGCATGTCCGGGCATTTGATCGCAAAGGCAAACGTTTCTCAGACTTTGTGTTCACTCGCATGAGCAATGCCGAGATCTCTGTCGGTGAGAAACCTAGGACTGAAGAGAGCTGGGAACAGGATGATCAGTGGAATCGTATGCTGGATCTCCCTATCATTCCACACCCAGACAAAGACTCCACTGAATTAGTCGTATTGGATTACGGGATGCGCGACGGACTTATGCGGCTTCGTGTGCGTGCCGCGATGGCTGGTTATGTGCTGCAGCAATACCATATCGACTGCTCACCCGATCACAGCATCAAAGATTATGCCTATCGTTTATGGTTGAGCGATCCGCTGGCTCTTTATGGTGTAGAGAGCGCAATTTTTGCACCAGGATACACAAAGCCTACAAACAGCGTCTGATCAGTGCTACGCGTGGCGCGAAGCGAGAGGAAATCGCACGCTTCACGTGTTAAGCGTGGGCAACTCAACGTCGGCCATTGTCATTTATCAAGTAGGCCGACGCATTACTACATTGCATCTTTGATCCCGATTAGATGATGATCTAGGGCGGTACAGGTATTCAAACCCTGCCTTACCTTATTCGGTTGGCTGCTTTTTGACGTTTGCGCCTGTCGCCACCGAGAGCGATGCACAGTTCACTGCTAATCATGACCTCGAAGTAAGCTGGTCAGCCTTAATGCGTTCAATTGTCAGATTAAGTACAAGCGGGCGCGGGGATAAATTAGAGTGTAATTTCGCAAGGTATTCCAGTTGGTATTCCACCTAAAAATAAAAACCGATATTAATCATACAAATCAATAATATAGTGGCTTGATTCAAATTACCCCGGCCCACCAAATACGAAGCAAGACAAAACCCGCCAAGTGCGGGTTTTGTTGCATCTGGGGTTTGGTATCTGGTGGTCCGCCCATCCCCGGCAAACATCGAACCCGGAGCCCTCCATGCGTCAAGCCCTGCTGATCATCGACGTCCAGCCCAGCTTCGCCCCGCCGCAATGGCTTGTCGACGGCATCCAGACGCTCATCGGCACCCTACCCAGCGTCGCTACCGTCGAGCGTCACGACGAAACCAAAACCCATTCCAAAAACAACTCGGCTGTCACCCGGCGCCGGATGATGCCAGCCTGATCGCGGCCGACCGCATCTTCATCAAGCACGGCTACGCGCCAACGCCCGAAACCATCGAATACCTGAAAAACCTGCAAGTGGATCGAATATTGGTCTGCGGACTGCAAACCGAGACCTGCTGCCTGGCCGCCGGGTTTGCGTTGTTTGACGCTGGGTTGCAGCCAACGTTGATTACGGATTTGACGGAGGGGTCATCGCTGGATCGAACCGGCGAGCTGGGCATCAGGCTTTGGGAACACCATTTCAAGCACACGGTGAAATCGACCGAGTTGTAATGCGCACAGGTATTGGGCGGTTCTACACAATCAGGCCTATGCTGGCGTTCTATTCGCAAGGAAGCCGCCATGAAATTCAACATGCTGATTGTCGCGTTAACCCTTTCCCTGTCGTCCGGGTGTGCGTACTACAACGACCGCACTACCGACACCAACAAGACCGGGCGAATTACCTGTGATGCCGAACCGGCCAATCAGCCGGGCTGTTATACGAAACAATCGAAGGATTGGAATTGGGGCGGGTTGAAGTTTGGGGTTGGGGCTTCGAATTAGTTTCAGGTCCTACATCGCGATGGCGGTATGTCAGTCGGCATCCATGTTGAATGAACAACCGCCATCGCGATCAGGCTCACTCCCACAAAGGCGAATCCAGTGTGAGTCAGGGTCTAGACCACTTTCAGATCCACCTCAACATGCCCACGGGTCATCCGCGAATACGGGCAGATCTGATGCGCAGCCTCAGCCAGTTCACGCTTCACCCCGTCCTCCAGCCCGGGAAAGTTAATGTTCAACCTGACCGCCAACTGAAAGTCCCCACCACTGGTTTTACCCAGATCCACCTCGGCGTCCACCGAGGTATCTTCCGGCAATTTGATTTTCATCTTGCCCGCCGCCACCTGGATCGCGCCGATAAAGCACGCCGAATAACCCAGCGCAAACAGTTGCTCCGGGTTGGTGCCGGGTTTGCCCGAGCCGGGTGAGCTGAAGGCGATGTCGAGTTCGCCGTCGCTGGTTTTGCCGGTGCCGGTGCGGCCGCCGACGGTGTGGGTTTTTGCGGTGTACAGAACGGTTTCCAGTGCGGTACTCATGGCCGTGACTCCTGAAGGGAAGCGACAGAGTAGGCAAGCCTAGCAGCGCAGCGGCCGCACACCGGTGACGTTGGTCGGATGAAAAAAAAGGCACTGAGCGATGATCGCCAGTGCCTTTTTTGTGCCCGGACAAACCGTCAGCGCGACAACATGAACGTGTCGTACTCCAGATCTTCCAGCGCCGTGGTCAGCCGGTGTAAACCCAGCAATACGCAGATCAGCAGCGACAGCGTAAACCCGTATCCGAAGAAACTCGGGCCCAGGTACATGCTGAACAGCGTCAGCATCGCGTTCAACACCGCGAACAGCACGCACAGTTCCAGCACCACGGTGCGTTTGTCCAGATAGAAGAACACGTTGAGCAAAGCCATGAACACCACTTGAATGCTCACGCCGATCAGGTCGATGTAGAACAGCGGCAGGTAGTAACTGGAGATGCCCAGCCAGTCGAGCAAACGAGGTGCGAACAGGAACAACAGCACCGCCGTCAGCCCCTGGACCTTGCAGATTTCCAGCAGCCCTTGACGGATCGACAAGGTCATTTCGGTTTTCAACTGACCGATGTGCTGCAAGGTTTCACCTTCGCGGATCGCCCGGAACAGACGGTCGTACCACTCGGCAAAATCGGTTTCGATGCGCACCAGAAACACCGCCATGCCGGGGATGATCGCCAGGTACGCGAGGAAGATCGGCAAGTCGTACAGGATCGATGCACGCAGCGGGCCGACGATTGCGTTGGAGGTCCCGGGGTTGAACCAGAACATGAACTTGTCGATCCAGATGCCCAGGTTGTAGAAGAAACCGGTGGCCAGCAGGCTGAGGAAAACGTTGCGTCGTGCGAGGAAATCGAAGGCGATGAGTTTCTCGGCCCGGTACTCGCGCAGGATGTCATAGAGGAACAGAAACAGCAGCGTGCTGTGCCCGATCAACAGCGCCAGCAACAAGCCCGGCATCTGCAGAAAGCTCAGCAGGTAAGCACTCGCGACCATCAGCGCGTAACCCACCAGCATCACCAACAAGATGCGGTTATAGGCCTTCATCCCCGAGAGGAAGATGATCACCAGCCACAGGTTGCACAGCACCACAAAGTTGGCCAACACCAATACGCGGTAGATCAGCGGTTGGTCGAACAACAGGCCCAGCACGACGATGCCGAGCAGCCCGGCGCCCAGGGTGACCAGCAACAACACGCCCAACAGGTTGGGCAGGATCTGATCGTACTTGTGTTCAAACAAGCGGTCGGACACGAACCGGGTGAAGAACAGCTGCAGGCCGCCCGTGAGGATCAGCGAGGTGGCCATCAGGTACGTCACCGTCACCAGAAACTGCCCGACCAACGCGTTCGGCAGCAACAAGCCGATACTGATGATCCCCACCAGCATCACACTGATGATCGACAACACCCAAGGCCCGGAGCTGATCAGCCCCGCGTAGACGTAGGCGTGCAACGTCGCGGTGTAGGAATCCCGCGAAAGGATTTTTCGCAGTTCGAAGCCAATCCCGGCCATTTAACTGTTCTCCATGGCAGCTTGATACAAGTCGCGATAACGCTGCAGCATCAAGGCTTCGGTGTAGTAACGAGTGACCCGCAACAAGCCGCTGGCCTGCGCGGCCTGCCAGCGTTGCGGGCTGCGCAGCAGTTCGAGGATCGCCGCGCTGGTGGCTTGCGGGTCGGCAATCGCCACCACCTTGCCGGCGTGCCCGAGGTCACGGTCTTCGGCGCTGCCGCCTTCGATCAACTCACGGCACGAACCGACGTCACTGCTGACCACCGGCGTACCGGCGGCCCAGGCTTCCAGGATCACCAGCGGTTGCGCCTCGCTGATCGAGGTCAGCACCATCAGGCCGAGTTTCGGCAGGATGTCCTGAATGCGCTGGAAGCCGAGGAAATGCACCTTGCCCTCCAGGCCCAGGCTGGCCATCAGGCTGCGGCATTCGCTGACGTATTCCGGGTCTTCCTCTTCCGGGCCGACGATCCAGCCTTCGGCGTGGGGCATGGCGCTGATCACGCCGCGCATGGCCCGCAGAAAGGTTTTGACGTCCTTGATCGGCACCACACGGCCGATCAGGCCGACGACCGGCGCAATGCCGTGGGCACGGGATTCCAGCGCGGCGGTCCACACCGGCAGGTCGATACCGTTCGGAATCACCTGGGTGCGGGACGCCATGGCGCCGTCCTTGATCTGCCGCTGACGGTTGCCGTCGTAGAGCGCGATGATGTTGTCGGCGCTGTTGTACGTCAGTTGGCCGATGCGCTCGAAGAAGCGTACCCACAAGGTGCGGATGTAACCGGAGCCGGCATCGAGGCTGCGGTTCAGCGCCTGGCCCGAACTCTCGGCAATCCAGCTGGCCTGCGCCAGGTCGATCTTGCGTTCCTTGGTGTAGATGCCGTGCTCGCTGAGCAAATAAGTGCAGTTCCAGCGCTGCTTGAGAATGCACCCGAGAAAACCCGCGTAGCCGGTGGAAATCGAATGCAGCACCCGCGCTTGCGGCATCCGTCGCGCGGCTTCGGCGAGCATCAGCAACGGCGACTGCATCGAGCGCAGGGTCCAGAAATAATTGACGAAGGACGGGTCGGCGCAATGCTGACGGTAGCCTTCGCTCAGGGTTTCCCAACTGGCGCGGCTGCGCAGCACGTCATCGAGGGTCATGCGGCCTTGGGCGATGCAGTCGAGCAAGCGTTCGCCCATGTCGAGGTCAGGCGCATCCGGGTGATGCAGGAAGCGATACAAATCCTGCAACTGCTGTTCGTCCGCCTCGCGCGGATCGCCCAGCGTCTTGGTCGGATGCGTGGCGTCTTCGAGGAACACTTCTTCGATGTGCAGCACGTTGGCCGGTACTTCATAGCGACGCGCCGAATAAGCCTGACGCTGGCCGCCGATGAACATCACCGAGAAGGTCAATTCCGGCAAGCCGAGGATCATCTGGTGAATCCAGCTGGAAACGCCGCCGCGCACGTACGGCCAGGTGCCTTCGAGCAGCAGGCAAATGTCGGCAACGGGTGCCTGTTCCTTGTGACTCATGTCCAGCTCCTGACCAATGCAGCGAACGGTGGTCGCTGACGGGTTTCTTCGGGGAGGCGTGCGAGCAGTCCGGGAATTTCGTGATAACGACCGGCCTCGAAGGCCAGTTCGGCGTGGAACGGCAGCACCTGCGCTGCGCCCATACCGTTCTCCTGGGCCTGACGGAGCAGCACTTCAGCGCGCTCGATGTCGCCACGCTCCAGCGCGATGCGCCCGGCCAGCAGAAACAGTTCACCGCCCTCGCCGGCTTCCAGGCCGAGCTCGGCATGTTCGCTGGCTTGATTGAGCACGTGGTCGAGCACGCTGCCTTGCGCCAGCCCCAGATACGCCAGTTCCCAATACCAGCGCGCCAGCCGGCCATGCAGCGCACCCGCCGCTTTGACGTTGGCGTCGGGCAGTTCACTCAGCGCGATCTGGATGTGCAGGTTGATGTCGCTTTCCTGCTTGTCGAGCATCGAATACGCCAGCAGCCGCACATCGTCGCTCGGGTCGGCCAGCGCCAGTTTGAGGATCGGCACGGCTTCTTTGCCGGGCATGCGCCGGGTGGCCAGCAACGCAGCCAGACGCTGGTCCGGATCGGGCGCATGACGCAACACGTCCTGCAAACCACCATCGGCAAATACCGGCTTGTGCAATTGCAGCTGCGCCCGATACGGAAGTTTCGGAATGCCCACCGCTTGCCACGCCTGCTTGTCGCGTTTACGGGGCAGGTACAGCGCCGGGAAAATCGCCGCGACCACACCGACCGCCCCGAGCACCGGCACAAAGAACGCCAGGCTGAAGATGAACAGCGGGCTCCACGGCAGCGGCGAACGGTAACGCGCCGGCAGCAGCAACCACACCGCCGCGCACAACATCACGCAGGCCAGGCCATGGCTCAAGGTGAACACCAGCAGTTGTTGTAATTCAGGCGCCGCGACCCACAAGCTGGCCCAACTGCCCGCCTCTAACAACAAGGCTCCGCTAAACAGCCACTTGCTGATCATTCAGGCCACACTCGTTGAACAGGAAATTACGCAGCCCGTTGCGTTCACAGCCAGGCTCCAGGTTGAACGGCAGCACACGCACGCCAAGGCTTTCCAGGCTGCTTTCGATACCAAAGTGCTCGTGCAGCAACAGGTTGATCCGCGCCAGATACCCTTCGGTGCCTTGCGGGCTGGTCAACGGCAACAGCACCAGCAACAACGAATGATCGCGATCGTTACGCAGCGACAATTGCAAATCGAGACCGCGCTGACTGCGCTCAAACAGTCGCGCCAGCTCATCGTTTGGACGGGTCATTTCGAAGGCAAACAGACCGGCCGCCAATTTGTGCTGCTCAACGTCCACCAGCGAGCGCTTGAGTTGCAGCGTGAAGTGCTGCGCATCCGCATCAGCCAGTTGCAGCACTTGCGGGTCGCGGCGCAGCAGGTCGGCAATGTGCCCGGCGAGCAAGGCCAACAGGCTCAACGTGCGATCCTGAAAGGCAAAGAAAGGCATCTGCCGCACTGCCAGAATCGCCAGCAAGCGACCTTCGGCATCGATCAGCGGAATGCACGCCTGCAGCGACGAAAACTGCGCCGAGCTGCCGGCGTCGATCAGTTCCTGACGCACGCTGACCAGTTCACCGCGCTCCAGGCACAGCTTGACCAGACCGTCTTCGGTGCCCAAAGGCCCCATGATGCCGATGGTCGCCAAGGCTTCCGGCAAGACGTTTTCTTCACGCTCATCGACGCGGTACAAACCGGCCACGCGTAACGCGCCGTATTGACCGAGCATGGTCACGATCGGGTCGGCCAGCGCGGCCAATGCATCGCCTTCGTCCGGCATGACTCGCAGCTTGTCGCGCAAGCCGAGCAAGGAGCTGCGCAAACTCTGATCGCTGCCCGCCACGCGCTGCTCAAGCAGGTCATGGGAGACCCGCAAAATCTGGTGCGCGCGGGTGAATTCGTCGAGACGGTACTGGCGGTAATCGTTGGCCATCTGCAGACGCTGCAAGCGCCGCTCCCACAGATCGCGAACCTCGCCCACCAGCATGCCGCTGACCAGAACGCCGACGATGAACGACGGATCGAGCTGCTCATATCCTGCATGCCCGATGTAGCGCAGGGCGAACATCGCCATCACCAGCAGACTGGCGCTGACCAGGCCGCGCACAAAACCGTAGCGCACACCCAGCAGCAATGGCGCGAGCACCGGCCAGGGAAAACCGGCGTGCATTTGCAGCGGGTCCTGCGGGGTCAGCCACAGGCCGAGGCCGATGGCCCCGCCCGTCACCAACAGCGTTTCCAGCCAGGACACCGGGCCGCTGGCACGCGGCGCGAGGCTGTAATCCATGTGAGGAGAATTCATTGCATTCACTCGAACCGAAGGGCGCCAACAAGTGTGTCGAGCACCGTTTGCGCGGTGCCGGCGAGGCTTTCACGGGACCAACCGGCGCGTGCGCCGCTTTTGCTCCAGAGCACACGACCGCTGCTGGCTTCGAGCACGCGCAGGCTGATGCCCACTGCCGGCTCGCCGTCCAGACCGTTCTTGTACTGCCACTCTTCAACGCTGCCGGAGACCACGTAATCGAGTTTCTGATCGCGGGCCCAATCGAGGGCGCCGGCCAGGCGTTCGTTGTCGTCCATCAGCGCTTGTTCGCCCTGGGTGCTGGCCGGGTAAACCCGTGGTTTCAGACCATGGCTGCTGAGGACGCTGAGCAGGATTTGCTCACTGCGTTCGCCCGCCTGCGGCGTCTGCGAATAGTTGACCATCGGCACCACACCCCACTTCGCAGTGCGCGGCAGATTGGGGCTGGTGTCACCGGTGAAGCTGGCGCAACCGGCGACGAACAGGACTGCCAGAGCCAGGCTCAGATTACGAATTGCTTGCATCAGTTTTTCTCCCGTAAACATTTCATGATCAGCGTCCGAATCGCACGCCGTAGCTCACACCCAGTGTTCCGCCCGCCTGACCATCCCCGCCTTGTGGCGCGGACTGGTAGCCGAAGGTCAGGGCCAATTCGTCATCGCCCAGCACTTCGACGCCGATCCCGGTGTTGATGCCGTAGTTGAAGGTTTGATCCAGCCATTGCCAGCCCGCCGTGACGTCCACCAGCCAGGTGTATTGCGGGCGAGTGCGCACCAGCGCGCCCGGCAAACCGCGACGCCAGGAGCTGCCGACATAGAGTTGGCCGTAACGGCTTTGCAGCAGATCTTCGGCCGTGACGACCGCAGGATCATCCGAGTCATCAACGCTTTTCACCGGGCCGCCGTTGGCGCTGGACAGGTAGTCCAGGGTGCGGTCCTTGACGTTGTTGTGCTGATAATCGACACCGCTGCGCACGGTCCAGTTAGGCCCGGCAAATTCCAGCGTGTGGTTGTATTCCATCTTCAGCGCCTGGCCGTTGCCCAGGGAATCGCCAGCACGGGTGGAGAAGGATTTCTGCGCCACTTCCCAACTGATCTGATCCCGCGCCGACAAGCCGTGACGACCGCCAAGCCACACACTGTCGTGCTGGCCGAAAGCGCGCATCAAGCCGCTGTCTTCGCTCTTGCGATTCCAGTCCAGGCCCGCCTCGAGCTGATCGCTGACGTCCAGCTGCCAGATCCGCGACAGGCCCAGGCCATTGCGGTCGTCGTCCTTGCGCTGGCTGGTGTCGGCGAACAGCTTGTAGCTGCCGTCGTCGACAAAACGTTGCAGCGTCAGGCCGGCGTTATTCTCGTCGCCCATGCGCGATTCAATCAGTTGATCGCTGTTGTAAGTGCCCTGCTCCAGCTCAAGGTTTGCGTACCACTGATCGCCCAGGTTGTGCGCCACTTCAAGGCGCGGGCCGTTGAATTCCAGGCCGCCGAAATCCTGTTGATGCCAGGACACCTGCGCACCTTGCGGCGTCAATTCCTGAAGCTCCACGGCTTGACGACGCAACTGCTCACGCACTGCGGCCGGTTGATCGTCGCCCAGCGCAGACTCGCTGAGATCGAGGGCTTCGGCGTATCGGCCAAGACGACTCAACGCCTGTGCACGTTGCGCCGGGTTCAGGTCGTTGCTGGCCAACAGGGTTTCGACCTGCTGTTTGTTGCGGCTGCGCAAGGCTTGTTGAATCTCTTCATAACGCTCGACCTTCAAGCCCTGGCTGCGCGCCCAATCCAGCCACTGGTCTTTCTGCGATTCCTGGTTCGTCGCGTCGAGACGCGCCAGCAACCGCTCGAACCACAATTGCAGCATGGCCGGCGAGCCGTCCTTCCACTGCGCGACTTCATTCGCCGCTTTGCCCGGCGAATAGCTGCTGGCCATGAGGCGCAACCAGATCGCGTAACGCTGGGACGACGGCTTGATCTCTTCACCCTCAGGACTGCGCAGCAACTTCAGGCGCAGGCGTTGGGCCGCATCGCGATAACCGGCGCTTTCAAGGGCATCGGCATACGCCGCGCGCACCAGCCAATCCTGCGGGCTGGTCTTGAGGTACAGGCGATACCAGGCCAGGGCTTCGCTTTCACGACCGAGCAACTGGCTGGCACTGGCGAACGGCAGCCACAGAATCCGGTCTTGCCGCGCCTGCGGACGCCATTCGGTCAGCAACGGTTTCAGCGCAGTAGTGTTGCCCTGATCGATGTAGAGCCACATCAGGCGTTCGCGGAACTGGTTGTCATCCGGGAAGCGCGACAAGCCCAACAGGTACAAGCGCTGCGCTTCTTCGGTTTGCCCTTGCTGAACCGCCAAAGCACCGCGAATCGCCAGCACCTGCGCTTGCTCGCTGGCGTCCGGGTATTGCTCGGCACTCTTGAGCAGGGCGGCGACTTGCGGCCAGTCCTGCAAGTCCTGAGCTTGCTGCAAGGCCTCGACCAGACGCAGCGGATCATGCACGCGCTGCCAACTGCCGACCATCATGGTCAGGGCGCGTTTCGGATCGCTGGTGCGGTACATCGTGATCAGTTGGCTTTCGTCGCCGCTGTTGAGCGAACCCCGAAGGGCGAGGAGTTTTTCCAGGGACGCTTGCAGCTCGTCGTCGAGCTCCAGATCCCAGGCCAGCGACGAGCGCAGGCTCCAATATTCTTCATCGGTAATCTTGCGATTGTCGATCTGCACCACGCCCCACGCCGACTGATTGTCAAACAGCTTCAAGTAGGTGTTGGCCCAATCGATGCGTTCGGTGGTGGTCAGCGCAAAACGTTTCGAATAGCTCTTGTAGGTCTCGGCCTTGTGCGCGTACTGCCCGGTGTTTTCCAGGTTCTGCACCAGGCGCGTCCACGCCAGGCGATGGCTCGGGTACTTGTTCAGGTAAGCGCGCAACCAGGCTTCGGCTTCGGTCGGGGTGCCCCGTGATTCGTGGCCATAGATCAGCGCATCGAGTTCGACGTCGGTCAAGGCACGCTGCTGCATGATCTCGGCGAGCAACGGAATCGCCTGATCGAAGTCGTACTGCTGGCTTGCCAGACGCCACGCGTGTTCGCGGGTTGTTGGGTCTTCGTGCAGTTTCAGCAAGCGAATCCAATAGGCCAGGGCTGCCTGACCATCGCCACGCCATTCGCCCAGATGCGCCATTTGCTCGAGCAAGGCCAAGTCATCCGGGTGTTCGGCCACGAGTTGCTCACCGCTTTCCCAGGCACCGGGCAGATCGCCAAGCGCCAGGCGCATGCCGAATTCTTTCCTGAGGATTTGCGGGTTGTCTGGCTGCAAGACACGCCACTGATCAAGGAATCGCTGCGCCAGGTCGAAGCGCTGGCTGCCGACGGCGACATCGACGCCCTGCTCCAGCCACGCCGCATCATTTTGCGGATCCTTGAGCTGATCCAGTTCATCGGCGAGCACCTGCGCGGCCTGGTCACCGTGACCGGCGGCCAAAAGGCTGTTGAAGGCCAGTTGCGCGTATTCACGTCGCTCGGGACCTTTACTGTCCTTTTTCAGTTGCAGGTAAATCTCGGCGGCGCGATCCGGTTTCTCACCGGCCAGATACCACTGCGCGGCGGATTTGAGCGACTCGATGCGCTGCGCCGGATCGCGCCCGGCGATTTCTTCGTAGACGCTGGCGGCGAACGCCGGCGCCTGAAGGGTCAATGCCAGCTTGGCCAGGTTCTGCAATTGCGGCAGCGGCAGCATGCTGTGATCGAAGCCTTGCAGGCGTTCGATCAACGCTTTCTGAGCAACCGGATCGTCAGCCTTCGCCGCTTCCAGTGCGTCCAGTTCCAGACGGTAATAGGCCTGCAACCCGAGTTGCGGTGTCGGCCAACTCTCAAGGTGCTGACGCGCCTTGGTGTAGTCGCCGAGGCGGATCAACAGGTCGACCAATTGCAGGCGCAAATGGTCGTCGTCCGGGTGCGCCGACAACAGCAGTTCGGCGTAATTGGCCGACACCGCATCCGGCTCGCGGCCATCGGGCTGGAACACTTCTTCGCGCTGGAACGTCAGCCAAAGGATGCCACCGACCGCCACTGCCACCACCGCCAATGTCCACGGATTGAGCAGGCGGCCGCTTTTAGTGGCTGAAGACTTAGTTGCAGAAGAGCTGACCATGACTCACCTGCTTCATTGGTAATTGAAAAGTCCACAGGCCGGCGGATGCCTTGCCTGCAAAACGTTGTCCGTCCACTTCAACCCGGCACGTGCCCGAGGCGCGCACGGAGAAGCTCAGGTCGACCTGCCCGGCGAACGAAAAGTCCACCTGGCGCTCATCCACGTAGCGCCAGTCCACCAGCGGCAGATTGGCGTCCTCCAGTGCCGGTCTTTCATCCCGATCGGGGCGCAACACCAGCAACGCGTGGTCGCCGCTCAAGGCCACGTAACGGCCCTGCGGCAAGTCGCGAACACCGGCCACGCCTTGCGAACGCATCAGGTCCGGCCAGCCCATTTGCGGGTCGAGCCGCACGGTGCGCAGCGCGTCCAGCCCACGAATCTGCCAGGCGCCATCGGCGGTGCGCGCCATGCTCACTTGATACAAACCGTGCAAACGATCGAGGTAATCGCTCATCCACAGCGACATCGGCTGCTGGGTTTTCATGTAGCCGTAGATCTCGCCCATGGCCTTGATCGAGGCCTGCTTGGTGCTGGAATAGAAGTGGTAATACAGGTGCAGGCCGCGCATACGCCGCGGGCTGTCGGTGAGTTCAAAGGTGTCGATCACATCGCGGAAGCCGTAATACGGGCCCTTCCACAGGTTGGTGTAGAGGTTCTCGTTGATGATCGGCGCGTAGTACTGCAAGCCGCCTTCGGTGGGGCGCAGCAGCGGGTTCAAACCGGTCAGCGACGGATTGGCCTTGGTCATCATGGTCTCGGCGCCGTTGACGTTTTTCAGGCCGGCGTCGTAGGCCAGTTTGATGGTCGCGGCCGAAGGCAATGCATCGCCCGGCCAGAACACCATCTTCACCGGTTTTTCCGGGGTGGTGAGGTGTTGGTTGATGTAGTCGCGGGAGCCAAAAATCTCGCGACGAAAATCGATTTTGTCGTAGCCCGGAATGGCCATTTTCAAGCCGTATTCCGGGTGGAAATTTTCGCGTTTCTTCGCCAGTTCAGGCTGCAGGAAAAACGGATGGCTGAAGGTATGCGTGGCGACTTCGACTTTCGGGTCGGCGAACAGCTCACGGGCAATCGGCTCCAGTTCGCGGGCGAGAAACGGGAACATCCCGCGTGGCGAAATCTCACCTTCGATCACCGACACCGAGGTCAGAAACGGATTGGGCCGAATGAAGTCGTCAAGCACCTGCTTGCCGGCGTACGGCGTGCCGCGCACTTCGGCGCGCGACGGGAAACCATCGCCGTCGATGTGCACGGTGGCAATACGACGACCGTTTTCAGTGGTGGTGTCCGGGCGCGGTTGCACCGGCAGGCGCAGGCTGGCTTGAAGGAACGCGAACGGGTCGAGAATCCAGCGGCTGCGCTCGTTGTTCGCTTCGAGAATGTATGGCGCAAGGGCCAAACCGCCCCAGTCGGCCACGGCGACCGGAGCAAAGGCCTGGCCGTCGGCGGCGGTCAGCAGCAACGCGGCTTTCGGGCCTTTGGGCAGCAGGGAAATCGCGGTCAGGTCACGGGATCGGGGCTGCACCGGTGCTTCGAACGCTCCGATCAGCGCCTTGTCCTGATAGGTGATGCTCAACGCTTGGGTGGCGATGGGCGCTTCGCGGGTCAAGCCCAGACGCTTGAGCAGCAGCGGGTCCAGAATCGGTAAACCGGAAAAGAACACCACCGGGACTTGCTCGTCCAGGTGCTTGCTGATCCAGGTGTTGAACGCCGGGGCGTCCTGCGGCGGGCCGCTGGTCATCCAGGTGATCACGCCGGCGTACAAACCGCTGAAGCGGTACTTGGGCAGGGTGTTGTCCACCGGCAGGTAATCTACGCGGTAGCCGAGGTATTCGAGCAAGCCACCGAGCAGCGTGTGCCCGGCGTTGCGGATCAGGTCGCCTTCGCGCGGGTCGAACAGCAGCGCGACCCGGCGCGGCTGGACTTCGATGTTGCTGACGCCCATCGAGTCCAGCTCAGGGGTGCCGATGTACGGAATAAAACCCTCTTCGCGAAGTTGCTTGGCCAGCTTGCGCGCTTCGTCGCGGCGCTCCGGCGGCAAGTAGTCGATGGCCACCAGCGGGATGCCTTTGGCGCGCAACGGCTGGATCTGGGTTTCCAGCCACGCACGGTCGGCTTCAGGCACCGGGCGATAGCGCTTGGCGGTCGCATCCCAACCGGCGTGGATCGACTCGATCGCCACCGCCGCGGCCACACCATCGAGCTCGGGCAGGACTTCAAAGCCACGGTTGAAAAACAGCTTCAGCGTCGGCTGGCGGTGGTGCAATTCGCGCAGGAAACTGGCGAGCGCCAGACGTTGGGTTTCTCGCTCAGCCTCGGGCTGCAACTGGAAACTGTCGAGGGTGTCGAGGAACAACCCGGCATAGCCTTCGGCCTGCAACGCCTTGGCGCGGCCGAACAAATGTTCACGCCACGCTGGCGCTGCCAGGTTCATCACCTGACTATCCCACGCACCGTTTCGCACCGGGCTGACTGCGCCGGCGAGGTGGGCGTTTTCGATGTCGCCCTTGTTGCCGGCGAACTCGCCGATGGACAAATAGGCAAACGGCTGACTGCCCAAATTGCGCAGGGTTTTGACGTCGCCCTGGGTCATATGCCCGGGCTCGACCACCGACCAATCGAATTGTGCGAGTTCCGGGATCGGCGGTTGATCGGCGTACCAGAACGTCACGCTAGAGGGCTGTGGTAACGCGGCGGCCTGGGCAGCCGGGCCACTCACGATAAGCGCGATGGCAGCCAACAGCCGTTTGGCGGCCGAGCGGACACGCGTCCTGCGAAAAACGATTTCCATAACGCACTCTTGAGTGTGACTGAGTCGATGCTGATTGAACGTCGTGCCGAGTGACCGGCCGCGTTACAGACTGCGGATTAGCTGGGCCAAACCCTTGCCGATAGTGGTCGGCTCAGGGAGTTTGAAACGCTCGAGCAGGCGAGCGTTGTTGGCACGCGAGTGGCGAATGTCGCCTTGTCGAGGTGCGTGATGAATCACCTTCAACGGGGTGCCGACAACAGCCCCCAGTTCAGCGATCAGGTCGTTGAGGCTGGTGGAACGGCTGAGCCCTACGTTGACCGCGCCGGGTTTCGGTTCGTTCACTTCCAGTGCCTGCACGAGAATGCTCACCAGGTCCTGAACGTAAACGAAATCGCGGGTCTGCCCACCGTCACCGAAGATCGCCACCGACTGCTCGGCCATGGCCAGTTTGGTGAAAATGCTGATCACGCCGGAGTACGGCGAAGACGGATCCTGGCGCGGGCCGAAGATGTTGAAGAAGCGGAAGATCATCGGTTCCAGGCCGTGTTCGCGGCGATAGAAATCCAGGTAGTACTCACCGGCCAGTTTGTCGGCGGCGTACGGCGTGAGTGGGGATTTCGGCGTGTCTTCGTGAATCGCCGTGCCTTCACCGTTGTTGCCGTAAATGGCCGCGCTGGACGCATACACCACACGCTTGATCCCAGCCTTCGACATGCTTTCGCAGACGTTCAGGGTGCTGACGAAGTTGCTTTGATGAGTGCTGACCGGATCATCCACCGAAGCCTGCACCGAGGCGACCGCCGCCAGGTGAACGACAGCGCTGCAATCGCGCATGGCCTGTTCAACGACAGCACCATCCGCCGCATCACCGATGACCAGGTTCAGATTGGCATTGTCCATCGGCAGATTAGCCACTTTGCCGGTCGACAAATTGTCCAGCACGCGAACCTTGTAGCCCTTGCCGAGCAATGCTTCGACCAGGTGCGACCCGATAAATCCCGCCCCGCCGGTGACCAGTATTCGCTCGACAAACATCAAATTTCTCCCTGAACAGTTGAGCGGATACAAGTGGTTATTCCGCCGCCTTCATGGCGCAAGGCCACCAAAACGCGGCCGATAATGGGAGTTCAGAGGGGCACTGTCAATAGTTTGTCTAAACTAACGCAGCACGAAAAGATAGTCATTTATTTGACGACATTTATTAGATTCAATGTGTCATGTTATTGCCACGTTTTCCCGACAGACTCGTCTAAACCGGGCTTCTACGTCCGGTTACAAACCCTTCTGCGGACGACGCTGAACTGGCGTCAGTACTTCAATACTTATCGACACAAGCCACTGGACGATGACGGCGGAATCGAGGCGGATCGCGACGACTTCCAGTACGGATTTTCGCGACCGATCAAATCGCTGATTCACCGTTTGCAGTGCCGAATCGAGTCGCTGATCTATTCTTCGCTTCAGTCTTTTCAGGAAAATATTCATGAATCGCTGGATTGCCGTCGGTCTGTTTTCAGCAATCGCTACTTTTGCGCAGGCCGCCTCCGAGGTCGAACCGCGTGTCGAGCAGGTTCCTTTTGATAAGGGAAGCGATAGCGCCAGGATCGACCAATCCATCAAAGGCCCACTCACCGCGCAATACCGCGTCAGTGCGAAAGCAGGCCAGATACTGACCGTCGACCTCAAACCCTCCAACGCCTCGGCCTACTTCAACATCGCCGCCAAAGGCCAGGACACCGCGCTGTTCAACGGCTCGATCATGGGCAATCACTTCATGGGCCCGTTGCCCGTTGATGGGGTGTACACGGTTCAGGTGTACCTGATGCGCAACGCGGCGCGGCGCAACGAAGTGGCCAACTACAACCTTTCTCTAAACCTCAGCCCGACGACGGACAGCGCCCAGCCGTTTGATCAAACACTAGAACTGCAGGGCGTACGTTTTCAGGTGAAGGGCGAATGGGTCGACGGGAATCCAGTGGTGCGCATCTCGCCTCAAGGGCTGGAGATCGACAACTCGGCGATCACTCGACCGCTGACGGGTAACATTGCCCGCGCTGAAGTCGCCGACCTTGATCGGGATGGCTCGCCGGAGATTTACGTGTTCGCCAGAGCACCGGGGCGCGGGATGCCCGGGGAGTTGGTGGCGTACGCGGCTAACCATAAGAAGTCGCTGAGCGAGATTTACCTTCCGCCGGTTGGTGAGAACACGAAAGTGGCCGAGGGGTATCAGGGGGAGGATGAGTTTGCGGTGGTGGAGAATATGTTGGTGCGGCGGTTTCCGGTTTATGACAGTGCGGTGGCTGGCGCGGGGAGGACGGGGAAGATGCGGCAGGTTGAGTATCGGTTGGTGGCTGGGGAGGCGGGGTGGGTTTTGAAGGGGGGTGACGCAACCGACTATTGAGAAGAGAGCAGTCATGCATTCGACAAACTTCGTTCTCAACTTTAGGAAATTTCCCTCACGTTGTGGCGAACACCTTGAACTCGGGCGCAGTAAGCAAACCGGTATGCTTTCAGTCAAACAGACTCGTTGTCTTTTTCTGTTCCACCTTGATGATCTTCATAGCAAAGGAATGGACGAATGACTCCTGCTGAACAGCTAATGCGAGACGAGGCGATTTGCTTTGCTCGATCGAATAAAAAAGCAATAGCTAAGCGCCGGACTGACAAAGCGCAGTACCCGCCGGAACAAGACCCAGTGTCAGTATTTATGGCCGGTTCGCCAGGGGCAGGAAAAACCGAGGCATCAATTGCACTGATAAATCTCTTTGCTGATACGGCGATTCTGAGAATCGATCCTGATGAGCTTCGCAGCGAATTTTCTGAATACACAGGAGGAAACGCATGGATTTTCCAGAGTGGTGTGTCAATTCTGGTCGAGAAAATTCTAGATTTCGCTTTCGAGCAGAGACAGTCTTTTGTGCTAGATGGAACATTGTCGAATATAGATGTCGCTAAAAGGAACGTAGAACGATCCTTGCGAAAGGGGAGATTTGTGCAGATTCTTTATGTCTACCAAAATCCGCTCCTGGCTTGGGAGTTTGTCAAAGCCCGTGAAGAAGCCGAAGGAAGAAAAATCCGCCCAGAGCATTTCGTCGATCAGTATTTTGCCGCACGTGACGTCGTAAACGCTCTTAAGCTAGAGTATGGAGGAGACGTCCATGTGGATTTACTCCTCAAGCATATCGACAATTCAGGACGTCTATACAAGGCTGGGGTCGATAAAATTGACTACCATATCCCTGAGCGACATACGCGAGCTGATTTAATGGCTCAGCTCGGGTTAGGATCAGGAGCACATCTATGATGTCGATCAAGCTAGGTTTTACTAAAGGAGCCAAGAGCTCCTTTGCAGACTTTATTAGGAACGCCAAGGCAGAGCAGAAAAAGCGTGTCTATAGCGAAGTGCTTACAGAAGCCACCAAGCAGCAGAACCTTGTGATGATGGAGGCTGAGGCCAAACGAGGTTAACCCACTGCGCTGATAAGAAGCCCGCCCAATTGTCGGGCTTTTTTTTCGCCAATTTTTGGCTAGTCATCGCCTCCCATCGGACTAGTTCTTGCCGGCGCTCACTTGCTCTGATTCGCAAGCGCAAGCTATCCCAGTGGATGTAGTCCGCGTCCTAGGAAACTTCCCGCAACTCGTATCGACTTTCATGAACTGGCGGAAGCGGTTCTGCGTCGATAGCCTTCAGATGTCGCTACAAAACAGCGATCGGCTTTGACAGGCTGAAACCAGTAACTTTCACTCTTCCTGATAAAACGGCATGCTTACGCGTGTGCATTTTTTTCATGGCGGTTGTGCGTGGGGCATCTTCGGGTGCACCGGTTTCTGGTTTGCCGGTCTGTCAACCCGCGTACGGCTGCCACCCTTCCCTGTTTGACAGCAGGGGCGTGGCGGCTCCTTGAATAAACCAGAGATAGACCATGAAAAAACACAGCCCCAATCCACCGGACCCGGCAACAGAAACTATCGATTTGTCGGCGCTCTCAGAAGCCACCGAACGCACCGTCAGCGCTCGCCTACGCAACCCACAACACCCCGACCCCATCAGCCACGTCTTCACCCTCCTCCCCGACATCGACACACCCACCCTGCTCGCTCACGCTTGCGAAACCCTCGCTTCGCTCAACGTCATGACCACCGACCTTGCCTGCGAACTCGAAGGCTCGCGGCGGAACGTGGCACTGGCCATTCAGCAGTTGAGCGTACTGGCGGAGCTGTTGGTCAACCGTGCGCTGGACAACCTTGATCCGCCTGACGGGCTGCCTGAGGTTCTGTCTGCAGTCATTACTGCTTAGTCAGTTCTTTTACCAAATGGAGGGTTTTGTCATGGATAGATACATGCCTATCACCGGCATCGACTGCACCATCGCGTCGTTGCTGATCGACACCGAAGCACCGCTGGACGTGCTGCACGAAACCGCGGCTTACCGTATCCGCACCGCGACTCAGTTGCTGGAGAGCATCGCGTTTGGCGAGGGTATTCACAGTGAACTGGCGCGGGTACTGGTGACGTCGCTACGCGATGGCTGCGATTTGCTCGATGTCGTAGGCCGGCGATTGCAGGCGCAGGTTTCGACGATCTAACGAAGTGGCCATAGCCCATCAATAAAGAAGGCACCTGACGAGAACATCGCAGGTGCTTTTTTGGCTTTAACTAGAAACCGGATTACCCAAACGTCAGCGCAAAAGGCGCAGCCGCTTGTTGAATGGCACTGACCACATGAGGAGCCCGCTCCCGATGCTGCGGGTGACGATCAATCACAACCTCCAGTGCCGTTAACATCTTCTGAATACGCTCTCTTGGCTGTTCGATGTCACACGTTTGTGCAAACTCCAACAACCCTTGGCGGGAGGCAAATAATGACTTGTTTCCCGCCAGGTCCAGAGCCAAAACGTCTTCCGGAATGTAGGCCGTGGTGTTGACGATATCGTAGGCCGGTGCAAGATGCGCATCACGCTGCGTAGGCTCCGAATACAGCAAGCCAAAGTTCTTCAGATGAGCGTCACCGTTTCCAACAATGCAACTCAAAGCGACGCTATCGAAGAGTTGATCGAGAGAGGATTGCAGGTGTTTTGCGGGACAGAACAACCGTACAGCCTTGGCGATTGCCGCATAACTTTTACTGTACTTCTGCTCAGCCGATAACCCCATCAACGCCGCCATATCCTCGAAACCGATCGGATTTAGTTGCTGGTCTCGGTCAAAGCGTCGCATGACAAACAGCTGAGCGTTATCGGACAGAAAAAACTCAGGAACGGGAATGCCTGCTTCCTTGGCAATGGACATGCAAAGGAACTCATTGATCGCCAATCCAGGGAACTCCTCCCGACCACTTTTGATGATCAAGTCCGAGGTTTTCGAGGTGACTCGCGGCAAATCAGTTTCCTGCTGTTCAGGCACCAACACCTTGGGTTGAACACCGGAAATACCTGCACGCAGAATGTAACGGTCAAGCAGGTCAGCGAAGATATCCTCGGTACCGTCCCACGTCAGGATCTCTTCGAGCTTTTCCCCAGGAAATTGCTGATCAGCCAGTAAAGTATCGATCGTTTCGGAGCGTACCTGGACCCGTCCAATGGGCGAACTGCTACCGGAAAGCGCCAACAACAGCATCGGGTCCACGTTAACGGTTTTAGCCAAGCGATTACGCAATTGCTCCAGGACGTAACCTTCCGGCAGGTTCATCTGAAAAATCGGATGCAGATCGCGTCGACGGAATTCGTCTGGTCGCACAGGCATCGACAAACTGATCGCCATGGAAGGCAATGCATCTTCGTCATAGCGAAACAGGAAGTCCTCAGCACTGGTGAGAATTCTGCCGCTATTGCCCTCTGGGGTACTGACACTGAGAGAAGTCATTTTCATTAGAACAGATCCCCAAGCTCTTCCAGCGTCGGCATCGCCGCCGGAATGACCGATAGCTCACAATCCAGTGCGGCTAGAATTCGCGCAAAAGCGATCATTCCTACGGAAATGGTGCCTTTTTCTACTGCGATAACTTTGTATCGTGTCAGCCCGGCGAGTTCGGCAAGCTGGGCTTGCGTCAATCCACGATTGATACGTTTTTCGCGTATTTGATCGCCAAGGCGAGTGATGATCAGAGAATAGTCCATGTGCAGTTACCGTAACATTTATAGCTCAATGTACCGTATACACAACATTGAAGCGACCTCGGATTCCTGACTTATCAAATTCGCCCACTAATCCGCCTCATCCCAACCCCCACCAATATCCCCAAAACAATCGCCCCCAACGGTACCGCGCCCACCCACGTCATCGTCGGGAACACCAACAAGATCTGCGAATCATTCCCCCCCAGCATCATCGACGCCCCAATCCCCATCAGCACCCCCGCCAGCAAATGCTTCCCCGCAGTCATCACGTCAAACCGCTGGTAACGGAAGGTCCGGCGATGCAGCGTGTAACTGGCCATCCCCAGCAACAGCACGACGAATACCGCCACTCGCCGACCGGTCAGGGAGCTCTCCCCTGAATCCCAGAACATTTGCGAGACGTTGTAAATGAATACGCTCGGGGTCCACAGCGGTTCGAAGGTGTAGAGGGCGCTGGTCAGGGCGCCCAGCAGCATGCAGGAAAGGACCAGGTGTTTGTCACCGTGAACGCGGATCAGCCATAGCAGCACCAGCAGGACGATGCCCAGGGTCAGCCAGTAGTGGCGGCTGGTGATGGTCGGCATTTGCAGGATTTTGTGTTCGGCGAGCATGTTCAGGTGATACCAGAGGACGATCCCCAGCACCCAGCCAAAAATGGTGAAGGCTTTGTTGAAGTTGCCGCTGGCGAGTTTGGTGAGCGTGCCGACGCTGCAACCGTCATTGAGGACCGAGGCGAGACCAAACAACAGCCCGCCGCCGACCAGTGACAGGTAGCCGACCTCTGGAATGAATAGCGGCTGACTGACACCAAACACTGCATAGAGCGGCGCCAGTAACAGGCCGAACAAACCGCATGTGATCAAAGACACAAACAACGTCGGTCGACGCCTGAGCAACAACCCCGTGGCATTGACCAGGCACATGCCCATGCGCTGGGACACCCAGCCGATCAGGAAGGCCAGCAGCAGCGATATCAGGAGTGAGAGCACAAACCTCCTTGTTGCCAGGTTGCGAGAGGGAACGTTGCGAGAGGGAACAAAGGCATGAAGGACAGATTAGTCGCTGCTCAATCACTTCGGATAAGCCTGCAAAGCCCTTCTACACTCAGTTCGATCTCACCTCATAACGTCACCCAAAAAGAGCCCCCATGACCACCCTCAACGACCGTTTGAAGCAAGGCAAGGCTGCTCGCAAAAACTGCTCGCGCAGTGCTCAAGCGTCCATGGGAAAAGTGACCCGTGACCCCATCCCGCTGATCAAACGGTCCAGCGAAGGCCGGATCAAGTCGCTGGTCGAGTTACGGTATGGGCGCATGCTGGTGTCGCCGTTCACCTTCTATCGCGGCAACGCCTTGCTGCAGGCTCACGACCTGGCCACCACGTCCAACATGGGCCTGGTCTCGACGATCTGCGGCGATTGCCACCTGATGAATTTCGGTGGTTTTGCCACGCCCGAGCGCAATCTGTTGTTCAGCGTGAACGATTTCGACGAGGTCCACCCCGGTCCGTGGGAGTGGGATCTGAAACGTCTGGTGGCGAGTTTCATGGTGGCGGCTCGCGACCTGCGTCACGGTGAGACGGTGGAAGAAGACGTCTGCCTCCAGGTTGTGCGCGCCTATCAGGACACCATGCTGGAGTGCGCCCAACAAAGCTCGCTGGAGAACTGGTATGAGTCCATCAGCTACGATGATTTGCTCAAGCAGGCGAGCAAAAGCACGCTGGAGCATGTGGAGCGCGCCATCGAAAAAGCCGAACGGCGGACGCATGCCGAGCTGCTGCCAAAGATCAGCGAGCGTGACGCGAAAGGCCATTTGGTGATTCGCGATGACCTGCCGGAAATTTTCCATCTGCATAAAGACACCACGCTGCTGGACGCCGACGATGACTGGCTGCGCCTCTCGGACTGGCGCCCGCTGTACAAAACATTCATGAGCGATTACCGAAGCACGCTGCAAGCCGACCGTCGTGAGTTGCTGTCACGGTTTCACGTTCACGACATGGCCTTCAAAGTCGTGGGCGTGGGCAGTGTCGGCACCCGTTGCCTGGTGGCGTTGCTGACGGATGAACAGGAGTTCCCGTTGTTCCTGCAATTCAAGGAAGCGCGGCGTTCGGTGCTCGCTGATTACGTGAAGGTCAAATCACGTGTCCGGCATGAGGGTCAGCGGGTGGTCGATGGTCAGCGCTTGATGCAGTCGGCCAGTGACCTGTTCCTTGGCTGGGCCACCGGTCCCAACGGTCGACACTTTTATGTGCGCCAGTTGCGCGACATGAAGATTTCAGCGGAGCTGGAAAACTTCGATGCCGAAGCCTTTGAGGCCTACGGGCGCTTGTGTGGTCGCGCCCTCGCCCGCGCGCATGCCAAATCATCCGGGCACGCCTCGCAGATCAGCGGCTACATCGGCAAGAGCGATGCGCTGGCCGAGGCGCTGGTCAAGTACGCGAAGAACTACACCGACCAGAACGGCCGCGACTATGAACGATTCCAGCAAGCCTGCCGCAAGGGCCAGTTGCGCGCGCGTTCAGAGGCGGATTTTGCGGCGGATCATTTGCCGTAGACGCACCGCGCGCGGGCGTTCATCTACATGAACTTTTCTTCACCCCATCGCGCCTCAACAATCGGTACATTGCCCTCGCTCATTCAAGAAACTACGGTTTGCCCGCCCTCCCGCGGGCTTTTTTTTGGTTCTTCACGGAATCCCGGGAAACACAGAAACAAGAACGCCGATTTGATTGATGATGTTCGTGCGAGCAAACACAT